>CAZHGD010000005.1:0-100954 GCA_964531735.1 uncultured Fimbriimonadaceae bacterium | reverse complement strand
TCCCGTCCGGGCCTTACTGGCTCTGGGGTTGCGACGACTTTGACTTAGCCCTGCCATTGCCCGGCAGCCAGCGCCGCCTACCTACGCCATCATCCCCAGCCCGCCCAGGAACTCCTCCGTCCGGCGCATCGCCTCCCCAAACAGCTTCGCAGCGCGCATCAGGTACCCGTGGTCGCCGCCCTCGTGCGGCACCAGTTCGCAGCGGTTGCCCGCTTGCTGCATGGCGTCGCGGAAGGCCGCCGCGCCCTGGAACGGCGTCACGGTGTCGCTGGTGCCGTGCAGAACTAGCGTCGGCGGCGTGCCCGGGCGCACCTGGTGCAGCGGCGACAGGTCGCGCCAACCGCGGCCCAGCAGGCTCTGGCCGTAGCCGTCGGCCGAGGTGTCGATGACCGGAAAGAAGAGCACCAGCGCGTTCGGCACACAGGACACCGTCCGGTCGTCGTTGGGGTCGTCCACGCCGTCGAACAGCGCGGTGCCGGCCGCCAGGTGGCCGCCGGCCGAACCGCCCTGCACGATGATCCGGCTCGGGTCGAGGCCCAGCTCGTCGGCGTGCGCCCGGAGATAGCGGACGGCCGACCGGGCGTCCTGTACGCAGTCCGACACCGTCGTGTCGCCGCCGGCCAGCCGGTATTCGGCGGCGATGCCGACCAGGCCGCGTGACGCGAAGTGCGCGGCGGTCGGGTACTGCCGGTGCGGCGACAGACCGGTCCAGCCGCCGCCATGGATGGACAGCAGGCCCGGCCGCCGGTCACCTGGCGCCCAACCGGGCGGGTCGAAGACGTTCAGGTGCAGTTCGCGCCCGGCCACACGTTTGTAGACCACGACGTGCGTCGGCGCGAGCGTGGCGGCCAGCTCATCGGTGAAGTCGCGTTCGGACATCGGCGGTACCATCCCGGCCAGCCGATTGGTTCGTGCGGCCCTTGGCCGCCGGCTGCCGAGGCCGTAGTATAGCGGCCGTCGACCAGGCCGGCCAGCCGAGGCACGATGCAGGCCGGACGACCGGAGGAGATCGGCATGGCCTCACCACGGCACTTCGACCCGCTGCGGCCGAACCGCGTTCACGACGGCCCCGAGCGGTATGAGTTCACGCACGGCACCGCTTCCGTCTGCGTCTACGATCTGGCCACCATGCGCTTCGTGACCGAGATTCCGGTCGGCGAGAAGCCCGACTGCCATGCCACGTCACTCGACAACGCCTACCTCTACATCGCCTGCCACGACGGCCTCTACTGCATCGGCCAGGACTCGCTGGAGGTGGAGAAGGTGGTCGACACCGGCCCGGTTTACGCCACCAACGTGATGCCCGACGGCGACACCATGTTCGTCCACGACTTGTCAGGCGGCGTGGTGATCCTCAAGGGCATCACCGACCTGGCGCGGATCCACGTCCACAAACGGGTGGCGGTCATCCCCGGCGCCACCTACCGCACCGAGATCGGCGGCAAGGGCCATTTCATCGACCACGACCGCTACTACCTCTGCGCCGGCTGGAAGAGCGCCTTGACGTTCCTGTTCGACCGCGAGTCGGACTACAGCTTCGAGGTGTTCATGCCGGCTACGGCCGCGCTCGAGCGCAGCGATGATCTGGTCATCAACCGCGCCAAGACCAAGGCGTACACGGCTTGCCATGGCTACCAGGCGCCGAGCCAGGTGGCCGTGATCGACATCCGCGCCCGTGAGGTGATCGCTAGGATCCCGACGGGCAAGGGCACCTGCGGGCTGACGATGAGCAACGACGAGCGCTACGTCATCGCCTCGAACGACGATGACGACTCCATCAGCGTCATCGACACCGCGACCGACACGGTGGTCAACACGCTCTCGGCGCGAGCGGGCTTTGAGGCCCTGGGGATCACCGGCTACATCCAGGGCATCAGCGTCGGCACGGACGACTCGATCTACGTGTACGGCTGCTCCGGCAACGGCGCCCTGGTGCGGTTCACCGACCTGACCGGTGACGGCGCCTACGTCATCTCGCACCGCGGCGGGCTCTATTCGTCCGAGGACGGCCGTTGACGCCGCCATCGGCCAGGACGCGAGCACGACCCGCGGCCAACTCACGCTTCGGGCGCCAGATCGTCAAGGAGCAGCAGAGGCAGGCCACTGATCTGGCGCAGGGCCAGGTCGTTCGACACCAGGAGCGCGGCACCCACGCTCAGCGCGGTTGCACAATGGATGGCGTCGGGCGTTCGCAGGCTGGCGTAGGTGGCGCGCAGTTCGGCTGCTCGCAACAGAACGTCCGCGGTGATGGGCAGTAGGGCCAGCCGTGCGCTGTCGAGCACCTCACGGTAGGCGTGCACCAACTCGGCGTCGCCGTCGCGGAGCGGCCGCACCAACACCTCAAGCAGGCTCAACTCGCTGGTCGCGATCCTCAGTTGGCCAGCGTCGGCCTGCTCCCACAGGGGCCTCAGCCAGTCGCAGTACGGCGGTCTCTTCTCGACAGCGTAGATGAAGACCTGGGCGTCCGCATAGACGGTGCCCTGATCGGGCAGGCTCAGCGGTCCCATGCGTCTCGCTCCGCAGCGAATTGGCGGTCGATCTCGCGCCACTCAGCCTCTGTGCGCGCCCGGGCCGGCAACCGGTCGAGGAGCCGCTGCCATGACTCCACCGCCACCGGCTCGCCCAACTCGGCGAGGACGATCACTTCGACGCGGCGGCCAACTTCGACGTCGGGCGTCGTGACCTCGATGCGGTGACCTGGCAGCACCGTGGCCTGCAGGCGATAGGTTCTTGCCATGACGGTCTCCTCAACACTCGGCCCTGTACCCAGAGCATTATACGATCATCGCGCCCCGCAGCCAGGTGTGGTCGCCGCGCCGCTCGGCAGGTCGGCCCCGAGACGCGGCGAAGTCTCTGCCCATGACCACTTTCCTGCTCGCCATCGCCCTGCTCGCCCCCGCCGCCGAGGACTACGGTCCTTGGCAGGTGCGCCGTGGCCGCACCGTCGACGCCGCCACCGCCGGCGGCTGGCCGGTCTACCAGGTGACCTTCAGCGGCCCGCCGGAGACGCCCGACGTGGCCATCGCCGATGAGCCCTCCGGCGCCGGGCGCGGCACCGTGCTGATCGGTCGCCAGGTCACCGTGGCCAAGGACCGGCTGCCGGCGCTGGAGTTCACCTACACGGCGACCAGTCCCGAGACCAAGCGGCGCCCGCGCCTCGAGCTGGTGGTGATCGAGCCGGCGGCCTGGGACAAGCTGGGCCACGAGGCGCGCGCCGAGGTGGTGTTCAACGCCGGCGATCGCGCGCAGTGCGCGGCGACGGTCATGCTCCTCAGCCACGTCGGTGACGACGTGAGCCAGCCGACCGCGGTGCCGGTCACGGCGCAACGGGCGTTCAGCAACCTGCTGCGGCGCTTCGCCGGGCGCGAGGTGGTGCTGGCGGTGGCCTTCACCGGCTTGCACGGCGCGCCGGAACGCGGCACCCTCCGCGGACTGAAGGTGACCACCATGCCGCCCCACGACCCGCTCGCCACGCTGCTGTCGCGGCTCGACCTGACGCTGCCGGCGCTGGCCGAGGTGAAGGCCGCGGCCGACCGCGGCGACCGGCCCGCGGCGCTGGCGGCCCTGCTGGCCTACTACCGCGCGCGCCAGACGCCGCCGCTGCCGCATGACCCGCGCGGCAAGCCCCGGCCCAAAGCCAGTGCGCGGCGCCTGGAAGAGGCCGAGGCCGCCTTCCAGAACCGTTTCATCGGCCAGGGCAACTACGGTCTGCAGCAGGTGCCGGCCGAGATTGACTGGTCGTTCAACCCGGGGCAGGACCCCGAGTGGACCTGGCAGTTCAACCGGCACAGCGCCTGGCACGCGCTGGCCCACGCCTACCGCGCCACCGGTGACGAGAAGTACGCTCGCCGCTGGCTGGAGCTGTTGCGCGACTGGGTGGCCAAGAACCCGCCCGGCACGCCGTACTCCTGGCGGACCATCGAGGCCGGCATCCGCGGGCAGGGCTGGGCGTCGATCTACGCCGCGTTCCTGGACTCCCCGAGCCTGACGCCGGCCGACCATGCGTTGATGCTGGCGTCACTGGCCGACCATGCCGAGTACCTGCTGCCCGACGGCCGCTTCAGCAGCGGCAGCAACTGGGGCATGATCGAGAGTGGGGGCCTGCTCACCATCGGCACCTACTTCCCCGAGTTCGCCGCCGCCAAGCAGTGGCGCGAGACGGCCTGGCAGCGCGTGGAAGGCGAACTGGCCAAGCAGGTGCTCGCCGACGGCGCGCAGGTGGAGTTGACCACCGGCTACCATGTCGGTGTGCTCAGCCTGTTCCTGGACGCGGCGGAGCTGGCCGCCGTGGGTGGCGTCAAGCCACGCGCCGGCTTCTACGAGCGGCTCGAGCACATGTACGAGTACTCGATGATCCTCTCGAAGCCCGACGGCAGCCAGCCGATGCCGGGCGATTCGTGGCCGGGCAGCCTGCGGTCCACCATCGCCGCCGGCGGCCGGCGCTTCAACCGGGCCGACCTGCTCTATGTGGGCACCGGCGGTAAGGAAGGGACCAAGCCCGACCATCTCGACAGCGCCTTGCCGCAGGCCGGCTACTATGTGATGCGCACCGACTGGGTCGACCCGCAGGCGCTGTACGTGCTGTGCGATGTGGCCCACCGCTGGGGCGGCGGCCACCAGCACCCCGACGCGCTCCAGCTCGACCTGTACGCCTTCGGGCAGACACTGCTGCCCGACACCGGCAGCTACCTCTACTACGGTCCCGGTCGCGCCGCGGCCTGCCGCACCGCGGCGCACAACACGGTCTGTGTGGACGAGGCCAACCAGAACACGCAGCCGGCGGTGCTGCACCGCTTCGCCTCACAGCCGGCGCTGAGCTATCTCGACGGTTCGCATCCGGGCTATCCCGGCGTCACCACGCGCCGGCAGGTGCTGTTCGCGCGGCCGGGTCACGGTGCGCCGCCCTACCTCTTGGTGATCGACAAGGTGACCGGTGACGGCTCGCACACCGTCGACCAGAACTGGCACTTCCGGCCGGGCACCGCGCGGTTCGACGAGGCCGGCCGCCTGGCGCAGACGACCAACTCCGACGGGCCGAACCTGCGCGTCCAGTCGCTGGTCACCGACCGCGTCAGCCTGGCGCCGGTGGAGTCGTTCGTCTCGTTCGTCTACACGCGCCAGGAACCACGCCCGGCGGTCCGCTTCCGTCAGACCGGCGCCTTGCCGATGACCTTCGTCACGCTGCTGGTGCCCTACGCCAAGGCCACCGCGCCGGAACTGACCGCGCGTCTGCTGCCCGGCGCGAACGCCGAGCAAGTGGTCGCCGAGGTCAGCGGTCCGGGCTTCCGCGATGTGCTGTTCGCGCGCCGGGAGCCCGGCGAGACGGGTCTGGCGGGTGTCGCCGTGGCGCGGGCCGGCCTGGTGCGCACGGCCGTGGGTGGGCCGGGCGGCGTGCGCCAACTCGTCGACGGTCGGTGAGTCTCGGCAGCCTGCCATAGTCCCTGTCGTGGTCACCAGTGCTGGGTGCCACTGGCGGCTTGCCGCCAGTGGCACCCCGACAAGGACTCCGGTTCGACGCTCAGCGTCGGCGCGGCTCCTCTAGGCGTAGCGAGTTGATGACGCAGACCACGCCGGCGGCCAGCCCGACCGCGAAGATGACCGGATAGCCGTAGCGCTGGGCGAGCCAGCCATAGAGCGGCGGCAGGATGATCAGCGCCGGCGCCGTGGCGCTGCTGACCAGGCCGGTGTAGAGCGGCACCTCGGAGACCGGCGCGATTTCGTAGAGGTAGTTGAGCTGGCCGATGCCCATCGCCATCAGGCCGGCTTCGGCCAGGCAGTTGACCGCCAGCACCCAGAGCAGCTTCGGGTCCCAGCCGCCGCACACGGTGCTCGGGCCCACGAACGGTGTCATGGCGAGCAAGCCGACGGCCGCCAACACGGTGGCGATGCCCAGGCGCAACAACAGGCGGTTGCCGCGCCGGTCGGAGACCCAGGCCCAGGCCAGGTTGGCGACCACCGAGGCCAGCACCGAGGTGCTGACGAACAGGCCGACCACGCTGGCGTGGAAGTGCAGCTCCTTCATGGCGTACGGCACGATGAACGCCGTCGGCAGACCGACCGCCGGGGTCAGGCAGCGGTAGTACAGGTACTGCATCATGTTCGGGTCGCGCCGGATCTTGGCCACCGCGTAGCGCATGTAGGCCCAGAACGTCGGCGCCGGCCGCTCGCGCGGCTCCAGCGGTGGCTCGTCGATCCACAGGAAGCACTGCTGCGCCCAGAACAGGAAGAACAGCGAGATGCTGAACAACAACGCGTAGTTGTAGGGGAAGCCGAGCGCGAAACCGGGAGCCAGGGCGACCCGCGCCAGGAAGCCCATGCCGAAGGCCAACAGGCCGCCCAGGGCCATGCGGCAACCGAACATGCGGCCGCGGCGGTGCGCCGGTACCGTGCGGGTGACGATGTCACCGAACCCGACGCTGCCCAGCCCCTCGCCGAGGCCCATCAGACCCAGCAAGATGATGAACACGGTGCCCAGCAGCACCGGCCGGTGCGCGAACAGGCACACGACGAGGATCATCGAGGCCAGGGCCGTGCGCCGAATCCAGGCGCCCAGGCGGTAGCACGGCATGCGGCGGCGGCCGTCCGAGACCTGGAACGACTCCCAGAGCTGCGGGAAGCTGGTCACGCCCGGCTGGATCGCCAGCGCCGCGCCGACCACCCATTCGCGGTTGAGCAACTGGGTGAGGAAGGCCGCGACGATGCGGCGGGGGTCGAACACTTCGGACGACAGGCGCCAGATGACGCCGTTGGCGATCAGCAGCCAGAACGGCCGGTGCTCGGCGGTGAAGTAACGCGCCAGACGCGAAGGAAGCCGACGGCCCGGCTGCGCGGCAAAACACTCTGGCCGCTGACAGGAACTCAAGACGCTCGCCGATCCGCGCGACCCGCCGACGGGCGCTCCGCGCTGCGGCGGATCCTAACACACATCACCCAGTGGTCAACCGCGCCCGACGGCCACGCCGGCCGGCAGGAAGGTCGGGGGCCAGGCGCGCCGAATCGGTGCTCACCAAGGGGTCTGTGCGGCGTGTCGCTGGTCAGCAAGATGGCAACGGCGGTCCGCGTCCTCCGCGAGGACGGCTGGGCGCGCTTTGCCGAACTCACCCGCCAGCGGCTCTGGGCGCCGCCGCTGCGCTGCCTGTTCCGGGCCGTCAAGTCGCGGCAGACGTTCCGCTTCTGTGGCGACGAGTATCCCTATTGCCTCGCCGCCTACACCTTCGCCTGGGGCAACGAGCGCACCGTCGAGGTGCCCATTTTCCGCCGGCTCCTCCAGGCCGAAGCCGGCCGGGTGCTGGAGGTGGGCCACGTGCTCGGGCACTACTTCGCCAGCGCGCACACCGTGGTCGACCGCTATGAGCAGTCGCCGGGCGTGATCAACGAGGATGTCGCCGACTACCACCCGGAGCAGCCCTTCGACCTGATCGTCAGCATCTCGGTGCTGGTGCACATCGGTGCCGATGAGCAACCGCCGCAGCCGGAGAAGGCGCTGCTGGCACTGGCCAACCTGCGTGAGTGTCTGGCCCCGGGCGGGCAGTTGCTGTTCAGCGTGCCGCTCGGGCAGAACCCTCATCTCGACGAAGTCATCCGCGACGGGCGCCTGGCGGTCGACAGCCAATGGTGCCTGCGCCGTGTGAGCGTCTGGAACCACTGGGCCGTAACCGACCTGGCCACAGCGCTGGCCCGGCCGTACAACCACCGTCACCGCCGCGCCGAGGCCATCTTCATCGGGTCGGTGCGACGCCCGCCGGCTTGACCAACGCGCGGTGCAATCGCTCGAGCCGGACCGCCCAGATGGGCTGCCGGCAGACCCGCGCCGGCGAGGCCAGGCGGGCGGGCTCGCCACGCGCAGGAGGCCACGCCGACGCTGCCGTCGCCGCTCCGGCGTAGCCGGCCGGCGGCCACTGCGGCCTGCTTCGGGGAGGGAAGGCGGGCCGGTTGGCCAAGTAGGCACCACCATGCCTCTCCAACGCCTGCTCGGCCTCGTGTCGCGCAAACTCACTGCCGTGCGCCACGTAGTGGCGCAGCAGGGACTGCGCGAGGTCGCCGTGATCCTGGGCCGCTGGGCCCGCGCCTGGTTGGGCGTCCTCGACGTGGCGCTCCGTGGCGCCGCCCGGATTGACGGGTTGCGCCTGCGCCTGGCCGGCCCGGCGTTCCCGCTCTGGCGCCGGAGCAGCTACTGGTTCGACGGTTTCGAGACACGGGAGCTGGCGGCCGTACGGCGGCACTTCCGGCGCGACCTGCCGGCTGTTGAGCTTGGTGGCGGCATGGGTGTGGTCGCTTGCGGCACCAACCGGCTGCTCCAGCAGCCGACGCAGCACTGGGTGGTCGAAGCCAACCCGGCCCTGTGGGATCTCCTGGAGACCAACCGCGACCTCAATGGCGCCTGCTTCCAACTGGTGCGGGCGGCGCTGGGCTACGATGACGGCCACGTTGTCTTCCATAGCGATCCGCGGTTCTTCGAGCAGGGCAGTGTGCTCGCGCAGCCGGGCGAGGGCGTGCCGGTGCCCTGCACTTCGCTGGCGGCTGTGGCCGCGGCCGCCGGCATCGAGCGCTGCAATCTGGTCGCCGACATCGAAGGGGCCGAGGTCCACCTGGTGGCTCGCGAGGGCCGTTGGCTGGCCGAGCACGTGGCAGTGCTGGTGCTGGAGATCCACCCCGAGCAGATCGGCGCGGCCGCGGCCCGCGACCTGGTGGCTCAACTGCGCGACCTGGGCTTCCGTCTGGTGGCGCGTCACGAAGGTGGCCCCGCAGTGGTCGCCGCGATGGCCAACCGCCGGTTCTGATGCCCGTCGGCAGCGGCGTCGGCTGTGCCAACCAGGAGGAGCCCGGCTCGCCGGGGCGCATTCGGCTGGTGGCCGGTCCGGCTCCGTCCGGCCGACGCGGAGACGATGACCACTCGTGATCGCTGCCCCCCTCGCCGTTGACTGCCGCCAACTCGGGCACGAGCGCTCGGGCGACCGGACCTATCTGGTCAGCCTGCTGCGCGAGCTGTTCGCCCTGGCGCCCGAGCAGCGCTACCTGCTCTGCTTCCAGCGCCCGCCCGCCGGCGCCACCGACGAGCTGGCCCTGCCGGCCGGCGTGGCCCTGCACACGCTGTCGGCCCGGCCCGGCTGGCTGTGGACCGAGGTTGCCTGGCGGCGCCTGCTGCGCCGCGAGGGCGCGGGTGTGGCCCTGGCCCAGTACCTGGTGCCCAGCTTCGCGCCGTGCGCCACCATCGCCACCATTCACGACGTCAGCTTCATGCCGCACCCCGAGTGGTTTCTGCCGCGCCCGCGCCGCATCATGCGCGTGCTCATCCCGAACTCGGCGCGCCGGGCCACGGCCATTGTGACCGGCTCCGAGCACGCCGCGAGCGAGATCGTGCGCTACTGCCGCGTGCCGCGCGAGAAGATCCACGTCTGCCCCTATGCCGCCGGGGCGCAGTTCCAGCCGCTCGATCGCGCCGCCGCCGCGGCGTGCGCCGAACGCCACGGGCTGAGCGGCCGCTACGTGCTGGCGGTCGGGCTGATCCAGCCGCGCAAGAACCTGCCGCGCCTGCTGGGTGCCTTCGCGCAGATCGCCGGTCGGCACGACGACGTCACGCTCGCCGTGGTCGGGCGCCTCGGCTGGCAGGTCGAGCCGGTGCGCGCGGCGGTGGAGGCGCTGGGGCTGACGGCGCGCGTCGTGTTCTGCAACCAGGTGCCGGACGCCGATCTGCCGGCGCTCTACCGCGCCGCGGCGGTGTTCTGCTATCCCTCGCTCTATGAGGGATTCGGCCTGCCGCCACTGGAGGCGATGGCCTGCGGGACGCCGGTGGTGGCCTCGAACACCACCAGTATCCCGGAGGTGGTCGGTGACGCCGGGCTGCTCGTCGATCCGCTCAGCGAGGCGGAGTTGGCCGGCGCGCTGGACCGGGTGCTGGACAGCAGCGCGCTGGCCGAGGACCTGGGCGCTCGCGGCCTGGCCCGCGCGGCGAAGTACTCGTGGCGGCGGTGCGCCGAGCAGCACTTGAGCCTGTGTCGCGACCTGCAGCGGTAGTCCTGGCAGCGGCAGGTTGGCAGCACTGCCATGGCGAAGCCACCGGCGGGAGACGGCCATGGTCCGCATCGACGGGGTCGGCGAGGTGGGTGAGGTCTTCCCCGACTGGCTCGAAGCGCTGGTTCTGGCGCTCATCGTCGCCAATGTCGCCATCGCTCTGGCCGAAACCGAGCCTGGCCTGCCGGACCGGTGGCGCGCCGGCTTCGCGGCCTTTGACCAGTTCTCGATGGTGGTCTTCAGCATCGAGTGTCTGGCCCGGTGGTGGCTGTCGCCGCGGCTGCCCGGCCTGGGCACCGGCTGGCGCGCCCGGTGGCGGTACCTGTGGACGCCCTTCGCCATCATCGACTTCCTCTCCGTCGTGCCGTTCTACTTGCCGCTGCTCCTGCCGGGCGATCTGCGCATGTTGCGCATGGCCCGGCTGGTGCGGCTGTTCCGGCTGCTCAAGTTGGCGCGCTACCTGCGCTCGGTGACCATCATTCGGTCGGTGCTCAGCGCCAAGCGCGAGGAACTCCTGGTCTCGTTCGGTCTCGGCTTCGCGTTGCTGCTGGCCACGGCGACCATGGTCTACCACGCCGAGCACGACGCCCAACCCGACAAGTTCCCCAGCATTGCGTCCTCCATCTGGTGGGCGGTGGCCACACTGACGACCATCGGCTACGGTGATGTCTACCCGGTCACCGCCGTCGGCAAGGCGCTGGCCGCCGTGGTCGCCGTCCTCGGCATCGGTCTGTTTGCGCTGCCGGCCGGCATTCTGTCGGCGGGCTTCACCGAACACCTGACGCATGGCGCCACCGCGGCCAAGGAGCCGCGGCACTGCCCGCACTGTGGTGCCCGTCTGTAGCGTGCAGACGCTGTGAGGAGACGCTCGTGACCAACCTGACCAGGTGCTGGGCCATCGTTCTCGCCACCGCGGGCAGCCTGGCCGCCGCCGCGGCCGCCGAGGACCCGGCCCTCGTCGCCCGCTGGACCTTCGACGAAGGTCGCGGCGAAGTGGCCCGCGACCTGACCGGTCACGGGCATGACGCCAAGCTGAAGCACGCCACCTGGGTGCCGTCGCCCCGTGGTGGCGCGCTGCGGTTCGAGAGCAAGGACAGCCTGGCCGAGTATGCCGGGCTCGACACTATGAACCTCAGTGGCGATCTGACGCTCGCGGTCTGGGTCAAGGCCGACGGGGCGGTGCAGGCCAACCATCACCGGCTCATCTTCGGCGACGTCGGCTACGGCATCGAGCGCAACCTGCACCTCAGCCTGGACAACTACCAGCGGCTGAGCTTCGAATGGGCCGACGGCCGCCGCAACGCCTCGCTCCTGGCGCCGGCCAGCCTGCTCAACGGCGCCTGGCGGCACGTCGTGGTGGTGGCCGATTCGCGGACGCTACGGGCCCGGATGTGCGTCGACGGCGAAGTGGTCGCCGAGCTGGACATGCCGTTGCCCATCAGCCACGCGCCGGCCAAAGGGCGCATCACCGGCTGGTTCTACGACGGCTACTTCCAGGGCGAGCTGGACGACATCCGGCTCTACTCGCGGGCGCTCAGCCCGGCCGAGGTGACCGCGCTGTTCGACGCCGAGGCCGACCTGCAAGTGGGTGGCGCCACGCTCTTGTTCGACGCGCTCGGCGAGCGGCCGTCGGGCGTCTCGTCAGTCCGCTTGCGCAACCGTGGCCGGCAGCCGCGCCGCGTGCGGCTCACCGGTGACCTGCCGACGCGCGAGCTCGCCTTGGCGCCCGGCGCCGAGGCCGAGGTGTCCGTGGGTCGGGTGCCACTCGACCCGGTGTTCAGCCGTCGGAGCGACCTGTTCGTGGCCGGTGAAGCGGGCCCGGCCAGCAAGCTGGCGGTGACCACGGCCTACGACCAGCGCGACGACCGTCAGCAGATCACCACCGCCGGGCAACTGGTGCTCGAGCCGCTGCGCGTCCCGTGCTGGACCCCTGGCAGCGCGATCTGGCGCCGGGCAAGACGGCGCGGATCAGCGTCGATTGCCGCCTGCTGCTCCCCGCCGAGCAGTTGCGGCAGGGCACACTGCGCCTGGCGCTGAGCTCGCGCGACGGCGCCCGCGAAGGGCTGAGCCGCGAGGTGCGCGCCCCTCAGGCGGCAACCGGGTTCGAGCTGGACACGTCGGCCCTGCCTTGGGGCGCGTACGACCTGAAGGTCAGCTTCGTCAACGCGACTGGGCGCACCGCCCTGGCCACCCAGCGCACCGCCACGGTGCTGCCGGGCGGCGCGCAGCAGATCCGCGTGCTGAACAACCTGGTCAGCGAGCTGATGGACGCGCGGGCGCGCGGCCTGCTGCAGAGCCGGCGCATCGAGTTCATGAACCCGCGCCACGGCTGGGTGTGGTTCCGCGCCGCCGGCGCCGGCGCGGCCCGTCTGGGCGACGAGCCACTGCTGACCGCCATCGCCGGGCAACCGGCGGCCGAGGCCATGCGCCTGCTGCCAGCGGGCCGGCACGCGCTGCTGGTCAACGGCGCGCTCACCGACCTGGTGGTGCGGGCCATCCCGGCGCTGGTCTACAACGTCTACCCGTCCACGCCGCAGATCACGCCGTTCGGCGCCAACACCTGGGCCCGGCTAAAGCGCTACACGCTGCCGAACTGCAACCTGATCGAGAGCCAGGCGATCGACACGCCGGAGCACCGCGAGTGGTTGGCCCAGGGCAAGCTCTGGATCGCCAACGCGCAGGCGCCGGGGCTGATCGACCAGGAAGTCTGGACGCCGGAGAAGATGCTCGACTTCTGGCGCCGGCCGCGTGGCTGGGATCTGGCCCGCCTCGGCGGTATCCAGTCTGACGAGTACTACCCGGGGCTGTCCACGAGCATGATCCTGACGACGGCCCGCTCGGTGGCCAAGCTGTCGGAGGACCCGGCCTTCGCGGGCAAGCTGTGGATCCCGTTCGTCGTGGCGATGTACGGCAACGAGCTGGCCGAGCTGTTCATGAAGACCACCATCGGCGCCGGCTGGCCGTTCTCCATCGAGGTGTACGAGGGTGAACTGCCGACCGAGGCGGCCAATCTGGCCAACCTGCGCGGCAAGTTCCGTAGCGTCGCCGCTGCCTGGGACCGGGCCTACCCGGGCGCCATGCGGCGGACCATCTTCACGCCGATGTACGCCTATCTGCCCTACTGCACCACCAACCGCTGCCCGCAGGCGGACTTCCGGGTCCACCTGGAGCAGCAGATGCAGTTGCTGGCCACCGATCCGCGCTACTTCGGGCTGTGGGGCGTGCAGCCTTACCGCTCCAATTACGTGGACGAGGAGATCCTCAACTGCATGGGCCGCCTGCTGCGGCACTATTGTGTCGAGGGCCGCACCGACCGCCTGTTGAGCGACCCGTACGAACTGCGGCACCTGATGGACCCCGACTTCGAGGCCGGCGGGCAAGGCTGGCAGCTCGCGCCCGCCGAGGACGGCAGCCTCAGCCCCGGCCGGCTGACCGGCTACGGCAACCTGCAGGGCCGCTACCCGGGCGGCGCCTACGGTGATGCCTTCCTGCTGCTGACCCGCAGCGCGAAGCAGCCCAACCGCGTCCGCCAGACCATCCGCGGCCTGCAGGCCGGGCGGCTCTACTCGCTGAAGGTGATCACCGGCGACTACGCCGACCTGCAAGCCGGCCGCAGCCGGCCGGACCGGCAGACGCTGGCGATCACCATCGACGGCGCCGCGGTGCAACCGGGCGCCTTCAGCCACCCGTTCCGCAGTGCCGGCGGCCGCCAGCCGTTCACGGCCCAGTCGCCGTTCTGGATGACCTACCACTGGCTACAGTTCCGCGCCACCGGCCCCACCGCGCAACTCACGCTCAGCGACTGGGCCCGACCCGATGCGCCGGGCGCGCCGGTCGGCCAGCAGGTGATGGTCAATTTCGTCGAACTCCAGCCGGTGCTGGCGAGTGAGTGACAGCGGGATGGCCGGTGGCGCGGCCGCAGGCCGCGGTGCGCGTCGCTCCAGCGTGGTTGGGTTGGCCGCTGGACTTGACCGGTTGGCGTGAAGGGACCGTAGCGATGAAGACGGTGGTCAGGGCGGTACTGCGCAGGCTGGGATACGAGATCCGTCGCCTTCCCGGAAGGTCGAGGGCTCAACGCCTCGACGACCTGCGCCAGGCCGAGGCGTGCCGGGCGAATGCCCTCAAGCTGGGCAGCTTGGGCATCACCAAGGCACACTACGGATGCGGACCACGCCTGTTTGGCGAAGGCTGGGCCAACATCGACCTGGAGCCTCGCGCCGACACGGCGGAAGTCTACCTGCCAGCCGACCTCACGTTGAGCCACCCGTTCCCCTCGGACTTCTTCTCGTTCGCGTTTGCCGAGGACTTCCTGGAGCACCTGGACCAACCAGAGTCGCTGATCTTCCTCTCGGAAGCCTATCGCACCCTCCGACCCGGCGGCGTGCTCCGCCTGTCCTTCCCAGGGTTGGCCGGGGTGCTGCGCAAGCACTACCCGTCGAGTGACTGGCACGCCGCATCCGTCGGGCAGCACGAGGCGTATACCGTGTGGGGCCACAAGCACTTCTACTGCCAGGAGAGCCTGTCCCTCGTTGCCACACACCTGGGGTTCTCGGACATCGCGTTCGTGGAGTATGGCCTCTCGCAGCATCGCGAGCTGTGCAACCTGGACGCCAGGCTGATCCAGCAGGAGGTGAACATCCACGCCGAACTGACCAAGTGATCCGCGCCACGGGCGGACTGTCACCACCGCGGCGGAACTGGCGGCGGCGCGTGTCATCGTGTTCAGCGGCCGCAGGACGACGGCCAGACGGTGCCCGAAGGTCGGTCAGGACACCCCAGCCAACCAGCCCACGTAACCCATTTGCCCGCCGCGACGTTCTCGCCAACCGCAGGCGTCACCCATGGACATCCCACTGCGCTACCTGGCCTTCTGGAGCGACTTCGCCGCGACGTGCGCCAGCGATCCGACGCCGCACTTCCTGGAGGCCTTCTACTTCGACGACCACGAGGCGAGCGCCAACGAACTCGCCGAGCTGGTGGTCCGCGGGCGCAAGCGCGCCACCGCGGCTCTGCTCTGGGTTCACGAACACGAGCACCGGCCGCTGCCCCAGCCTGGCGACCTGAGCATCGTCACCGACTTCGACGGCACGCCGCGCTGCATCATCGAGACGCGGCAAGTGGACGTGGTGCCCTTCGATCAGGTCTCGGCGGAGTTTGCCGCCACCGAAGGTGAAGGCGACGGCTCGCTGCGGTTCTGGCGCGAGGCCCACCGCCGGTTCTTCGGCCGCGAGTGCCAACGTATCGGGCGCCAACCTGACGAGCAGATGCCCGTCGTCTGTGAGCGGTTCGCAGTGGTCTTCCAGCCGGCCGAGGCGCGGTGACGAACGGCCGCGCGACGTTGCCCGCTATGGATGCACCTCGGCCAGCAGGTGATGGTCAACTTCGTCGAACTCCAGCCGGTGTTGGCCAGTGATAACGGCGCGGGGCGGCGGGTGGCGCGGGCCGGTGTGCTCCATGGCGGCAGGATGGTGGCAGCAAGCACCGTGCCAAACAGGCTGCTTACCAGACGCCAGCTTGCCCAGGGCAGCGGCGAAGCCGCGCGTCGGAGGGCCACCGGCCACTGCTGGTCCGGCGTTGGCCCGTCGATGGCATGGTCGGTGCCGCTACGAGCGTACTCGCTGGTGGGCAGGAGCCCACCCGACGCGCTGGCGCTCACGTTGGACCATCGACTATGATGGACAGGAGATGCTGCCGCCTTCCGAAGGAGCCAGCCGGCCTGGCCCGCCGGCCGCCAGGCTGGGGCACGGCCGAGACCCGCGGAGCACACCACATGGGACAGATCCGCTGCGACTGCTGTCATGCACCTCTGGCCTTGGACAACTGCTTTGCCGTCCCCGCAGCCGAGTTGACCAGCCCGCCCGGCAACAGGCGGCTGGAGGAGTGGCTCCACGTCCTGCCTGGGCGGGTCAGCCGGATCGTCTGCGAGGAAGACCACCGCCGAGCCATCGAGACGGTCACGAAGCAGCCGTACGATGAAGTGCCCGCGGCCTGGCGTGAGCTGGCCTACAGAGCCGCGCAGCAAAGAGCGCAGGCCCACCTGGACGCAACACGGCCGCTGCCCCCGCTGCGCGAGCGGGGCGAGACAGCGGCTGCGGCCTCGCCACCGGCCGCTGGGGACACCAGCCGGCGTGATTTCCTGCAAGCAAGTCTCGCGGGCTGTCTAGGCGCACTTGTGGCAGGACGGGCAACAGCGGATGAGCGAGAAGAACGCCTACGCGCTCGCAGGCAGGCGCGATTGGCAAAAGCAGTAGAGTGTCCTCCCACTGACATCATCGAGGTCAGACAACGTGCCCCTGGCCTGATAGGGATAGAGCAGACACTGAATCAGGGATGGGCAGCCTTCTATCTGAGGGACTACCAGCTCATGCACGCTAAGTGGAATGCGGTGGTCGATGAGACAACCCGTCACTTTCGTGATAGCGGGTGCGCGATAAGTCCGCAGCAAGTTGCGCACATCCTTCACCGCACAAGGCGACCACATAGCTCGTTTGCCGATGCGTGGCATCAACTCACGCAACAACTACCCCAACTGTCCAGACTAGACGGCAACGCCCTGCTTCAGTTTGGCCAGGCTTGGTATGGCAGGGGAGTTCAACTGGCCCTGTTTGGCCGTTTTGCCGATGCCAGAGACGCGTTTGAGATCGCAACCAAATCAGGCTATACCTTCCCCGAAAACGTCGGTATGCGTTCCTACTGGGTGAATCAGACACCGGAACACTGGGTCTCGCGACTTACACAGATAGTTGACATTCTAGCGCCTATGTACAAGGGAACCATCAGCGATGCCGCCGGCGCACCAATTTACCATGTCTATGGTAGCCCAACTGACCACTGGGCGAAGCGCGTTCTCGATAATCCATCCATTGTCCGGTCATGCTATGCGGACACTCAACGATACTATACCGGGTTGCCACTTGCTCTTCTCGAGGGCATGAACCTTGTCCTGGCAGAGCCAAACTTCAAGCACTTTCTGGACTTGAATACACTATTGCACAACAATGCTGGCCCACCCGATTACGGATTCATTCATGGCCATAGCACGTTGGTCGCGTCTCCAAGCGGACATAGCGACCTGCTGGCGTTGCTTCGGTTCTCATCGCATGAACTCTGGGGTCATCAATACCAACACCGGCTCGCCCTTCTCCCTTGCCCATTGGACGAGGGATCGGCTGAAGGTGCCTCGCTCTTGTACTCCACCACCTATTCGTCCGCTAGGGAGGCTTTTCTAAATAGATTGCGATTCGTGCTGTCCAGTGGCCCAGTAGCCTGGATTGATACACAGCGTCCTTTCGTGAGTGCGGGGAGAGATACTGGATTACTGTATGCATCTGCCGCCATATTTGATGCATTCTTGCTAGCCCGCGGAAATCCCGCAAAGTCGGTAAGCGGCCCTGACTGTCGCAGGCAACTGGTAGCGAGAATACTGGAGGATCCCCATGTCCTTATGGTGCAGGACGCAATAGCCGATATCTACTCGGTCCCGAGAGGGGCGTCTTCTGATGACGAAACCACTGAGCGCAAATACGCTCCAAGTATTACTCTGTGGAACGAGTGCTTCTATCGGCCAGATTGGGCTGCAAAACTGGCGGACCAAGTGTCGAGGGCCTATGGTTGGCGTTAGCTGGTCAGGTGAGCTATTAGTTGTGTAATGCGAGCCACCGCCGTGCCGGATCGAGGCGTCGGCATCGCCAGCGCAGCCGAGTGGCAGGTTGGTGCGGCAAGCCGCACCCTATGCCAGCCGGGGCTGGGGCATGTCCATGGCCAGTAGCGATGACGTCGGGCGCCGCCTGGCAGCGCGGGCCGGCGTGGGTCTGCGTCAGAGAGGCTTGGTCCGAGCATGCAAAGGACAGCCGATGAAACGGTGCCTGACCTGTGAACTGATTGCCCGTCGAGATGCGGGCAACGCGCCTCTGTGGGACCAGATCCACCGCACTCAGTTCTGGGATGTCGTGCACAGCTACGATACCGCCTTGCCCGGCTGGCTGGTGATCGTGGCTCGCCGCCATATCGCGGCCCTGCATGAACTGACCGACGACGAGGCGCTGGAGCTGGGCCGTCTGCTCCGCCAGGTGTCGCTCGCCCTGCAACACGTGACGGGCTGCCTCAAAACCTACGTGATGCAGTTCGCGGAAGCAGCAGACCATCCCCACGTGCACTTCCACGTGGTACCGCGCCTGGCCGACCAGCCCGAGGACCATCGGAGCACCAAGGTGCTGGCCTACCTGGGCGTACCAGCGGCCGAACGAGTCAGCGAAGAGCGGATGAACGCCATCGCCAGCGAGCTACAGACCTGCCTGCGAGCGCAGACGTCCGGCACCGCTGGGCAATAGTTGTCCGAACCATGACCTGGCCGGTGCGGCGTCTGGTGACGAAGCGGCCCATCGCGTCGCCGCGCGGGTGTATCATGCTGCCCCAACGGCGCGGCCGCCGACCGACCGCGCCCGAGGAGCTGTCATGTCGGACCCATCTCCACGCTGGCCGCACGGCGCTCGCGCCGCGGTGTCGCTCAGCTATGACGACGCCATGCCCTGTCATCGCACGCTGGTCGCCCCGGTGCTGGAGCGCTACGGCTTCCGCGGCACGTTCTACGCGCCGTTCCGCGCCGACCTGGTGGAGCACACCGAGGCCTGGCGCGACATCGCGCGGCGCGGGCATGAGTTGGGCAACCACAGCCTGTTCCATCCCTGCCGCGCCGTGCCGCCGGAGTCCAAGTCGTGGGTGGCGCCGTGGAACAACCTGGTCGACTTCGGCCCCGACCGATTCCGCAACGAACTGGCGGCGGCCAACTTCATGCTCCACCTGCTCGACGGCCGCGATGAGCACACCTATGGCAACACCTGCCACGACGTGCTGATCGGCCCGCCCGAGGCGCCCCAGCGCATCGAGCCGATCCTGGCCGAGTTGTTCGTCGCCGGGCGCGGCCGTGCCACCGGGCAACCGACCGGCCCCGACACCGCCGACCTGTTCGACCTGGGCACCACCGGCGGTGACGGCAAGGGCTGCGCGCAGTGGCAGGCTCATGTGGAGGAGGCGCTCGACACCGGTGGCTATCTGCTGATCACCTTCCACGGCGTGGGGCCCAAGCTGTCGCGGCTGCACGTGGCCGAGCGCGACCATGAGCAGTTCCTGGCCTGGCTGCGGAGCCGCGCCGACGATATCTGGACGGCCCCGGTGATCGAGGTGGCCGGCCACATCCGCGAGCACCAGCAGCGGCTCGCCGCCGGGGCGTAGTGCCGGACCACAGTGACTTCCGGCCATCCGGCCTGTTCGCCCTGAGTAGGCCGCAGGCCGTACCGAAGGGCACCGCCGAACCGGTGGTGCCCCGATGGTGCGCTCCTGTAGCAGATCCGCAGGGGCCGGGTCCTTCGGTACGCCGCTGCGCGGCTACTCGGGATGAACTTGCCGTCTGCCAACGAACCGCTGTGGTGGCGCAGAAGTCACCTCCCAGCAGGTGCTGCTCGACTTCGGCGAACTACTGCCGGTGACAGCGAGCGGCTGACGGTGGGCCGCCGACCGAGTCGCGAGGAGGTGCCCCATGGCGTCGTTTCGTGAGGCGGGTTGGGTCTGGGAGGGTCACGGGTTCGACCCTGGCGTGGAGCCGTCCATCTACGGCGTGGGCGAAGGCGCCGCGTACTTCGGGCTCGATCGCGCCAACTTCATGTTCCACCGCAACAACCACGTCAACCTGGCCAAGCTGGGGCACCTGGGCGAGGTGGTGGCCGAGATCTCGAAGTGGAAGTGGGTGGAGGTTGCGCCCGAGGCGAACCGCCACGGCTGGGGCTTCGCCAACTGGCGCGACAGCCATCCCGAGACGGTGCGCGACGAGGCCGCCAACCTCAGCCAGGTCTCGCTCGACCACCCGAACGTGACCGGCGCCATCATCGACGACGCCAGCGGCATCTTCGGCTACGAAGCCTACCATGCCGACCGGCCGCGCGAGATCCTGGGCGCGCTGCACAGCGCCAACCCGGCGCTCAAGCTGTGGGTGGTGGTCTACACGCACGAACTGGAGTTGGAGCACTGGCAGCGCTTCCGGCCCTATCTCGACGTGGTCAACCTGTGGGTCTGGGAGGCGCAGCACCTGCCGCAACTGGAGGAGGCCGTGGCCCAGTGCGCGGCGGTGTTCCCGGGCAAGGACATCGTCGTCGGCAGCTATCTTCGCGACTACCCGACCATGGCCGCGGTGCCGCTGGACCTGATGCAGGGCCAGTACGAGACCATGCTGCGGCTGTGGGAGCAGGGCCGCATCGTCGGCTACAACATCCTGGGCGCCTGCCTGATCGACATGCACCCGCCGCAGGCGGAGTTCATTCGCGAGTTCATCGCGCGGCACGCTGACTGAACACATCGGCGACCCGTCGCAGGCCGTCGAGGGAAGCGAGGGCACTTGGCCATGGCTACACTGCGGTGCTTTGCCATCATGCCGTTCGCGGAGGAGTTCGACGCGGTCTTTGGGACGGTCAAGGCCGCGGCCAACGAAGCTATGCCCGACGACTCGGTGGACTGCTTCTGGCTGAAAGACGAGCACGCGGCTGGCCGCATCACCGACGACATCCTGGATTCGCTCACGACGGCCGCCTTCTGCGTCGCCGATGTGACCGGCAGAAACGCCAACGTGATGTGGGAGACCGGCTACGCGATGGCGCTGGGCAAGCCGACGCTGCTGATCGGGCAGAGCGTGAAGAGCTTGCCGTTTGACCTCCAGCATCACCGTGTTCTGCAGTACGAACAGGCCGGGCTGGACCACCTCAAGAAGGAGATGAAGGTCAGCATCCAGCAGACTCTGCATAAGTACGCTCTGCTGAGCAGCAACCTGCCACCATCCGGGCCGGTCACTGTGGCCTCCCAGTGCGTCGTGGTGACCGGCAGCATGCGGGCTGAACCGGCCCGCGCCAAACGACGCCTGCAGGCCCTCCTGACGCCGCATCTTGGCGCGGGGACGACCTGGTACTGCGGAGGTCGCGGAGTAGTCGACGAGCTCGCCGTCGACTTTCTGCTTGCCAACCGCGAGAGCACGACCGTAGTGGGCTACCAGCGGTTCGACCTGTCCGAACCGTTGCGCCGACTGGTCGCCGATGGCAAGGTGGGCTTCATCGATGCCTCGCTGGAGGCCATCCCCAAAGGGCTGTCGGCCCCATCCGAGCGCGACGCGCTGTTCTGTGCCCGGGCCGATCTCGTGGTCCTGCTGTGGGACGGCCGTAGCTCGGGCTCCAAACGTCTGTTTGACTTCTTCCAGGTGAATGGTACCAGCGTGCTGCTCGGGTCCGTGTGAGCCGAGTTGGCCGGCAGCAGGAAGTAGCTTGCCGGCACGCAAACCACCCGGCGGGGAGCTGTATCCCCACACCCGAAAGGTGGCTCGCCATGCGTCAGATCGCGTTGGTCGGGGTGCTGGTGGCCGCGATGGCGGCGTCGGCCGCGGACCGCTTCCAGGTGCCGTTGGCTCGTGACGGCCAGCCGGCCGCCACGATTGTCACCGCGCGGCAGCCCAGTGTGGCGGCCCACTTCGCCGCGCTGGAGCTGCAGAACCACCTCCGGCGCATCACCGGCGCCACACTGCCGCTGGTCACCGACGATCAGCCGGTCAGCGGTCCGCGCTTGCTGGTGGGCGAGAGCGCCGCCACGCGCGCGGCGGGCCTCAGCACCGCCGGCCTGAAGTACCAGGAGTACCTGGTCCACTACGGCCGCGACACGGTGGCGCTGCTTGGCCAGGACGCCGCCGCCACGGTGAAGGACGGCGGCTGGCCGCGCGCGGCGGGCAAGTTCGGCCGGGCGCTGGAGTGCGACGGCAAGACCACACTGGTCAGCCTGACCGACCCCGGCTTCGACGACGAGCGGGGCACCCTGGAGGCTTGGGTCTGGATGCCGGCGGCCACCTCCAACCGGCACGGCACCATCCTGCGCCTGGACGGCAGCGGACCGTGGAGCTACCACATCGTCCAGCGCGATATGAACAGCAGTGTCATCTCGTACACCACCTACGACGGGCAGAACGGTCACTACCTGGGCTCGAAGCCGCTGGCCGAGGGCTGGCACCACGTGGTGGCGACCTGGGATCTGGCCACCGCCCGTCAGGAGCTGTTCATCGACGGCGTCAGCGTGGGCACCACCAAGTACGTGCGCACCACCTGCCGCCGGTCGACGCTGCACGTGGGTGGTCTGCCCAACGACTCGGGCCCCGTGGGCAATCCGTGGCGCGGCCTGATCGACGAAGTGCGCCTGTGCCACACCGTCCGTACACCGCAGACCAACGCCGCCGGCGGTCCGTATGCGGTGGACCAGGCCACCACGGTGCTGCTGCACTTCGACGAGGAGCGCGGCCAGCCGGTCAACGCCGCGGGCGACACGGCGCTCAGTGCGGCGCTGCCGGCGCTGTTCGATGCCCGCGGCACGCTCGACGCCACCTACGACTTCCTCGAGCGCGAGTGCGACGTGCGCTGGTACGCGCCGACCGACCTCGGTACGGTGACGCCGTCGAGCCGCACGCTGACCGTCAGCGGCAGTGCTCGGCGGCAGGCGCCGAACATGATCCACCGCTGGATCACGCCGGGCACGCTCTATCTGCCCGGCCCGCCCGACTCGCCCAGCGAGCGCGACGTCCACCTCTGGAAGCTGCGCCTGCGCATCGGCGGCCAGGCGTTCTGGGTCTGTCATTCGTTCCAAGGCTACTTCGACCACGACCTGAAGGCGCACCCGGACTGGTTCGCCCAAGGCTATGGCGCCAGCCCGCCGCAGCCGTGCTACACCAACCCCGAGTTCATCGCCCGCGTGGTCCAGGACGCGCGCAACTACTTCGACGGCAAGGGCGCGCCGCCCGGCGCCACCGCGGTGGGCGATGTCTACGGCCTCGTGCCGATGGACAACAACTCGTGGTGCAAGTGCGCCCGCTGCCAGGCCGAGCTCAACCAGGCCGAGCGGAAGAACCAGCAGTTCAACAACGGCATCGCCAGCGACTACATCTTCGGGTTCGTCAACAAGGTGGCCCGCGAGGTGCGCAAGACGCATCCGAACAAGTGGATCGGGGCGTTGGCCTACTCCGACTACGCCTACTACCCGAGCAAGTTCAAGGTCGAGTCGAACGTGGTCATCCAGACCTGCCTGCACACGCGCAATTGGTGGTGCCCGTCGATGGAGGTCAACGACCGCAAGGTTCTGGACGACTGGCGCCGGCAGGACCCCGAGCGACCGCTCTACCTGTGGCTCTACTACTGCTTCCCGGCGCTCAACGCCGAGTACGGCAAGTTCAACTACTTCCCCGGCTACTTCGCGCACACCGTGGTCAAGCAGATGAGCTGGTACCGCGAGCGCGGCATCCGTGGCATCTTCATGGAGCACTCGAGCGAGTTCTCGCAGAGCTACCTGATGGACCAGTTGGAGTTCTACGTCACGCTCAAGCTGGCTTGCGACCCGACCCTGGACGGCGACCGGCTGATCGACGAGTTCTTCGCGCGCTACTACGGCGCCGCGGCCCGGCCGATGCAGCAGCTCTACGAGGCCATCGAGGAGACGTTCAGCAACCCGCGCTACTACCCGGCGGCCATCCAGACGTCGTCGGCGCACCAGCACCAGACCGAAGCGCTGGCGTGGGAGTCGCTCGGCACGGCCGCACGCGTGGCCGCCTGGCAGAAGCTGATGGACCAGGCCAAGGCGGCTGCGCGCACGCCGGCGGAGAAGCAGCGCGTCGCGGTGTTCGAGCAAGGCCAGTGGCAGTATGTGGCCAAGGGCCGCCAGCGCTACAGCGAGCACCAGCAGCGGCGCGCCAAGGCGCTCCCCACGGTGTCGGTGCCGAAGGTTGCGGCGCCGGTGGCCTGGGACACCGTGCCCGCCGCGCCGGGCTGGGGCGACCTGACCGGCGCGCCCACGCCGCGCCGTCTGGAGACCAAGCTGGCCCACGACGGCCAGACGCTCTACCTGCGGCTGACCGAATGGACCGATCCGAGCCGCCTGGTCACCGGCGGCGCGCTCTGGGACGGTGACGACTTCGAAGTGTTCACCGCGGCCACCCGCGGTGGTGATCGTCACCAACTGATCATCGCACCCGACGGCCGCCACGCGGCCCTGGCCTGGCAGGGCGGCGCGCAGAGCGACTGGCCCGCCGGTGCCAAGGTCACCTCCGACCGCTCGGCCAAGGACCGCTGGCAGGTGCAGGTGGCGCTGCCGCTGAAGACGCTGATCCCCGGCGGGTGGCAGCCGGGCGCCAAGCTCTACCTGAACGTCTACCGCGCCTCACCCGGCGCCAGCAACCTGCTCGGCTGGCACCCGAGCTTCGCCGGCGGCTTCCAGGACACGCAACGGCTGCCGGAGTTGGTGATCAGGTAGCCCGCGACGGCCGGGCTTCGTTGGCGCTCCGGTCCGGCGACGGCCGCTCTGGGTACAGACACCTTCTACGCCGTCCTTCGGCCGGCCGCAAAGGTGTCAGTCCCCGACGCGGCCTGCTGGTCGGGCGCGTGGGATGGAGGCCGACGAGGGCAGCCCGGACGGGGCAACAGGCCACCGCCCAGCGGCTGTCCGGCTGCTCCGCCGTCCCGCAACACCCAGGCTGTGTTCGCCACGGGGCGAGCCCCACCTGCCCGGGCGTTGCGGGACGTTGACCAATGTGGTGTTGTCAGACCGCGCCCAACCGCACCACCGCCGCCCCGTGCGCAGCGATCGCGGCCGTCACGCCGTCATCGGTGACGCCCAGGTCCTGCTGGCGCCACAGGTCACGCACCCGCCGGCGTCCATCGACACCCAGCTCCGACAGCCGGACCGACACCTCGGCCGCCTCTGCGCCGGTGTTGAACAGCCCCACCGCCAGGCTGCCGTCGGCCAGCGGCTTCACCAGCACCTCGCCGTGGGTCACCTCGAACTGGTCCGCCTGCACACCCAACGGGTCCTGGTCGAGCGCCAGCAGCTCGTCATTGGTCAGCAGGCCCATGGTGAACTCGTCGATCAGCTCGATCGGGCAGCCGATGATCAGCGGCGCCGACCACAGGCACCACAAGCTGAGGTGCGTGTACTGCTCCGCGGGCGTCAGCCGGCTCGGCAGCAGCGGCTTGTCGTCCCAGCCGCCGAGCATGCCCACGCGCAACGGGCAGGGCATGTTCCAGTGCCCCGGCCGGTTGTAGCCGCGCCAGGGATGGTGCGCCAGCCACAGATCGCGAATGCCCAGCGCCCAGCGGGCCTTGTCCGCGTCCATCTGGCTCTTGTCCCACAGGTCGACCAGGTCGCCCGCGGTGCGCGTCATCTGGCAGCCCGCAGTGACCAGTTCGGCGTGCTGGAGCGGCACCGAGTTGGACACCTCGTAGACGATGTCGCGGCCACTGGCCTCCAGCGCGCGGGTCATCCGCGCGACGTGGGCCGGGTCGTCCACGCCCCAGTCGAACTTGAAGTAGTCGCAGCCCCAGGCCGCGCACTGCTTCGCGTCCACCTCGTCGAACCGGTGCGCCCGGTGCCGCCAGTCGTCGCTGGGCCGCGCCGGCTTGGTCCAGGCGCCGTCCGGCGTGTCGCTGGAGCCACCGCAGAAGCCCGCGTAGCTGGTGCTCCAGGGCGAGGAGTACAGACCCATCTTCAGGCCCGCGGCGTGCAGCTCGGCGGCCAGGCCCGGCAGATCGGGGAACTTCGCGTTCGGTTGCAGCGACCGGTCGGCGCTGTCGCGGTGGCCCTGCCAGCCGTCGTCAATGTTGGTGTAGTGGTAGCCGTGTCCGCTCAGACCCGAGGCGACCATCGCCCGCGCCGAGGCCAGCACGTCGGCCTGGGTCACCGCCGAGCCGCGCCCGCCCCAGGTGTTGCAGCCCATCGGCGGCGTCAGCGCGATGTCGTCGCCAATCACCACGCGCAACTCGCGTTCGGCCACGCCCAGCGCATTGCGCGCCGCCACCCGCACCATGTGCGTGCCGCGCTGCGACAGTTGCCCGGTGATCACGCCCGACGCGGCGTCCAGCGTCAGCCCCGCCGGCAGCCCGTCGGCCTCGTAGCTCAGCGGCCCCTCACCGGTGGCCGCGATGGCGTACTGGACCGGCCGGCCCGGCCGCGCGCCGCACACGCCCGCGCCGTTCACCCGCGGCGCCCGCGGCACCGGCGGCGTCAGCACGCCCGTCAGGTCTAGCGCCTCAGTCCGGATCATCGCCTTGCTCTCCATGCACCACGCCCGCGCGGCGTATTGCCATAGCATAGCACATATGGCAAGGCAATATGCAACTCCGGCTCACGGTCGGGTTCAGCGGAAGACCACGGTGCGGAAGTCGTGCTTCTTGAGCGGGAAGCGCACCTCGCCCGGACCCGCGAGCGGGACGGCCTGGCCGGTCTCCAGATCGCTGGCCGCCGTCGGCGCGGGCAGACCCAGCGCCGGCAGGTCGAGGGTCAGTCGGCAGTCGCCGCCGGTGCCGTAGTCGGTGACGATCACCAGCGTGCGACCGTTGTTGACCATCACGATGGCCTTGGCAGTGACGCCGTCCACGCGCAGCGGGAAGCCCTCGTCCCAGTAGTTGTAGACCCGGCAGGCGGGGTCGCCATAGCCGAACTCGAACAGCTTGCGCTGGAAGTCGTAGTGCGCCTGCGGCTGCCAGTCCCAGACGCGGATCTCGTGGACCGCGCAGACGCCGGTGCGGGTCCTCATGCACCAGGCGTAGGCCGGGTCCTTGGTGTCGTAGAAGCCGCCGGCCAGGATCAGCGGCACGTTGCCGCACTGCCGGCCGATGGTCTCGGCGACGGTCAGATCGGGGTCGAACCGATCCTGGAAGTCACGCTTGCCGTACTGCCATTCCCAGTCGAGGTTGACGTTGGCGAACGAGAGGATCGGCACCAGATTGGTGTTGGTCATGTGCGCCACGTTGGCGAACAGCGGGCGGCCTTGCTCGTGCAGCATGATGGCGGTGCGCTTGACCAGGTCGCGCATGGCCCAGAGGCCCATCGACGGGTGGACGCGCCCGCGCTCGTCGGTCCAGGTGTCGCCGGCCACGGGGTTGTTGTTGGCGCTCAGGTAGAGGTTGTCCCAGTAGATGCCGTCGAAGCACTTGAGCATCTCGCGGTAGTGCCAGAGCGCGGCGTCCTGGAAGCTGTCGACCGGGCAGACGTCGTAGTCGAGCTGGCCGGTCTTGGCGCGCTCCTGGAACGGCGACTGCACCCATTCGTCCTGGAACGTCGGCCACTCGGCCAGGTGGAAGCCGATCCCGCGCGGGTTGGTGTACGGCGTCCACAGCCAGCCCTGGTCGCGCCGCGTGCCCGCCGCCGAGTACATGCCCGCGCGAATGTGGTTGTGCAGTTCGGTCCAGCGCGCGCTGTCGCGCGGCACTTGCGGCGCGTAGACCTTCATCCAGTCCTCGACAAAGGCCCAGTCGGCCTGGCCGCTGTCGCGTGCCCGGCTGAACGCGTCGTAGATGCGCAGGTCGTGGCCCACCGGGTAGAAGTCGTAGCTGGTGCAGCCGTAGTAGAGCGTCGCGCCGACGATGGTGAACGGCTGCACCTTCGGTGCGGCCTGCCAGCGGCCCAGCCAGCGGCGCCAGTTGACCGGCTGCTCGGGCATCGGCTTGGCCGGTGTCGCTTGCAGGCCGAACTCCAGGCTGCGGGCGGTGTCCAGCGGCGTCGGCCGCGTGATCAGGTTGACGCGCAACAGCAACGTGCCGGCGCGGCGTTCGAGCTGCACCGTGGGCGTGGTCTCATCGAGGCTCCAGCCGCGGTCGCTGTCGGCGCAGTAGAGCACGCCGCGCTCGCCGCCGCCGACCCACACGTAAGGGTAGAACGGGCCGACGAGGTTGGTGCGGTTGGCCTTGCTCGAGTCCCAGATCGGCCCATCACCGGCCGGTGTGCGCCCGGCGTAGTTGAACCGCAGGCCGTCGCCGCAAGCGTGCAGATAGGGCATCTGCGCGTCGTCGAGCGGCAGTTCGAGCGACAGCCGCGACAGTCGGCGCCCGGCCTGCGCCGGCAGCTCCAGGCGCACCCGCGCCAGGCCGTCCTGGTCCCAGGTGGACCGCACCACGGCGCGCACGCCGCCGGCGTCGAACCCGCCGACGGTGACCACGCGGTGGCCCGCCTGTTCTGCGATGGTCAGGCGGCCGGGCGTGACGGCCACCGGCTGCCCGCCCACCTGCGCCACCCAGCGCGCCGGCGCGCGGAGGAGCGGCCGGTCGAGGCTGTGTACCTGGTCCCACAGGCCGGCGCCGTTGAGCCGGTGGCGGCGCAGCACCGCGTGCAGCTCGTCGCCTTGCACCTGCAGCGGCGTGAACGGCGGGATCACCCGGTCCGAGCGGCCCAGGCGGTTGGCCTCCCACTCGAACCGGCGCCGCTCGTACAGGCCGGTGACCGGCTCGGCCGGCACACCGTCGCCCTGTAGCCGAGCCTCGACGAGACAGTCGCCGGCCGGCAGGTCGGGCAGCGCCGCGGCCACCTCGGCCACACCGTTGGCGAACTTCAGCGGCTGCTCGACCAACGCCCGTCCAGCGGCCTTGGCGACGAACCGCAACGTGCCACCGGTGACTTTGTCCTTGGTGCTCAGCGCGGTGATGTCCACGCGGGCGCGAAGCTGGCGGTAGCTGGGATAGACCGCATACTGCAAGCCGATGGCGCGGCGGTCCTCGCGAGTCAGCGTCCAGCGCTCCTCGGCCCGCTCCACCTTCCAGCCGAACTCGCGCAGGTACCAGGTGGTCCGGCCGTCGGCCGAGGTGACCAGCAGCTTCGTCTGGTGGGCCCCCGCGGGCCCGCCGTGCGGCGGCTGGACGGTCACCGTCTCGCGCCCACCGGGCGGCAGCGTCAACTCACGCGTGGTCTCGTGCGGCGGATTTCGGCTCCAGGTGTCGGACAGCAGTACCCGCAGCGCCAGCGGCGCGGCGCCGCGGTTGGCCAGCGCCACCACCAGCTTCGGCTGGCCGTCGGCGCGCAGGCCGAGCACTTGCGTGATGGGCGCCGCCGCGTCGAAGCGCAGGCGCGGCATGGTGTCCAGGTCCTCATACGGCGCGGTGACGCTCTCCCACCGGCTCTGGTCCCAGCCGCGCTGCCAGTTGCGCCCGACGCGCAGGCCCCACGGGTGCGCCAGATCGGCGGCCGTGGCCCCGAGCGCGGCCAGCGGAATGGCGATCTCGGCGTCCCACCAGCCGTCGTGCAGACTATTGCGGTACGTCCACTCGCGCAGCCGCCAGGCCGTGTCGATGCGGTTGGCCGGCTGGGAGTCGTCGAACACGCGGTCGAACATGGCGCCGCGCGGGTTGACGATCAGGTGGAAGTAGCGCTGGTCGCCCGTCGTGGCGCCGAGGTGTGGATGGATCACGAACTCGAGCGAATCGTCGCGGAGCGCGGCGACCACGTCACGGTCGCCGTCGGGCACGGCGCGATCGAGCAGTTCGCCGCCCGGCGGCAGCTCACTACGCACCGCCAGGAACAGACTGCGGCCGTCGCAGCCGATCCAGAACACGGCCTCGCGGTCGCCCAGCAGCAGGTGGTGCTGCGAGACCAGGCCGACCTGGCGCACCGCGCCGGACCACTCGTCTTCGTGGATGACGCCGTCGATGGTCGGCGGCGCGGTCAGCAGCGGCACGGCCACGTCGGGCCGGGCCGGCGCCAGCAGCAGCGCGGCGAGGAGAGCAATCACGGGGCTTTCTCCGCGGGCATGAAGGTCGCGTAGAGCGCCTTGGCCTCATCCTGAGTGAGCGGTCGGCGGAAGATGGTCAGCTCGTCGAGCAGCGTGGCTTCGCCGTCGCCGGCGCCGACGATCAGGTTGCCGAAGTCGCTCGCGGCCGGCGGCGCCTTGGCGGTGGCCGAGGCGAACGGCCCACCGTCGATGGACCAGCTCATCGTCGGCCAGCTCCAGTTGGCCACGATCAGCCGCCACCGCGCCGGCCAGCCGGCCGTGCCGTCCATGAGGGAGAGATGGTCGGTGGACTTGGCCAGCAGCAGGAACTGCACGCCCTCGTGGCGGGTGACCTGTCCTTCAGCGTTGTGCGCCGGGCCCTGCCGTTGCAGGTAGAACGTGGCGTTGGTGGTCATCAGGAAGACGGTGTTGCCCCCGTTGCGGCGGGTCCAGGACACCGGCTTGACCCACAGGGCCACCGCGCCGCGGGTGCTGAGCGGCGCGTTGCGCGCCCGCTCGTAGATGGCGCCGCCGCTGCCGTCGCCGGCCACCAAGGCGCGTCCGTGGACGCCTGCGGCATAGCGCGGTCGGCCGAACACCTGCGGTTTGGCCGCCCCCGCGGCCATGTCGGGCACCAGCGTCTCGGCGTCGAAGCTGAGCTGGAAGGTGGCCGACTCCATCAGCTCGGCCACCACCGGCGAGCGCAGGTACGGGTCCTGGCGCGGGTCATCCGGCACGGCCACGGCCAACGGCCACCACAGCACCACGCCCAACACGGTCCAGGACCACATGCGCTGCTCCGCGGCGAGGCTAACATGTCGGCGGACGCGGCGCAAACCTGCTATCATGCCGGCGCGTTCGGAGTGTCGAGCCTTGCCACCGAAGATCCCCTTCCTGGACCTGCGCATCACCTCGGCCGACGAGCGGCGCGAGCTGCTGGCCGCGGTGGAGCAGGTGTTCCTGCACGGCCGGCTGGTCCTCGGACCCGAGGTGGCCGAGCTCGAAGGCAAAGTGGCCGCGCGCTGCCAACGCGCCCATGCCGTCGGCGTCAACTCGGGCAGCGACGCCCTCTACCTGGCCCTGCGCGCGCTCGACATCGGGCCGGGCGACGAGGTGATCACCACGCCGCTGTCGTTCGTCGCCACGGCCAACGCCATCGCGCTGACCGGTGCCACGCCGGTCTTTGGCGACATCGCCGACGACCTGACCCTCGACCCGGCCAGCGTGGAGCCGCTGATCACCGCGCGCACCAAGGCGCTGTTGCCCGTACACTACGCCGGCAAGGTCGCCGACATGTTCGCCTTGCAGGCCATTGCCCAACGGCGCAACCTGCTGCTGGTTGAGGACGCCGCGCAGGCGTTCACCGCCCGCTATCACGACCGCCCGGCGGGGTCGTTCGGCGAACTGGCCTGCTTCAGCATGAACAGCATGAAGGTCTTCGCCTCGCTCGGCGAGGCCGGCATGGTGGTCTGTGACCGGCCCGAGTTGGCCGCGCGGCTGGAGGCCCTGCGCTACAACGGCCTGGTTAATCGTGAGGTCTGCGCCGAGCCCGGCCCGAACGGCCGCCTGGACACGCTCCACGCCGCGATGCTGTTGCGCCGGCTGGACTGGGTCGACGCGCTGATCGCGCGGCGGCGCGAGATCGCCGCGCGCTACAACGCCGCCCTCAGCGACGTGGTCGGCGTGCCCCGCGAGGCGCCGCACCAGCACGACGTCTGCTATGTCTACGCCATTCGCACGCCGCGCCGCGACGAGCTGCTGGACTACCTGTCGGGCGAGGGCGTCGAGGCCAAGCTGCGCGACCGCATTCTGATGCCCGACCAGCCGGCCTACCGCGGCAAGACCGTGGCCGAGTGCCCGCGCGCGCGGCGCCTGGTGCCCACCTTGCTCTGCCTGCCGGCGCACGAGGGGCTGACCGATGCGCAGGTGGACACCGTCGCCGCGGCGGTGCGCGCGTTCTTCGAGCGAGGCTGACCATGGCCGCGCACTTCTTCGGTGACCGCGAGTGGATCCAGATCGAGCCGGCGCAGCTAGACTGGTTGCGCGACGAGGCGGCCGCCACGCCGCGACGGCGGGCGCGGTTCTGTCTGCACACCGACCTGAGCGACCCGGTGCAGGAGATGCTGATCGCCCTGTGCGCCGACAGCTACCTGCCGCCGTTGCGCCAGGTGGGCCGTGAGAAGTCGTTCCACGTGCTGTCCGGCGAACTGGCGGTGGTCTTCTTCGACGGGCCGGACCGCGTACTGCGGCGCGCCCGCCTGGGCGGGCCGGGCCGAGCCGTTTCGGCGCGCTTCCAGGCTGGCGTCTGGCACACCACCATCGCGGTGGGCGGCCCGGCCGTCTATCTGGAGGTCATGCCCGGCCCGTTCAGCGAAGGGACCACGGAGTATGCGCCCTGGGCGCCCGGGCCGGACGAGCGCGAAGCCGGGCTGGCGTGGCTGGCGGCGAGGGGATGAGCGGCATGGATCCGGATCGTGAGTTGTGGGCCCGCTTCCTGCGGCTGGAGCAGAACACCCGCGCGCTGAAGGCCGGCGCACCGCGCCTGCTCCCGGGGCGAACCGCCGACGAGCCGCGCATCTTCGCCATCTGGGACTTCCGCGTCGTGCCCCACACGCTCGGCGACCTGCTGCAGTGCCACATGCGCACGCAACTGATGCGGCATGAGCACGGCGTCGACAAGGTCGACCTCGCCTTCCTCATGGACCCCGCTCAGCCCAGCCGCACCCTCAACTACGACGCCGGTGTCCGGCCGCACAACTTCCACCACGTGCTGCCCGCGTTGACCGCCGGCGCCTACCTCAACCGCCACCTGGGCAGCCTGTTCATCTTCGATTCGGCGGCGGCGCTGGAGGCGCACCTGGCCGCCAACCTGCACCGCTACCACGTCTGGCCCACCGCGTGGCAGTACTTCCACGGCGAGGATGCGTTCGGCGACAACCACAACGCGGTGCAGGACTTCCACGCGCGGCACGGCTTCATTCCCTACTTCGACTGCCGGCCGGCGGCCGTGCAGTGGTGCCGCGACTTCTACGAGCAGCAGGTGGCGCCCAACCTGATGGTGGTGCTGCACTTGCGCAACAATGCCGCGCGCGACCTGGAACGCAACTCGCACGTCGACGAGTGGCACCGTTTTGTCGCCGGCTGCGCCGACCGCCACCCGGTGCGGTTCGTGCTGATCGGCTCCCAGGCCGAGGTCGACCCGCGGTTCCGAGAACTGCCCAACGTGATCGTGGCCAAGGACCACGGCAGCACGCTCGAGCAGGACTTCGTCCTGGTCCGCTCGGCGCACCTGTTCTGCGGCACCGGTTCCGGCCCGGCCAGCATGGCCATCTACAGCGACACGCCCTACCTGATCTTCATTCACCATCCGCCGGCCTTCGAGCGCATCACGCAGGGCGGCACCTACCCGTTCGCCACGGCCCAGCAGCGCATGATCTGGCACGATGAGACGGCCGAGACCATCAGCGGCGCGTTCGAGGAATTGCTGCCGGCGCTGGACCCGGCCGCCTGGTCGGCGCGGCTGGAGTCGGGCCTCGCCGGCGCCGACAGCGTGCAGACCAAACTGCTCTGGGACCGCTGAGCCGACCCGAAGGAGCGATCATGCCCGAGACACGCCCGTTGCAGGTGGCCGTGGTGACCGGACACCACCCGTTCGACGTGCGACCGTTCCACGCGATGCTCCGCGGCCTAGACGGCGTATGTCCCGAAGTCATGCACATGGAGGACTGGGTCACCGACGTCGGCGGACGCCGCGGCGAGTACGACGCGGTCTGCTTCTACCACATGTATAGCGAGCCGCTGGAGGCCGCGCGGCCCTGGTACGAGGCCCAGCTCATCGGCGCGCTGTCGTCGCTGGGCGAGACGTCGCAGGGCATCGTGCTGCTGCACCACTCGCTGGTGGCCTTTCCCGACTGGCCGTTCTGGTCCGAGCTGGTGGGCGCCGAGCAGCGCGTTGTGGAGTGGGACTTCGACCAGACCGTGACCCTCACGCCGGTCGATCTTGACCACCCGATCACGCGCGGCCTGGCGCCCTGGACCATGGTCGACGAGACCTACCTGATGCCCGGCGTCGACGCCGCCGCGGGCAACCACGTGCTGCTGACCACCGACCATCCGCGGAGCGTGCCGACGCTGGCCTGGACGCGGCAGTTCCGGGCCGCCCGTGTGTTTTGCTGGCAGTCCGGTCACGGCGCCGGCGCTTTCGACCACCCGCAGTTCCGCGAGGTGCTGGCCCGCGGCCTGCGGTGGACCGCCGACCGATAGGCGGAAGGTCCCTGGCGCTGTCGCTCGAAGTGCACGCCCGCCACCGTCGTTCGGCGCCGTGACCCGGAGAGAGCGATGCGCCCGTTGACCTGGTTGGTCCTGCTACTGGCCGTGCTGCCCCGCGCGGAGGCGCTGGTCATCGTCGCGCCGGGACAGCCACCGGCCGTCATTGTGCCGGGCGACCGCAACCCGGCGCGGCTGGCGACCGCCAAGCTCCTCCAGGGTCTGGTCAAGCAGAGCACCGGCCAGGAACTGCCAGTCGCCGACGATCCGGCCGGCCGGACCGCGATTCGCCTGGGTCCGACGCCGAGCGTGTCGCTGGCCGGGCTCGATGAGGACGGCTTCGTGCTGCGGGGGCTCGACGCGCGGACCTACGTGGTTGCCGGGCCGACCGAATGGGGCACCGAGTTCGGCGTCTGCGAATTCCTGGAGCGGTACGTCGGCGTGCGCTGGCTGCTGCCCGGCGCCGACGGCTGCGATGTGCCCCAGCGCGAGCGCCTCGAGGTGCCGCCCGACGAAGTACGCCAGCAGCCGGTGTTCTTCTCGCGCCTGCTGTCGGGCCTGCGTGGTCCGGCGCAAGGCGAGTGGGCGCGGCGCAACCGCATGCACGGGCGCGTTTCGTTCCACCACAACCTGCTCAACCTGTTCCCGGCCAGCCGGTACACCAAGACCCATCCGGAGTTCTTCCCGGTCTACGGCGGCCAGCGCTACCTGCCCACCAAGGACGACGACCACACCTGGCAGCCCAACTTCGCGGCGCCGGGCATCGCGGCCGAAGGGGCGCGCAACATCAAGGAGTTCTTCCGCACGCACCCCGACGTCACCAGCTACTCGCTGGGCATCAACGACACGCACCGGTTCGACGAGTCGCCCGAATCGCTGGCGCGCGAGACCGGCCGCAAGAACTTCCTCGGCCAGCGTGACGTGTCCGACAGCTACTACTCGTGGTGCAACGAGGTGGTCACGGAGGTGCTCAAGGAGTACCCGGACAAGTGGTTCGGCCTGCTCGCCTACAACAACGTGGTCGAGCCGCCGACGCGCGTCAAGCTGCACCCGCGGCTGATTCCCTACATGACCTACGACCGCCACAAGTGGATCCACGACGAGGTGCGCGCGCACGGCGAGGAGCTGACGCGGCGCTGGCAGGCCATGTCGCCGACGCTCGGCTGGTATGACTACACCTACGGCTCACCTTACCTGTTGCCCCGCGTCTACCCGCACCAGATGGCCCGCTACCTGAAGTTCGGCCGCGATCACGGCGTGCGCGCGCACTATGCGGAGATCTACCCGAACTGGGGCGAAGGCCCGAAGCCGTACGTCTTCCTGAAGTTGCAGTGGAACCCGGACGCCGACGTCGACGCGCTGCTCGACGATTGGTACCGGCGCTGCGTGGGGCCGGAGGCCGCGCCGCTGCTGGCTGAGTACTACGCCATCTGGGAGCGCTTCTGGACCGTCGACGTGTTGCGGTCGAAGTGGTTCACGGTGTCGGGCCAGTACCTCAACTTCGCCGCGCCAGGCTATCTGGCCGACGCCAAGGAGAGCGACGTTCGCCGCAGCCGCGAGCTCTTGGACCAGTGCCTGGCCAAGGCTCAGACGCCGCCGCAGAAGGCCCGCGCGGCGCTCTTGCGCGACGCCTTCGCCTACTACGAGGCCTCGGCTATTGCCTACCAGGCCGACGCCGCGGCGCGCGGCCGGACCATCCGCACCGAGACCGATGCCGCGGCGCTGCTGGAGCGGGCCGAGGAACGGACCGCCATGGGCCAGCGCCGCTTGCAGCTCCTGGAGCAGTGGCGCGACCATCCGGTCCTGGCGCATCCGCTGTCGGCTAGCCAGTACGGCGGCGTCAGCGGCACCAACTGGGGCACCGGCTCCATCTGGCAGGTCTACGACTGGATCGCGCGCAGCGCCACCGTGCGCGCGCGCGTCGAGGCCCTGGCCGCCCGGCGCGAAGGGTCACTGGCCGAGCAGGCCCGTACCGTGCTGCAGGTGGTGGACGGCCGGGCCAAGCGGCTCAACCCGAACCCTTCGTTCGAGGACGGGGTGGCGCCCTGGGGCCTGTGGGTCGCGTCCACCGGCGCGGTCAAGCTGACCACCGCAGCGGCCCACACGGGCAAGTCGGCGGTGCTCTGCGACGGCCTGGCCCGCGGCGGGCCGCACCAGACGGTGCCGATCCGGCCGGGCCGGTATGTGTCGGTGGCGAGTTTCCTGATCCCCGAGGGGCAGCAGAGCACCGGCACGGTCGCGGTGGCCGCCACCATGCGTGGCGACGACGACAAGAACCTGCCCAGCCCGCTGACCGAGGTGACGCCGACACCCGGCACCTGGGTCACCATCGCCTGCCCGCTGACCGTGCCCGAGAAGGTCAACCAGGTGAAGGTGACCCGCGCGCTGCTGGTGGCTATCATCAACGGGTTCAAGCCCGGCGAGAAGGTGTACGTGGACGACCTGGCCCTGTACCAGGCGGCCGACTGACCTGGTGAGGACGCTATGACCACGGCTCTCCTGGCTGCGTTGTGCTGGCTGGCGCCGGCGCCGCAGCGGCTCTATGTGTCGCCGACGGGCAACGACGCCTGGTCGGGTCGCGCCGACACGCCGAACGCGGCCCGCACCGACGGCCCGCTGGCCACGCCGCTCGGCGCTCGCAACGCCGTCCGCAAGCTGAAGGCGGCCGGGCCGTTGCCACGCGGCGGCGTCACCATCCAACTGGCGGCGGGCCGTTACGAGCTGTCCGCGCCCCTGGCACTGGAGGTTCAGGACTCGGGCACCGCCGACGCGCCGATCTGCTACCGCGCGGCGCCCGGCGCCACCGTGCGCGTCATCGGCGGCAAGGTGGTCACCGGCTGGCAGCCGGTCAAGGCTCCGGCGGTACTGGCCCGCCTCGACCCGGCGGTGCGCCAGCGGGTGCGCCAGGCGGACCTGACGGCGTTGGGCCTCCGCCAGTTCGGCGCCATGAAGTCGGCCGACACCTGGGCCAACTCCGACGCCGGCCTGGAGCTGTTCTGCGATCGTCGGCCGATGACGTTGGCGCGCTGGCCGAACCAGGGCTTCACTCACATCGCCGACATCAGCGTCGCCGACGGCTGGAACATCTTCGGCATCAAGGGCAGCAAGGTGCCGCGATTCCATTACGACGGCGACCGCCCCGCGCGCTGGGCCGGCGAGCCGGACGCCATGGTTCATGGCTACTGGTTCTGGGACTGGGCCGACCAGCGTTACCGCGTCAAGGCCATCGACCCGGCCACTCACGAGTTGACGCTCGACGGCCGCGCGCACGAGTTCGGCTGGCGCAAAGGCCAGTGGTACTATGCCTACAACCTGCTCTGCGAGCTGGATGAGCCGGGCGAATGGTACCTCGACCGCGCTCGGGGGCTGCTCTACTTCCTGCCGCCCGCGGCGCTCGACGACACCTCGGTGCAGGTCTCGGTCCTGCCCAACCTGGTCACCACCAAGGACGTCTCCTACGTCACGCTGCGCGGCCTGACGCTCGAATGCGCGCAGGATACCGGCGTGCAGGTGAGCGGTGGCGCGCGGTGCCAGTTGGTCGGCTGCACGATCCGCAACGTCGGCGGCTGGGGCGTGCGCGTGGCCGGTGGCGAACGCCATCTGCTGCTCGGTTGCGATGTGGTCGACACCGGCGACGGCGGTGTTCTGCTCGACGGCGGCGACCGCCGCACGCTGACCCCGGCGCGGCACGTGGCGGACAACTGCCACATCCACCGCTATGGCCGGTGGGACCCGATGTACAAGCCGGCCGTGGCGCTCGAAGGCGTCGGCAACCTCCTGCGCCACTGCCTGATCCACGACGGACCCCACGCCGCCGTGCTGTTCTCGGGCAACGACCATGTGATCGAGTTCTGCGAGTTCCACAGCGTGGTCTACCACTCGAACGACGCGGGCGTCATCTACGCCTACCACGACTGGACCCGGCGCGGCCAGGTGTTCCGGCACAACTACCTCCATGACATCTACGGCCACCTCGGCCAGGGCTGCAACGGCATCTACCTGGACAACTTCATCAGCGGCACCACCGTCTACGGCAATGTCCTCGCGCGGGTCCGCGGCGGCGCCGGCGCGGTGTTCGTGCATGGTGGCCGCGACAACGTGATTGACAACAACGTGTTTGTCGACTGCACGCCGGCCGTGAACGTGACCACCACCGGGTTCTGGCCCGCCGAGAAGGGCCAGTTGTTGCAGGGCCTGGCCGCGGTGCCCTACCAGAGCGACCTTTGGCGTGGGCGGTACCCGCACCTGGCCGACATCCTCGACGACGAGCCGGGCCTCGCCAAGTACAACCAGGTCACGCGCAACGTGCGCGCCGGTGGCCAGTGGCTGAAGCTGGAGGGCCGCGCCGCCCAGACGGCCGTGGTCAAGGACAACTTCAGCGACGGCGATCCGCGCTTCGTGGATGCGGCCCGCGACGACTACCGTCTGGGGCCCGATTCGCCGGTCTGGAAGCTGGGCTTCAAGCGGATCCCGGTGGAGCGGATCGGCCTCTACGCCAGCGACACGCGGGCCACTTGGCCGGTGCAGCACACGGTGCGGCCCGCGCCGCCCGCGCCGCCACCACCGCCGCCGTTGGCCTTGCACCCGAAGGCGCGGGTCAAGGCCGTGCGCGTTACCGCGCCGGTGGCCGCCGGTTGGTCCGGCACGCCGTTGGCCTTGGCCGAGGACCCGGGACGACAGCCCATCGCCAGCCGACCGGCCGCCGCGCAGGTGGCCTTCGACGGCGCCCGGCTCCACGTGCGGGTGACCGTGCCGCTGTCGGATGCCGACAAGCTCAAGGTCGGCGGCGCCTGGGGCGGCGTGGACGGCGCCGAAGTGTGCTTCCGCGAGGCCTCCGGTAGCCGGCCCGGGCCGACCTTCGGCTTCCGCGCCTATCCGAACGGCCGCCACGAAGCCAACCCGGAGACCGGCGCGCCCGCCGACCTGCTGGCCGACCTGGCGCGGCAGACGCACTACGCCGCGCGCGTCGAACGCGGGCAGTGGAGCGCCGAGTGGGCGATTCCACTCGCGGCCGCCAGGATCGTGCCGCGGCCGGGCCTGAAGCTGGGCTTCAACCTAGGCGCGCTGCGCACCGAGACCGGCGAGTGGCTGGTCTGGGCCGGCGCGCTGGGACCCACGACCAACCTCGACGGCGGTGGTCTGCTGGAACTGCCCTGATCGACGGGAGACGCGTGTGACCGCTCACCAACCAGACTTCGACCAGTTCCTCAAGGTGCTGCGCCGCGAGGGCACGCCGACGCATCTGCCGTGCTATGAGCACCTGGCCAGCCCGGGCTTCATCGCGCGGCGCACCGGCACGGCGTTCGACCGGATGTCGCCGCAGGACACCGAGTACTGGCGCATCTACGTCGACTTCTGGCTCGGCCTGGGCTTCGACTGTGTGCCGATGGAGATTCCGCCGCGGCTGACGCTGCCGACGGCCCACCACGTGGCCGGCGCGGTCTCGCACCAGAGCGAGGCCACCGTGTGCATTCGCTCCCTGGCCGACTTCGCGGCCTATCCCTGGCCCGACGAAGCCGACCCGATCGAGTTCCGCCACTTCGAGACCGTCGCCGCGCTGCTGCCCGACGGCGCCAAGATCGTCGGCGGCGTCTGCGCCGGGCCGTTCGAGTGGGCCACCTATCTGCTCGGTGTGATGGGCCTGTCGCTGCTGCTCCACGACAACCCGGAGCTGCTCGAGCGCGTGTTCGCCCAGCTCGGCCGGCTGCACGTCAGCGCCTGCCGGCAACTGGCCACCATGGACGCGGTGGGCGCGCTGCGCCAGGGCGACGACCTGGGCTTCCGCACCGCCACCTTTCTGCCACCCGACGCCTTGCGCCGCCTGGTCTTGCCCATCTACACCGCGCAGGCCGCGGCGGCCCACGCGGCCGGCAAGCCGTTCATCCTGCACTCGTGCGGCAACCTGGGCGCCATCTACGACGACCTGATCGACACCTGCCGCATCGACGCCAAGCATTCGTTCGAGGACAGCATCCTGCCCGTCGAGGACTTCCAGGCGCAGTACGGCCGGCGCGTGACGCCGCTCGGCGGGCTGGACGTGGACGCCATCTGCCGGCTGGACGAGCCGCACCTGCGAGCCTATGCGCGCGAGAAGATCGCCCGCTGCACCGCCGGCGGCTACTGGGCGCTGGGCACCGGCAACTCGCTGACCGACTACATGCCCGTGTCGCAGTACCTGCTGGTCCTCGACGAAGGTCGCCGCGCCTGGCGCTGAACGTTGCCGCGCGCTCAACGTCTGCCCAAAGGTCCCCTGGCGCGCGCACCAGTGGTAACCTGTTGCAACTGCTGCGCGTTGTAACCATCACACGACCGGCGGACTGGAGTTGCACGTGGCCGACGACACTGCCCTGGCGCCGCCCGAATCGGGCACCATGGACCAACGAACGACCGACCTGGGCTCGGCCGCACTCGGTCCGCTGATGGTCAAGCTGAGCATTCCCGGCATGGTCGGCATGGTCAGCATGGCGCTCTACAACATCGTCGACGCCTACTGGGTGGCTGGTCTGCCCACGGGCACGCAAGCGATTGCGGCGTTGACGGTGCTGATGCCGTTCATGATGATCGCCGGCGCGGTGGGCATGGGCGTCAGTGCCGGGGTCATGTCGCTGGTGTCGCGGCGGTTCGGCGCCACGCGCGTCGACGAGGCCAACCAGGCTGCCGGGCAAGGCGTCCTCCTATCGGTCGGCATGGGCCTCGTGTTCATGGTCGTCGGGCTGGTCGCGGCCCACCCCTTGGTCCGCGCGCTCGGCGCCACGCCGGAGGTGATCGGACCGTCGGTGGTCTTCCTGCAGACCGTCTCACTCGGCTTCCCCTTCGCTATGAGCGGCGGCGCGCTGGGTGGCCTGTTCCGCGGCGCGGGCAACACCTGGACGCCGATGGTCATTACGCTCAGCGGCACCTTGGTCACCGCCGTGCTCGACCCGTTCCTCATCTACGGTTGGTACGGCTGCCCGCGTCTGGAGATGCAGGGCGCCGCCATCGCCACCATCTGCGGGCAGCTCGTCTCCGCCTACGTCGCCGCGCGCTACATGTGCGGGCCGCGCAGCGGCTACCACTTGCGCTGGCACCACCTGCGGCTGCGGCCGCAGGTGATGTGGGACATCCTCGAAGTCGGCGCGCCGGCAGCGGCGACCATGGTGCTGCGCGGCATTGTCGCCTCGCTGATCAACCATGTGCTGGGCGGCTTCGGCGCCGCCGCCATTGCCGGGGTCGGCCTGGGCAACCGGGTCATGTTCCTGATCATCGCCTGCCTCGGCGGCAGCGTGAACCAGGCGCTGACGCCCATCGTCGGCTACGCGTTCGGCGCCCGCGACTACCGCCGCATGTGGTACGCCTACCGCTTCGCCGCAGTCTGGACCGGCACGGGCGGGTTCATCCTCGGCGTGCTGGTGATCCTCTTCGCGCCGTGGATCATCAAGCCGTTTGCCCACGACGCGGAGTTGCAGCGGCTGGGTGTGCTGGCGTTGCGCCTACAGATCAGCACCTTCTTCCTGGTCGAGCCGCAGATGATGGCGGTCTTCACGCTCCAGGGCATGGGCAAGGGCGCGGCGGCCATGTGGCTGACCGTCTCGCGCGGCGCCGTGCTGGTGCTGCCGCTGGTCTACGTCATGTCGGCCTACTGGGGCGTGCTGGGCGCCTATGCCAGCCAACCCGTGGCCGACGCTCTGGGCCTGCTGCTGGCGGTCTGGACCATGGCGAAGGTCTACCGGCAGTATCCGCCGACGGCTGTGCCGGCCACGGCTTGAGGCCACCGGGCCGACACTCGCCAGCGCCGCGCCGGACGGGTACACTACCGCCGTCTGCCGCGGAGTCTGCGCGATGACCTCGCCCGCCAGCCAGGCCTACTTCCGGATGCTGCACGAGACGCCGGCCTTCGGCGCCAACGGGTTCGACCTCGCCGAGCTGCGCGCCTGCATGGCCACGCGCCGGCCACCGACCATCGCCGGCGTCACCGGCGCGACCGTCGACCTGGGCGACCTGCCGGCTGAGTGGGTGCTCGCCGAGGGCGCCGACCCGGATCGGCGCCTGCTCTACCTGCACGGTGGCGGCTACGTCTCCGGAGCGGGCGCGTTCTACCTGGCGTTGGCCGCCCACCTCTCGGCGGCGGCCCAGTGCGCGGTGCTGCTGCCCGACTACCGGCTGGCGCCGGAGCACCGCTTCCCCGCCGGGCTGGAGGACTGTCTGCGCGCCGCGGCCTGGCTGCGCGAGCACGGGCCGCACCGCGCTGAGCCAGCCCGCTCGCTGTTCATCGCCGGCGACTCGGCCGGCGGCGGGCTGACCTTGGCCACGCTGCTCGCCTTGCGCGACCGCGACCAGCCGCTGCCGGACGGTGGCATCGCCCTCTCGCCGTTCACCGACCTGACGCTCAGCGGCGACTCGATCTGCACCGCAGGCGAACTCGACCCGATCATGCACCCGCGCTGCCTGCCCGACTTCGTGCGGCTCTACGCGGCCGAGGACGACTGGCGCCACCCGCTGGCCTCACCGGTGTTCGGCGACTACGCCGGTCTGCCGCCGCTGCTGATCCAGGTGGGCGAGCACGAGATCATCCGCGACGACAGCGTTCGCGTGGCGGCCAAGGCGCAAGGGCAGGGCGTCGACGTCCAGCTCGAGGTGTACGACGGTCTGTTCCACGTCTTCCAGTCGCACGAGCCGCTACTGCCTGAGGCGCGCGACGCCATCGCGAGCATCGCGGCGTTCATCGCTCGTCACGAGGCAGCGCCTCACTCGTGGTAGGCGCGGATCTCGTAGACGCGGGCCTCTTGGCCGTTGCGCGCGGCGGTGATCTCCAGCCGTAGGCGGTCGGTGGTCACCGTTGCGAAGCGGTGCCGGCGGAAGCGGCGCCGGTTGCCCTGTTCGCTGCACGCCTGCCGCCAGTCGTTGCCGACGCGGTAGAGCAGGCGGTAGTCCTGCGCGGTCACCTCGGCACCGGGCCGCGCCGTCGCGAAGCGGCCGTAGATGTTGGTGTCGAAGGTCAGGTAGACCGTGTTCAGCGCTACCTGGCGGCCGAGGTCGATCTCCAGCCACTGCGGCAGCCCCTGCGTGGCATCGCTGCGCCACTGATGGCCTTCACCGGCCAGCGGCCACTTCAGCCCGTCCACTGCCGCGCTGGGACCGACGTTGCCCAGCTCCTGGAACCGGCTCAGCGGCCGGATGGCGTAGAGCCCGTGCGAATGAGTCCAAGCGCCGGGCTTGCCCCAGGCGCGTTCACCGTCGGCGTCCTCGGCGATCTTCATCACCAGGCCCGGGCTCGGCGCCACCCACAGCAGGTACGGCTTCATCACCGGCAGCGCCTCCGGCAGCTTGAACTCAATCCAGCGGAACGCGCCCGGCTTGACCTTGGCCTCGACCTGCCACAGCGGCTTGTTGCCATCCGCGCCCAGCGGGCCCTGCTCCAGGTGGACCGTCGCGGTCTGCTCCTGCTCGCCGCGGTTCGCCAGCAGCACCTGCACCGCGGTGACGCCAGCCTTGGCCGCCACGATGGTCTGGGCGCGCGCCATGGTCAGGGGGGCGTCCTTGGTCCACGGCGGCTCGGCGCCGTAGACCGAGACCGACACCGGCGCGGTGCTCGACGCCGTGGCCTTCGCGCCGCGGCACAGGTCGCCGGGATCCTCGTTGCTCACCTGCGGCAGGTAGGCGTCCCACTTGAGCAGCAGTTGCTGCAACTCACCGATGCGCTCGGGGTAGAGACCGCGCGGGTCGCAGGCGTACTTCCGGCACAGGAAGGCCGCCGCGCCGCAGGCCTGGCCCATGGTGCCGATGGTCTGCATCAGCCGCGTCGAGCCCAGGGCCACATGGGTCACACTGACGTGGCGACCCGCCATGAACAGGTTGTCCAGGCCCTTGGGGAAGAGGATGCGGTACGGGATGCTGTACGGCTGCTTGAGCGCGTAGGGCGTGAACGGTGGAATCTCCTTGCCGTAGATGCCCGGCGAGGGGTGCAGGTCAATGGACCAACCGCCCCAGGCCACGCGGTCGGGCCACAGCCGCGCCGTCTCCAGGTCGTTCTGCGTCAGCACCACGTCGCCCATGAACCGGCGTGACTCGCGCTTGCCGCCAACGGTGGGCACGTGCGTCAGCCGGTAGTTGGCGGCGCGGTCGCGGTTGGCCCGGTCGTGGTTCTTGGCGTAGTCGAACGCGCCAAAGACCACTCGCAACAGCTCGTCGCGGATCTCCTCGGCGTCACCGATGGTGTCGCGCAGGCCGCCGTACTCGACCCACCAGTTGCCGTGCAGCATGGTCTCGGTGCGGTGCTGGAAGTGCTCCTTGGTGAACCGCACGGCAAACGCCGGCGGCGCGTAGCGCTGCGGGGTGTCCATCGGCTTGGAGCCGTGCAGGATGGACGTGCCCATGGTGTGCGGATTGGCCTGCTCGGGCGCGTAGCTCTCGTGATACTCGGCCCGCGCCTCCTGGCCCACGCGGAACGCGGCGCCGGCGGTGAACGCGAGGTGGCCGTCGCCGGTGCAGTCGGCGAACAGCGGCGCGCGGAGCACGTAGCGGCGGCCGTCGATGACATTCTCGGCCTCGACGGCCGCGATGCGCCGCTGACCGTCCATCACCGCGCGCTGCCCTTCGGTGTTGAGCAGCACGGTCAGGTTGCTCTCGGCGGCCACCAGCAGGTCGATGGCACCGCTGAAGCCCTTCATGCTGGGCCGCACGCGGCCCTCGGCAATCTCCTCGCACAGGCCGGTCTCGCGGAACCGCGACGTGTGCGGCGACGCACCGCCGGGGCCGACGCGGATCTCGTCGCTGGCGTTGCCGCCCAGCACCGGCCGGTTCTGCACCAGGACGGTCTTCAGACCCAGGCGCGCGGCTTGCAGCGCCGTGCAGACGCCGCCGTAACCGCCGCCGACCACGACCAGGTCCCACTGCGAGGTGACCGGCGCCGGCGGCGGCAGCAACTGCTGGCGCAAGGCCACCACCGCCGCGGCATCGTTGCTCGGCGTGTAGTTGGCGTCGGTGGTCAGCAGCACGGCGTCGCAGCGGCCGTAGTAGCCCGTCAGATCGTGCAGCGCCACGGTCACCGCGCCGGCCGGCAGCTCGAACGCACCGCCGGCAATCCAGGCCCAGCCCTGCCGCTGCGTGCCGAAGCGCACCTCGCTGGCCCGGCCGCCCACCAGCACCTGGAACGCGCCGGGCGAGGTCCGGTCCCAGTCCTTGCAGCGCACGAACAGGCGGTAGGTGCCCGCGCGCGGCAGCTTGACGGTGGTGGTGGCGTCGGCCACGGGTGTGCCGATGCCGGCGGCCAGCAGATAGGTCGAGCCCATCTGCATCCGGAACTGCGCGTCGATGAGCCAGCCACCGGGCTGGTCGAACCGTTCGGCCTCAACCAGCACACTGGCCGCCTGCGGGTCGGGCAGGGCAGCCAGCAGCGGCAACAGGGCAAGCGCATAGGTGGCCAACATCGGCGGCTCCGGTTGGCCCGCAGTGTACCCACCGGTCAGCCACCGGTCAAACCACCGCCGCGCGCCTACCGGCGGCGCGTCCGCAGACCAAAGCTGCGGCGCCGACCGTTGGCGACCGGGGCTGGCAGGCCCAGCGCCCGCTCCAGGCAGACAATGCCGCCCGCGTAGTGCTCGCGCGCGGCGAACAGCACGTCGACGACCTGCTCATTGCGCCGGGCGTCCGGTCCGGCCGGCGCTTTCCAGCCCAGCAACGGCGCGCCGTGCTTGAGGGCCGCGGCTTCAGCGGCGAACCGCTCGGCCGCGGCCGCCAGGTCGGTCTGCATGGCCGGGTGGCGCGGCGCAATCCCGCGTACAAACTCGGCCGCCGCCGCGCGCGTGCTGCACAAGATGCTGAAGCAGTAGGAGTCACCCAGGTCGCGCTTCTTGGTCGGACTGCGGAAGTCCTGGATCCAGCGGTCGTAGCAGCGCAGTCCTTCCAGCATGGCCCACTTCTTGGTGCCGAGGCTGTCCTGGTTGAGGTCCGACCGGCCGTGCCGCACCGCTTCCTTGAGCGCAGCCAGTTCGGCGGTGCGCGCCTCCAGTTCACGCACCTTGGCCCCGATCAGGATGGCCCCGGGCGGACCGCCGATGTAGACCGCGCCCAGCGTGGCCGTCTGCGGCGCGCTGGCCGGCTCGCCGCCCAGCCCGGCGTACGACCCGCGACCGACGAAGGTGCCCTTGGCGTCGTCGAAGCCGGTGACCACGTCGAACTCGGCCTTGGTGAAGGCGTTCCAGACGACCGCCGGCCGGCCGGCCCGGACCTCGTCCTTGACGGCCGCGAGGATGGCCAGCAGTCGCCGCCGCAGTTCGCGCAACTCGGGCTTGGCCAGTTGCTCATCGCTCGGCAGGGCGCCGCGGTTGGCGCGCATGGCGTCGGCCAGCGCCTTGATCTGCCCCGGCTGCGGCTCGTCGAGCATCATCAGCTTGACCTCGTACCCGAGCAGCTCGGCCAGCTTCTCCGGCGCCATGGCGCTGTTGCACGTCGGCGCGCACGGGCAGATGCCGGCAATGCGGAAGGCCGCGCCCGACAGGCCCTGCACGTAGGCTGGCGAGTAGCGCTCGCCGCGGTAGGCCAGCGCTACGCGCACGGCCTCGAACAGCGGCTCCAGCACCCGATAGGGCTCGTTGCCCTCGAGCCAGGTGCGCTGGCCCTCCTGTTTGACGCGCGCCGGGAGGTCGGCCCCGAAGCCGCCCGCCGCCGTGGCCATCAGCGCGCCGGCGGTGAGGAGGAACTCGCGTCGCGAGGTGTCACCGGGTGAGCAGTCGCACGGCATGAGCAGGCTCCTGTGGACGTCGCCGAAGGTGTAGCACATGCCGGCGTGCGGGGCAAGCTGGCGGCACACAACGCTGGTCACGGGCGGCCTCGTGGACCGGGCCGACCCGACAGATCCGACCGATCAGCTCAATCCGTCAGACCTTGACACCACAGAGTCCGCGGCGCCTCACGCCTACGGCCCCGCCACTTCCACGCCCTGGGCGGTCACCCGCACCCGCAGTGCCCGGATCGCGCTGCCTTCGCCCTCTTCGTAGTAGATGACCAACACGCTCCCATCGCGCAGCTCTACCGAAGACGGATAGGCGCCGCCGACGCTGTCGAGCTGGTACGGCCCTTGCCAGGTGCGGCCGTCGTCGCGGCTGAGGTGCGCCGCCGTGGCCGGCAGCCGGTGCGTCATCAGGATCTCGCCCGTGCTCAGACGGTAGAGGTGCGGCGCATGGCCGGGGAAGCCGGCGTCCTTGACCGGCGTCCAGGTCAGGCCCTTATCGGCGCTGGTGGCCACGTGCAGATTGACCTTGCTGCTGCGCAGCGCCGCCAGGATGGTGCCGTCGCGCAACTCGATCACGTCGGTCTCGGCGTCCAGCGGCAGGTTGGCCTCCTGGCCGATGGGGATCGGTGCGCTCCAGGTGGCGCCGCGGTCGGTGGAGCGCAGCACACCGCCCCAGGCGTGGCCGCCCGACTCGGTGTAGACGCCGAGCAGCCAGGTGCCATCGCGCAACTCACGCACCGGTGCCGAGACCGCCCAGCCCTCGGGGCTGATCCGCTGTGCGGTGGTGTCCCACGTGCGGCCACCATCGCGCGACCGCGTCAGGCAGGTGACGAACCGCGTCTGGTTGCCGTCGCGCCAGTACTGGAAGAACGTACACACCAGGCTGCCGTCACTCATCTGCGCGATGTGCGGATCGCGGTCGTCCAGGTCGCTGTCGAACAACACCGCCGTCTCGGTCCAGGTTCGGCCGTCGTCGCTGGAGCGCACCATGCCGATGCGGCCGCCCTTCGGCCACGCGGCCGTCGGCAGCGAGACATGGCCATAGCCGGCGTAGAACACGGCCAACAGGTCGCCGTTGGCGCAGCGGCAGACATCGGGAAACGCCTGGTACGGCCCGGCCGCAGCACCCAGTGAGATGACGCGGAACGGCGGCTGCTCGTCGCGCAGCGGTGTGTCCATGGCGGTCTGTCCTTTCACCACCAGCGTGCGGAACTCCACTTGGCCCTGGCTGGTGCCCAGGCCGACGTAGCCGGCCGGCAGGTTGGTGTCGTCGGCTTGCAGGATCTCGCGGTCGTCCAGTCGCACCGTAACGTGACCACCCACGCAGCCCACCTGCACGCGGTGCCACTGCTCCGACGCGATGGCCACGCCGCGGCGGCGCGTGATCTCGATCCACGGGTTGTGCGGCGTGCGGCGCACCAGGATCGCCTGGCTGTGCTTCGAGTCGAGGTGCAGCCAGTAGTAGGTCAGCGTGCCGGTGGCGCGGAACAGCACCGCCGCCGCGCGCACGCCTTGGCCCTCGGCCGCGATCCGGAACTCGACCGACAGCTCGCTGTCGGTGAACGCCGGACCGGCCAGCACCGCGGCGCCGAGCCGGTCGGGCTGCGTCTGGCGCAGCACGCCGTCGGCCAGTTGCCAGCGCCCGCTGACGAACCGCCACTGCGGCGCGGTGTCGGCGGTCAGCGCCGGTCGCACGGTCCTCTCAGCCGCTATTGCCACCAGCGGCAGCAGCAGACACACACCCAGCCATCGCGCCATGCCTGGCCCCTTTCTACAGCCCAGCCTCCAGCCGCCGCGTCAGCTCTTCCTGCTCCACGCGCCCCAGCGTCACGAAGCGCGTGGTGTAGCCCGCCTTGCGCACCAGCAGGTCGCGGTGCGCTGCCGGCTCGGCCATCGCCGCGCGCAGTTGCGCCGCGGTGACGCCGTTCACCTGCACCTGCAGGCCGCCTTGACGGAAGTACCCGCGCAAGAGCGCGCCGAACTTGCCCCGGTCAGTCGGCGTGCGCAACAAGTCGGGCGACACCGAGATGTCCAGCGCCTGGCCACCGCCGAACGCGGCCTGGTCAATGGTGGTTGCCGAGGCCATCAGCGCGGTGTGGCCGTGAGTGGCCCGGCCCGGCGTCGAACCGACGTTCTTGGCGAGGGGCTCGCCGGCGCGCCGACCGTCCAGGCTGGCGCCGAGCAGCGCGCCCGCCGAGAGGTGCGCGGCCAGCGTGTGGAACGACGGCAGGTAGGTCACGCGCTCGCGCGAGTGCCGCGCCACCGCGGCGGCGAACCGCGCCGCCAGCCGCCGCGCCATCGCATCCACCGCCGGCTCGCCGTTGCCGTACTTGGGCAAGCGCCGCACTGCGTGGAGGATGTCGGGCCGCTCGGCATAGTCGCTGCGCGCCGCGGCCACCAGTTCGGGCAGCGTGAAGCGCCCTTCGACAAAGGCCAACTGCTCGATGGCGTACAGCGCATCGGCCACGTTGACCAGGCCGAACGCCTCGACGATCACCGTGCGGTAGCGGCAGCCGCCGAGCAACCGATCGAGCCCGCGCTGGCGGCAGTCGGCCAGCAGCGCTGAGACGAACGGGTTCGGCTGCTCGCGGCCGTGACGCGCGGTGCGCGCCTCGGTCTCCACGCACAGCAGATCGATGTACTGGTCGAGGTGCGCGGCCACCGTCTCGAACAGCACCTCGAAGTCGGCGTAGCTGTCGGGCGTCGGCGTGCGCAACGCAAACGGTGCCGGGTGGGCGAACGGCTCGCCACCGTTGAGCGCCAGCTCCAGCGGCAGCAGGACGTTGACCACCGAGCCCCACATGTCGGACCACTCTTGGCCCGGCATCATCAGGCCCATGCAACTGTTGGCCACCCACTGGTGGACCTCGTCGGCCGGCACGCCGCGCCGCCGCAACGCCGCGCGGCAGGGCTCCTCGCCATAGAACGTCGGCTGGCCCATCGCGAACAGGTCCGGATCGATGAACCGCGCCAGGTCCTCGTCGGCCAGGCCGTCGTGCACGCGCAGCGCCAGAATCGGCCCTTCGAGCCGCTCGCGCTGCGCCACGCGCACGATCAGCTCCGACAGCGGGTTGAGCTGGTCGCGTCCGGCCTCGTCGGCGCCGCCAAGGTTGACGTTGCAGGCCGGATCGCTGAAGAAGCTGTTCAGTGCGCGGAAGAACTCGCCCAGGTCAGCGGCCAGCGCCGATTCGGGCACGCCGCGCGCCAGGTCGGCCAGATACAGACCGAACAGGTACTGGTCGAGCCGCCCGAGCGACAGCGACCAACCGGCGAGCTCCGAGATGCCCACGGCCACGTGGACCAGCCAGACCGCTTGCAGGCCCTCGGTGAACGTGCGCGCCGGGCCGCGCGGCGCCGCGCGCAGCCGGTCGGCAACGCCCCGCAACCGTTCGCCCTCGTCCGGCGCCGCCCGGCGCGCGGCGCTTTCGGCCCAGCGCGCGTAACGCTCGGCCCAGTCGAGCAGCGCCGACAGTGCCAGCCACATGGCCTCCAGGTACACCCGCCGCTCGCCCTCGGCCTCGGCCAGGTCGGCGCTCAGGTCGGTCAGCAGGCCGACCACGCCGCGGTTGACGACCTGTTCGTAGTCCACCGTGGTGTGCGCCGCGCCGCCGTCGCTGGGGTAGCTGTGGTACCACTGCCGCAACTGCGCCCACAGCTCGGGCGCCGGTTCGGCTGCGGGTGCCGGCGGCAGGGCCTCGATGCGCTTCAGGAGCCGCGCCTGCTCGTCGGCGTCGGCGCATTCCCAGCCGAACCGCGTGGCCAGGCGCTCGCCCGGACCGACGGCAATCGGCAACTGTTGCAGCACGCGCGCGAACGCCGCCGCCTCGCTCAACGGTACCGGCCGGCCCGTCTCCTCGCGGCACGCCTCCAGGCGCGAAACATGCACCAACTGCCAGAACCGGTTGACGTCCATGCAACTCTCCGGCGGACCACTGCGGCGGGTCGAGATCGGAGCCGCAACCAGGCCGGTCCCACCCGAACCGCCGGCGCTGAGGAGGGGCCGGCAGGCCCCGTCTCGAAGCGCGGCCAGGTGGGCTGCGCCCCATCGCCGCGCTTCGAGACGGCCTACGGCCTCCTCAGCGCTGGCGGTTCCGGGGCCGCGGCTGCCGAGCTGTGGCCCTCGGTCAGCCCTGACCACTGCCGCCCCGTACTATAGCGTGTTTCGCCGCGGTGGTAGACTGTCTCGTCGAGAGGAAGTTGGTGTGCCGATGAACACGTTGCGCTGGGTCGCCCCGATGCTGGGCACAATGCTGCTGGGTCCCGCCGTCGAAGCCGCCGAGGTGGATCCGCTGGAGGCGATGGAGGCCCGCCACTTCGCCGCCAGCAACAGCATCCGCTTGCCCTACCGGCTGCTCAAGCCGGCGAATGCTGCGCCGCACGCCAAGTACCCGCTGGTGCTGTTCCTGCACGGCGCGGGCGGGCGCGGCGACAACAACCGCGGCCAGATTGCCGATCAGCCGGTGGCCTGCCGCCGCCTGGTCAACGAGCCGCTGCGCAGCCAGTACCCTTGCTACCTGCTGGCGCCACAGTGCCCGAACAACCGCGTCTGGGCCGACTGGACGATTCCCGGCGAGCGCCTGACCGGGCCGACGCCGGCGCTGGTGGCGGTGCTGGAGCTGGTCGCGGCCATCCGGCGCGAGTTCCCCATCGACGCGCACCGCATCTACGTCACCGGCCTGTCGATGGGCGGCCTGGGCACCTTCGTGCTCCTGGCCGCGCAGCCCGACCTGTTCGCCGCGGCGGCGCCCGTCTGCGGCGGTGGCAATCCCAACCACGCCGCCCGCTTCGCCAAGGTGCCGCTGTGGGCGTTCCACGGCGCTGATGACATGGTGGTGCCGGCGCGCCGGTCGCGCGAGATGATCGCGGGCATGAAGGCCGCCGGTGGCTCACCGAAGTACACCGAGTACCCGAAGACCGGCCACGACTCCTGGCACAAGGCCTACTGGGAAGACGGGCTCTACAAGTGGCTGTTCGGCTGCCGGCGCGAGGACTGAGCCGCGGCCGCCGGCCGGCGCTTCAGACCACCAACTGCCCGCTCACCAGCAGGTACTCGATCGCTTCGGCGTAGATTTCCTCGGTGGTGAAGCGCGGCTGGTAGTCGAGAAGGCGCCGGCCTTTCTCGATGCTGCAGCACGGTGAGTGCGTAATGTGCTCCAGCGTGCCCGACCAGGCCGGCCCGAGCGCGGCGGCCATCCCCGACTCGTCAGCCAGCACCAGGTTCGGCTCGCGCCCGAACAGGCCGGCCACGAAGCGGCAGCAGCCGATCAGGCTGAGCGCGTAGGGCGCGACGGCGCTGAAGGACTCGCCGAGGGCCGGCGCGCGCTGGGTCAGCGCCCGCTCGAACAACTGCGCCACGTCGTCACCGTGCACATGGTGGATCGTCTGCAGGCCGGGCGCCGGCAGGTGGACCGGTTCGCCATGGGCCAGTTTGCGGTACACCTCGACTCCGTTGCGTGTGCCTTGCGGGTCGATGGGCAGCCACTTGCGGCCCGAGATGTGGCCGGGGTGAATGATCGTCGCCGGGAAGCCCGCGGTGCGGTAGCGGTCGATCAGGTCGGCCTCGATAGCCGCCTTCTTGCGACCATAGTCGGTGATCGGGCGCCGCGGATCGCTCTCCTGGTAGGGCCAGCGCTCAGGCGGGCCATAGGACCAGATGGTGCCGCAGTGCAGGAAGTGCGTGATGCGGCCACCGAACACCTCGACCATCAGGCGGCTCTGCTCGGGCGTGTAGCAGATCAGGTCCATCACCGCGTCGGCCGACAGCCCGGCCATGCGCGAGCGCCAGGTGCCGCTCTGTTCCTCCGCCGCGCGGTCGGCCGGCACCCAGGTGACCTGCGGCCAGGCCAGCCGCGGATCCGTGTACTGCGGCGCCGCATGGCGGGCCACCACGGTCACTTCGTGCCCGGCGCGCACCAGACGCGGCACCAGATAGCTGCCGATGTGGCCCGTACCACCGATGACCAGAATTCTCATAGGTTTGCTCCGTCAGCGCCGCTTCGTCTGGGGCCGCAGTTCCAGCACGGCCACGTCGCCGGCGGCCACCGTCAACGTCAGCGGGGCGGAGGTCGGCAGCGCGCGGCCCGAGCGCAGCTCCGCGGCGCCGGCCAAGGTGCCGGCCCGCAGTCGCACCGCGCCGTGCCAGGGCGCGAACAGGTCGTTGTTGAACAGGCCCACCAGCAAGCGCCCGTCGTCGCTGTCGGTGATCTGGATACCCAGCCCGGCCGGCTCCACCACCACCGGGCTGAACGAGGCGAAGTACTCGTCCAGCACCGCCTGCACGCCGCGGACCCACTGGTACGGCGGCTCCAGGTTGACGATCTCGGGCGTGCGGTAGGTGACGTTGTCGGTCAGCCAGTGGTCCACCGCGCAGACGATCACGCGCCCGCGACCGTGGGCGTTGACCGTCAGCAGCGGGTGACCCAGCTCGTTGAGCACCAGCGCCGTGGCACCGGCGGCGGTCATCTGCCGGTAGGTGTAGGGCAGCTCGCCAAAGGTCCGGCGGCCCTTCAGCACCAGCGAGGTCAGGCCCTTGCCCGCGGCCCCGAGGCTCACGCCGGTCATCGCGGCCGGCAGCAGTGCCGCGTGCCGCGCGTCGAGCAGCAGGTCGCCGCCGCCTTGCACGAACGCGGTCAGGTTGGCCACCACGCTCGCGGTCAGTTCCACGTCACCCAGCAGCATCACGCTGGTGTACTGCTTCAGCACGTCCGGGTGGCAGCGGTTGTTCAGCACGTCGAACAGGTCGCCATAGGGCGTCGGCGTCAGGAAGCCGCGCTCGTTGCGCAGGTAGCTGGCGTCCTCGTAGCCCGGCCATACCATGCGGAAAGCCTGGTCGATCAGGTAGTCGCCCTTCTCGTAGGGGAACTTGCCCCAGATCTTGTAGCGGTCGCCACGATAGAGGTGCCGCGGCATGTTCCAGCCGTTGTGGAAGTCGAGCATGAACGCCACCGGCGTGTACTGCACGCCGCGGTCGACGTTGTTCTGGGTCCACTTCAGCAGGTCGACATGCTGCCGGCCCAGCGGGCTCAGCTCCGGCGCGCCGTCGGCCAGCCGGTCGGCGGTGAACTGCGCGGTCTCGGTGCCGACGATGCTGTGGCCGCCGAGGAAGCCGGACAGGAACAGCCGCTTGTGCAGGCTCAGCGAGCAACCCTTGTGCGGCCCGAACCCGTAGCCCTGGCCGCCGTCGGTCTTGCGCCCGCTGTGGATGTTGTAGCCGAAGCGGTTCCAGACCGAGGTGGCCTGGTAGATCAGCCGCCCATACTGCTTGCCGGCACCGCGCAGGAAGCTGAACATCAGCGTGTCGCTCGGCAGGCCCTGGGCGGTCTCCAGGCCGAGCATTCGCGCGCCGCGCTCGCCGTAGTAGTGCGAGTAGTTCAGCGAGCCGGTGGCGTTCATGTAGTGGCCGTTGTCGCCGCAGACTTTCTCGTCCCAGGCCACGAAGTCAGACCAGCCTTCGCGCCGCGTCTTGGCCTTGCCACGGTGGGCGTAGCTGCCGATGTAGCGGCCGTCCTGCTCGCCGTTATCGAAGCCCAGGAAGCGGTCACCGAATACGCGCAGCAGGATCGCCTTGTGCTCCGGTGCCACCGTCCAGGGGAAGCCAGCCTCATACGGCACATAGCCCCAGATGTCGAACAGCAGCAGGCCACGCTCGCGCACGGCGACCAACTGGCGCTCGAACTCCTTCAGCGCCGCCTGGTAGGCCGCGTCGTCCGGGTAGTTGGCCCGCAGCGGGCAGATGCCGATATGCGGCCAGCAGACATCACCGAAGTCGTAGTGCCGGTGGTAGTCGTCCAGCGTCTCCGGCGAGATGCCGCGGGCACCGGTGGCATGGAGTTGGTAGCCCAGCGTGGCCCGCGTCACCGGCTTCGGTTCGGTGGTCGCGTAGAGCGGGTGCTCTTCGGGCACCACCGGCTTCGTCCAGGGCCGGTAGCCCGGCGAACGCAGTGCCTCGCTGGCTGGCGCTTGAGCCACGCGAGCCGCCAGGGCCTCCTTGGCGCGGGTCAGATCACCCTCGTAGCCGGCCGGCAGGGCCACCGCGTCGCGGCGGTGGAACCGCAGTTCGGCGAGAGCGCCGGCGAAGGTGTGGGCCTGCGTCGGCTGCTGGTTGCCCTCGTCCAGGTCCAGGCAGACGGCCACCACATGGGCCGGATCGAAGACGTCGTTGCCCTCGAACGAGACCGGCACAGTCACCTGCCGCGGCTTGGCCTCGCTGTCGCGCCCGATCCAGAGCAGCTTCTCGTCGCCCTTCGCATCGACCAGCCGCAGCGCCACGCAGTGCCCCGTGCCCTGGCCGTCGAAGCGGCAGGTCAGCCGGCCGAACGGCTCCAGGTCCCATTGACCGGCATGGCGCAGACGCACGGCGTCACCGGCGTCGAGGTCGGCCGGGTTCTGGTTGCCAAACGCCGTGGTGAACCGGAGCGCGCCACCGGCGTTGGTCACCGCGGCACCGCCCGGTGCGCCGTGCAGCGGCTCCGCGCGCCAGGTGCCCGCCTGCGCCAGGAAGTCCTCGGCCGGTACGCCGAACCGCGCCCACGGCACCGCGGCGGCCGGCGCCGCGGCCACTGGATCGAGCCGCAAACCGGCAATGTCGGGCAGCACGTCCTGTAGTCGCAGCCAGTGCAAGCCGGCCGACAGCGTCTTGGTGCCCTGATACCGCCATAGCGCGTCGGCGGTGGTGCCGGTCTCGGTGCGCTCGCGCGCCAGCATGTGGTAGTCGTGCAGGTCGTCGCCGTCGATGACCAGGTCACACGGCCGCAGCGCCGCGGAGGTGTAGCGCAGGTAGCACCGATAGGTGGTGGTCTGCGGCACCTCGACCCAGTACTCGGCGAAGCCGTCACCCGACAGCAGCGGCGGTTCGGCCGGATCCTCGGCCACGATTTCCAGGCTGCCGCCGAGACGCGCCGCGCCCTTCGGCAGCAGCGTGATGCGCCCGGCCGGCGCCGCCGTCGGCGCCCCGGCGCACAGCGGCACCAGCAGCGGCGGCTCGAAGGTGCGCCGCGACTGCACCGCGCCGCTCCAGTCGGCCAGTTGGCGCCCACCGGCGGTCAGCGTGGCCTTGGTGACGGCGAAGTAGCCCGCCTGGTCGGTGGGCTCCAGCGCCAGGATGTAGGTGCCGTCGCCGGCCACCTCGTCGGAGACGTCGCACCGCACCGTCTGCGGGGCGCCGTCGGCCAGGCCGCGCAGCTCGTAACGGCCGACGACGGCCGCCTTGCCGCCCGGTGGCTGCAGCCAGACCCAGCCGGCCGCGTCCTTGCCGTGACGCTTGCGGAGCGTGACCTCGACCTGGGCCAAACCGGTGCGGACGGGCGTGCGCACGGCTTTGGCCGGCTGCGTGTGACCCGGCATGGCGAACACCTTTCCACCCACGGCGAGTTTGCGCTCGGCGTCGTAGCGCACGCAACCGGAGATGCGGACCTCGTCCATCTGGCCACTGAACCAGAAGTCGGTGCCCACGTAGCAGCCCAGCCATAGCCCGCGGCTGTTGGTGCCCAGCAGGAAGTCCTTGGCCGCGGCCACGCGGTGCCGCAGCACGCCGTCGACGAAGAAGCTGATGAAGCGGCCGTCGTAGGTGACCGCGTTGTGGTGCCAGGTTCGCGGGCGCAGACTGAGGCCGCCGAAGCCGAGATGCTGGTGCGGCTTGCCCTCGGCATTCGGCTTGCCGCCGCCCTCGTTGTAGATGGACAGCGAGGTCGCGCCACCGTCGGTGACATCGAAATGGAAGCTGACGTCCTTGCCCATCAGGAACTGCCGGCCCTCGGGATTGTCCGGGCGGAACCAGCATTCGAGCGTGATCTGCTTCAGCCCGCAGATGGCCTCGGTCAGGTGGCGGAAGACGCTGTCGTGCCGCCCGTCGAACCGCAGCCCGCCGCCGAACCGGCCCGGTGCCCACTTGGCGCCACGGAGCTCGCCGTGGTAGCCGTAGCGGCTGCTGTCGTGCACCACGGTGCCGCTGCCCTCGTCGCAGTGGTAGAGCAGCAGCGTGTGCTCATCGGGCTGGAATGGTGCCAGCGGCGAGCCGGCGGGTACCTGGGCACCGCCGGCCGTGGCGCAGGCTAACAGAAGCAAGCCGGTTCGTAGCAGGCGCATGGACGTCTCCGCAAGAGCGGTCGTTCGCAGCGCCGCGCCACATTCCTGTCGCCATCGCAGGTTGTGCGTTGGTGACCGGTGGCGAATCCATCTGACGCGGCCGGCAGGACACCGCCAGCGGCCGCCGAAGACCGGCGCGATAGACGGCCGACTCGCCTGGGGCCGTCAACCGCGGAGGTTCGCGCCATGTTCGGGTGCTCGCTGCTCCGTTGCGTCGCTCTGTCGCTGTTGTTCGTCGCTGTGCCGGCGTTCGCGGCCACCACCGCTCAGGAAGTGGAAGAGGACCACGCCACCACCAGTGAGCTGGTCACACCCCACAAGCCCTGGGCCAAGGGCCTGGCCGGCGGACCGGTGCGCGCGCTGTGCTTCGTCAACATGGGTCCGTACGACGGCTCGTGGAGCGACCTGGGCACGCGCCTGAGAGAGGTGGTCGAGCTGCGCCAGCGGTTCGACATCGACGTCGACGCCGTCCTGGTCGGTGGCGCGGGCAACCTGGCCACCTGGAACTTCCAGGGCAACGAGTTCGGCCAGCGCCGCGCCGAGCGCCTGTTGGCCAAGCCCTATCCGCTCTACATTCTGGCCGGTGTGCCGATGGAGAAGCTGCCGGCCAAGCTCCAGTACCTGATGATCGCCGAGGTGGCCAAGGGGGCCGGTCTGGTCTGCTGCGGCCCCATCGCCAAAGAGGCCATGACCGCCAAGCGCCGCCTGACGCCGACGCCCGGCAATCTGGTGCAGGGGCTGCCGGCGCTGGACGGTCGAGCCGTCCAGGACTACGCGGCGGCCTACAAGCTGGGCAAGGGCCGGGGCGTTCACCTCAACTACCAGGCCAACTCGTTGACTCCGTTCAAGGAGTTCAGCTACCGCGCGCTGGCCGAGTACGACTACCGGCAGCTCATCGTCGGGCGCGCCGCGCTCTGGGCGGCCAATCGGCTGGGCGACCTGGCCGTGACCACCACCGTCGGCGGCCCGCAACTGGTGCCGGACCAGCCGGGCGCGAAGCAGGCGCTGGTGGGCAACTTCGGCCCGGCGCCGCGCCAGGTGACCGTGGCCCTGGAGCTTCGGCGCGTCCACGACGGACAGACGACGCGGCTGGGCGACAAGACCGTCACGATTCCCGCCAACACGGTGACCAACCTGCCGCTCGGACTGCCGGCCAACCTGCGTGCCGGTGACTACTTCGTCGATGCCGTGGTGCGCAGCGACCGCGGCGTGGAAGCCTGCGGCGCCGGCAACCTGACCATCACCAGCGCCGCCGGCATCGACCAGGTGACGCTCGACGAGCGCTACGTCGAGCGTGGCCGGACCATCCATGGCAAGGTGACGCTACGCGGCGCGCCGCCGGCGGGCGCTGTGCTGCGCTTGCGCTTCCGCGACTCCTGGGACCGCGTGCTGCTCCAGCGCGATCAGCTGGCGGCGGCCGCCAGCGAGTTCGACTACCGTGCCGACGAGTTCGCCACCATCCTGATGCGTGTCGAGGCCGTGCTCTTGGCCGGCGGCCAGGAACTCGAGCTCAAGGACGCCTCGTTCACCGTGCCGAAGCGCCGGCGCGGGCAGCACAACTTCGTCATGTGGGACACGCCGACGGACGTGCTCGGCTACTGGGCGCAGCGGCAGATGCAACTGGCCGGCTACAACACCTGCCTGCTCGGCAGCTTCGGTGAGCGCCCGACGCCCGCGGTGCTCAAGGCCTGCGATATCTCGTTGGTGCCCTACAGCACGCGCATCCTGGACGACAAGAACCCTCAAGGCCACATGCTGCCGGTCTGCTGGAACCACGAGCCGGACGTCACCAACCACGTCCAGAAGATCGTCAACAACCAGCGCCAGCTCCGCGAGACCGGCGTGTTCACCTACTCGCTGGGCGACGAAGGCGTCACGCTGGGCTGCTGCGTGCATCCCGACTGCCTCGCCGCCTACCGCCGCTGGCTGCAGAAGCAGTATGGTGACATCGGCCAGCTCAACGCCTCGTGGGGCAGCACCTACGGGTCGTTCGGCGAAGTGGACCTGCTCGACCACAAGGACAACATGGAGAACGGCGCCCTGCCCAAGTCGCCGGCGCGCTGGTACGACCGGCAGGCGTTCGCGCGCTACAACCTGATGCAGTTCGCCGGGCGCTTCCGCGAGGACTACCTGCGTATCGACCCGGAGGCCATCTGCGGTTTCGAGGGCACCGGCGGCTTCGGTGACGACTACGACGGCCTGTGCAACGTCAACACGTTCTACGGCCCGTACCCGAGCATCGGCGACGACCTGGTGCGGTCGGTGGCGCCGCGCTCGCTGATCCGCTCCAACTGGTTCGGCTACTCGAAGACCGCCGATGCCCTGTCCGACGCGCCGTGGCGCATGGTCATGAAGGGCATGGACAGCGCCTGGTACTGGATGTGGTCGGGCGTGGGCAGTTGGCGCGGCTACCTGACGCCGACGCTGAGCTTCTGGCCGGCCACCGCCGAGGTCACCCGCGAGATGGAGCCGGTGCGGCACGGGCTGGGCGACCTGGTGATCGCCAACCCGGTGGCGCACAGCGGCATCGCGGTCTACTACTCGGTGGCGTCGGCCCTGGCCGACAAGATCGAGCCCGGCCTCGACTTCCTGACCCCCGAGGTCACCCACAACACCTTCACCCAGCTCACTTACGACCTGGGTCTCGACTTTCGCTACCTGACCAGCGACATGCTGGCGCGCGGCGCGCTGACGCGCCAGGAGTTCAACATCCTGGTGCTGCCGAAGTGCCAGGCGCTCACGCCGTCCGATGCCAAGGCGATCCGGCAGTTTGTCGAGGCCGGCGGCACGGTGGTGGCCGATGTGCGGCCCGGCGTGTTCGACGGCCACTGCAAGCCGGTGCCCGCCGGCATGTTGGACGACCTGTTCGGCATCAAGCACAAGCCCGCGGTCAAGGCGACCCGAACCGCGCTGAGCGACAAGATCGCCACCCAGGGCGCCAAGCTCGACCTGCAGGTGAAGGAAGCGCACGTCGACGGCGGCGTGGCGGCGGCCGGCGCGACGGCGCTGAGCAAGGCCGGTCAGACGCCGCTGTTCCTGGTCAACAAGGTCGGCGCCGGGCAGGCGCTGCTGCTCAACTGGCAGGCACCGGCACCGAAGCCGGACGATCCGGACACCATCGCGCTGCGCAAGGTCTGGCGGTTCGTCTATGACCTGGCCCAGGTGAAGAGCCCGATCAAGGCCACGGCGCCCGACGGCGGCCCGTTGCCGCTGGTCGAGACCCGTGTCTGGCGCAACGGCCAGGGCCTGATGTTCGGGCTCTGGCGGCAGATGCAGTGCGCCTGGTTCAGCCCGGCGTCGGGCACGGTGGCCGGCGAGCCGGTGCCGGCGCGCGTCACGCTGCCGGCGCCGATGCACGTCTACGACCTGCGCGGCGGGCGCTACCTCGGCCAGGTGCGCACCATCGACACCAGCCTGCGCTGGGGCCGGGCGAGCTTCTACCTGGCGCTGCCTTACGCGATCCAGGGCCTCGACCTGAGCCTGAGCAGCGCGCAGCCGGCGGTGGGCACCACGGTCACCGCCGGCCTCAAGCTGCGGGTGCCGGCCGGCGGCGGCGAACAGCACGCGGTCTGGGTGACGGTCACCGATCCGGCCGGCCGGCAACCGCTGTGGGGCCGGCAGACGCTGCTACTGAAGAACGGCACCGGCGAGGTGCGCGTGCCGGTGGCGCACAACGACCAGCCCGGCCGGTGGCGGCTCACCGCGACCGAGCTGTTCAGCGGCCGCTCGGCCGAGGCCACGTGGACCGTGCGCTGACGGCGCAGTCGTCAGGAGGAACGGCGATGCTCAAGCAGAGCAGACTCGGTGTCCGGCTCGCGGTGCTCGGCGGACTGCTGGCGGCGTGGCCGCTGCTGGCCGAAGACGCCACCGTCACGGTGCTGGACCAGGGCGAGCAGGTGGCGCCGGTGACCTTCGAGTGCAGGTCGGGGCACAAGCGGGCGCTGCACCTGATCAGCCTGGCCAACGGCTCGGTGCGCTACGGCTTCCGGTACGCTGGTTGCGTCGACCCCTCACACGGTGAGGAGCGGCCGTGCGCCGAGGGCAACTTCGGCATGCCCGACCCGACGCCGGCCAACTGGTACTGGGGCGGCTTCCTGTCGGTGATGATCAACGGCAAGGACGCCCTGGCCCACCGGCAGATCGAGATGCGGCCGTACGAGAGCGGCGGCCGCGGCGGCTTCCAGGCGCTGTTCGCTCATCCCGACGCCGAGGTGGGCCTGCGCCTGGTGCTGCCAGCCGACGCCAACCACGTGCAGATGCTGGTCACCTGGCGGCCGAAGCCCGGCGTGACGCTCAAGTCGGTGACCGTCAAGCTGACCTGCTACCCGAGCTTCTTCACCGCCGCGCGGCACCGCCAGGGCGATCGGCATGTCCGCACGCCGCGCGTGGACAAGAAGGAAGGCGAGCCGCTCCAAATCGTGCCGGACCAGGACAACTGGTTGTGCTACTACGACACGGTCTTCGACCCGGCCAAGGGTGAAGGCGACGGTCCGTGCGCGGCGCTGGTGGCGCCCGAGGGCCTCAAGGGCGGCCGGATCGACATCGGCGGCTATGCCGTGGTCAGCTCGTTCCACTTCGATCCGGCCGCCGGTCAGGGCCGCCTGGCCGTCTACGACTTCACCGGCTCGCCGAACGCCAAGGCGCTGGACTACTTCGCCGCGCACGGCGCGGCCGATGTGGCCCGCCTGCGCGAGACCGACTTCCGCCCGCAGTCCATCGCCCGGTTCGACCCGGCGGCGTTCAAGGCGGAGACCGAGCAACTGCTGGCCCAGGCGGGTGACGACGCGGCCACCTACCGGCCGCAGGCCGTGGACCTGATGGCCCGCGCCGCCACGCTGAAGGCCAAAGCCGCCGGCGGCGACTGGCGGGCCGAAGCCGATCTGGGCATGCTGCTCGCGGGCTCGACGGACCTCATCTGGAAGCTGAAGATGATGGCCGCGCTCAACGCGCCGTAGCGGCCGGTGCACCCGAACCCGTAGCGCGGGGTGGTCCAGGTGACCGCCCCGCGCTGCGTTGTCACCCGCCCCGCCGCTACAGCCGGTAACCCACCTCGTCGTGCAGCACGAGGTCCATACCGTCCAGTTCCTCTTCGCCTTCCAGCCGCAACGGCATCAGCGCGCCGAGCACCTTGACGATGATCACCGTCATCACCGCGGCGTAGACGGCGGTGCCCGCGACCGAGATGGCCTGCACCGCGAACTGACCGGGGTGGCCGGCGAACAGCCCGTTGTTGCCGGCGTCGTTGACCGCTTTGATGGCGAACAGCCCGGTCGCCAACGCGCCCCACGAGCCACCGACCCCGTGGACGCCGAACGCGTCCAGCGAGTCGTCATAGCCGAGCCGGCCCTTCAGTTCCACCGCGGTGAAGCAGATGGCGCCGCCCAGCAGGCCGATGGCCAGCGCCGCCATCGGCGTGACGAAACCGGCGGCCGGCGTGATGGAGACCAGGCCGGCCACCGCGCCCGACACCGCGCCGAGCACCGTCGGGCGGCCGTGCCGCAGGTACTCCACCAGCAGCCAGCCCAGCGTGGCTGCCGCCGCCGCGGTGTTGGTGTTGACAAAGGCCAGCGCGGCCAGACCGTTCGAGGCCAGCGCGCTGCCGCCGTTGAACCCGAACCACCCGAACCACAGGATGCCGGCGCCGATGACGGTCAGCGTCAGGTTGTGCGGCGCCGGGATGTCCTCGTCGGCGTTGCTGCGGCGGCCGAGCAGGACACAGAGCGTCAGCGCCGAGATGCCCGAGCTGACGTGCACCACATTGCCGCCGGCGAAGTCGAGTGCGCCCATCTGTTGCAGCCAGCCACCGCCCCAGACCCAGTGCGCCACCGGGCAGTAGACCAGCAGCGACCACAGGCCGATGAACAGCACGTAGGCGCCGAACCGCATCCGTTCGGCCACGGCCCCGGAGATCAGCGCCGGCGTGATGATCGCGAACATGCCCTGGTACATCATGAACGCGAGCGCCGGCACCGTCTTGGCGTAGTCACACGGCTCCTGACCCACGCCGGCCAGGCCCAGCAGGCTGAGGTCACCCAGGTACGCGCCGCCCTTGCCGAAGGCCAGCGAGTAGCCCACCACGACCCACATGACGCCGACCACGGCCACCGCGATAAAGCTGTGCATCAGCGTGCCGAGGACGTTCTTGCGGCGCACCATGCCGGCATAGAACAACGCCAGACCCGGCGTCATCAGCATCACCATGGCGGTGCTGACCAGCAGCCAGGCGGTATCTCCGCTATCGATCTTGGTGCCGGCGGCCGGCCCGCTCTGCGCCAGCGCGGGCGACGCCAGCATCGCCACCGCCAGGGCGCCCAGCGTGGCTCGCAGTAGCCTGTTCACCTTCTGCCTCCTCAGGCCACCACGGCTCGGGGCGGCCTCGTAGACAGGCTAGGACCGCTTCATTTCGCAGCGGTGTCGCGTCCGTAAAGCCTTCGCGTAACCGACACGAAGCGTTCACCGTCCCGAAAACGGAGCGGCGCGGTGGCTCGCTCGCCTGCTGGCCGGCGGCCTGGTCGATGTCATCGCGGGCGGCGGCTTCTGGCCGGTCGGTCTGGTGGCCGTGGTGGGCACCCAGACCGAGCAGGTGGCGGCCGACTTCCCCGGCCCGCCTGGCGTGGCCGAACTGGCGTGCGGCCACATGGGCGCCGTGTTGGACTTGCGCCGACCACCGCGCGTCGCCTACGATGGCAGTGGGAGATCGACAGATGCGCAGACATGCCTTCACTCTGATCGAGCTGCTGGTGGTGATCGCCATCATTGCGATTCTGGCCGCAATTCTGTTTCCGGTGTTCGCCAAAGCGCGCGAGAAGGCCCGGCAATCCAGTTGCTCCAGCAACGTCAAGCAGATCGGCCTGAGTCTGCTCCAGTACCTGCAGGACTACGACGAGCTGTTCCCGGTGTACAACGTCTCGAACCTCGGGGTGCTGGTGGTGGCCCAGCCGTATGTCAAGAACAACCAGGTCTACACCTGCCCGTCGAGCAACCTGACCACCTATGGCGTGAACTACACCGGCGTGTTCAACGCCGGCACGCTGGCCTTGGCCACGGTGACCGTGCCGGCCCAGTGCATCATGGTGGTCGACAACGGCAAGGGCCGCGCGCTCAACAACGATCCGTGGGTGCGCTTCCCGCCGCTGACCGGCAACAATGCCACGCTGGGCCACTGGGCCGATGACTGGGCCTGGCCCGACGGTGCGGCAGTGCCTACCAGCGGCACGCTGTACACCGACACCGCCAACCCGCGGCACAACAACGGCGCCAACTCGGTGTTCGTGGACGGCCATGCCAAGTGGTTCGAGATCACCAAGCTGACCACCCAGCAGGCCGACTTCAGCACCGTGCTCTGGCTGCCCTACTGAGGTGACCCGCCGGGCGGCAGCCTACCGCTCCGGCCAGTCGAGCCACCGGTGCAGGAACTGGTAGCTGCCCTGCCCGTTGATCGTGTGCGGGCCGTCGAACCACTCGATCTCGCAGCGGTCGGGCAGGCCGAGCAGGTTGTAGCGCCGGAACGTCTTGGCGTACTCGTAGCCCACCCAGTCATCGGTGGCCACGCCGTCGTGGTGGCCGCGCTCGACCATGAACGGGCGCGGGAAGATCAGCCAGCTCATCTCGGCGTAGTTGTAGGTGTTGCCCAGGTCGAATTCGAACATCTCATACTCGTTGGCCCAGAGGTAGCCGGCGCCATAGCGGACCCAGGCGTTCTTGCGCACCCATTCGTTGTAGTCGGCCGAGCAGATCGAGAGCGCGTAGCCCTCGACGATGGCCGGCACCCGCATGGCCGTCTTGCCGCCGTAGCTGATGCCGTAGAAGCCGATCCGAGCCGCATCGACAAACGGTTGCTCGCCCAGCCAGGCGACGATCCGTTCATGCTGGCGAACGATGAACGAGAACAGGCTCAGCCCGAGCGGGTTGGCCTTGCGCTGGAGCGTGCGGAAGAGATCGAACCCGCGGTAGGGGTTTTGCGGCGCAAAGACCACGAAGCCCCGCTCGGCCAGCTTGCAGCCGAAGCCGCGGTAGGCCGGGTCGTCACGGACCATCGCGGCGTGCTCGGCCAGCCCTTCCAGCCCGTGCTGCGTGACCACCACCGGCCGCCGTTCGCCCGGCCGCAGGTCCTTGGGCACCAACAGAATGCCGTAGGCGAACACGTCGTCAAAGACGTCGAGCTGCACTTCCCAAGCCGTGTATCGCTCGGCTTCGTACAGCCGGCGTGAGCGCGGGTTGGCTGGCATCGTCGGCTCGGGCAGCGCGCCGATCACCTCGCGATGGAAGTGCTCGCGGTAGGCGCGCGCGGCGACCACGAAGGAGTCGACCGAGCCCGCGTCGGCCTCGGCCTTGGCCCACAGCTCGGCGCGTCGCGCCTCGCCTTCGTCCAGCCAGCGCTGTGTGAGCGCGATGGCCTGCGTGACCAGCCGCCGCTGACGCTCGGCGGCGTCGGGCGCGCCGCCGACCAGTTCCAGTGCCGTCCCGCTGTCCGGCGCCAGCCTGCCGCCCAGCGCCCCCACCAGCGCCGCCAGCGAGGCGTCGCCACCGGGTTCACCCGCGCCGTCACCACACAGCAGCGGCGACCAGCCGGGGTAGAGCGCCGCGGCACGCGCGACCTCGGCCTGCACCGTCGCCAGCGGTGGGGTGGCGATGTCGCCGGGCGTCGGGCCCTGCGCGGTGCCCGAGTAGGGCCGGCCAACCAGCTCCGCCGCCCGCGCCGCCTCGATCACCAGCGTGCGCGGCGCGACCATCGCCGCCAGCTCAGCGTCGCCGAAGTGCTTCAGCAACGACCACACGTTGCGGTCGATGGGCTGTTGCCACAGTGTCTCGCGCGGCCCGAAGTGCCCGCTGAGCCAGGTGGCCTGGAGCCGCTCGTCGAGCGCGGCGGCAAACAGCCCGAGCCAGGCGCCTTCGCCCCAGCCCGCCAGACCGAGCGGCCGCGCCGCAGCGGCGCTCAGCCAGTCGATGGCCGCGAACACCGCCTGGAGCTCGATGCCGATGAGGTGCCGGCCCATTTCGTAGGCGGCGCGGTAGATGAACTCGCGGTGCGGCACCGCGGCCACGCGGCCGCCAGGCACACCCGCCAGACCGGTCTCACGGTCGACCAGCGTCGGGATCAGCACCCGGCAACCCGATTCGGCCAACCGGCGGGCCCAGGCGCCGGCCACCAGCTCGGGCGTCTGGGCGCAATCGCCCAGGGCGATCACATCGGCCACCGGCGTGCCGTCGGGCACCAGCAGCAGGCCCTCGGCCGCCAGTTCGCCGAAGACGGCCCACCGCACGGCCTGGGCCCGGTAGCCGGCGCCGACGCCGACCAGCCCGGGCTCGGCCGCGCCGACCGGCGCGACGTACTCCATGGCCACCGGTACGCGCGCGTCGGCCGCGCCGACGATGCGCCGGAGCTTCGCTCGCCGCTCCGCGAGCGGCAGGTCACCGCGCCGCTCGGCGACCGATGCGGCCAGGGCGCGCAACAGGTAGCGGTCGATGCCCGCGACCATCTCAGTGGCGCGATCGCTGTTGCCGTCGAGCAGTGCGGTGCCGGGCAGGCAGTCGGGCATGGCCCAGTCTCCTGCCCACGGCGTTCGGTTGCCGGCCTGGGGATCCTCCCGTCGGCTCAGATGCGGCACGGCACGTACAAAGGTGTCGAAATCGTGGCGTCCCGGGCAGGTAACCGGTAGACAGCGCCGGAATACCGTGCGCACAATGGTGAACTCGCAGGACGGGGCTTGGGTGTGACATCGTGCCGTGACAGCATGGAAGGAGTGCAGTCATGCAGACTAAGCGCGGATTCACCCTGATCGAACTGCTGGTGGTGATCGCTATCATCGCAATCCTGGCGGCGATCCTGTTCCCGGTCTTCGCCAAGGCGCGGGAGAAGTCGCGCCAGTCCAGTTGCGGCAGCAACTGCAAGCAAGCCGGCCTGGCCTGGCTGCAGTACGCTCAGGACTTCGACGAGAAGACCTGTCCGCAGAGCACCTACCACCCGACCTACACCCGGGTCTGGGCCCAGGATATCCTCGACCCGTACATCAAGAACCGCCAACTGTGGGGTTGCCCGTCCTACAGCAGCTCGAACTACCCCGGCGGCACCTGCGAGCACCGCCTGCGGGCCGGCATCGGGTACAACTGGGGCTGGAGTTCGGCGTCGGCCACCACCTATGGTAGCTGGGGCGACTCGGGCTGGCTGCCGCGCCAGGCCATGGCGGTGATCACGCGGCCGTCTGAGTTGGTCGTCTTCGGTGATGCCAACTGCATGGGCTTCGGGCCATACAACGGCAACAGCTTCACCGGCTGGGCCACCGACACCATCGCCGCGGCGCAGCCGGGCGGTGGCGGGTACATTCGGCACAACGAGGGCATGAACTTCGCCTTCGCCGATGGTCACGTCAAGTGGATGAAGCCACTGAACCTGACCGAGAACCAGCTCTACCCGGTTACCGGCCTGCCGGTACCCTAGACGCACCAGGCTGGTTGCTGACCACACGCCGGCCTGGCCTGAGTACCGGCGAAGCCGCGAGTTGATTGGGGACAGTATACGTAACTGCCGGCGCGGTTAAGTATACTGTCCCCGATTGGACCACTCAGCGTCGTCATACACCGCCACCGCCAGGCCGTAGTAGGTCGGCACGGCGTAGGACAGCAGATCGCCGTGCAGGCCCGCCGCCTCGACCGCGCCGGCGAGGATCAGCGTCTGCCAAAGCGAATCCGACCACGAGCCGCGGAGCAGGTCGTCGGCCACCGACAGCAGGCGGTCGAGGCGTTGGTCGCGGATGGCTGCGCAGTACCAGCGGTCGTGCTCGGCGGCGGCGGGCGAGTAGCCGAAGCGCTCGTGCCCCGGGTCGTGGGTATGGCCCTGATCGGCCGAGGCCAGCAGGGCCACGCGCTGACCTGACCGCTCCGCCCACTCGGTCAGCACAGCACCGAAGCGCCACAGGTCGGTCCGCGCCACCGCCGGACCGGCGTCGATCACCAGCAGCGGCGGACGTGGCTCGGGTAGCATCCGAAGCGTGAACCAAAGGGGGATGAGTGCGCCGCCGGCGAGGCGCAGGCCGCCGTCGCCGCCGGGCTCGGCGACCACCGGCAGGCCGGCCCCCGCCGCCAGAATCTCCGCGGCCAAGCCCGGAGCGCCAGCGTAGGTGTCCGTGACCGAGCCGCCACCGGCACCCCCCATGGTACCGCCGGCGCGGCTGGCCGTGCAGACGGCGATGTGCCTTGAGCCCAGGTTCGGGAAGGCCGTCGGCCGGCCTTCGCGGACCTCGGCCAGGGCGACGCCCTGCGCCTCGTGCACCGAGTGGGGATCGAGCAGCAGGACCACGTCCGGCCGTGCCGCGGCGAACCGCCCACCGGCCACGGTCATGGCGTCGCGCGTCGCGGCCATGACCGCGGGGTCGGCGGCCAGCTCGGCGATGACACCCGGTCCGTGCGGCAGGACGGCGGCGTAGACGAGGCCCATGGGAGTTTGCTCACGTCTGGGCTATGGTACTCGACTGACGTCTTGGCGTCGGCGCTCCGGCCACGATCGTCTGGTCCGGGTCAGGCACGCTGCGGGTCGGCCAGGCCCCCGGCAGCCGCTCCGACACCGGGCGCCGGGTGCCGACGGCGTTGCCGGACCCGGCGCGGTCGGGAGGCGCCCTTCCGATTTGTGTTGAAACGTGGTCGCCGATGGGTTACAACCGTGGCAGCGCAGGGACGATCGGCCGGACCTCGGTCCGGTGAGCCCAGAGGAGGACGGTGATGAGAAACCGACGCGGTTTCACGCTGATCGAGCTGCTGGTCGTCATCGCCATTATCGCGATTCTGGCAGCCATCCTGTTCCCCGTGTTTGCCAAAGCGCGCGAGAAGGCGCGGCAGTCGAGCTGCCAGTCCAACGAGAAACAGATGGCGCTGGCCATTCTGCAGTACGTGAGCGACTACGACCAGACCTTCATGAAGGCGTGGTGGCAGGGCTGTACCGTGTCGCCAGACCCGCGCGCCAACACCAACTGGCGCGAAGTGGCCAGCCCGTACATCAAGAACATCCAGATCTTCTCGTGTCCGTCAACCAACTACGGCTTGCCGGCGGCGAGCTGTGAGCCTGGCACCACCGGGCGTGGCGCCGGCACGACGCCGCCCGGCTACGGGGTCAACACCAACCGGCTGGACGCCGCCGGCGCCGTGCTGGCCCAGGCCAACCAAGGGCCGATCGCAGCGCGGCCCGAGACGCCGCAGAAGGACGCCAGCATCGGCGACCCGGCCGGCACCATCACGGTGTTGGAGATGAACTGCCGCATGTGCTGCGGGTACACCTGGGACCAGACCCGGAACCTGGTCTTCCCGCACAACGAAGGCATGAACATCGCCTTTGTGGATGGCCACGTCAAGTGGCAGCGCATCGCCGCCGGCACCGCGGGCACCACCACGGCCCGCGTGATGGCCTACGCCAACTGGACGTCAGCCGCCGACTGAGCCCGACGCGCTCCGGCCAGAGCGGCGCCAGAGCGGCGATTGGCGACCGCACTTGGGGACAGTATACTTGACTGCACGCAGTTAAGTATACTGTCCCCAATTGATGCTGTCCCCAATTGCGGTCGATCCGGCGCCGCCGCCTCAGGTTCAGTCCGCGTGCTGCCCGGCGGTCTGGCGCAGGTAGCTCTCGATGAACCGGTCGAGGTCACCGTCGAGGACGCCGTCGGTGTCACCGGTCTCCACCTCGGTGCGCAAGTCCTTGACCATGCGGTAGGGGTGCAGCACGTAGTTGCGGATCTGGTTGCCCCAGGCGAACTCCTCCACCTTGCCTCGCAGGTCGGACAGGTGCTCGGCTTGCTGGCGCTGCATGATCTCGTAGAGCTTCGCCTTGAGCACGCTCATCGCGGTCGACTTGTTCTTGTGCTGGCTGCGCTCGTTCTGGCACGAGACCACCAGCGGCCGGTCCAGCTCCGGCGGCTGGTACGTCAACCGCACCGCGCTGTCGGTCTTGTTGACATGCTGGCCACCGGCGCCGCTGCTGCGGTAGGTGTCCACGCGCAGGTAGGCCTCGTCGATCTCGATGTTGATGTCGTCGGCCACATCGGGCATGACGGTGACGCCGGCAAACGAGGTGTGCCGCCGGGCGTTCGAGTCGAACGGGCTGATGCGCACCAGCCGATGGACCCCGCCTTCGCCGCGCAACAGGCCGTAGGCGTTGCGGCCCGAGATGCGTAGCGTGGCCGAGCGTAGGCCGGCTTCCTCACCCTCCGAGACCTGGATGACCTCGGGCTTGAACCGCTGGCGCTCGGCCCAGCGCGTGTACATGCGGAACAGCATCTCGGCCCAGTCACAGGCGTCGTTGCCGCCGGCGCCGGCGGAGAGCTCCACAATCGCGTCGTGGTCGTCGTAGGGGCCGCCCAGCATGGCCGCGACTTCGAGTTGCGCCAGCAACTGCTCGGCGACGGTCAACTCGGCCTCGGCCTCGGCTTCGGTCGCCTCCTCGGCGTCCTCCTCGGCCAACTCAATCATCACCGCCACGTCGTCGAGGTGGCCGGCCAGCTCATCCCAAGGCTCGAGGTAGGCCTTGTCCTTGGCCAACGCCTTCAGCGTGTCCTGGGCCGCCTGCTGGTCATCCCAGAACCCGGGCGCCAGCGTGCGCTCATTCAGTTCGTCGATCCGGGCCCGGCGTGAAGCCAGGTCAAAGATACCCTCCCATTTCCGCGGTGCGGTGGGTCAGGGCGTCGTACCGTTGCTTCAGGGCGTCAACCATGTCTGTACCTCAGCCAGGCCGTCAACTCGTGGGGGTCGCGAACGGCCCCGTCGCGTGGGCGCTTGCTCATCGCGGGCCGGCCCAGCTCCTCGCGCGGAGGGCCAGCGCCCACCCGAGCAGCCGAGCGCCCAACCTCACCAGACAGGCCACCGGCGCGGCCGGTGGCCTGTGGAAAGAGACTGCCGCCGCCGTCAGACGCCGATGGCGCGCAGGTGCTCGCGGCTCATCGTCAACGAATCGAAGGTGTCGCGCTCGGTGCGATCCTGCTCGTAGACGATCCACTGCGCGCCCATTTCCTTGGCCGCTTCCAGCGCCGCCGCCAGGTCGACCGTGCCTTGACCCAGCTCCGCGAAGTACGGCTGGCCATCGTCACCGACGCCGCCGTCTTTGAAGTGGTAGTAGCCGGAGCGGTGCCCGTAGTCGTAGACGAACTCGGCCGGATCGACGCCACCGACGTGGACCCAGTAGACATCGATGTTCAGACCCACCAGCGACGGATCGGTGCGCTCGATGATGCGGTCGATGCCGCGCACGCCCGGAGCGATCTCTTTGAACTCCCAGGCGTGGTTGTGATAGAGCAACCGGAGCCCGCGCGAGCGGCAGATCTCGCCGGCCATGTTGAAGACCTCGATGGACTCATCGTAGCCTTCGAGGGTCTGGTCCTTGGTGCCGCTGACGATGATGTAGCGCCCGCCGAACGATTGTACGAAGTCCAGATTGGCGGTCAGCTTCTCCGGGTCCTCGATGTCGTGGTAGCCGCCGTGCGTGGCCGGGACCACCAGACCGCGGTCGTTGAACCAGTGCTTGACCTTGTCGGGCTCGAAGCGCTGGAAGTAGTTCGGCGCTTCGACGCCGCAGAAGCCGGCCTCACGCACCTCGTCGAGACAGCCGGTCGGGTCCTCGAACTTGCGGTCACCGAAGATGATCGGCTGGATACCTACCACAGGCCCTGGCATGGCGCACCTCGTTTCGCGCGGCACTGGGCGCCACTGCTAGCGCAGCGCGCGCCAAAGTCCAACCACGATACCATGAATTCGCAGCTCCGCCGGATGAATGTCCGGATAGCGGCGCTGGCCCAGCGAATCGGCGCCGAGATTGTCGCACGACAGCCAAAGCCGGTCGCCATCGCGGCGGACCCGCTTGACGCCGCTCTGCCAGAGGCCGCCCTCATCCGCGTAGCTGACCACGGCCAACTGCCCGTCGTCGGCCTGCTCGGTGAACACGCAGACCAGCTCGTCGCCGTGGCCCAGCGTGGGCAACATGCAGTCGCCGTCGGCGGTGACCACGAAGTCGCCCGGATCGGCCCGCACCACCAGGTCGGAGCCGGCTGCCTGGAACGTCTCGGCCGGACCCGCCGGCAACGAGCCCAGATGCAGCCGCGGCAGGCGCACGCCATCGCCGTTCGGCAGGCCGTCCGCCGGGTCCAGCTCCTGCGCCCGGCGCAGGAACTCGGCCACCGCCCGCCGGCCGAAGTCCTCCGGCCGTAGCCGCCCGGTCATCACCTGGTCGGGCTGCACCGCCACCCCCGACAGGCGCGACAGCGCTGCCGCCACCTGCGCCACGGTGCGCTTCTGGGCCCACTCCCGTCGCTTCATGTCCCAGAAGCGGTTGTAGCTCAGCCCCAGCTCCGCCAGCATATCCTCGTCACTGACCCCCAACTGCCGCTGCAGCGAGTCAATGTTCCGCCCGATATGCAGGTCGCCGCCGTTGGCCTCTTCACCCATCGCTTGGCACCTTACCGACCCATCCCCGCAGCGGCCTACCGTACCACCTCGCCGCCACCGTGTCAACACGATTGGTCGCAACCACCATGTTGTTGGGAATTGGCTCTTGACGAAGTGCAAACAGATGTTCTATGGTGACGGTGGGTCGCCGACCCCATGGAGATGGTTGATGCGTCTGGAGGAGACGGACTCGGCCGTGTTGGCGCGGGCGGCGCTGTTCGAGCGGCACCGGGCGGGGCTGTTGCGGTTGGTGGTGCGGCGGTTGGGCCGCTGGAGCGAGGCGCAGGAGGTGGTGGCCGATCTGGCGGAGGAGGTGGTCAAGGGCGCCATGCCCGCTGAGCCGGCGGCGGCGCACCACTGGCTGCGTCGCCGCGCGTGGCGCCTGGCGGGCCGCCGGCGTGAGACGACGCTGGCTCGCGAGCCATGCGGCCGGACTCTGTCGCTGGAGACTCTCGCCACGATAGTGGAGGAATGCCCTGACTTGTTGGAAGGCGAGGTGGTGGACTCGGCGCGGCCGCCGGACGAGGAGGTGGCCGGCCGTGCCTTGGCGCAGGGGCTCGAGGCGGCCTTGGCGAGGCTGTCGGCTGATGACCGGGCGCTGCTGCTGGCGTGCACCGCCGGGCCCGCGGCTCGGCGCGCGGCGGCGCCGGGGCTGACCGACGGGCAGGCCAAAGGTCGCCTGCGGGCCGCGCGCCGGCGCCTGTGGGCGCTGCTCGACGGCGACCTGAAGGCGGAGATCGAGCTGCTGTTGTAGCCCGCGCGCGGCCGAGGCGGCTCAGAACAGCGCCAACTGCTCCGTCTCGGCCGCGACCGTCTCGGGCCGGAACAGGTACTCGCCCAGCGGATCGTGTTGCCGGTGCCGGGCGATGGCCACGGGCCGCCGCTGCACGGCGTAGCAGTAGGCGCAGCCGTGCGGGCAGGTGTCGTACTCGCCGATGTCGAGCGACGCGGCGCAGCGGCATTCGGCCCGAATCGGCCGCTTCGGCGCGGCGAAGGCCCGTCCGCTGATGGCGGTCAGCCGGGCCGCGTCGATGCAGATCGCCGGCTCCACGCCGTTGCCCAGCAGCGCGGTCTGGCAGCAGGTGCGCAGCGCCAGGCCGTGCCGCGCGGCGATGACGGCCAACCGTTGCAGCAGCTCCGCCTTCTCGTCCGCCGGCGGGTCCCACCAGCGGCAGCCTTCCTCCGCGGCCACCTGGTCCAGACCGCGGCGCGTCTTGCGGTAAGGATTGACGAACTTGGTGGCCACCTCGTCGCAGCAGCCCTCGAGTTGTGCGGCCAAGTTGGCGAACTCGCGCACATGCCACTCGGGCGGCGTCAGCTCCGAGACGATCACCGGGTCGTACCGCCAGACCAGCGACAACGGCCCGTACCGCTGCGCCACGGTGTGGCAATGCCGCACCGCGCGCGCCGTGTCCACCACCGCACGCTCGATCGCCCGCGGGTACGGGTTGACGGTGTAGTGGACGACGAACGGCACTCCGGTCTCGTGGACCTCGTCCAGCGCGTCGAAGAACGGCCCGCAGTTCTTGGTCCAGAACACGTACCCATCGACATCGCCCGGCCGCAACGAGACGGTCCGATGCTGGCGGCGGTTGTAGGCGTTGACGGTCTTGCAGTAGCCCGCGCGCAACCGATTGCGAAACCACTGACCGTAGAAGGTCGGAATGTCGGTCTTCCGGCTGACCGAGAGGATCATCGTCAGTACCCTCCGTGCCCGGCGTTGCTCGGAGGGTAGCGCAAAGCGAACGTTTGTTCCAGTGGAATCTCGGCGGCCGGCGAGATTCTGCTCGTCCATCACGGCGGTGGCGCGGGTGCCCTCCCGCGAGGGCGCCCGCGCCGCCCCGGTGTCAGGACCTCGCCACCAACGGCAGCCGCGCCCGTTCGCCCAGCAGCAGCGGCCAGTCGCCCACCGGCACTCGCCAGCGTTGCACGCCGGCCTTCGCCGGCTCGCTCGGCACCGCGTAGGCGCGCTGGCTGATCGGGTCGATCAGCACCGGCTCGCGCAGCTCCCAGCGGTGCGGCAGCCAGACCGACAGCTCACCGGCCGCCGGCGTCAGCGGCTGCATCATGTGGTGGGCCTGGTAGTACGCCAGCAACGGCCCGTAGCTGGTCTCGAAGACCACCGCGCGCGCCTCGCTCGGGTTCGCTTCAGCCGGCAGACGCAGCACCGGGTTGGCCTCGTCGGCGCGGCGAATGTCGCCGGCAAACAGCGTACAGAGGCTCTGCGCCGCGTAGAACGAGGGCTTCGGCCGGAACTCCTTGCCCGCCAGCAGGCCGAAGTAGTACTCCTTCTCCACCAACTGGTCCTTGACGATGTAGAACTGGAAGTCGGCGGCGCAGAAGAACGCGCTCAGCGTCATCCCGTGCCGCAGGTCGAGCAGCGCTCGCCGCGTGTTCCAGCGAGCCTGCCGATCCTCGTCGAAGACGCAGTCGGCCAGCGCCTGACCTGGCACCGCTTTCGACGGCGCGCCCGACTCGCCCTGCCAGATCGGCAGACCCGGGCGATAGCTGTGTACCAGAGCCTTGAGCGACGGCGCGATGGTCTCGTATTCGCGCTCGGGCGTCGGCGTGTACTGGTGGAAGCTGAAGGCGTCGATGTGCTCGCCCAGGCCGTGCTCGAAGCAGCCGTGGATCCACTCCAGCCCACGGTGGTAGAGCGCCGCGGCCACCGCGCCGCCGACCACCTTGGCGTTCCGATCGCCGCGGCGCAGACTCTGCGCGGTCAGGATCGCCAGGTCGGTGTAGCTCTCCGGCGTGGACTCGTAAGGCGTCCAGAAGGCCGAGATGTCCGGCTCGTTCCACACCTCGTACCAGCTCACGCGCCCGGCGAAGTGCTGCGCCAGCGCCGCGGTGAAGCCGGCCCAGCCGGCGCGCGCGCCCTCGTCGTGGATCGGCGTCCAGCCGACCGCGGTGGGGTGCGGCGCGTCCGGCAGGTAGAGCTGGTTGCCGTAGCCCACGTTGAACCACGGCTCGATGCCGGCCGCCAGCAGGGCATCGACAATGTGGTCGAGCCAGGCGAAGTCGTAGACGCCGCGCGTGGTCTCGCACTTGCCCCAGCCGGTCTGCACCCGAGCCCACTTGGCTCCCAGTGGCACGATGGCCGGCAGCCCGCGGTCGAAGTCCCACATGCCGCGGTCGAGCGTCTCGACGCCGACCGAGAAGCACGAGGCGCCAATCTCGGCCGACGTCTTCGTGGCCAACCGACCCACCGGCGTCAGCCCGCCGGATACGCACTCCACCAAAGCGTCCGATGGCATGGTTCTCTCCCCGGCGCGCCACCGCGCGCCACGCCACTACTCCGCCGGCTGCCAGGCCAGCAGCCGCGCCTCATAGGCTTCCAGCGGCACATCGACAAACCAGCGCCCGCTGGCCACATCGAGCTGCGCCACCGGCGTGCCCGCCGCCTCGGCACCGCCCTCGCGCGTGGCCAGCAACGGCTGCAGCGCCCGCTGGCCCGGCAGCCACACGCGGCGCACCGTCGCCCGCGGGGCGTGCAGGCCCAGCACCTGATTGCTCACGTACAGCGGGTCGTCATCGGTGCAGTAGAGATGCACGCCGGCGCGCGCGGCGAGTTGGCGCAGCAGCCAGCCCGGCAGCGGTCCCACGGCTGAGTAGACCGTCTGACCGCCGTCGCGCTCGGACCACACCAGCCCGGCACCGCCGCTCGGTGTGCGGCCGAGGGTCTCCAGTCCGGCACCTTCGGTCACCTCGAACCCGGGCGCCTGCGGCCGGCGGAAGCCGTACGCCGCACCATCCGACAGCGTCACGGTCTGCACCGCGTCCACCGGGGTGAACGGCAGCCCGCATAGCGCCGTCATGGCGTCGACGTCGAGCCCGCCTTCGCCCACCAGACCCGGCGCGTAGACCCAGACCAGCGTGCGCCCACGCTGCATCTGCTCGATCACCCGGCGCGCTTCCGGTGTGACGCGGAACGCGTCGGGGAACACCACCAACTGGTAGCGCTCAGACGAGAACGCCGGGTCGAGCAGGTCACCAGTCAGGATGATGTCGTAGGGCGCGCCACAACGGCCGAGACCGTCGAGTTGCTCGAGCAACAGACTGTGGGCCAGCTCGCCGCGGCTGTCGACGTAGTAGAGCGACGCGGCGTCCACCACCACGGCGATCTCGGCCACCGACTCGTACGGCTGGTCGAGCAGCGCCTCGGCGGCCCGCTCGGTGGCGCCGGCGACGGCGCGGAAGCGGTCGTGGTCGAACCAGCCGCCGAACATGTCGAACCACCACAACCCTTCGCCCTTGGCCAGCGCCAGGCAGGCGTCGCGCCCCATCAGCCCGGCGGCCTCGTCGACCGTGGCCAGCCGGGAGTCGTGGCCGGGGATCGGGTGACCCTCCACGCTGGCCACCGCCGTCGGCGTGATGTGATCGAACTCCAGCAGCGCCAGCTTGCCCCGGCGGCGCAAGGCGTCGATGGGCATCATGAAGCTGCTCACCTGGTCGGAGCGCCGATGGCTGTAGTTGGCCGGACAGAGGAAGAAGTCGAGGTCGTCGCTGGCGAACACGCGGTCGGCGCCGAGGTGGCCACCAAACAGCAGTTGCCGGCCGCCGAACTGGAGCAGGTAGCCGAAGAACGCACCGACCAGCTTGCGGTGCTGCAGGACCCCCTGCGCGGTGGCGGCGAAGCCCAGCAGCAGATCGGCGATCTGCTCGTTGTGGAAGCACCAGGCGGCCACCGCGTCGGCCTGCGCCACCGGGTCGCGGAACTGCCCCCAGGCAAACGCCGTCTCGCGCTCCGCCCGCGACGGCCAGGCCCGGCCGGTGGCGGCTTCGGCCGCGGCCACCTTCAGCGGATGGTCGTTGACGTCCTGGTGGCAGAACCACTCATGGGTGCGCCCGCCGAGGACCGCGTAGCCGATGGTCCGCTCACCGTAACGGCCTTCGCAGTACTCCAGTGCCCAGCGCAGATAGGCGTCGGCGTCGGCCCGCCAGGCCGCCGAACTGGCGGCCTCGGCCAGTTCCACAAACGGATCGGGGTGCCCCGGATGCGCCTCCAGCCACCAGGTGGGTGGGTTGAGGTCGAGCATCATCAGCACCGGCCGGTTGCCCGACCAGTCGGCCAGATCGGCCATCTGCGCGTCAATCGGCGCCGGGTCGTAGGCGTCGGGCCCCACCCAGGCGCCGCCATAGGTGCTGTACGGCACGTCCAGAGTGCAGACGCGCCCGGACACCTGGCAGTTGACGATGGGCAGGCCCAGCTCGCTGAACTCCGTCACGTAGCGCTGCTGCGGGCGAAACGAGCGGTAAGTGAAGGCCGGCGTCGGCTGCCCGTCGATCATCAGCCGCGGATGGCCCAGCGTGTTGTCGATCCAGGTCCGCATCGCAAGCTCTCCCGGTGTCTAGCCGTCCACGTCCGCGGGCACCAGTTGCGAGGTGACACCGCCGTCCACCACCAACCGCGCTCCGGTGACGTTGCCCGCCTCGGCCGAGGCCAGGAACATGACCGCCGCGGCCACGTCGTCGGCGCTGGCCGGTTCGCCCAACGGCGTGTTGGCCCGGCGCCGCGCTGCCACAGCCGGGTCCAGAGTCGACCAGCGGTCGGTCCAGATGTACCCCGGCGCCACGGTGTTGACCCGGATGCGGTGCGGCGCCAGATCGAGCGCCATGGCGCGCGTCAGGGCGTCGATGGCGCCCTTCGAGGCGCAGTAGGCCGTGCGTCCGTGTACCGGCCGGTCAGCCGTGTTCGAACCGACGTTGACGATGGCGCCGCCACCGCCTTGCGCGATCATCCGCCGCGCCGCCGCCTGGCCACAGCGGTGGTAGCCCAGCACGTTGACCGTGATGACCGCCACCAGCAGCTCATCGGGCACGTCCACGAACGTCGGACTGAGGCCCAGATGAACGGCATTGTTGACCAGGATGTCGATCCCGCCCAGCTCGGCGTCCACCACGGCGAAGAGCTGCTCCACGCCGGCCAGGCTGCCCAGATCGGCCACGGCCTCCACGGCCCGCCCGCCGGCGGCACGAACCGCTGCCGCCGCGGCCGCCACGTTCTCGGGCACGGTGCCGTTGATGACCACGCTGGCCCCTTCGGCGGCGAACCGCCGCGCGATGCCCAGCCCCGTATTGCGCGAAGAGCCCGTGACCAGCACCCGCTGTCCGGTGAAGCGCATCACTCGCATCTCCCTCTCAACCCGCGGGCCTGAGGACCCGCTCCCAGAACGCGCCGACGCGCTGCCAGTAGTCCGCGGGGCACCGCTGCCGGGCCTTCGTGTGCCGGGCTCGCGGCACCGTCCACAGCTCGCACGACGGGCCCGCCGCCGCCTGCAGGCGCTGGCTGCCCGCCAGCTCGCACATGAAGTCGCCGGTGCCGTGGATCAGCAGCAGTGGACGACCGCTCAGCGTGGCCGCCGCCGCCAGCGGCGAGACCGTGGCCGGATCGACGCCCAGCCCGCGCACGATCAGCCACCGACTCGGCGCTCCGAGGAGGGCCGTCGCCACCGGGAAGATGGTGCGCAGGTGCCGGTCCAGCGTGCGGTCGAGCCGGTCGTAGGCGCTGTCGGCGACCACCCCGGCGATGGCGCCGTCGCGCGCGGCGGCCATCAGCGCCGCCGCGGCGCCCTGCGAGAAGCCCATGATGCCGACTGGCCGGCCGGAGCACAGCTCGCGCGCCCGCGCCACCGCGGCCAGCAGATCGTCGGTCTCGCGCCAGCCGATGGTCGAGCGGCGCCCACCGCTGCGGCCGCGCGCCCGGAAGTCGAACGACAGCACCGCCAGGCCCGCCGCGGCCAGCGGCGGCAGGCAGTCGAGCACGCCCAGACGGTTCTCGAACGCACCATGGGCCAGCACGACCGCCCCGCGGGCCGCCGGCGCATCGAAGTACCAGCCGTCGAGTGCGGTGCCGTCCGCCGCGGTGAACTGCACCGACTGGCCCACCTGACCCGCCGGCATCGCTCGCTCACGCACCGGCCAGGTCCACGGGCGCAGGACGAACGCCGCGCCCACGGCCGAGGCCAGCAGCCACAGCGCGACCAGCCCCACCAGCACCGCGGCGCACAGGCTCATCAGCCATCCACCCGCTCGAACCAGTTCACCGCGTCGGGCGGCCGAATCTCGGTCAGCGTGCCGACGTAGTGCCGCAGGTTGCGCCGCTCGTACGGATGCTCGGCAATGGCCTCCAGGTCGAGGTCCAGGCCCAGGCCGGGCGCGGTCGGAATCAGCATCTCGCCGTTGGCCATGCGGACCTGCTCGGTGGTCACGTCGCGCCGCCAGGGCACGTCCGTGTTCATGGTCTCCAGGAGCCAGAAGTTCGGCACACACGCCGCCAGGTGCAGCGTCGCCGCGTTGGCCACCGGGCCGATGGGGTTGTGCGGGCAGACCATGCGGCTGTAGGTCTCGGCCATGGCGGCGATCTTCTTCAGCTCGCCCAGACCGCCCACATGGCTGACATCCGGCTGCAGGATGTCGGCGCAGCTCTGCTCCAGGTAGGTTCGCGCGTCCCACCGGCTATACAGCCGTTCGCCGCCGGCAATCGGCACGTTCGAGCGCCGCACCACTTCGGCCATGCCCTCGGGATGGTCCGGCATGATCGGCTCCTCGAACCAGGTGATGTCGAAGTCCTCCAGGGCATGCGCGATGCGGATGGCGGTCGGCACGTCGAACCGGCCATGTCCCTCCACCAGGATGTTGATCTCGGGCCCCACCGCTTCGGCCACGGCCTGCACGCAGGCGATGGCCTGCTTGAACTCGGGCTTGCTGATGGTGCGGTAGGACTTGCCGAACGGGTCCCACTTGAGGCCCTGGAAGCCCTGCGCCACGGCGAGGCGCGCCTTCTCGGCGAACTCATCGGGCGTCTTGGCCGGCGAGAACCAGCCGTTGGCGTAGCACGGCACGCGGTCGCGGCAGCGCCCGCCGAGCAGTTGCCAGACCGGCACGCCGAGGTCCTTGCCCTTGATGTCCCACAAGGCCATCTCGACGCCGGACAGCGCGGTCATCAGCACCGGCCCGCCGCGCCAGTAGCTGTCGCGGTAGGACTCGTGCCAGATGGCCTCGATATCGTGCGGGTCGCGGCCGATCAGGTGCCGCTCCAGCTCCTGCACCGCGGCGGCCGCCGTCGGCTCTCGCATCTCCAGCGTGGCTTCGCCGATGCCGTGCAGGCCGCTGTCGGTCAGCACGCGCACGAACACCCAGTTGGCGCGGTAGCAGTGACAGAGGTGCGTCTCGACCGCGGTGATCTTCACGACTTGTCTCCTGGCGCCCCGCCGAACGGGGGCACCGACGCTTCGTCAGCTTGTTGGTCCACGGGCAGCGCGGCCCAGTCGATGACCGGCGGCGGCGCCGGCAGGCTGCCGCCCAGTTCGGCGGACAGCTCCGCCGCCGCGCGGTAGACCGCACGGGTCATCGCTTCGCCACGCTCGGGCGTGGCGCGGAACGACGGACAGGCCGCGCCGATGGTGGCCACCGCCTGGCCGCCCCGCGTGATCAGCGGGAACGAGACCAGCGTCTGCCCGCCGTCGCGGTTGGTCCGCAGCGCGCAGTAGCCCAGCTCGCGTAAGCGGCTCAGCTCGGCGTGCCAGTCCTCAGGCGACCACTCCGGCCGCACCTGCGGGCTGCGGGCGATGAACTCGTCCCAGCGCTGCTCGTCGCCCAGGGCCACCAGCAAGCGCCCGGTGGCCAGCTTCAGTGCCTGCGGCCAGACCCACTGCGGGAAGTGGATGGTGATCGCCTCGGTGCCGGGCTGGAACCCGATCAGCCGCGCGTCGTGGCCCACCAGCACGGTCGCCGAGCCGGCCTCGCCACACGCCTCGCTGATCTGCACCAGCTTCGGCTGCACGCGGTCGGGCAGCACCTGCAGCGGGTCCCACCGGGCCGCCAACAACGTCGCCGCCGGACCCAGCCGATAGCGTCCGCCCGTGTTCAGCAGATAGTGCCGCGCCGCCAGCGTGCGCAGCAGGTTGTGGACCGTCGCCACGTGCAAGCCCAGCGTGCGCCCCAACTCGGTCACGCCCACTTCGCCCGCCGAGGCCACGGCCTCCAGCACGTCCAGCGACCGCTCCACCGACTGCACCAGATTGCCCGAGCTGGCCACCTTGACTGCCTCCATTTATCAGCATACACGATTGCATCTTGCCATGCAATATGGGAATCGCGCCGGCGCCAAGCCGGGCGGAACCGCAGGGATGCGCCTGCGCGACCCTGCGCCCGCGCGCTACTCCGGTGTGACTTCCACGCTCGCCGCCGCGGCGAGCTTGACCATCAGGCTGCCGCCGCGTGCGTCGCGGGTCTCGGCGCGGCCGTCGAGCGACAGCCGGTAGCGCCCGCCACCGCGCAGGCCGCCGATGGTCAGTTCGGTCGGTGCGGTGGCGCGCAGGGCGATCCGGGCCGGCGCCCACTCCGTGACCGTAACCGACACCGGCACGCCGGCGCGGATGCTCAGCGGCAGTTGCCGTACGGTGGCGCCGTCGCCGGCGAACTCCAGCACCGGTTGGCCGGGCCGCGCGCGGTTGGTGCCCGGTCCGAACGGCGCCGGGGCCTTCAGCCGCCAGTGGCCCGGTGTGGCGGCGGTCAGCTCCAAGCGGCCGTTGCGGTCACGGGCCCGGGCGATGTCACCGGAGCACTCGGCGCGCGTGACCAGCAGGTCGTAGCTCTGGCCGTCGCGGTGCGGCAGCACGAAGGTGGCCCGGTAGCCACCGTTGCCATCCGGCTGCACCTGGTAGCCGTCGCCACCGTGCACCTGGTGGTCCTGCCAGATGCCGTTGGTCCAGAGCAGCGGCAGCTTCCAGCCGCTCAGCCCGTCGATCAGCAGCGGCAGGTCGCCATGGCCGCCGGACAGGTGGAGCGCGGCCACGTCGTCGTCGGCCCGCACCTGCGGCGGGTAGTCGGCCAGCTTGGTGCCCGTCTTGACGGTCAGCTTGACCGGCTGCAGGCCGAAGCGCCGCCGCTCGCGTTCGGCCTTGAAGCCGGACGGGCTCGGCTCACCGTGCGGCATGAGCAGGACGTCGGCTTCGAGCCAGTCGCCCGGCTCCAGGCGCAGGCTCTCGGTGGCCACGGTCAGCCACGTGCTGGCGTCCTGCGCGTCGAACGCGGCCGACACGGCCGGCCGGTCGTAGCTGCGGCCACCCAGGCGCGCGGCGAAGCGCTGCACCAGCGTCAGCACGCCGTACTTGTCGCCCGGACCCTCGCTGCTCATGAACGGCGAGGCGGCGGACAGCGCTTCGCCGAGCAGCACGAAGTCGGTCTTCGGTGGCACCTCACGGCGCTGCGTCTGACCATCGGGCCCGGTCCACAGCAGTTGGGCATTGCGCCCGCGGAAGTGGCTCAGGTTGAGCCAGCGGAAGTTGCGCCGCGCGTCGCCCTCAATCACGCAGGGCCGGGTCCAATCGTAGCGCAGCCGGACCATCGTCCGCAGCTCGTCGCGCTGCGGCGCCTCCCAGGCGGTGACGCGCGCCGTCGCGGTGTCGTCACTGGTGTGGTAGTGGTTGGTGAACCGCGCCAGACTGGGGGCGATGCTGTCGAAGGTGGTGCGCTCGTAGCACAGCTTGCCGCGGGCGCCGTTGTACTGGAGCCAGCCGGGCCAGTGCTGGCAGTCGTGCTGCGGCTGGCCCGACCAGAACGGCCCCGACATCGGCCGGAAGTCGGGAATGTGGAACACGGCGCCTTTGGTGGCCATGTGGTCGATGGACCAACAGGTGGTCTCCGACGGCCCGGTGGAGCAGTGCCAGTAGATCAGGAAGAACCGGATCGACGAGACCTGCTTCAGCGGCCAGAGGCCCCAGTTGGCCGTCAGGGGGTGGACGGTGCAGCCCTTGGTCTCGCCCGGCGCCAGGCTGACCGGGAAGTAGACATCGCCATAGGCGGTGTCGTCCGGCTCCTCCATCTCGCCGGCGAAGTTCTTGGCCACAAACGCCGGGGTGGGCAGCATGAAGCCGTGGGCATCGGTCAACGTGGCGGCCTCCAGGTTGCCGTTGCCCGCCAGCACCTTGACCAGCAGGCGTCGCGGCTGGGCGTCGTTGCGCCAGTCGAGGCGCAGCGACATGCGGCGGGTCGGGTTGTGGAACGCCGGATCGAAGCCGAAGGCCGCGGCCTCGTGCTCCAGTTCGGCGCGGTACAGGCCGCTGGCCGGGTCATAGCCCAGCCAGTGGCCGTCGACCAGGCTCACCGCGCTGGCGGGCAAGGGGTGCAGATCGTCGGCCATGGTCTGCGCCGGGCCGGCCGCCTCGCTCGGACGCAGCACCAGCCAGGCACCGGGCCGCGCCCCGCCGACCGGCGCCGTGAGCTGCCCGCCGGCCACTTTGGCGCCTGGCGAGCCGAGCAGCGCCGCGCCGTCGAGCATCGCCAACGGCCGGTTGTCTACGGTGGTCACGCCGGCCAACTCGCGGCCGAAGTCGAACACCACGTTGGCCGGCGCCGGCCGCTCGGCCACCGGCTCGACGCGCAGCTCGATGGCCAATCGATCGGGTTGCGCATGGAGCACCAGCTCACCGCGCGCCGGACGCGGCCGGACGCCGGTGTCCAGTGGCCGACTCAGCTTGATCCAGGCGACATCGACGACGCCGCTCTCGCCCGGCGGATCGAACCGCAGCGCAGTCAGCCGCTGGCCGGCGTTGCCGACGGTGACCTCGTACTCATGCCAGGCGCCGTCGCCACTGACCGGGAAGGTGACCACCTGCTGGCCGGTGATGCCGCGGCGGTCGACGCCGTAGTAGATGGCGCCGTCGCCGCCGACGTTGCTGCGCACACGGAGCGTGAGGTGGACCGGCGCCGGCAGATCACAGGGCGGCAAACCCACGTAGGGATCGTCGCCGGTCAGCGTGATGCGCAGGGCGCCGTCGGCGGCGCGGCTGAGTTGCGTGTGGTTCTGGGCCACGCAACCGGGGTGTTCGCGGCTAAAATCCCAGGTCTGCAACGGCGGCCCGGCCGGCGTGCGGTAGCGGGCCGCCTCGTCGGCGGCCAGCAGCGGGATGTCCAGCAGGTGGCAGTCCCAGTAGTACGGCCCGGCGCTCCAGACGTTCATCCGCGCGCGCGCCGAGGTGGCCGGCCGCCAGCGCTGGCCGCGCCAGACGTCCCAGGCCGGCTTCAGATCGGCCGGAGCCGGCTGCAGCCGCCGGCCCTGGGCATCGAGCACCGCCGGGGTCAGGCCCTGCGGCCCGAGCAGTTCGCGCCCGTCCACACGCAACGACGACAGGCGCAGCGGCATGGTCTCGACGGTACACTGGTAGCGCGCGCCCTGCACCATGACGGTGGCTTGCTGTGCCGGATCGACCCACCGCACCGAGACCGGCGGCAGTTGCGCCGGCGCCACCTGCGCCCACGCCGGATCCCCGGCCAGCACGACCAGCAGACTCAACCACGGCATGGCGGTCCTCCGTCGGTAGCATTCGGTGTCGCCCGGCCAGTCCTGCGCCGGCAGGTCGGTCGGCTGTCGGCGGCGAACCAGCAGACCATCAGGAGGGCGCCCGATGCCCGACTATCCGCTCTACCAGGAGCCGCTGCGGCCGCAGTTCCACTTCACGGCCCGCTACTGGGACCGGCCCACGCTCAACCCGGACCGCTTCGACGAGGGCTGGATCAACGACGTCAACGGCCTGACCTGGCTGGACGGCGAGTACCACCTGTTCGCGCAGCGGTGGTGGACCTGCTGGCTGCACGCGGTCAGCGAGGATCTGGTGCGCTGGACCGAACTGCCGCCGGCGTTCGGGCAGGATGAGGCGTTCGGTGGCACGCAGTCGGGCGGCGGCGTGATCGACGCGCGGAACACCTCGGGGCTGGCCACGGGTGAGACGCCGGTGATGGTCGCCTTCTGGAGCAGCACCGACAACTGCCGCCAGTGCCTCTCCTACAGCAACGACCGCGGCCGCACCTGGACCAAGTGGGCCGGCAACCCGGTGCTGTCGCACCCTTGCCGCGACCCGCGGGTGCTCTGGTATGCCCCGCAGAGCAAATGGGTGATGGTGCTCTACGGGCCAGAGGAGGGCGGCGAGCGCTACTACACTCTCTTCGAGTCGCCCGACCTGCTGCACTGGACCAAGCTGCAGTCGCTGCCCGGCTTCTACGAGTGCCCCGACATGTTCGAGCTGCCCGTGGACGGCGACGCCGACCGCCGGCTGTGGGTGATCGTCAACGGCGACGGCCGCTACCGCCTGGGCGAGTTCGACGGGCACACCTTCACGCCCGTCTCCGAGACGCTCCAGGCTGACCTGGGGCGCAACTTCTACGCGACGATGACCTGGGGTGACCTGCCCGGCCAGCCCTGGCGGCGCATCCAGCTCGCCTGGATGGCCACCGGTGACCTGCCGCCGCTGGACCTGCCGTTCAGCCAGCAGCTCAGCTTCCCGTGCGACTTGTCGCTGCACGCTGAGCCCGAGGGCGTGCGCCTGTGGCGTTGGCCGGCACCCGAGATCGCCCAACTGGTCACCGGCACCTGGCAGCGCACCGACCTGCGCCTCAGCGCCGGCGACGAAGATCCGTTGGCAGCGGTGACCCACGACGCGCTCGATGTCCGGTTGCGGCTCGACCTGGCCCGGTCCACCTGCCGCAGCTTCCGGCTGAGCGCCCGCGGTCACGAGATCATCGCCGATCTGTCCGCCCGCACCGGCACGGTGCTCGGTTGTCCGTGGTCCTGGTCGGCCGAGCAGAGCGAGCTGTCGCTCCGCCTGCTGGTCGACCGGCTGTCGGTCGAGACCTTCGTCGATGGTGGCCGGCGGTCGTACACCAACACCGCTCCGCCGCTGCCGGGCGCCGCGCCGCTGTCACTGGCCGTGGCGGACGGCACGCTGGCGGTCGTGGAGCTGACGGTGCAGACGCTCGGCTCGATGTGGGACCCGGCCTCGGCCGCGTAGCGGCTCACCGCTCCAACGCGCGCTCGACCGCGGCGGTCAGGGCCGCGGCGCTGAACGGCTTGGCGATGAACTGCACGCCCGTGTCGACCACGCCGTGGTGCGCGATCACCTCGGCGGTGTAGCCGGACATGTACAGGTGCTTCAGGCCCGGGCGGCGCACGGCGATGAGCTGTACCAGTTCGCGGCCGTTCATCTCCGGCATGACCACATCGGTCAGCAGCAGGTCGATCGGGCCGTCGTGGTTCTCCGCCAGAGCCACGGCCTCGCCGGGCGTGCCGGCGGCCAGGACGGCGTAGCCGACGCGTTCCAGCATCCGGGCGGTCACGCGCAGGATGGCCGGCTCGTCTTCGACCAGCAGGATGACCGCGTGGTCGCTGGCCGAGGCCACGGCCGGCGCTCCGTCGGCCTGCGGGTCCACGGCCGTCTGGTGGCGTGGCAGGTAGATCGTGAACACCGTGCCCTGGCCGAGTTGGCTTGCGGCCACGATGTCGCCACGGTTCTGGCGGACCGCACCGTAGACGGTCGCCAAGCCGAGGCCCGTGCCGGCACCGACGTCCTTGGTCGTGTAGAACGGCTCGAAGATGCTGGCCAGCACTTCCGGCGCCATACCACAGCCGGTATCGGAGACTACCAGCGCGACGTAGTCGCCCACGGGCAGTTCCACCTGCGTCCAGGCACCGGCTTCAGTCAGCACGCAGTTCCGCGTCTCGATGGTGATGGTACCGACGGCGCCGATGGCGTCGCGCGCATTGACGCACAGGTTGGCCAGGATCTGGTCGAGCTGCGACGGGTCGATGTTGACCGGCCAGAGCTCCGGACCGGGCCGCCAGACCAGCTCGATGCCCTCGCGGATCAGCCGCTGGAGCATCTTCAGCGTGCCGGCCACGGTCGCGTTGAGGTCGAGGACGCGGGGGACCACCGTCTGCTTCCGGGCGAAGGCCAGCAACTGCCGGGTCAGATCGGCGGAGCGCTCGGCGGCGTTGCGGATCTCGACCAGTTCGGCATACCGCGGATCGGCCGGGTCGAGCTGCTCCATGACCAGGTCGGCGTGGCCGATGATGACCACCAGCATGTTGTTGAAGTCATGGGCGACGCCACCCGCCAGCCGGCCGATGGACTCCATCTTCTGGCTTTGGTGGAGCAGGTCGGCCATGCGTTCCTGTTGGCGCACCGCCGACCGCTCCTCGGTGATGTCGCGGCCTTCGGCTACCAGCAAGGCGACCTGGCCGCTGCTGTCGAAGGTCGGATGGAGGTTGAAGTCCACCTCACGCCGCGAACCGTCCGTGCTGACGTGGGTCGCCTCGTAACGGACCGACTCGCCGCCCGCCGCTCGCCCGAGCGCGGCGCGGAGCCGTTCGGCCTCAGCCGGATCATGGTCGAACCAGGGCGTCTCCCAGAGCGGTCGGCCGACCACGTCGCCAGCGGCCAGGCCGATCAGCGTCAGTGCCGTGGCATTGGCGTACTGGACGACGCCGTCGGGGCTGAGCCAGCCGAAGAACTCCCGGGCGTGGTCGACCGCCTGGATGGTGAAGCTCCGGCTCTCGCGCAACTGCGCCAGCGCCGCGCGCAGCCCCTCTTCGCGCTCCGCGACGGCCCGCGTCAGGTCGGTCAGCCGCTGGTCCAGGAGCACCAGTTCGGCAAACCGGTAGGCGCCTGGTGAGGCGGGCGACCTGGCCTCGGCAGTGGTGAACTGCTCCAATCGGCCGGCAAAGGCGGCCAGCGGCGCCAGCATCAGGCGGTCGGTCAGGCGCCGCTTGAGCAGTGTGATGGCCGCCAACGCGACCACGCACAGCAGTCCTGAGAGAATGAGCACGTTCCGCAGCAGCCCGAACACCTGGTCAGGGATGAGCAGCGCCACGGTGACGCCGGCCACCTTGCTCTGCGAGAAGAGCGGTATCCACCGCTGGCCACCAGCGGTGAAGCGCCGGTGTGGTGGCCCGGCGAGCTGCGGCGCCAGGCTGGACAGCCGGAGCGCCGGCGCCGTGGAAGTAACCACGAAGCCGTCGCGGGCCAGCAGCAGTACCGGCCGGCCGGTGAAGCGGGCCATCTTCTCCAACAGCGCGGTGATGTAGGCGATCTCGACCCGGGCCAGGAACCGCTCGGGCCCGGCCGTCAAGCTGCAGTAGATGCTCGGCTGCTCGTCTTCGAGCCCGCTCATGATGGCCGAGCAGCCGTCCGCGGCAGACGCCTGCCGCAGGTAATGGCCCACACTGCCCTGGGCGAAGGAGTAGCCACGAAACAGCCGGCTCCTGGGCACGGCCAGGTAGATGGTGTCGATGCGGAGCTCGTCGTCCAGGCGGTACAGGTCGCTGACCGACCGCAGGAAGTGACGGCTGACCACCTGTCGTTCGGCGCTGTCCAGCTCGATGAACAGCCGCATATCCTCGCGCGCCTGGCCCAGGTGTTCCTCCAGCAGCACGCGCATCTTGTCGGCGTCTTGGTGCCGCGCGGCCAGGTACTGGGCCGTGAACAACGTGTAGATGAACAGCAGGCCGCCGAACAGGAGCGCGACCACCGCGCCCGCGGCCGCCAGGTCCATGGCCAGCACGAAGTCGCGGAAGCGGCCGGAGGAGCCCCTCATTCGTCGAATTCCTGGCGCAGGTCGGTCAGGAAGTAGAAACCGGTGGTGGCATCGCCATAGCCATCGAAGCAGACCGGGCCGAGCGAGGTGTGGTGCGGTGAATGGTCAAGGAGCCAGCGTTTGACCTGCCGTGGTGTGCGGTGGCCGGCTCGCACCGCCGCGTCGAGCAGTTCGAGCGCCTGGCGCACACTGACGCTCATCGAGGCCGGATCGTAGCCGAAGCGGGCGCGGAACCGGGTCACGTAGCTGTGTATGGCTGGGTCGGCGCCGCGGGCCGGGTAGTGCGCAGGCAGAATGATGCGACGGACCGCGGGCCCGGCCGCCTCCATCACCGCCGGCGAGCGCGTCCACGGCGTCAGCAGGATCGGCGCCGTCTCAGACTGCAGGCAGAACAACTGGGCGATGGTCCCGATGGCCGGCTGGTAGCTGCCCGCCAGGATGTACAGCAGGTCGGCCGGTTGGGCCAAGAACTCCCTCAACTCGTCCGGCCGACAGCTCGAAACGAGCACCTCGCGCCGGGCGATCTGGAAGCGGCCGTGCCGCGCCAGTTCCTCAGAGAACTCCCGGAACGCCGGATCGGTGTACGGCCGGTTGCCGGTGTCCTGCACCACCAGGATGCGGTGCGCACCGCGCTCGGCCACGTGGCGAGCCAGCTCACGCTGTTCCTGGCCTACTTCCGGCACCACCCGCAGCACGCCGTCGTCTTGCCCGGTGAGCACATCGGTGGTCGATGCCGCCACGATCATCAGCGCCGCATCGGCGTCGCCGAACATCGGTGCCACCTCGACGGCGCAGTTCGACGGGTGCGAGGTGATGAAGAACCGCACGCCCTGGGCCCGCGCTTCGGCGATCCGCTGCCGCGTCACCGCCGGTCGCCAGTGGTCGTCGAGCGGGAACACCTTGAGCCGCGAAGCGCGCACTTCTTCAGCGAAGAGGACCCCGGCGTTGGCCTCGCTCGAACCGATCACCGAGCCTGAACTGGAGCGGGTCACCACCGCCACCAGCAGCGGCCCCGAACCCAACAGCCGCGCGGCCGCGCCGGCCGCCAGGGCCACCACCACGACCGGGACCGCCCGGCTGAGCACCCGCCTCATGGAGTCACCTCTGGCCCCGCCCCCAACCAGACGGCATGGCCCGGTGTGCGTTGAGAACCTGGGGTGATTCTAGGTGGCCCGCGCGACGAACGTCAACCGCGCCTTCGCGCGGCTGGTTACTTTGCCGCTACGCTGGCCCGCCGGTCGCGGTCAGCCCCGCAAGTGACGCTCCAGCCAGGCCACCACTTCGGCGTGCATCTCGTCGGTCTCCACATGACCGACGTCGTACCGGCGAATGCGCAACCGGTCGGGCACGCCGGCCGCGGCCCAGTCGCCGCTCACCGCGGCCCGGATGCGCTCCACGCCCTCCGGCGGCGTACCGGCATCCTGGTCGCCATTGAGGCTGAGGAACGCCCGTGGGCAGATCAGCTTGATGATGTCGGCGGTCTGGAAGTGCTTGAGCAGGCTGGGCACGAAGTAGTAGACGCCGTGGCCACCCACCGCCCGATTGGCCAACAACGCCTGGTAGTCGCTCAGACAGACCAGGCCGCAGCAGGCCCTGATGCGGACATCGAGCGCCGCCAGCCACCACGACGCGGTGCAGCCCATGGACAGACCCATGGTGCCGATCCGCGACGGGTCCACCTCGGGCCGGCTGGCCAGGTAGTCCACCGCGCGGTAGCTGTCCCACATCATCATGCCCCACAGGCATTGCCCGTGCCACAGCATGGTCTTGAAGGTGTCGCCCTCGCTGGTGTGGCTCCGCTCGCCGAAACACCAGGCGTCGATGGCAATGGTCACATAGCCGAGCCGCGCCAACACCGGTGCATACGCGCGCAGCGGGTAGACGTTGCCGTCCAGCAGCTCGGTCTTGCCCACCGCGTACTGCCCGCCGTGCGAGTGGTTGAACACGATGCCCGGTGCCGGCGCCATCAGGTCGTCGGGCACCACCACATACGCCGGCACCGGCTCCAGGCCGTTGAGGTCGAGCCGCAGATGCTCGACTCGGTAGCCATCCTCCTGCCGGGTGTCCAGCAGTTCGGCACCAATCGGCCGGTACTCGGGCAAGTCACCCAGCAACGACCACAGCGTGCCGCGCCTGGCTTCGTTCATCGGTCACGCTCCCTCACCCGGCGCTACTGCACCTTCGGCAGGTTGAGCAGCCGCTCGGTGTCCTGACGAGCGAACGTGTCGTCGGTCTGGCCCGGATGGAAGCAGAACGCCTGCCGCGAGCGCGCCGCGGTGCCGCCCAGGCCGAGGCCGCCCATGTTGCCGGAGTCCCAGAAGATCACCCCTGAGGCCGGCTCCAGGGCCACCACGCTGTGCGCCCAGCCGTTGCCACGCAGCGCCAGCCAGGCCGCCGGCGGGCCGGAGATGTGGTCATCGTCGTCGCCCTTGCCGTCAATCAGTGAGGTCTTCGCGCGACTGTCGGTGTAGGTGCCGCCTTGCAGGTAGTAGACCCGGTTGTGCGCGCCGCTGACCGACGGCTGCGCGTCGCAGGTGACCTCGAACCGGTCGGCCAGGAAGGCGTAGACCTTGGTGTACACCGTGGTCCCGTTGGCCAGGTTGCGGCGCACCCGGATGACCGTGCGCACCGGGCCACTGGCCAACACGTCGAAGGCCTCCAGGCGGCCGTTCTCCTGCACCCACCCCGTGGGTCCACTGCTGTAGCCCACCTGCTGGATCACCGGCTGGCGCGGTGCCCCGGCGTGGCGCACCTGGATGTCGGTGATGACGCCGGCCGCCAGCGTCAGCGCGTAGGCCGGCGTGACGATCTCCTGGCTGTCGGGACGCCAGAAGCCGCCCGCGGGCGCCAGCACGGTGGCCGGTCCGGTCTGGCCGAGCACCTCCAGCCGTCGCGTGGCCCCGGCGGCCAGCGGGCCGCTCAGGCGCACGGCCAGCGTGCCTGCGCGGCCGTTCGGCGCCGCCGGCTCGAACTGGGCCGGCAGCGCCAGGCCGGCGGCCGGGTCCCAGACGCGAATGCTCGCCGGCGCCACGTCGGCCGGCAGCGTCAGCGGTGTGGTCACCACGGCGTCGGTCTGCGCGAGCCGCCCGTTGGTCACGGTCAGCACCCGTAGCGGCTGGGCGCCGAAGCGACCGCGGTCCAGGACGACCTGGACGGTCTGCTCGACGCGGTTGTTGCCGGTCAACTGCTCGCCCTGGCCGGCCGGCGTCTGCGCCACGACCGCCAGCACGCGCGGGCCGTCAAGCTGCGCGGTCGGCACCGACAACGTGACGGACTGCTGCCCGCGCGGCGCCACGTTGAGCGGCGCCCGCGCCGCTTCGGCGCCGTCCACCAGCGCCACCATGGCGCCACCTTGCACCGCGGAGCCGCCGTCGTTGCGCACCGTGGCGGTGATGCTGAGCGGCTCGCCTTGCTTCGGCGCCGCCGGGCTGACGGCCACCGCCGCCGGCTCCAGCACCAGGTCGGCCAGGCGCGTTTCGCGGCCGGTGGCCAGTTCCAGCACGTCCTTAGTGGCCAGCAGGCTGACGCGCCCGTCGCGTACCACCAGCGGCAGCGCTTGCACGCGCTGGCCGCCCGTGTCGAGCCGGAACAGCCGCATGCCGCCGAGGTCCCAGCCGGGCACCAGCGCCGCCGGATTCAGTTCCGCGGCCGCGCTGTGCGCCGCGACCCGCAGCCGTTCGGCGGCGGTGACGAGCACCGTCGCCTGACCGCTGGACGACAGGCCCGGCACGCTCACCGGCCGGCCGCCGCCGTCGACGAACGCGTACTGCGCCGACCGGATGCGGGTGACAGTGCGGCCGTCCAGCACCCGCCGCTCCAGCACGAAGTCGGGTCCGGTGGCCACGAATCCGTCCGGCGGCAGGACCACCTCGCGGCCGGCGACCGTGACGGTCCGGTTCTCCGTCGCCAGGTTGGCCACCGCCTGGAAGCCGCCGCTGAAGGTCGTCCGCTGGACCAGCTTGTCCGGCGTCAGGTACTCGTGGTTGGTCATCTCCTGGTTGACCACTTCACGGTGCCAGCGGCAGGTGTGGCGATAGCTCTGCATCAGCCGCGGCCAGCCGGCCTCCGGGTCGCGCCCGAAGCCGCTCTTGTTGATCCAGTACATCGGCGGCGTGCCGTAGAGCACGTTCAGCGCGTCCTTGCGATCGGTGATCTTGGGGTCCAGCGGGTGCAGGAAGTCGGTGCTGTCGCCCCAGTACCAGTAGTTGACCACGCAGTCGTGGAAGACCAACTCGAACAACGGCACGCGGTACTCGCCGCCGAGGCCGTAGGTGTAGTAGTCCTGGCTGATGCCCTCGCGGCCCTTCTCCGGCCGCAGCAGGTGCCCCGCCGGCCACGAGAAGTACACGTTGCCCGACATCATGCCTTCGAAGTAGTCCATGGTCGGCACGGCCCAGAACCGGCCGTGCTCGCCGCCGGTGACCAGCTTCAGGCTGTTCGTGTAGCGGAACAGCGCCAACCGGTGCTCGACATCCTGACGGCGGCCGAACGTCCGCTGCGGATGGTAGTCCTCGTAGAGCCCCGAGGCGGTGGTGACGTCGAGGAAGCGGGCCAGGTACGGGTGCTGCTCCAGGTCCTTGGGCATGTAGTTGCGAGCGGCGGCCTCGGCCGTGGCCGAGGACCGCTCGTAGTACTGCATCTTCTTGTCCCAGGTCAGCCAGCCGAGCATGAGCTTGCCGTCGGGCAGGACGTAGCACATATCGAGCGAGCCCTTGACGGCGTCCCACTTGGCCGGGTCCTTCTCCTCCAGCAGGTCGGCGTAGTTGTCGTAGCGGCTGGTCAGCCAGCCGAGGTCGTTGACCGCCTGCATGTTGGCGCGACTGGCCGTGTAGTTGAGCAGGCACTGCTCCATGCCGCGGGCGTGCGCTTCGCGCGCCCAGCTCAGGTCGCCGGCCCAGACGTCGGGTGAACCACCCAGGCGCGCCAACTGCGGGCGCTCGCGCTGCTTTTCCAGCAGCGTCTTCACGTAGCCCTGCCGGCGCGCCAGCGCCCGGTAGCGCCGCGCCATGGCCACATAGCCGCCCGCGGCCACGAACTCGATGCGGGCCTTGCGCGTGTAGCCGAACTTGCCCAGTTCGGGCAGCCAGTTGATCTGCGGCACCAGGCGCTTGTCGCCCGGCTTCGCGGAGGCCGGCTGGAAGACGAACTGCGCGTCGTGCGGCGTCTCGGCGATGAGCAGGTAGCCATCGCCCTTGGCCGCGTCGTAGAGGCCGACAAAGGGCAGATCGTGCGCCGGTCCCAGCCCCCAGCGGTGGATCTTCGGGCTGTCCTGCGGCAGGTCGATGCCGTCCATGTATGGCGCGTAGCAGATTCGCCCTTGCTCCAGGTCGGCCGCGAGCGGGCCGGGGAACGCGCTGGCCTGGAACGGCACCGTGCGGTCGGGCACGTCGACGGTCAACTCGATGGCGTCGGCGTCGCGCGCCGTGGTGACCTGCACCTCGGCCTGCACCATCTGGCCACGCGGCGACGACAGCAGGCGCCGGAACGAGACGCCACGCGGCACGCGACGCAGGTTGCTGACCACCGGCGCCACCGGCTTCGCGCCGCCCGGCACCTGCCCACGAACGTCGCCCAGCGTCGCCAGGGCAAAGGTCTCGGGCGAGGAATGCCGCCAAGTGCGCGGGTAGTAGATCTGCGCCTCGCGCTTGCCTGTGGCGCCGGCATCGTTGACGCCCACGGCCACCGGCACCTGCGCCCCCACGGCCACCGCCGGCGGCTGCGCCATCAGCCGCCAGGGCACCGCCGCCTCGATGGTGTACCCGCGCGGCGCCGCCGGCGCGCCATCGGCACAGGGCAGCACGTTGCTGGTGCGCTGGAGGCGCGCCTGCCTCATCGCCACGCGACAGCCCGCCGCCGGCTCACTGACGCGGCTGGCCAGGCAACCGGCCGGGGTGACGCTGAAGCCGACCTGCGTGCCGCCCAGCCAGACCTCAGCGGAGTCATAGTCCCACCAACGCAACGTGGCGGCACTCGGGAAGACCAGGCGCGCGTCCTTGACCGTGATGGCCACGTACAGGTGGTCGGCGTCCCACAGCCACCGGGCTTCGGCGGCGCAGACCGGAGCGGAGCCCTCGCCGATGCGCTCGGAGACCATGTCGGACCCGATCGGCACGGCCGGTACGGCGGCCCATTCGCCGAGGTCACCATCGATCACCGGTGACTGCGCGGCCTGCGGAATGGTCAAGGTCGGCGGTGCCGGCGGCACGGTCGTCCGGTAGGTCCGGCCGGTCAGGCGATGCGTGACCGCCAACTCACCGCGCTCGGAGACACTGACGTCGAGGTTGTGTCCCGAGACCCGCAAGGGCTCGGCCAGGGCCGGGGTGAGCAACAGGCAGACCGCGATGACGAGCTTGCGCATGGGCGACTCCGCCCACGAGCTTGGCGGTGCGCAGGACGATTCCTGCCGCGCGGCTCAGTGCATTCGCGCCGCGCTCTCCAGGTCATCGGTCGCGGTCGCGCGGGGATGCCACTGCGGCCCGGCCTGCGCGCTCACGCGCAGCGGGTCGCCGCGACGGGCGAACGGCGCGAACGGCGCCATCACGACGAAGTACAGCACCGGGGTGACCACGTACGAGGACATGAAGTGCCCAAAGGCCATCAGAGCTTTGCTGATCGCCTGCCAGATTGCGCGCAAGAGAGCCATGTCCGCGGTTCCGTGTGGCCCCAACTATACCGCCGGGCCGGCGGTTCGGTCAACGCGTGCCCGCGCCAGGCGGTCGGACCGCGCGACTGAACTGTTCGGCGCGCGGCGCGTCTCGGTAGCAGCAGAAGACCGCCGGTGGGCCCGGGTCGCCGCCGGAGGCGTCAGACGCTGTCGCCGCAGGGACCGCTGGGCCATGGAGGCACAGATGCAGCGGCGCGCGTTCACCCTGATCGAGTTGCTCGTTGTGATCGCCATCATCGCCATTCTGGCGGCGATCCTGTTCCCGGTCTTCGCCAAAGCCCGCGAGAAGGCGCGGCAATCGAGCTGCCAGAGCAATGCCAAGCAGCTCGGTGTGTCCCTGATGCAGTACGCCCAGGACTACGACGAGAAGTACCTCAAGCAGCAGCCCTGCTATGCCGGCTCCGGTCCCTGGACCTACGGCTGCGCCATCTGGCAGACCGTCCTGCAGCCGTACATCAAGAACCAGCAGATCGTCATCTGCCCCAGCAACACCGCCCAGAACCCGGGCTACTCGCTGCCCCGCAACCCGTTCTCTGGTTGTTGCGGCAACAGCACCGCGATGGCCAGCTTCGACCAGCCCGCTGGCACGCTGACGATGACCGATTGCGATGGCGGCATGCTCAACGTCTTCCCGACCCAGTGGTCGGTGCTCTCGCAGTCTGGGGCCACCTGCCGCGCGCCGTCCTATCGGCACAACGACGGGGCCAACTGCCTCTACCTCGACGGGCACGCCAAGTGGCAGCGGCCGTAGCCTAGAGGAGGCCGTCGAGTCATCGCGAAGCCCACCCGGCGGATGTGAGACCGCCGGATGGATGCTCGAGACCGCTCGCTGAACCGTCGTGATCTGCTGCGCTGGGGCCTGGCCGCCGGCGCGGCCCTGGCGACGCGCCGCCGCTCGGTGGCCGCCAACGACCGCGTCACCGTGGCCCATATCGGCGTCGGTGGCATGGGCAACGCCCACGTGGGCTGGTTCGCCGGTCTGCCCGATACCGACATCGCCGCCATCTGCGACGTCGACCAGACGCGGCTGGATGCCACCGTGGCGCGCGTCAAGCAACTGCGGCCGCAGGGCCACGTCAAGGGCTATCGCGACTTCCGCGAGGTGCTCGACCGGCCCGACATCGACGTGATCACCTGTGCCACGCCGGACCACTGGCATGCGCTGGTGGCGCTGCTGGCCTTCCAGGCCGGCAAGGACGTCTACGGCGAGAAGCCGCTGTCACGCACCTATGGCGAGGCCGAAGCGATGCTCTCGCTGGCTCGCCGCTACGGGCGCGTGTTCCAGCTCGGCACGCAGATCCACGCCGGTGACAACTACCACCGCGTGGTGGAGCTGGTCCGCTCGGGCGCGCTGGGTCGCATTCACACGGTCCGCCTGTGGAAGACCGGCGGCACGCCCGGCATGGGCTATCCGCCCGACGGCGCGCCGCCGCCGACCCTCGACTGGGAGATGTGGCTCGGGCCGGCGCCCTGGCACCAGTACAACCCGGCGCGCGCTCACGGCACGTTCCGCTACTTCTGGGACTACTCCAGCGGTGTCTATGGCGACTTCTGGTGCCACATCGCCGATGTCGTCTGGTGGGCGCTGGAGCCGGGTCCGGTGCGGACCGTGGTGGCCGGCGGCACGGTGCCGCACGACGGCATCGCCGAGACGCCCCGCGACATCCGCGCCACCTACACGTTCGACAACCTGACCATCCACTGGAGCAGCGACGCCCCGAACGTGCCCGGCGCTGCCGGGCGCGGCATCGGCGCGCAGTTCGAAGGCGACCGCGGGTCACTGGTCTGCGACTACGGCTCGCGGGTCATCTTCCTCGACGGCAAGGTGGTCTCCGACCTGCCCGACGTGCCCGAGACGCTACCGCGCTCACCGGGTCACCAGCGGCACTTCATCGACTGCGTGCGGACGCGCGAGCAGCCCGAGAGCAACATCGCCCATGCCTTCGCGCTGACCACGCCGCTCCACCTGGGTGTCATCGCCTTTCGCACCGGCCGCAAGCTGACCTGGGACGCCGAGCGTGCGCAGTTCGTCGGTGACGAGGCCGCGAACCGCTTGCTGCGGCCACCGTACCGCGCGCCCTGGTCGCTGCCCGTGTAGACCAGCCCATCTGGCACACGACGGCCGAGGAGACCACTGATGCGTCAGTCCTGCTGCCTGTTGCTGCTCCTGGGACTGCCGTTGCTGGCCGCCGGCGCCGAGCCGCCCAGCCTCAACGGCACCTTTCCGCGCGGCGTCTACTGGGCCTGGGAGCGCGTTGACGGCCTGGCCAAACGCAACGGCCTGGACAAGTGGGCCTACGTCGAGCGGTGCCTGGACGACTTGCGCGCACACCATGTCGACAGCGTTTGGGCGGTCAACCTGGGCATACCCGACCTGCGCCCGCTGGCCGACCGCCTGGCCGCCCGCCGCATGAAGCTGGTCCCGGCGCTGGGCGAGTTGCACTACAACATCGACTGGCGGCGCAACAACTGGGCCTACCTGGAGAAGGAGTCCAAACGGGCCATCGCCGCGGCGGGCGATTCGCCGGCCATCCTCGCCTGGGCGCTGTGTGATGAGCCGACGAAGCAGATCGTCGGCGAGATGGAGACGTTCCGGCGCAAGTTCCACGAATGGGGCGCCACCCAGCCGACGGTGGTGGTGACCATGTGGCCCGATTCGCCCACGTTCGCCGAGCAGACCGGCTTCGGCGCCGTGTGTACCGACGTCTACCCGTTCTTCGCCGCCGGCAATCCGAACGGGCCCAACACGCCACCCGTCTCGCGCAACTGGTACCGGCGCCACGCCCAGATCGCCGCACAGGCGGCACAGAAGGCCGGCCGCACGCCGTGGCTGATGCCGCAGAGCTTCACCGACGTCTGGGGTCCCTGGCGCTATGACGCCAAAGGCGAGATGGTCATGCTGCCGGGCAGCATCCTGCACTGGCGCGTGCCCACCGTGGGCGAGAGCCGCTGGCAGGTGTGGAGCGCGATCGGCGCCGGTGTGCGCGGCTTCTTCTGGTTCCTCTACTCGCCGTCGCCCACCGACTCACCCACCGCGAAGCCGTACGTCGGCCCGGCCTTCCCGCCCAGCCTGGCGGTGAAGCAGGAGGTGCCCCTGGGCAACTCCGGCGCGCTGGTGCGGCCCGACGGTTCGAGCACGCCACAGTACACCGCCGTGGGCGAAGCGTTCGCCGCGCTGGAACCGTTGCAGCAGTTGCTCGCCGGCGCCGTGCCGGTCGAGCCGCCCTTTGGCGAAGTGGCCGCGCCCGGCTGGCTCGGCGGCCTGCACAACGCCGCGTTGAAGCGGACGGTGAGTGTACTGGTCAACGACGACACCGAGCGGCCGCAGACGCTGCGCGTCTACCTGCTCAAGCCGCACAACCTGCGCGACCTGCGCACCGGCCAGGTGCTGCAACGCGGCACCGACAACGCGGTGACCATCACGCTGCAACCAGGCGACGGGACGTTGCTCGAGGCCGAATGAGCGTACCAGCGATCAGTCGTCCGGATCGACGTTGCGCTCGAAGGTGCTCTCGACCCAGGACAGCAGGTCCGTCCGCGGCTCGTCCTCGGTGAGGTGCCGGTGTCGGTCTGCGGCGGCCTGCTGACTGCGGTCTTCCCAGTTCACCAGGCGACCGCCCTCTAGCTCGAGCAAGCACACCTGCCGGTACTTCCACGCCGGGTGGAAGCCCATGTGGACGTACAGCGAGCTGATGAAGCCGTGGCCCAGCAACAGGCGGCCGGTGTAGGGCACGACGTGGCCCACGTCCAGGTAGATGGCGGCAGACTCGTACTGTCCCGGCGGGCTCGGCGCGACGCCGAAGAGGCTCGGGAAGCCATCGGGATACTCGGCGGCGCTCAGCCCGAGATGCGCGTCACGCAGGCGGAACTGGTCGTCGACCACCTCGTAGGTGCAGTAGAAGCCGCGCCAACAGGCCGTGTGGAGCGGCCGGACACACAGCCCGAGGTCGGCCGGGTCGAACAGGCCCTGACCGTCGAAGCCAACCAGTTCGTACGCCACCTCGCGGAAGAAGACGCGGTCGTTGATCTGGGCGGTCATGTGTTGCTCCTCGCCAGCCTACGGTCTGGCCAGTTGCTCCTCGGCGCGGCGCACCAACTGTTCCACCTGCCGGCGCTCGGTGGCGTGCAGGCCGCGCGTCTCCATCATGCGCAGGCGATCCTCAGCCGGTAGATCGGCCAGGTAGGCCTCGGTCTGGCGGCAGGCGTCCAGGTACTTGGCGAACTGGGGCAGGGCGCGCGTGTAGGCGTCGCGCGCGCGCGCCGGGTCGCCGGCCGCCGCCGACAGATCGCCGAGCCGCATCAGACCGTAGGCGTGGACCGGCTCGAGCTGGACATCCTTGATCGGATCGGCCTCGGCCAGCGCCGGCGAGCAGGCCAACTCGTCCAGTCGCGCGTAGACTCGCCGGGCCTCGTCGGGGCGGTTCGCTTGTTCCAGCAGCCGGCCGAGTTGCAGCCAGGCCTGCAGGTGCATCGGCGCCAACGCCACCGAACGGGCCGAACAGGCGATGGCGCGGTCCAGCAAGCCCTGGGTGGCCAAGTGCGCGGCCCAGCGGTAGCTGGTGCGCGCGCTGGTCGGGCGACGCCGCACCGCTTCACGGTAGGCCCGGTCGGTAGCGGCCAGGTCACCGGCGGCGCCCTCGACACCGGCCAGGTCCTCCTCGACCACCGCGCGCCAGGGGGCCCAGGAGCGGCTCTGGCGCAGGCCCTCGCGCGCCGAGGCCAGCGCGCCGCTGGCCGCCGCCTCCTTCGCCTCCGCCCGCGCGGCCTCGGAACGCCACATCAGTCCGGTGTAGCCACACAGCACCACGGCCGCGGCCACCAGCGGCCACCGGCGCGTTGCCGCCGGCGAGCGCGGCTCGCCCAGCGACGCGCCGAGCAGCACCAGCACCAGTGGCACGGCCGGCACGTACCAGCCATTGTCCACCGCGCTGTGGACGGCGAACCCGCTGACCGCAGCCAGCAGGGCCAGGCCCAGCGGCCGCCGCCGGGGCTCGTCGAGCGCCCGCCAGCCCGCCACCGCCAGCGCGCCGAGTAGCCAGAGATGCGCCGCGAGGCCGAGCACGCCGCTCTCGGCCAGCGTCTGCAGGTAGCCGCTGTGCGCGTGCTGCGTGAAGCCGGCCCGCGCGTACAGCGGGTACACCGCCGGCCAGGCTCCCAGGCCGACGCCGAACACCGGGTAGTCACGGCAGAGGTCGAGCGTGCCCGCCCAGGTCAGGACGCGGAAGTCCTTCGAGTGCGCCATGCCCGCGCCGGCCGTCAGACGGGAGCGCAGCGGACCCAGGCCGATCAGCAGCACCACCAGCACGGCGCCGACGAGCAGGCGCGCCGCCAGCTTCGGCCGGCCCGCGCGCAGCAGGCCCAGACCGCAGGCGAGCGCCGCCACGACCAGGCCGGCCAAACCGCCCCGCGAACGCGTCAGCGCCAGCACACCCGCCGCCAGTACGGCCGCGGCGATGGCCAGCACGCGCAGCTTCAGCCCGGGCCGCGCCACCTGCTGGCGGGCCAGCCACTGCGCCGGCGCCGCATCCTCGGTGGCCAGCGCCGCGGTCGCCAACAGCACCGGCAGGGCCACCACCAGGTAGGCCGCCAGCAGATTCGGGTTGACGAAGCCGCCGAACACGCGCCAGTCGGCCCCGCCGAGGCGGAGCTGCGGCAGGTACTCCTGCCAGCCGCGTAGCGCCACCGCCACCACGCCACCGGCCAGACCGGCCAGCAGCCACCGTCGCGGCGTCCGGGCCCCCACGCTCAGCGCCAGCAGCAGCAGCACCAGCCGGCCCAGCTCCACCAGCCCGGCGTCCAGGTCGCACGGCAGGCGCACCGGGAGCGGGTCGAACGGGACCGGCAGCCGGCCGGGCGCCACCAGCGGACCCGGCCGCGGCAGCACGGTGGCCAG
>CAZHGD010000004.1:0-115978 GCA_964531735.1 uncultured Fimbriimonadaceae bacterium | reverse complement strand
CCGCCCCGGCGGCCAACCCGAGTGATCCGGAGACGGACCCGTGCTCGGAACCCTCGCCGCCTGCGGCGCCCTGACTGTCCTGGCCGGCGGTGCACCCACCACCGCCGCTGTGCTCGATCCCGAGCAGTTCCGGCCCACCATCGAGGGCTTCAACCGCGACGATCAGGAGCTCTACGCGCAGGCGGTGCCCAACGCCGCGGCCTGGGCCTTCCTGCGGGACCGGATGCCGCTGTTCGAGTGCCCCGACGCCGACGTGCAGCGCACCTGGTACTTCCGCTGGTGGACCTTCCGCAAGCACCTGAAGCAGACGCCCGACGGCTGGGTGGTGACCGAGTTCCTGCCCACCGTGCCCTGGGCCGGCAAGCACAACACCATCAGTTGCGCCGCCGGCCACCACCTGCGCGAAGGGCGCTGGCTGCGCGATCGGCGGCCGTGCGACCAGTACGCCAGCTTCTGGTTCCGCCGCGGCGGCGAGCCGCGCCGGTACAGCTTCTGGGCCGCCGACGCGCTGTGGCAGTACGCGCTGGTCACCGGCCGGTTCGACCTGGCCGCCGACCTGCTGGACGACCTGGTGGCCAACTACACCGCGTGGGAGCAGAGCCGCCTGGGTCCGGACGGGCTGTACTGGCAGGTCGATGGCGAGGACGGCATGGAGGTGTCGGTGGGCGGCACCGGTTACCGCGCCACGATCAACACCTACCAGTATGGCGATGCACTCGCCATTGCCCACCTGGCCGACCGCGCCGGCCGCGCCGAGCTGGCCGCGACCTATCGCGCCAAGGCGGCCCGACTCAAGGAGCTGGTCCAGACGCGGCTGTGGGACGAGAGCGCGCAGTTCTTCAAGGTGCTGCCGCGGGGTGAGGGCGCCAAGCTGGCCGACGTGCGCGAGCTGCACGGCTACACGCCGTGGTACCTGAACCTGCCCGACGCGCGGTACGCCGTGGCCTGGCGGCAGTTGACCGACCCGCAAGGCTTCGCGGCGCCGTTCGGGCCGACCACCTGCGAGCGGCGGCATCCGGGCTTCCGGCTGTCCTACGAAGGGCACGAGTGCCAGTGGAACGGTCCGAGCTGGCCCTACTCGACCGCGGTGACGCTGACCGCCCTGGCCAACTTGCTCAACGGTCCCGCACAGGACGCCATCGGCGTGCGCGACTACTTCGAGCTGCTGCGGACCTACGCGCGCTCGCACCGGCTGAAGCTAGACGACGGCCGCGAAGTGCCCTGGATCGACGAGAACCTGAACCCGTTGACCGGCGACTGGATCGCGCGCACGCGGCTGAAGACCTGGCGCAACGGCACCTGGGACGCGGGCAAGGGCGGTGTCGAGCGCGGCCAGGACTACAACCACTCGACCTTCTGCGACCTGGTCATCAGCGGCCTGGTCGGTCTGCGGCCGCGGCCCGACGACATCCTGGAGGTCAATCCGCTGGTGCCCGAGGGCACCTGGGACTGGTGGTGCCTGGACAACCTGGCCTACCGTGACCGAACGCTGACCATCCTGTTCGACCGCACGGGCGAGCGCTACCACCGCGGCGCGGGTCTGCGGGTGCTCTGCGACGGCCGCGAGCTGGCCGCCGCGCCGGGGCTGCAGCGGCTCACCGTGCCGTTGCCCGCGGCCCAGGCCGTCGCCGGCTGGACCAAACACCCGGCCAGCCCGGTCCTCGGCGGCGACCTGGGCACCTGCTTCGACATCACCGTGCGCCGCGAGGCCGAACACTACCAGATGTGCTTCTCCTGGCGGCCGCAGAAGAGTCTGGCGGTCACCGACAGCGCCGACGGGGTCCACTGGTCGGCGCCGCGCATCGTGCTGGGGCCGGCCGACACCGGCTGGGAGGACGACCTCAACCGGCCCGACCTGGTGCGGCGCGACGACGGCTACCACCTGTGGTACACCGGCCAGGCGCGCGGCCACTCGCAGATCGGCTACGCCACCAGCGCCGATGGGGTGACCTGGTCACGGCGCCGCGAGCCGGTGCTCAGCCCCGACCAGCCGTGGGAGCGCGTGGCGGTGATGTGTCCCAGTGTGCTCTGGGATGCTCAGGCGGGACTCTGGCGCATGTGGTACTCCGGTGGCGAGCAGTACGAGCCCGATGCACTCGGCTACGCCACCAGTCCCGACGGCATCCGCTGGACCAAGCACCCGACCAACCCGATCTTCCGGCCGGATCCGGCCATCGCCTGGGAGCAGCACAAGGTCACCGCCGCCCAGGTCGTGAAGCACGGTGGCGAGTACCTGATGTTCTACATCGGCTTCCGCGATGTCCACCACGCGCAGATCGGCCTGGCCCGCTCGCGCGATGGCATCACCGATTGGCGCCGCCACCCGGCCAACCCGCTGATCCGTCCGGGCGCCGGCACCTGGGACGCCGACGCGTGCTACAAGCCCCACGCCATCTGGGACGGGCACCGCTGGCTGCTCTGGTACAACGGCCGCCGCGAACATGTCGAGCAGATCGGCTTGGCGCTGCACGTCGGCGAGGAGCTGTAGGCTACGGGGACAGTATACTTAACTGCGCGCAGTTAAGTATACTGTCCCCGTAGTTCAGAACGGCGCACAACGGTGCTACGGCGTGGTCACGCTGAAGTCGTAGAAGCGGTTGAGCCCTTCGCAGCCGGTCAGGCCGACGTAGCGGCTGGTGGGCAGCGACTCGTCCTGGTAGCCGAACTCGTGACCGTCGATACGGACGATCAGGCGCTGGCCCTTCAGCTCCACTTCCAGGCGGTAGCGCGTGTCGGCCTTTAGCGGGAACCGACTATAGGCGGCCAGGTGCCACGACGGGCGGCCGTCGGCATAGCGGTGGTGCCAGACGTTGACGCCCTCGTTGAACACGCAGACCTCGAAGTGCTCGCGGTACTCCGGCCGGCCCGCGGCGTCGCGGCCCAGCTCCGGGGCGAGCACCAGCAGCGGCGCCATGCGCCAGGTGAAGGCCAGCGTGGTGGCCAGGCGCACGTTGCCGGTCACCTTCTGGCGCCAGACCATGCTGGTGTAGGTCTCGGGCGCCCGTTTGCCCTCCATCTCCTCGCCGGTGGCGCCGGCCGGCACGGCGTTCGCCAGGTGGTCGGCTTGCTGCACCCACTGGCCCAGGTGAGCCCAGCGTGGGCTCTTCACCAGGATGAAGTCGGCGGGATTCCAACCGGTGGGCGTGAACTGCCACGACGTGGTGGCCGCCGCCACCGGTTCGGCCACCGCCAACCAGGCCATCGCCGGCCAGCACCACAGACCCTTGACCATCACTCACTCCTGCGCGCCACCAGCCGAGGCCACGCCCGCGCCATCGTAACACGACCGTAGGGCGCGGCCGTCCACGCCCGCCAACGACGCCGGGTATTCAGCAGCGGCGGCGGTGGCCGATAGCTTACACTTGGAGGGCTACCGCCGCTGGACAGGTTGCGGACTCCCGCACTTGCCAGGTGACCGCGGGAGTCCGCGCCGGGTGGATTGAGTGTGCCGTATGGCGGCGGCAGCGTGAGCGCTGTAGCCCCGGGGAGAAGATTCTATGACCGACCACTCACGGCGCGCCAGCATTCGGGTGTCGCGTTGGCTGCCGGTGCTGCTGCTGATCAGTTGCTGTAGCGGCGCCTTCGCGGCCAAGGTGGCCACACCGAAGCTCGATCCGAGCGGGCGCATCTTCGACGGCGAGTTGCGCATCAGCATGGAGTGCTCGACCAAGGACGCCATCATCCGCTACACCACGGATGGGCGCGACCCGAGCACCAGCTCGACGCAGTTCCGTGGCACGTTCACCATTCGCGAGCCGCACGTCATTAAGGCTCGCGCCTACAAGAACGGCATGACGGACAGCGACATCGCCAAGGAGACCTACACGCGGCGTCTGCCGAAGGCGAAGCTCGAGCCGGCGAACCGGACCATCTTCAAGGACAAGCTCCAGGTCAAGATGACCTGCGAGGTGCCCGGCGTCACGTTCTACTACACCACCGACGGCAACAAGCCGACGGAGAGCTCGAAGAAGTGCGACGGCTCGCTGACCATCGAGGAGCAGACCAAGCTCACGGTGCGCGCCTTCAAGCGCGACTGGGAACCGAGCGAGCCGGTCACCTACGAGTACCTGAAGCTGGCCGAGGAGGTGGCCAAGCCGGTGTTCAAGCCCGGCTCGAAGACCTTCACCGGTGCGCTGATGGTCGAGATCGAGTGCGCCACGGCGGGCGCGACCATCTACTTCACCAACGACGGCAAGGAGCCCACGCGCAGCTCCACCAAGTACGCCGGGGTCGGCATTGTGGTGCAGGAGACGCGCACGCTCAAGGCGCGCGCCATCAAAGAGGGCATGGTCGACAGCGACGTGGCGGAAGCGACCTACACCCGGCAGGTGCAGCAGGTCAAGGCGCCCGAGTTCGACCCGCCGCACAAGACGGTCTACCGCCGCAGCACCAAGATCAAGCTGAGCTGCGACACCGCCGGTGCGACCATTCGCTATACCACCAACGGCGATCCCCCAACGACCTCCTCGAAGAAGTACGAGGGGCCGATTGAGCTGGACAAGGACTCCGAGGCCATCACGACCATCAAGGCCAAGGCGTTCAAGGACGGCTGGGAAGCCAGCGAGGTGGCCACGGGCGTGTTCACCCGGGCCCCGGAGAAAGTGCCGACGCCGTACTTCGACCCGGCCTCGGGCAAGACGTTCGACGGCAGCGGGATGCAGTTTGGCATCAAGTGCGACCTGGCGGAGGCCACCATCCACTTCACCTCCGACGGCTCGCGTCCGCACCGCGGCTCGCCCATCTACGCCAAGGGCCAGAAGATCTTCCTCGGCGAGACCAGCACTATCCAGGCCATCGCGCTCTGCGATGGCTGGGAACCGAGCGAGGTGGCCAAGGTCGAGTACAAGCTGGTGCCCGAGCCCGCGCCGGTGCCGCGCATCGAGCCGAGCGCGACCACCTTCAAGAACGAGATCAAGGTGCGGATCTGGGTCAACTTCCTGGGCTCGACCATCCGCTACACCACCGACGGCAAGGAGCCGGACGAGGACTCGCCGGAGTTCAAGGAGACCTTGACGCTGACCGAGACCACCACGGTCAAGGCGCGCGTGTTCAAGAAGAACTGGCTGCCGAGTCCGGTGGTCCAGGCCACCTTCGTCAAGGAGAAGGTGCGCTGCGCCACACCCAAGCTCAGCCCCGAGGGGCGCGAGTTCAAGGACGAGATCACCGTCCGCATGGAGACGCGCACCGAAGACGCGACCATCTACTACACCACGGACGGCAGCAAGCCGACGCTGCAATCGGCTCAGTACAAGTCGCCGCTCAAGCTGACGAAGACCACGACCATTCGCGCCGTCGCTTTCAAAGAGGGCATGTGGATGAGCGACGAGGCCGAGGAACGCTACACCCTGAAAGGCAAGTGACCACCATGCGCAGACTGCTGTGGAGTGCTCTGGTTGTGTCTCTGGCGGCCGGCTGGGCCGGCGCGGACGAGGTGACTTCGGCCTTTGGTCGCAAAGGGCCGGCGCTGGCCGCCGGCGTGACACCCAGCAAGCTCGGCTGGGGCGAGGACAGCAAGCCGTATCCGGACAAGTTCGTGGTCAACCCGAAGGACGGCGCCGAGTTGGTCTGGGTGCCCGCTGGTGAGTTCTCGATGGGCACCAGCGAGGACGAGCAGGTGGCCGCCTTCGACAAGGCCCGCGAAGCCCTCGGCACCGAGGCCGACAAGGCCTGGTTCGAGGATGAGAAGCCGGCCCACAAGATCAAGCTGACCAAGGGCTTCTGGTTGTACCGCTTTGAGGTGACCAACGGGCAGTACCGCAAGAAGGTGGCGCGCCACAGCAGCGGCAAGCGCGGCCCGGCCGACTTCAACGGCGATAGGCAGCCGGTGGTGAAGGCCACCTGGGACGACGCGCGCAGCTACTGCTCCTGGGCCGGCGTGAGCCTGCCCACCGAGGCGCAGTGGGAGTATGCCTGCCGCGCCGGGACCACCGGCAAGTGGTGGTTCGGTGACGACGAGAAGGAGGTCGGCAAGTACGCCAACGTGGCGGACAAGACCGGCCACAAGGCGTTCCCCGAATGGCAACTGGCCTTCGACACCGATGACGGTGTCGCCGGCACGGCGCCGGTGGGCAGCTACAAGCCGAACCCGTGGGGCCTGAACGATATGCTCGGCAACGCCTGGGAATGGGTCAAGGACACCTACCAGGCCGACTACTATGCGAGCTCCCCCGACACGGACCCGAGCGGACCCGACAAGGGCGACTTCAAGGTCATCCGCGGCGGCTCGTTCTGGCAGCACGTCTTCGACGTCCGCGCGGGCAACCGGAGCTTCAAGGACCCGACCCGCGGTTACGAGTACCTCGGCTTCCGCGCCGCCAAAGTGCCGTAGGTCGCCGTCGCCGACACGCTAGGCGGACACTCTGTGGCGACACACTCCATGGGGACAGGATACTTAACTGCGCGCAGTTAAGTATCCTGTCCCCATGGAGTGCTCGCGCAGTTAAGTATACTGTCCCCATAGAGTGTACTGTCCCCATAGTGTGCTGCCCCATAGAGTGTGTCCCCATGGAGTGGAGGGCGCGCCCATGGACGGTTGGTCCCAAGGTTCAGGCGCCCGCGGTCACAGCAGGGGCACCTCCGCGCCGCTCTCCGTGGTGAGCGGTCTGGCCGCGCCGCCGGCCAGGGGCTGCCACCAGAGCAGCACGGTGCGCTCGTTCGCCGCCGGACGCGTCACCACCACCGCCTGGCCGTCGGGCATCAGCGAGGTGTAGCCGGTCGTCGGGCCCCAAGGGCGTTCGTCACCGGTGCCCGTCGGCCCGAGCCACTCGGTCAGGCTGCCGACGCGCGTGTCGACCAGCCACTGGCCGCCGCGCACGCCGCTGAACACCGCGCGCCCGTCGACGAACGCCGGCATCCGGTCGCAGCCGCATCGCGGCGCCAGTTGCTCGACGAGCGCATCCGGCCGGCTGGTGGCCAGCAGCCAGAGACTGTAGTCGGTGTTGTGAGGACCATCTGCATGCCCGCCGTGGGCGCAGAGGATCACCACGTTGCCGCGCCCGTCGGTGCCCAGATCGAGCAACTGCCCGGCCCGCTGCGGGGGATCGGCCAGGCGGCGCAGCGGCGCCCCGGGCGTCACCGGGTCGAGCAGCAGCAGCGTGTCCTGACACCAGACCACCACGCCGGCGGGACTCCAGGCCAGCGCCGGCACGGCGGCCCCGCCGGTGTACGCGGTCGGCACCGGCGCGGTCCACAGGAGTCGGCTGGTCGGCTCGTCGAGTCGGCGGCAGAAGACCTGTCGGCCCAGCGACCAAGCCACCGAGCCGCCATCGGGCGACAGCGCAGCGGCGTGCGCCGCCGGCACCACCGTGCGCAGGTTCCGCCCGTCCAGGTCGACGATGCACAGCCCCGGCGGCGATGCGCACCAGGCCGGATGCCCTGGCCGTGAGCGCGTGGACCGGAACAGGACCCGCCGGCCGTCGGGCGTCGGCACGGGGCGCTGGTCGGCGAACCGGAGCTCAGTCGGCGCCGGCGGCAGCGCCTGGCCGCCGCGCGCGCGGTACCAGCCCTCGACCTCCGCGTCCCAGGCGAGGTCGCTATGCACGCGGTCGCCGTCGGCCACCTCGACGCGCAACAGCCCCGGCGGGCGGCACTCGCCGGCTACCACCCAGACCACCCGTGGCCCGCCCTCGGCGCTGTGCCGCAGTTCGGCCACCGGTGGCAGCCAGCCGGTGACCTCAACCCGGTCCCGCGCCGCCACCTCGCGGGCCCGCTGCACCGCCTGCTCCGCGCTGATGGTGCGGGTGGGCAGCAGGGCCTCGGGCAGCACCGGCGGTGGCGAGCGCCGCCAGAAGGCCACCGTGCCGTCGCAGCCGCGCACGCCAACCTGGGCCCACAGCGGTTGCTCGATCTGTCGCACCACGCGGCGGAACCGGAACAACCAGTAGCCGCGCGCCGCCAAGGTCGCGCACCGCTCGACCAACACCTCGCCACCCGGCGCGAAGACCTCGCGTGCCCAGCGCGCGGCGAACGCTCGCGCCGTCGGCTCGGCCTCGGCCTGAGTCTGCTCGGTAGCCGGCAGCGGACCCACCGGTCGCGGCGGCGAGAAGCTGACGACCAAGCGGCTCTCCTGGTGGACGACCAGTTGGCCGCTCTGATGGCCGTCGCCGCGCAGTGTCATCACCCAGACGTCGAGGCTGCCGATGCGGGTTGGCCAGACCTGGTTGCTGGCGCGCACCGGCGCCAGGAGCGGGTCGGCCAGGAACGCCGTGGCCGTCGGTGGCACCGGCGCCTGAGCGGTGGCCACGCCACACAGCCCGCAGGCGACCAGCGCCAGTCTGGCGGCGGTCACCACAGGGGCACTTCGTCAGCGCTCGGTCGCGTGATCAGCAGCGGCGGCCCGTCTGCGACGACGCGCTGTAGCACCGGCATCGTTGGCTCCCCCGGCTTGGCCGGCGCCGGCGCAACCACGATCTGCGTCGCGTCATCGGGCAGATAGCAGACGCCGCCGTACCAGTCGCGATCGGTGCGGCGCGGGCCGTCCTCGCCCAGGTCGGGCGCCACCCACGGCTGCGCGTCGACCGCTTTCAGATCGAGCAGCCAGGGCCGGGTCAGCACCTCGGTCAGGACCGCCAGGCGGTTCAGGCGCGGCGGCATCCGGCGGCCGGTGAGATAGGGCACCAGGACCTGCGGGGCGCGGTCGGCCTGGGCCGGGTTCATGGCCCAGAGGCTGCTGCCATCCTCCGGACTGCGCGTCTCGCGCTGGCGGGCGCAGAGCAGCAGCAACCGCCCCTGCCCATCCACCGCTAGCGCGTGGATCGGCCCCATGCGCCGGGGTGGCTCGAGCAGGCGTGCCGGGCTGGCCTCGGGCCGCCGCGGGTCGACGGTCACGAGCGGCGGCATGCCCGGCGGACGATTGGCCGGCAGGGCCGCGATGCGCCCATCCGCCAGCCAGGCCAGGCTGAAGCAGGGCGAGGCGTTGGGCAGGTCGGTGCGCAACGGGAAGACCGGCTCGACGACTTTCCGGGTGGCCAGGTCGAGCACCCGCAGGTGGCCGGGGCCACACGAGGCCACCTGCTGGCCGTCGGGTGACCAGGTGGCCACGGTCACCGCCTCGCGGTCGAGGCAGCGCAAGTTGCCGCCGTCCACATCGACCACGAACAGCGCCGTCACCGGCGCCCGCCAGGCCGGATAGCCGGGACGCGGGCGGCTGGACAGGAACAGCAGACGTTGGCCGTCTGGTGACGGCACCGGCATCTGGTCGGCATAGGGCAGCGCCACCGGGCCGGACTGGTGACGGCCGCCGTGTTGGCGGTACCACGCCTCGGCCTCGGGTGTCCAGCCGGTGAAGCCGGAGAGCGGCAGAGGTTCGCCGGTCTCGGCGTCGATGTGCCAGCGGTAGAGGGTGCCCCGCGGCCAGCGACGCTGCGCCGTGGTGCGCAAGCAGGCCGAAAGGCCCCAGACCGGGCGCCACCGCGCCTCCGGGCTCCGCACCACCACGGCGGCGGACTCCAGCCACTCGGGTTCGAGCAGCGAACCCGGCGCGAACTGCTTCAGGGCGATCCGGCGCGCTTCCTCCTCGGTGACGGCGAGTCTTGCCGGCAGCGTCACCGGTTGCACCGTGGCCTCGTAGTAGGCCACCTTGCCGTCGCTCACGCGCACGCCCACCTCGCCGCGCGTGGGCAACAGGAAGCCGCGCTCGCGGCGCTCGGCGACGAACCGCCAGGTGCAGTCAGCCTGGGGCGTGGCCGCGGTCCGCACGGTCACCTCCGCGCCGGCGGCCAGCGCTTCGGGCAGGTGGCGGCGCAGGAACTCACGCGCCACCAACTCGGCCTCGGCGGCGCCGAGCAGCTTGGCCGGCAGCGGCTCGAGCGGCAGCGGGCACCGTAAGCCCACGACGCGCACCGGGCGCGGCGCCACCCGGACGCCGCCGTCGCCGCCGAACGCGTAGGTGACGATCCCCGTGTCGGCATCGGGACCGTAGCGGATGCCGCCGAGGCGGGCCGGCGCCAGGGCCGGATCGGTGAGGAACTGGCGCGCCGCCTCCTGCAGCTCCTGAGCGGTCGGCGGCGCGAGCGTCGCCAAGCCGGCCAGCCACAGCCAGGCCAACCACGTCATCGTCCGCCTCCTGGTTCTTCGATGACCATCTCGTAGGAGGTCAGGCGCCGCACCACGGTGCCGTCGGGCTTGACCAGCCAGAGCACCACCGCCGTCGGCTCCGCGCGCGGGCGGGTGAGGTCGCTGTGCGCCATCACCAGGTGCTCACCGCACGGTGGGCCGGGGAAGCCCCGTTCGGAACCGATCTGCCGCAGCGCCGCCGGCCATTTGAGGCGCAACTGGCCCAGATGGGTCAGCTCGCCGCTGTCCAGATCGAGGCACTGCGGGTCCATCAGCACCGCCTTGGCCGACCAGGCCCGGATCGCCACCGTGTTGAGGTCGCCGGTTACTCGGGTCCAGACGGCGCCGTCGCCCGGCGGCAGGCGCCAGAGCGTGACCGTGGGCTTGTCCGTGGTCGCCAACAGACCGCCCCGGGGATCACGCAGCAGGCACCACGGCGGGCCGGCCGCCGGCAACGCCGGCAGCGGCACCGGCGGCTTGCCGCCGAGCGGATCCACGGCTTGCAATCCGCCAGCGCCGAACACCGCCAACCGCCCGTCGTCCAGCCACCCGGCGACCGTCGCGGTGCCCAGCAGGTGGCTACGGCCGCTCTCCGGCTCGTAGATCATCAGCCCCTGCGGATGACTGCCCAGCAGCCAGCGACTGTCCGGCGACCACTCGAAGCAGCGGAACGGCTGGACCATGGCGCCGGCCCAGCGGGCGCGTCCGTCGGCCACCCGTACCACCACCACATACTGGCGCCGCGGGCTCCACCCCGGCCGCGGGCGGGAGGTGTAAAGGGCCACCGAGCGCCCATCGGGCGAGACCAGCGGGCCGCCGTCGATGAAATCGAGCCGCGGTGTCAGCCTCAGCCAGGGCGCCTCATGCTGGCCACCGACGCTCAGGTACCAGGCGTACTGCCGCGCGTCGAAGCGCCCGAGCCGGGTCACCTTGATGGCGCCGGTAGCCGCATCGACCCACCACTCGCCCAGTCGGCCCAGTCGCTGCCGGTCGGCCAGCGTCAGCGACTGCACCTCGGCGAACAGCCGGTAGATCGGCCGCTCGACGCGCTGGCCATGCTCGTCCACCGATGCAAACTCGCCCCGCGCCTGCAGCCACTGCGTGACGGCCTCGTAGCCTTCCAGCGCGAGCTGGCCCGCGACCGCGGCCTTGGCCTCGTCGAGGCCGACCAGCCGCTCGGCGGTCGGTGGCCGGTCGCGCAGGTCGGCCTGCCAGCGATCCACCCGGCCACTGCCGAGACCCAGGGCCACCTCGGCCCGCGTCGGCAGCCAGAAGCCCTGCCGCGTGCGCTGGTAGGTGAACGACAACTGCCGTGGCCCGCGGTTCACCTCGACCACTACCTCGCCGCCGCCGGCAAACACCTCGGGCGCGTGCTGTTCGGCGAACGCCCGAGCCAGCTTGGCCAACTCGTCCGGCGTCCGCGGCGAGCCGCCATCGGCGGCGCTGTCGGCGGTCTGGTACGAGACCACCCGGCCAAGCCGGCGATGGACGGCCACCGTGCCGGCCTGTCCGACGCGGTAGACCAGCCACTCCCGTCGCTCGGCGTCCGGCGAGTCCTGACCGGTGCCCGCGGCGAGGTCACCCAGCTCGGCGCCGGACACGGCCGGCTCCTTCAGGAAGTCGGCCGCCACTTGCCGCAGCGCCGCCGGCGACGGCGGCTGAGCGTTGCTTGCCAGCGGGCCGCAGCCCAGCCCAGCCAGTAGCAGTGTCCGTCCACACCACACCCGCCAGTGCATCAGCCACCTCCGGCGACAAGACCAGGCGCCCGCGACCGACGTACTTCGTCGGGGCAAGCTGCCTTCCTTCGGGTAACGGACCAGCCGGTTGCCACACGGTGCGGTGCCGCTGGCGGATCGACCGGCGCGAGGGGCTGGCGCCCAGGCGGCGAACTCCTTCGGCGGTGGCTCCGGCGGAGCGTCTGCCGGCCACGCTCGCTGAGGAGGTCGTCGATGAGCATGCCCTTGCCCGCCACGGACGCGCCTGCCCTGGCGACGGTCGCGCAGTACGCCGAGGCGTTGCCCGGCGGGGCCGCCGGCCGCCGACTGCCCTGGCTGGGTAACTCGTCTACTGCTGCGCCCGGCGCGCCGCCGTTCACCTTCCGGTACGGTGGGCAGGCCTCCGATCGACTGCTGGCCACTTGGCCGCGCCGCGTCAGCCCGTGGTCGACCGGCGGGCCACGGCGGCAGTGCGAGGTGACCTGGAGCGACCCGGCCGGCCGCCTGGTGGTGCGGTGGGTCATCGTCCGCTACGACGACTTCCCGGCTGTCGAATGGACCGTGTACCTGTCGAACGCGGGCCAGGCACCGACGGAGGTGGTTGACGCGCTGACCGGCCTGACCGGCGAGGTGGCACTCGGCACCGAGCCGTCGCCAGCGCTCCACACGCTGACCGGCGACTACTACGACGTGCACGGCTACGAAGCGGTGGACCGAGCGCTGGCGCCAGGCGCCAAGCACGCCTTCGCGCCCGCGGGCGGCCGCGCCTGCGACCGTGCCTGGCCGTACTTCCGTCTGTCGGGCCCGGGCAGCGGGCTCTACCTCGCAGTCGGCTGGCCGGCGCAATGGTCGGCCACGTTTGAACGCGGACCCGACGGCGTGCTGCACCTCAGCGCCGGCCAGCAGCAGACGCACTTCCGTCTGCAACCCGGCGAGACAGCGCGCACGCCGCTGATCGCGCTCCTCTGGCACACCGGCAGCGACGCGGCCGCGGCGCAGAACCTGTGGCGGCGGTGGATGCTCGCCCACAATGTGCCGCGCCTCGCCGACGGGCGGACCCCGCCCCCGCTGCTGTTCGGCAACACCTCGTTGGAGTTCAACGAGATGACCCAGGCCAACGAGGAGAACCAGTGCTGGTTCATCCAGCGCTACCTCGACGAGGGCATCAAGCTCGACTACTGGTGGATGGACGCGGGTTGGTATCCGTGCGGCGGCGAATGGTGGCGCACAGGCACCTGGCAGCCCGACGCCCAGCGCTTCCCGCGCGGGTTGCGCGCGGTCAGCGACTACGGGCGGCAGCGCGGCGTCAAGACGCTGGTCTGGTTCGAGCCCGAGCGGGTGGTCGACGGCACCGAGCTGGCGCGCGACCATGCCGACTGGCTGCTCGGTTCGGCCGGCGGCAACCGCTTGCTCGATCTGGGCCGGCCGGCGGCCCGGCAGTGGCTGACCGACCGCGTCGACCAGTTGCTCACCGAGCAAGGCATCGGTCTCTACCGCCAGGACCACAACTTCGAGCCGCTGGGCTACTGGCGCGCGCATGACACACCCGAGCGCCAGGGCCTGACCGAGAACTTCCACGTGCAGGGCTACCTGGCCTACTGGGACGAGTTGCGCCGGCGTCATCCCGGCCTGCTGATCGACAGTTGCGCCTCGGGCGGCCGGCGCAACGACCTGGAGACGATGCGGCGGAGCATCCCGCTGCACCCGACCGACTACAACTACGAGCACCACGCCGCGAAGCAGGTGTTTCACCAGGCGTTGTTCGAGTGGCTGCCGTGCTACGGCTCGAACACCAACCCGATTTCGTCGGTGAATCCCTACATGGTGCGCTCGGGCTACGGGCCGGAGGTGGTGATCGGATACGACCTGCGCGGCACCGTCGACCTCGGCACGCTACGCCGCTTGCTGGCCGAATGGCGCGAACTGGCGCCCTACTACGGCGGCGACTTCTACCCGCTGCTGCCGCCGACGCTGTCCGAGCGCGACTGGTGCGCCTGGCAGTTCCACCGACCCGAACAGCACGCCGGCGTGCTGCAGGTCTTCCGCCGCGCGCAGAGCGCCTACCGGTCGGTCGAGCTTTCGCTGCACGGCCTCGAACCGGCCACTCGCTACGAGGTGACCGACCGCGACGCCGGCCGCACGGTGACGCGGACCGGTGCCGAGTTGGCGAAGCCGGGCCTGACGGTGGAGCTCACCGAGCGGCCGGGCTCAGCCGTGCTGTGGTACCGCGCGGCGCGTTAGGCTCGCGCCGAATCTGGGGACAGTAGCATTTGGGGACAGTATACTTAACTCGACGAGTTAAGTATACTGTCCCCAAATGCTACCCGACCTGCCAGGTCAAGCCTGCCAGGTCGAGCACATAGGTGTCCGAGTTCGGGTGACACGACTCCTGTGCGCCGTCCTTGGTGATGACCATTCCGCCCCAGACGCGGATCCGGTGCGTGTCGGCGGCCACCGCGCGGTGCCGGTGGATCCAGCCGGGGGCCTCGCCGCTCGTGGCGAGCCGGTCCATCCGTAGCGTGTTGACGTCCAGCCGGTAGACCGGCGTCTCGCCGTAGCGACGCGTGCCGTCATAGCCAAGTGAACCAATCAGGTAGATGAAGTGCCCGATCAGTGTCGCGGTGTGGTGGTCCGTTGGCGGGAACACGGCTTCGGGGTAGCCGTAGATCACCACCGACCCGTCCGGTTTGTGGACGAATACATCGTTGTAGATGCAGAAATCGGGGTCATAGAAGTCCTCGTGCTCGCCGCCGATCTGCACCGCACGCCCGTCGGGCAGCAGCGTCAACGTCTGGCCGAACCGCAGCGCGCACCAGACCGGCTCGTCGAGCGACTCTTCGGCCTCAAACCACTGGCGGGCCGCATAGGCCGAGGCGCCGCAACCTACCATGGCCTCCCAGAACGGGACACGCATCCGTTCGGGGTTTGCCGCGCCAGACCGGGGGCTGGACGTACGGTGGAACTCGTCCGCCGTGACACCGTTCAGGGCCTCATCGGGTTTGGCGTCAAGGCCCAGAATGATGCGGTGGTCGGCGTCCGCCGGATCGGCGCCGGCCTCGAGCAGGCGCATGATGACCTCGCGCGACTCGGCGTGCCTGAGCGCGGTCCCGCTGGCCGTCGCCTCAACGTCGGCACCTGCGTCGAGGAGGACCTCGACAGCGGCCAGGTCGTCCAGTTCAGCGGCCCAGATCAGCGCGGTCCAGCCGAAGTCGTTCGGCTGGTGTACGTCCGCCCCTGCGCTGAGCAACCAGCGCACCATCTCGGGATGGTGGCCCTCGATCGCGTAGAACAGCGGCGGCTGGCCGCAGCGCCCGCACGCGGCCCGGTCTGCTCCCCGTTCACGCAGCAGGCTGGCCTTGGCAGTGTCGCCGGTAAGCAGCGCGATCAGCCAGGCGGTCCGGTCCCACCAGTCGCGCTCCTCGAGCCCTGCGCCCTGGGCCAGGGCGGTCTCGACGTCGTCGAGCGTGCCGGTGGCCACGGCCTCCATCAGCGGTGTCCAGCCCAGTTGACTGTAGTCCGCGCCGGCGTCGAGGAGCAACCGGACCCCGTCGAAGCGGCCGCGGTGCGACAGCACGCGCAGACCCAGCAGTTCGAGCAGTGCCGGGTCACGGGTGACATCGCGCCCGTGCACCGCGTCCAGCAGGGCGTTGTACCCGTGGTCGCACCGATAGCGAAGGTCGGCGCCGGCCTCGATCAGGGCCCTGACCTTCTGAGGGCTCCCTTCGCTGAGGGCGGCGCGCAGAGCCGCCTGCAGGTCGCTGCTGCCGTCGCTGTCGGCCATCAGTGCGAGTCTCCGATCGCCTCAGCCGCACCAGGCGACTATGGACAGCGACTATGGGGACAGTACGACTATGGGGACAGTATACTTAACTCGTAGAGTTAAGTATACTGTCCCCATAGTCGCTGTCCCCATAGTCGCCTACTGTCGCTACTGTCCCTGTTGGCCAAGCGCCCGCGCGATCCAGTCCGGTCGGCCGCACGAGACCTCGTTGACACCCATGGCCACCAAACGGGCGACTTCGGCGGCCGTCTCCTCGTAGGTCAGGTTGTCCGGCAAGCCCGCCCGCACGTCCAGACCGGCGGCGCGCGCGGCGGCGATTTGCTCGGGATCGGCGCCCGGCGGCCAGACGATCAGCAGGCTGACACCCACCGCTTCGGCGATGTACGGTACGTCGAGCGGGCCGGCCTGCAGGTGGAACCAGGCGGTGGCCAGGTCGGGGACCAGGGCCTTCGCGCGGCGCAGCACCGCCTCGTCGAAACACGAGATGGTGCAGGCGTCGGTCATGCCGGCGGTGCGGATGCAGCCGACGATGTCGTCCACCGCGGCATGGTCCTTGACTTCCACCAGCAGACGCACCCGATCGCGGGCCAGCTCCAGCGTCTGCGAGAGCGTCGGCAGGCGCTCGCGACCACCGACGGTCAGCGTCCGCAGCCGAGCCCAGGTGAGCTCGGCCACGGGACCGCTGCCGTCGGTGGTGCGGTCGACGGTGTCATCGTGCAGCACCACCAGCACGCCGTCGCAACTCCGGCGCACGTCCAGCTCGATGCGCCAGGTGCCTTGGGCGATGGCGCGCTCGAACGCCGCGAGCGTGTTCTCCGGCTCATAGCCCATGGCGCCGCGATGGGCGCCGACGCGGGCGGTCATTTGCTGAGCACCCAGCGATGCGGCCGCGGCTGGTTGAGCTGGTAGCACTTCGCCTGGAGCTGGTCGATCTGCGCCCAGACTTCGGCCAGCTTCGGCGCGGTCTCGCGGTAGACCTTGAACTGGTGCGTGAAGTAGCCCTTCATCGGGCTGTTCGGCCCCAGCTTGGCGATGAACCCGTCCAGATAGGCGTTCACCGCCGCTGCGTCGTCCAGGTTGACCTTGCCGTGCAGCAGCATCATCTTGATCTGCGCCGCGGTGCGGATGCGGACGGCCAACTGCCGCCGCTGCTCGTTGACCTTGGCCACCTCGTTGGCCTGCTGGTACTGCGGCGTCTTCTCGTTCAGGGCCAGGCTGACGCCCTTGGCCAGCTCGGCGGCGTCGAACTCGCCGACGGGCTGGTCATCGATGCGCAGCTTCCAGGTGCCGGCGGCCACCTTGGCGCTGAACGTGTGCTCGTTGAGGTCCGATTCGACCGGCATGAGCTGCAGCGCCTCCTTGGCCGACGCCTCCACCGGGAACGGCAGCGACTTCTCGGTGGCAGTGAAGCTGACTTGCTCGGCCGACTGCTTGACCTCGGTCACCGTGGCGTTCTCGGCTTGCGTGGCTTGACCGTCGGCAATGGCGATCTTGGCGATCACGCCGGGCACCTTCTGGGCCGCTAGGTACAGGTAGGCCATCACCAGGTGACCGGCATCGCCCGGGTGGACGCGGTCGGGGCCGATGATCGTCCAGGTCGAGCGGATCTTCTGGCGCCCCTCGTTGATCCCGGTCATCGGCCCGTTGAAGTCGACGATGCCACCGCCGAGGCTCGCGGCCAGCTCACGCGCGTAGTCACCACACTTCGCCAGCGCGTCGTTCACGCCGAACAGGTTCGGCGTGTTGTTGACCAGCGTCTGGTCGTACGGCGAGGGCGTGCAGAAGATGAACCGCGGGTTGAGCCGCTCCTTGAGCAGCCCGGCCAGCTTGATCATGTTCTGCTTGTGGTTGTTGAGGGCCGTCTCGCGCTGTTTGAGGTTGGTCGCGTCGGGCTTCTCCTTGCCGTAGAGCCCGCGGTTGACGTCGTTCATGCCGAGCATGATGGAGACCACGTTCGGCTTGTGCGGGAAGATGTCCCACTCGAGCCGCGAGACGGCGCCACCGGCGCTGTCGCCGGCGATGCCCGCGTTGACGAACTTGATCTGCCGCTCGGGGAAATGGGTCAGGTAGTAGAGGTAGATGTAGCTATGGAACTTCGGCGAATGGGTGATGCTGTCGCCGATGAAGCAGACCACGTCACCGTGCTGGAACGCCGCCGGGGCCGGATCGGCCGCGCGTAGCGGAGACAGCAGCGCCAGGCTGCACAGCCCGGCCAGACGAACCCGTCGCATGATCACTTGCTTTCCTTCCAGTGCCGCGTGGCCGGGATGATGAACTCCGCGCCGACGGCGAACTCGTAGACGAACCCCTTGGCGTAATCGTTCGGGTCGCGGTAGCCGCGGATGAACGACACGCGCCCGACACCGATCCGCGTGCGGTCGCCATCACGCTCCACGCTCTCGATGGTGTAGCAGGCGTTGCGCTGGCGGTCGTTGGCGATGATGAGCTGCGCCCCGCGCAAGCTGCCGTCGGTGGGCAGCGGCGTGTCCACCCAGAGGTGGCCGTTGCTGGCCAACTGCTGGTCGAACGCGACCACTTTGCCGCGGTGGCCGGCGCTGTTACCCGCCAGGGCGAACTCGCCCAGGGCGAGACGCGACCCGCGGCACAGGGCGGCTTCCACCGGCTTGCCGCCGCGCGTGCGCAGCCAGCCCACGGCGCCGGCGAACTCCAGGCCGTTGGCGCACTTGACCAGGCCCTCGTCGCTGTCCGAGGCGACCAGGTAGTCGACCGCCCCATCGGCCAGCGTCACCATCAGCGCGACGGCCTCGGCGCCGTCGGGTGCGCTGACCAGCGGCAGACGCTCCGCCCGCGTGATCAGCGGCTGCCCGCGGTGCGGCTCGATCAGCGCGCAGAAGGTGCTGGTGAGATTGGTACCGCGGCGGTGCGCCAGCAGGTAGCGCAGGAACTTCGGCGCGTTGGCCCGGTTCTGCGGCGGCTGCATATCGGCCAGCGCCACGTCACTCAGCGGTGCGAACCAGTGGCAGCGCACGTGCCGGTTGTCCTGGTCGGTCAGGTTCGGGTAGGGCGGCACACCGTGCCAGTCGACCACGAACGATTCGGCCGGCCGGCGGTCGCGCGCGACGTTGGTCAGCCAGGTGTAGCCGAACTTCGGCCCGTGCCGCGGCGGCACTTCGGAGCGGAACTCGGTGTCCTCGCCGGCATAGGTGCCGCGCTGCTGCGCCACCAGGTTCAGCCCGGTGGTGGCCACCGTGCCCGGCAGACCGTGCAACGAGTAGACGTGGTCGTTGCCGCCGCGCACTCGGAACACATCGAACACGTAAGCCGCCGGTCCCTCACCGACCTGGATCTGCGCCAGCGTGCGCTGGTACTGCTTCAGGTTCGGATAGACCTCGCGGCTGTCCACCCGTACGGCGCCGAAGTGCGGCAGTTGGGCGAACAACTCGGGGTGGCCGACCCAGTTGGTCCGTTGCGGCGACTCGTCCACCACCACGGTGTTGTGCGCGATGGTGTTGTCCGTCACGTACATACGGTGCGGCCAGCGCGTGGCGTACTCGGGATAGCCGTGGTCGGGCAACAGACAGACGCCGCCGTCGATCACGTCGAAGTTGAGCCGGTCGCGGTGGCCGTGGCCGGCGTTGCGGCCATAGTAGAGCCAGACGGAGGTGGCCCCGCGGCCCCAGCCGAGCGACAGCGAGGCCTGCCCGTAGCCGGTCAGGTTGCGGCCACCGGCGAACGGGTTGGCAGGGGCGGCTTTGGCCAACGCGGCGGTCTCGCGTTCGATGCGTTCCGGGTCGGCGCTGAACAGGTCGCGCCCGAGCCCGTCGGCGCGGCCGCCGTTGGCCCAGTAGGCGGCCAACGCGATCGACGGGTCCTTCAGGTACTTGTAGCCGCGAATGATGAACGCCGGGCTGGCAGCCACCACGCCGGTGCCGCCCAGATGGCTGCTGTCGCCGGTGCTGGGTGTGGCGTAGCCGGCGACGGCGAGGCGCCAGCCGGCGGTGAAGGTCGCCGCGAAGGACGGCAGGTCGCGGTAGATGTCGTGCCGCGTGTACTTGCCGTAGTCGGCCAGCAGGTCGGCCACCTGGCCCAGGTTGGCGCCCCACGACAGCGCGTAGCCCGGTGCGGCTTCGGCGCCGACGCCGTCGCGGTCGACCTGCGAGACGACCACGCCGGGGATGTTGCCGCCGTCGGGGGCAAACAGGAAGTCGAGCCAGCGGCTGGTCTCGGGCTCGGTGTCCAGCGCCACGGCGCACCAGGCCAACGCCGTCTGGTGCATGCCCTCATTGCCCCAGGCCTGCTTGGCAAAGACCGCTTTGGCGCCTTCGCGGAGCAGACCCTCGTCGAGGTTGGCCACCAGCAGCTCGCGCGTGCCCTTCGGGCGCGGCGTGCGGTACTGTTTGGCCTTGGCCGCCAGAAACGCCAACAGCTCGGGATCGTTCACCGTGCCGGGCAGACAGCGGTCGACCGCCTCCGCGAACGTATGGACGACACCGGTCTCCCAGATGCGGCCCTCGATTTTGCCCGCGCCGCTGCCACCGTCCGAGTGGTAGTAGTCCAGCTTGCGGTAGGGCGCCAGGTCGTACTCGGGGTAGACGTCGGCGATGCGGTCGAGCAGCACCAGCGCCTTGTGCGCGTACACCTGCTCGCCGGTGTAGAGGTAGGCGTTGGACAGCGTCGCCACCATGCCGCGCAGCACGCCCCATAGCTTCCAGGTGAAGTAGCCCACGAACAGGTAGCGGTGGCCCTGGCTGTCGTGGTAGCCGAAGCCGTCGTCGACGCCGTACTTGTGCAGCGGGTCGTTGGCGTCGGGATGCTCGGCGTTGAACAGCAGCGCCTTGTCGGCGCGTGCCGGATCGAAGCAGCCGCGTTCATCGAGGCCGCTGGCCAGGTACCGGCCGAAGTCGTTGGTGGGAAACACCGCCTGGCAACTCGGACAGGTCAGCTTCCACGGCCGCCCGAGTACATCGGGCTGGTAGGGGTAGTTGCCGTAACGGTTGATCTGCTGCCCGCACCTCGGGCAGCCCGGACGGCGCCCCTTCCACATGCTGACATCGATGGCGCGCGGCACCTGCTGGCCCGGCACCAACTGCCAGAGCTGGTCGTCGCTGAGGCGCAGGTACGGCGCCGCGGCTCTGACCACGGCGTCGCGCTGCGCTTTGGCCCAGGGGTACTGGCCGCAGTTGGCGCGCAGGTTGGCCACGCGCTCGCGCGTGTGGAAGCCGCCGTACTCGCGGGGCTCGGCGTTCGCCAGGCCGAGCGCCGTCAGCAGCACCAACCCGATCACCATCGCTCCATTCGGCGTCATGAGCGCGTGCCCCGCCGCGCCGGCGCGTAGCGCGGTCGGCCGGCTGCTTCGCCGACGGCGGACGCCATCCTGCCCGAGCCGGTCACGGTTCGGAGCCGGGATTGTACGCGCTCAGGTCCTGCCAGTAGTCGACCTTCGGCACCTGGCGGTCGAAGCCGACCGCTTCGTAGGCCCGCCGCGCCGGCGCATGGCCGCGGTCGAGGCCGGTGCCCACGCAGGCCAGGCGCATGCCTTCATGCCGGAAGTGGGCCAACACGTGGCGGTACATGAAGGTGCCCAGGCCCTGTCCGGCGCAGTCCGGCGCGACACCGTTGTTGCCGATGGTGCCGACCGCGCTGTCGCGGTCGAGATGGAAGGTGATGAACGCCAGCACCTGCTGATCGCGCTCGACCACCCAGACGGTCTCGGGCGCCCGCGCGAACTGCGCGCGAATCTGCGCCACCTTGTTCTCCTGCCAGACGGCCGGCTCGGGGAAGCGGTGCTCGTAGATGGCGTCGCCCTGCAACTCGCGGAAGCTGTCGAAGATCGGCGTCCAGCAGGCGATGGCGATGGCGTCCACCGCGGGCAGGTCGGCGGCGGCGGCGTGGCGGAGTACGGCGTTGTCGCGCTCGGCAATGACACTCACGGCTTGCTCTCCGGCGGCGCCATGGTACCACCTTGCGGGCCGGCGGAAGGAATGGCATCGTGCAGCTTGAACTCGGCGGCCAAGTGACACGGGAGTGAGCATGAAGACGCTGTCCGGGGTTGTGCCGGTGATGCCGGCGCCGTTCAAGGAAGACGGGGCGCTGGACCTGGAGGCCGTCCCGAACCTGATCGAGTTCGCAGTGCGGGCCGGCGTGAAGCAGGTCTGCCTGCCGGCGTACGGGAGCGAGTTCTACAAGCTGACCGACGACGAGCGGGTCCATCTGGTCACCGCGGCGGTCAAGGCGGCGGCCGGCCGCATCAACATCGTCGCCCAGTCGAACCATGGCAGCGCGCAAGTCGCCGCCGGGCTCGCCCAGCGCATGGAAGCCGTCGGCGCCGACTTCATCGGCCTGGCGCTGCCGCGCCTGTTCCCGGTCAGCGACGACGACCTGGTGCGCTACGCGGCCACGGTCTGCGATGCCGTCCGCCTGCCGGTGATGCTGCAGGACTTCAATCCGGGCGGCGCCACCTGCGGACCCGAGTTCTGCGTCAAGCTGCACGAGCGCTGCGGCAACTTCCGCTACATCAAGTTGGAAGAGCCGCGCATGGCGCCGAAGATGGAAGCCATTCACGAGCAGACGCACCACGAGGTGGGCGTGCTCGAAGGCTGGGGCGGTCTGTACATGATGGAACTGGTGCCGCGCGGTTGCCACGGCTCCATCCCCGGCTTCGTGCTGGCCGATCCGCTGCAGCGCGTGTATGAGCAGATTGTCGCGGGCCAGATGAACGAGGCCTTCAGCCTGTTCTGCGAGGTGGTGCCGTTCATCACCTTCAGCCTGGAGAACTTCGAGCTCTACCACCACGCCGAGAAGCGGCTGCTGGTCCGGCGCGGCGTGCTCAAGTCGGCCCACGTGCGCGACAACACCACCTATCCCGACCCGTCGTTCGAGCAGTACCTGGACTTTCTGGCCGACCGGCTGTGGGACACGCTCGCGCGGCACGGGTTTGCCAAGAACCCACTGGCGTGAGGCACCGCCGGCGCGATAGCCGCTGATCCCCGCGGCATGGGCGGGGCCGGTGGGACGCGCGCATGGGTGAGAGCGAACCGGTCTCGACGGCGCGGCGCGCGGCGAGGAGCCGCCTCGCCGCGGCGTTGGGGGTCGCCGACGACGGGTGGATCGAGCACGCGACGAAGGCCCGGCGCGCGCCGTGGCGCCTGTGGCGGCGGACGGCACGGGCGTTGACTGCGTGTGCCGCTATGGGGCTGGCCGCCTGGCTGCTCGGCGCCGAGGCCGTCGTTGTGGTGGCCGTCGTCGCCTATGCCGCCCTGCTGGCAGTGGTTCCACTGGCACTGGCGGCGGGGGCGCCGCCGCCGCCAGCCAGGCCGCCCGACTGGGCCGACGCGGTCCGTGCCGATGCGCTTGGCCTCAGCCTGTTGGCCGAGGGGCACTGGCGCCGGCGCACTTGGTCCGAGGTCACCTGCCACCGCCGCGTCGGTGGCGTGCTGGTGCGGGCCGGTGGCTACGAGGCGCTGCTGACGAACGCTGACGGCGCCGCGTTCCTCCGCGCGGTCGCGGCGGCGCGGCGGTTGGCGCCCGACCTGCTGGCCAGCGGCGAAGAGACGCCCGACACGGCGCTGTCGCGCGTGCGGATGACCGGTGCACCCGAGGTGGCGCGCGGCCTGTCGGTGGCGGAGGGCGAGGAGCCATGAGCGACGCCGGCGTGGTCACCGCGGCCGAGATCGCCGCCTGCCTGGACATTCCGCTCGACGGCAAGGTGGTCTGCAAAGGCGTGCGCTGGCCACCCGACCAGGCGCGGCCGGGAGGCCCGAGTGGCGGGTCGCTGGACGAGGGCTCGTCGATCGGCCTGGGGCGCTTCCTATGGCACCTCAGCCTGGCGATCGTCGCGTGGCTGCTGGCGGCGCCGGACAAGCCGCGCCGGCCACCCTACGCCAGCCGCGTGGTGGCCACGCCGTTCGAGCTGCGCGTGCTGTGGAATGGCCGCTGGTCGGTGTACTCCTGGGCTGCGGTGCGCCAGGCGGCCCGGCGCGGAAAGGGCTGGCGGCTGGTCATTGGCGAGTTGGACTGCCAGTTGAAGGACTGGAAGGTCGCCGAGGCGGTGGTGCAGACGGCGCAGATGGTCATGTCGCGGCGGAGACTCGCCGGGCGCGATGGTCTGCGTCTGGTGGACGAGACGCCGGCCGCGGCCCTGTCGCTCGCGGCGGCACCCGACGATGGGGCAGCGGCCGACCGCGGCCTGTCGGCGGCGGAGCCGTAGCCGTCCACCCGGCTTGACAGCCGCCTCGGCCATCGCGCACGCTTGCCTGCGATGGCGCGCGAGTGGGGACCGACTATGCCGACCTCGGAGCGACTGCAGGCCCTGACCACCGCAGACTTGGCCCGTCTTCTCGACGTGGCCGAGGACGGGCAGGTGTCGTGTCTGGCGGAACCGGCGCCACCGGCTGCCGCCGCGGCCCGGCCAGCGTTCCTCCCGGCCTCGCTCTTCCTCTTGGCCACGGTCCTGGCCGGCCTCGGGGTGCTGCCGGCAACTGCCTGGCTGGCCGCGCTCGGTCTCTGCGTCTGGTGGCTGGGGCAGGTCGACACCTACCGACCGCAATGGCCCGAGCCGGCCGCGTTCCAGGTGCAGAGCATCACCGCCGACGCCAACGGGTTGAGCCTGTTGCTCGATGGCGAATGGCACCGCTTCGGCTGGGACGCGCTCGGGCGCGTGCAGCGCCTGGGCCGGGTGTGGCTGCTGGAAGTGGCCGGGCACCGCGTCTACCTCGACGAACGCCGCGGCGCCGCCATCATTCGCGCGGCGCGAGCGGTCAGCCGGCGGCCCACCCGTGGCCTGCGCCGGCCCACTGACGGTGTGCCCGAGGCGGCCCTGTCGCGTGTGCGGCTGGGCGCCGACGAGGCCGACGCCGAGCGCGGACTGACCCGCGCCGAGGGCTGACGCCCGCCGGCGGGATGATCGCGATGAGCCAGCAGATGGAGCCATCGGCGCCGGGCGAAGTGACCGCGGCGGAGATCGCCGCCAGCCTGGGCATCGACCTGTATGGCCGCGTCGAGTGCCGCACGCGGGCCGTCGGGCCCGACCACACCACGGCCGACACGCTCCGTGGCCAGGCGGTCGTCTTGGCCATGGCGGCGCTGCTGGTCATCTCCGGACTGGCCAGGCTCACGCGGTTGGCGCAGTGCCTGGGGCTCCTCATGTGGCTCACCATCGGCTATCTCCTGTGGCGGCAGGCCAACCGCACTCCGCTGCGCCGTCCGGCGGAGGCTGATGCCGAGGAAGCCCTGACGGCTCTGGTGGCCACGGCCTACGGGCTGCAGTTGCGCATCGGTGGCGGGTGGCGCGAGGTGCCCTGGTCGGCCGTCGTTCAACGGGGTGACCAGCTCCAAGCGGCGGGGTTCGACCTGCGGCGGCTGCCGCGCCGCAAGCATGTGGCGCGGGTGTTGCGCGCGGCCGAGATGATCGTCGCCCGCCGCGCCGCGGCCGGACCGGTCGGGCTGCGGTTTCCGGACGAAGCCACCGATACGTCGCTGTCGCTGGCCCGGCCGGCCGACGACGAGGCCGACGCCGAACGGGGCCTGTCCCAGGTGTCGGAGTGAGCGGGAGGGGGCAGCCCATCGGGCCCGAGTCCCTGGCGTGGACCACACCGTCGTCGGCCAGACCCTCTGGGGCGCAGCCGACTGGTTGGTCGCATTCCGCCCACCGCAACCCGAGCGTGCGCCTCACCGCGTGCGTCGACCCTCGCTCGTGGGACCGGCGTCTCGCCGGTCCGTCTCCGGTCGCGCCTTGGCCACGCGCGAGTGGCCGTCTCGCCGGTCCCGGATGGTCGCGCTCCGCCCGCCGTCGGCTTGGCACGGTCAGACCGGCGAGACGCCGGTCCCACGGGCAACTGCACCGCGCCTGCCGGCAGACGCGCGACGCCGCGACACGCCGACCGTCGCTAGTTCTGGACACCTCGTGTACAATGCGGGGCCATGAACTCCCTGCCTGACATGTTCCGCACCGTGGCGCGACAGCACCCGGACCGGCCCGCCGTGTTGCACAAGGCCGACGGTGGCTTGGCGGCCACCGGATACCGTGACGTCCTGACGCGGATCGACCACGGCGCCGCGGCGCTCGTGCTCCGGGGCCTGCGTCCTGGCGAGGCGGTGCTGCTGGTCTCGGAGAACCGCTCCGAGTGGTTGCTGGCCGACTTGGCCATCCAGAGCGCCGGCGGCGTCACCGTGCCGCTCTACCCCACTTTGCCGGCCGAGCAGGTGCAGCCGTTGGCCGCCCGCGTGCGGGCGCGGTTCGCCATCGTCGAGAACGGCGCGCAACTGGCCAAACTGCTGGCCCGACAGGCCGAGTTGCCGCTGCTCGAGCAGGTCATCTGCTTCGAGCCGGCCGACGGCGGCGGCGCTCTGGCTGTCTCGTCCTGGTCGGAACTGCTGGCCGCGGGTGCCGCGTGCGACGCGGCCGCGGTCGCCGAGGTCGACCGGCGCGTGGCGGCCCTGACGCCCGACGACATCGCCACCATCATCTTCACCTCGGGCACCACCGGTGAGCCGAAGGGCGCCATGCTGACCCAGGGCAATCTGGTCAGCAACGCCGGCGCCTGCGTCCGGTTCCTGGGCATCACGCCCGACGACGTGTCGCTGATCGTGCTGCCGCAGTCGCACGTGTTCCAGCGCACGCTGACCTATGTAGCCTTGCAGGCCGGCGCCGCGGTGCTGTTCTGCGAGAGCCTGCGCCACTTGCTGGCCGACCTGGCGCTGGCGCGGCCGACGCTGCTGTGCGTGGTGCCGCGGATGCTGGTCAGCATTCGCGATCGGCTGACCAGCGCGCTGCGCCAGCGGCCCGCCGAGCAGGCCGAAGCGATCCAGGCGGCGCTGGCGGTGGCCGAGCAGCGCGCCGCGGCCTATGTGGCGCGCGAGCCGCTACCGGCCGAGGTCGAGGCGGCCTGGGCGCGCGCCGACGAGGCCCTGTTCGCGCCGCTGCGCGCCCAACTCGGGCTGGACCGCTGCCGCTGCCTCATCTCGGGTGGCGCGGCACTGCCGGCTGACGTGGGCCGCTGGTACTACGGCCTGGGCATCAAGATCAGCCAGGGCTATGGTCTGACCGAGACCTCGCCGGTGATCGCGGTGAACGATCCGGACGGTTGGGTGCGGTTCGACGGCATCGGGCCGCCGCTGGCCGAGTGCGAGGCGCGCCTCGCCGACGACGGCGAGCTGCTCACGCGCGGACCGTGCGTGATGAAGGGCTACTTCGAGATGCCGGAGCAGACCGCCGAGGTGCTGGAGCCCGACGGCTGGTTCCACACCGGCGATCTGGCCGACTGGACGCCTGAGGGTCACCTGCGCATCGTCGACCGCAAGAAGAACATCCTGGTCCTGGCCAACGGCAAGAAGGTGGCGCCGACGCCCATCGAGGACCGGCTGGCCGCCAGCCCGCTGATCGCGGCGGCCCTGCTGATTGGCGACGACCAGGACATGGTCACCGCGCTGATCGTGCCGGCCTTCGAAGCGCTTCACGCGGCGCTGCAGGCCGAAGGCGTGGCGGTCGAACGCGACGAGCAGGAAGCCTGGGTGCAGCGGCCCGAGGCGAAGCGCCTGGTGCGCGCCGAGGTGGAGCGCCTGAGCGAAGGGCTGGCGCCGTTCGAGAAGGTCCGCCGCTTCCGGCTGCTGCACCGCGACTTCAGCGCCGATCAGGGCGAGTTGACCCCGACGCTGAAGCGGCGTCGCGAGGTCATCGTCCAGCACTTCGCCGAACTGGTGAAGGACATGGCGCGCGGGCGGCATTGAGCCGAGCGACGGCCACTGGACACGGACCGGCCCGGCCGCGCATACTCCTGGCAGCAAGGAGCGGGTCATGCGCCGGTCGCTGGTGGTCGGGCTGCTGGTTCTGTTAGGGGTGTCCGGTCTGCGGGCCGAGCCCATCCTGGGCGACTACGATGCCGAACCGCGCGTCGGCGGGCATGTCGACATTCCGTTGCTGACCCGGCGCCTGCAGGACCTCGGCGCCAACACCTACTTCTGGCTGATCTGGCACAGCCCGAACGACTGGGACGATCTGCAAGCCTTCCTGCCGGTGGCGAAGCAGGCCGGCATCCGGGTCTGGGCCTATTTGGTGCCCCCGTCGGAGACGGCCGTGCAGAACCCGGTCTGGCCTTACTCCGAGCCGTTCCGCCTCGACTACGTGCGCTGGGCCCAGGAGATCGCGCGGCTGTCGCTGCGCCAGGACAACCTGGTCGGCTATGTCATCGACGACTTCTGGGGCAATGTGCGGCCGGACCGCTTCACGCCGCAGTCCATCCAGCAGATGGTGGCGGCCGGCAAGGCGATCAACCCGCGGCTGCGGTTCTATCCGCTGATGTACTTCCCCGAGTTGGGCCTGCGCTTCCTCGACCAGGTGGCGCCGCTGGTCGATGGCGTGGTGGCGGCGTATCCGCAGGGGCGGGCCGACATCGAGCGGGCGCTGGCGGTGCTGGAGGACCGGCTGACCATCTCGGGCTACGCGGTGATCGCCTTCCCGGCGTCAACGCGCTCGCAGGCGGGCGAGGCGGGTTGGTTGGCGCAGCGGGCGACGGTCACCGACGCGGCGCAAGCCCGCCTGCGCTTTCGGTTTGGCGACGACTACGACGGGCCGACCACCGGCTACCACAAGTTGCAGCTCCGGGTGGACGACCGGGTGGTCTGGGAGCAGGACAGCGGCGGCCGGGCGACTGGTGAGGCCGAGGTCGATCTGTCGGCGGCGGTGGCCGGCAAGCCGCAGGTGACGCTACGGTTCGGCGTCTGGGAGCAGCGGGGGGTGGCGCAATACGCACTCCGGGCGACCTTCAGCGACGTGCGCGCCACCGGGCTGGTCCTAGCGCAGCCGGAGCTGAACGGCGCGGCCTGGCAGACCGAGACCACCGGAGCCTTCACCGTGGAGCAGCACGCCGGGCGCCAGGGCCAGGGCCGGCTGAAGCTGCCGCTGATCGTGATGACCGCGGCGCAGCGGCATGAGTACGAGTTCCGCTACCAGCGCCAAGCCACGCCGGAGCGGCTGGCCGACGACGTGCGTCTGGCGCGGTCGTTCGGCAACCGCCTCGAGGGCGTGGTCACCTACTGCCTGGACAAGCGGCCGGACAATCCCGACCTGGCCGCAGTGGCAAAGGCGTACCGACCATAAACTGGGGACGCCACCCATATTTTGCGGCCGTTCGGCTGGCGAGAATATGGGTGACGTCCCTGGTTTTAGGGGCACTCGACCATCAATTAGGGACGTCACCCATATTTAGCGGTGTGGCCGTTCTGCTGGCGGGAATGTGGGTGGCGGACCTGGTTTGACGCGGAAATAGGGGTGACGTCCCTGGTTTTTGGGGGCGCTTGACTTCGGCGGTGGCGGGTGGGCATACTGCCGGCGCGAGGTGGCCCAGCGGCGGTGGGCGGGCGGCTGCGGTGGCGGGCTGGCGTGGTGGTGCCGGCGCGCGACCGTGGTCTATACGGCGGGGAGGCCGTCAGCCATGACCAGACCGGGCAAGCGGCGTCTACTCGGCGTGCTGTCGCTGTGTCTGCTGGCCGTCGGCGCGCGGGCTCCGGCGCAGACGGCGGCGCCGGTGCTCGGCGCCGAGTTGCTGCCGGCGGGTCGGTTTGAGCGGTGGTCGGGCGCCCGCGGGCCGGTCGGCTGGACCGCCAGCGCCCAGCAGGGCAGTCTGGCCGCCGATGATGTCGTGCGCCTCGAAGGGCAACGCTCGCTCCGCTTGCAGACGCCGCGCGCGCCGGCGTCGGCCACCGTCCGCAGCCAGCCGGTGCCGTGTCAGGCCGGTCGGGCCTACCATGCGCGCGTCGGCTACCGCGCCCAGGGCCTGTCCAAAACCAACGGCTATGGCGGCGGCGCGGCCGTGGCCCTGCTGCAGTGGCTCGACGCCGGCGCTCAGGTGCTGGAGACCGTGTGTCTGGTCGACGAGTACGCGAGCTGCGACTGGCGGTACCATGACCATCTGCTGGTTGCGCCGGCCCGGACCGCGGCCGTGCAGTTCATGCTGCAGCTCGACTCGCGCGAGACCATCACCTGGCCGTCGACGGCCTGGTTCGACGATGTCGGCCTGCGGCCCTATGCGCCGCCGCAGGTAGCCAGCGAGGCTATCCGGCGCTCTTGGTCGGCCGTCGCCGGACGGGCCGTGCTCGATCTGCCCGGCCTCGCCGCCTGGTTCTACACCCCCGGCGTCGCGGGCGAGGAGAAGGCCTTCGCCGCCCGCGTGCGCGATCCCGAGTCGCTGCTCGGCCTGGCGTTGCAGATCGATACGGCCACCAACTACGGCTGCGCCTTCGCCTCGCCGTATACGAGCGAGCAGCCCGCCGGTCTGTACCGCGCCATCTGCCGCCTCAAGCTGGTCCAGCCGCCCGCCGACCCGGCCGCGCGGCTGGTGGTGTTCGACACCGAGTCCTCGGGTGACTGGCTGCGCGGCTCACGCACGCTGCGTGGCCGCGACTTCCGGACGCCGGGCCGCTACGAGGACTTCGCGTTCGACCTGACCAAGCCGGCCGGCGGCTGGCTGGCGTTCCGGCTGTTCACTGGCGGGACGCCGGGCCGAGTGCAGTTCGACCACATCCGGGTGGTGCGGCTGCAACGGTTCAGTGATCCCGACGTGCTGAACTGGTACCCCGGCCTGCCCGGACTGCTGGGCGACGAGCTGGCACCGGTGGCGACACCGCGTCCGAAGGCGCTGGTGGTCGAGGGACTGCTGGCCGACGCGTATCGGCTGCCGGTGGCCCTGGCCGCCGCGGGCTGGGACCTGCAGCGGGCGCCGTACGAGGTCAACGGCAACGCGGTGCCGGCCATCGTCGGCTACCCCGCGCAGCACCGTGACCTGCGGCAGTACCGGTTGGTGGTCCTGGCCAACGCGGCGGTGGACTGCCTGGGTCCGGCCGGGCGCATCAGCTTGCGCACGCTGGTCGCCCAGGGCGGCGGCCTGCTGATTCTGGGCGGCAAGATCGCCTACGGGGCCGGCTCACTGCGCAGCACCTTCCTCGACGAGCTGCTGCCGGTCGACGTGGCTCCGGAGCCCGCCGATCTGGTGTCCGAGCCGGGCTCGTTGCGCGGCGTGGCCGGCAGCCCACTGGGCGGGTCGAGTTGGCCGGCGCGGCTGGTCAGCCCTTACGTTCACCGCGTCACCGCGCGGGCGGCCGGGCAGGTGGCGGTCACCGCGGGCGAGCGGCCGCTGGTGGTGGTCGGCACCTACCAGCAGGGCCGCGTCGCCTGCGTGCTCGGCACGCCTTATGCCTCGCCCTGGGCCGACCGGCAGAGCTTCACCGAAGCGCCGGAGTGGCCGACGGCATTGGCGCGACTGATCGCCTGGCTGGGCGGCGCCGCCGAGGCGGCGGGAGGCAAGCCATGAGCCGCACCTGGCGCGCGTGGCTGGTGCTGCTGGGTCTGGTGACGGCGGGCCGTGCCGAGACGGTCTGGCGCGTCGAGGCCGAAGCGCCCGAGGTGACCCGGAACGGGCCGCTGCTGGTGGTGGCCGATCCGGCGGCGTCCGGTGGCCAGGCGGTGCGCGTGCCGGCCGAAGGGGCGCCGGCGTTCAACATGGTCTGTCTGCCGCTCCCGGACCAGGCCACGCCGGGCCGCTATCGCGTGCGGCTGCGTCTGCGTTACGAGGGCGCGCTGGGCCTCGGTCGGGCGGTGCGCGTCGACGTGGCGCCGGGCGACGAGCCGCTGACGAACTACGCGCACGGCGTCGCCTATGCGCAGTACCTGTCACCGCGCACCGGCTACGCCGATTACGTCCTGACCACCGACTGGACCGAACCACGGCGACGGCCAACGATCTGGTTGCGCTGGACCGGCCAGGGCGGGCAGCCGACGGCCTGGCTCGACGCGTTCGAGCTCACGCGCCTGGCCGATCTGCCGCCGCTGGTGATCACCGCGGTGGTGCCGAACAAGCTGCGCTACCGCGAAGGTGAGGCGGGCACGGTCAGCGTGACCGTGCGCAACCTGATCGACCAACCGCGGACGGCCTCGCTCGGGGTGCAGCTCACCGGCGGTCTCGAAGACCCGGCGGCCCTGCCCGGCCAGGAGATCTCGCTGGCCGCCGGTGCCGCAGGCGAAGTCGCCGTCCGTCTGCCGGCGCTCAGTGGCCGCTATGGCTACGCCGTCACGGCCACCGTGGCGATGGCCGGACAGGTGCTGGATCGGCGCGAGGAGTACCTGTGCGTCCACGATAGTCCCTACGCGGTGTACGCCGGCAACCGTGATGTCGAGCCGCCGCTGGGGTACGGCCCGTGGCACTGGCTGGTGGTCGACTGCGGCCCGTCGGACGACGAGATCGACCAGGGCGTCCACTGGGCGCGGGCCGAGTACACCACGTGCTGTGAGGTCTACGCCTGGTCGCCGGGCGACGTGTTCGGCCTGGCGCCGGACGAGCCGTTCTGGTTCCGAGGCACGCAGAGCGCGTGGCTGACCAGCAAGCGGGTGCTCCAGCGGCTGATCGGCGGGCTGCGCCGCCACGGCATCGGGGTGATCGGCTACCTCAACGCAGCGGCCACCGGGGAGCCGGCGCTGCGCACGATGCGCCGGCACCCCGAGTGGTTCGCCTACAGCCAACGGAGCGGTGACACAGACACCTACTCGGTGGGCGAGATCCAGCGGCAGCGAGCGTGGCTGGCCGGGTTCGACCGCGCGCGCTATCGGGCCGAGGGTGACCCGAGCGCGCCCGGGTTCCAGGGCACGCCGGCCGAATGGCAGCGGTTGCGCGCCTTCTGGGAGGCGCAGGCCAAGGCGGCCAACTCACCGACTGCCATGGTCGGCTACTTCACGGCCAACTGCCGGCGGCCGGAGGTGGTCGAGGCGATTGCCGACCAGGTCATTGCCTCAGCGCGCATGTTCGGCTGGGATGGGCTGCGCTGGGACTGCGGCCACCTGAACACCGGGACGCTGTGGGGCGACTACCGGACGCTGTACGACTTCTCCGGTGCGCCGTTGGCGATGACGCCTGACGAAATGGTGGCCCAGACGGTGGCCAACCAGCAGGCGTTCAAGCGCCGCATCCGCCAGGCCGTGCCCGGCTACGTGTTCGGCACCAACTACGGCTCGCTGCAGGAGACGGCGACGTACCCGGCGATGACCGACGAGCTGTGTCGCGACGGCGGCTGGATGCTCGACGAAGTGGCCAGCGATTACCAGCAGCCGCAGAGTCCGTATCACACCTGGGACCGCTATTACGCGGTGATGTGCGACAGCGCCGAGGTGGTGACGCGCCGCGGCGGCCACTACCATCCCTATGGGCCGAACCGCTACGGCAGCACGCACCAGGCCGACCGGCTCTACGACACCATCTTCCGCCTGGCCGGGCACGGCCACCCGTTCATGCCGTACTACAACTCGTGCCTGCCGGCGGGCAACTATGCGCAGTTCGCGGTGCGCTTCGGCCGCTTCCTGTTCGACCCGGCCATGCGGCGGGTGGAGCCGGCAGCCACGGTGGCACGGGTGGACGCGCCGCAGCGGCTGTGGTGGGAGAAGAGCGTGCGGCGGCTGATGGACGGTGGCAGTGAGTACCGCATCGTCCATCTGATCAACCCGCCGGTGACCACCGATCTGGAGACCAACCGCGAAGAGCGGCTGCCGGAGCCGGTGCGGGGCGTGAAGGTGGCGGTGGCGCCGCCCGCCGACAAGCGCCAGGTGCGCGCCTGGCTGCTGACCGCCGAGTCGGACCAGCTTACCGATCCGCCGGGTCCGCGCGCGGTGCCGCTGGCGGTGTCGTCGGGCGCCTGGCCGTCGGTGACGGTGCCGCAAGTGCGCTACTGGAACCTGGTGGTCTGGCGGTTCGACTGACCGCGGCCGTGGACCGCGCCGCGCGCCGCACCCCCGGGCCCCGCCCCGCCCGACCGGATCCGCGCCCCGCCGCCGCTCGTGTTGCGGTTGCCGGCCGCGCGTTGTATGATGCTTGGCCAGGGGACCGGACCGGTGGCGGCCCGCGTCCCATACTGCCTTCGCGAAAGAGCTGGTGGGCCCGTGAACGAGTACGCCGAGTACGTGCCGTTGGTCATGCTCGCCCTGATCGTGGTGGTGGTGGCGCTGGTGATGCCGGTGGCCACGGCGCTGGTGGGACGGCGGCGGCCGAGTGAGCGCAAGCTGCAACCCTACGAGTGCGGCATCCTGCCCGAACAGGAAGCCATGGGGCCGGTGTCCATCAAGTTCGGCGTCACCGCGATGCTGTTCCTCCTGTTCGACATCGAAATCGTCTTCTTCTACCCGTGGGCGGCGGCCTTTGGCCGCATGGGCTGGTTCGCGCTCGTCGAGGTGCTGCTGTTCGTGGCCATTCTGCTCGTCGGCTACCTCTACGTCTGGAAGCGCGGCGCGTTCGAGTGGGAGCAGTGATGAGCGACACTCTCAGCGAGGCTCTGCAGCGCACGCGCGAGCAGTTGGCAGCCCGGTTCGGCGAGCAGATCACCTTCGCGGAGCCGTTCCGCGGCGAACTGACCGCGCTGGTGCCGCTGGACGCCGTGACCGCTGTGCTCACCTGGCTGCGCGATGAGCCCGAGTTGGCCTACCGCCTGCTCAGCGACGTCACCGCAGTCGACCGGCTGCCGCGCGAGCCGCGGTTCGATCTCGTCTACCATGTCTTCTCGCTGAGCCTCGGCGCGCGGCTGCGGGTCAAGGCGGCGGTGGCCGAGGGCCAGGCGGCGCCGACCGTGACCGGAGTCTGGAGCGGCGCCAACTTCATGGAGCGCGAGGTCTACGACCTGTTCGGCATTCCCTTCGCGGGTCACCCGAACCTGGCGCGCATCCTGACGCCCGAGGGCTTCACCGGTCATCCGCTGCGCCGCGACTACGCGCTGGGCAATGAGCCGGTCGACTTCGACATCCCGCACCGAAAGCGATTCTCCGATGCGCTCCTCTGAGTTGCTGACCATCAACATGGGCCCGCAGCACCCGAGCACGCACGGGGTGCTGCGGCTGGTCGTCGATCTCGAAGGCGAAGTGGTCCGCGCGGTCCGGCCGGTCGTGGGTTACCTGCACACCGGCATGGAGAAGGAGCTGGAGGACCAGCGCTATCTCCAGGGCATCACCGTCACCGACCGCATGGACTACCTGTCGCCGCTGTCGAACAACCTCGCCTATGTGTTGAGCATCGAGCGCCTGTGCGGCATCGCGCCGCCGGCCAAGGGCCGCTACCTGCGCGTCCTGCTGGTCGAGTTGCAGCGCATCTCGTCGCACCTCATCTGGCTGGGCACCCACGCCATGGACCTGGGCGCCACCACGGTGTTTCTCTACTGCCTCCGCGAACGCGAGGCCATCCTCGACCTGTTCGAGATCGCCAGCGGCGTCCGGCTGATGACCACCTACATTCGGCCGGGCGGTTTGCGGCAGGATGTGCCGCCGGAGTTCTACCGCGGCTACACGCGCGACGGGATCCGCCTCCGCGGCATCCACGAGTTCATCGCCGATCTCCCGCGCCGGGTGGACGACTACGAAGGTCTGTTGACCGAGAATCCCATCTTCCTGGAGCGCACCCGCGGCGTCGGCCGGCTCACCGCCGAGCAGGCCATCGACCTGTGCCTGACCGGCCCCAGCCTGCGCGGCTCCGGCGTCAACTACGACGTGCGCAAGGCGACGCCGTACAGCGGCTACGACGAGTTCGACTTCGAGGTGCCGCTCGGCGCCGACGGCGATGTCTACGACCGGTACCTGGTGCGCGTGCGCGAGCTCCGGCAGTCGGTCCGCATCATCAACCAGGCGCTGGACAAGCTGGCCGCGCTGCCGGACGACGCGCCGGTCAACGACGACCATCGCGACTTCGTGCCGCCGCCGAAAGAAGAGCTGTCCTGGTCGATGGAGTCGCTGATCCGGCACTTCAAGTTCTGGACCGAGGGCTTGCTGCCGCCGGCCGGTGAGGCGTACGTGCCGATCGAGGCGCCGAAGGGCGAGATCGGCTTCTACGTGGTCTCGGACGGCACGGCCAAGCCGTTGCGGGTCCATGTCCGGCCACCGAGCTTCGTCAACCTGCAAGCGCTGGAGACCATGGCCAAGGGCCACATGATCGCCGACCTGGTGGCCTGTCTCGGTAGTATCGATATCGTGCTCGGCGAGATTGACCGCTGACGCTCAAACGGGATGTGAGTGACCATGAACACGCTATCGGAGGCGGCCCGCGAGCAGATCCGCGAGCTGGTCGCGCAGTACCCGGCCGGCCGGCAGAAGTCGGCCGTGATGCCGGCGCTCTACGTGGCCCAGGACGAGCAGGGCCACCTCTCGCCGGCGGTGTTGCAGGAGGTCGCCGAGCTGCTGCGCCTGGCGCCGGTGCACGTGGCGGCCGTGGCCACGTTCTACACGATGTATGAGCAGCAGACGCACGGGCAGCACATCCTGGATGTGTGTACCTGCCTGAGCTGCCAGCTCATGGGCGCCTACGACATCGTCGGCCACCTGGAGCGCCGCCTGGGCATCAAGGTGGGTCAGACCACACCCGACGGCCGCATCACGCTGCGTGAGCAGGAGTGCCTCGGCGCCTGCGCCAGCGCGCCGGCGATGCAGGTCAACTACCGGTTTGCAGAACATCTGACCGTCGAGCTGGTGGACGAGATCCTCGACGAACTGCTGAAGGACGGCCGCGATGGCTGAACGCAAGGTCCTGCTCGAACACTATGACGTCGACGGCATCTGGTCCCTGGAGACCTACCGCGCGCACGGCGGCTATGCCAGCCTGGACACGCTCTTCGCGCGGCAGCCGGCCGAGTGGATCGACGAGGTCAAGGCGTCGAACCTCTGCGGCCGCGGCGGCGCCGGCTTCCCGACCGGCATGAAGTGGAGCTTCCTGGCCAAGGGCACCGGCAAGCCGACCTACCTGGTGGTGAACGCCGACGAATCCGAGCCGGGCACCTGCCACGACCGGCGGCTGATCGAGCGGCTGTCGCACCAACTGGTCGAAGGCATCATCTGCACCTGCTACGCCATCGGCGCGCATCACGCCTTCGTCTACATCCGCGGCGAGTACCTCGAGCCCTATCAGCGGCTGATGCAGGCCATCGGTGAGGCCGAGGCCGCGGGCCTGCTGGGCCAGACGGTGGCGGGCCACGACTTCGCGCTGACCATCACCGTGCACCGTGGCGCCGGGGCGTACATCTGTGGTGAGGAGACCGCGTTGCTGTCGTCGCTGGAAGGCGACAAGGGCCAGCCGCGCCAGAAGCCGCCGTTCCCGGCGGTGGCCGGTCTCTACGCCGCGCCGACGATTGTCAACAACGTCCAGACCATCTCGTCGATTCCGCACATCGTGAAGCACGGCGCCGCCTGGTTCGCCGGCATCAGCCTGGCGCCGGAGAGCAAGTCACCGGGCCCGCGCATTCTGTCGGTGAGCGGCCACGTCAAGCGGCCGGGCATCTACGAGGTGGAGAACGGCACGCCGTTTGAAGAGGTCATCTACGGTCTGTGCGGCGGCATCCGCCACGATCGCGACCTGAAGGCGGTGATTCCGGGCGGCTCGTCGATGCCGATGCTGCCGAAGGACGTGATCCTGAAGACGGACACATCGTTCGAGAGCATTCGCGCGGCGGGCAGCCAGCCAGGCAGCGGCGCGGTGATCGTCATGGACGAGACCACGCGCATACCCGAGGTGATCTGGCGCATCGCCAAGTTCTACGCCCACGAGAGCTGCGGCAAGTGTACGCCGTGCCGCGAGGGCAACCCGTGGACGGTGAAGATCCTCCGCCGGATGCTGGATGGGCACGGCCGAGCCAGCGATCTGCAGATCCTGACCGACGTGGCCGAGGCGATGGAGAAGAACAGCTTCTGCCCGCTCGGGATCGCGGCGGCCTGGGCGCTGCAAGGCGGCCTGCGGCACTTCCGCGGCGAGTTCGAGGCGCTGGTGGAGCAGGCGGCGGCGGTCGCGGCGGACTGAGTCCGTCGCCGCGGCGAGCGCCGTTCGCTGTCCACCTCTGACGGACCTGCCCGCGGGCGTGCCCGGCGCGAAGCGGCGAGGGCGCTGCGGGCCGTCGCGCAGGTCCTCCACCACCGCACCGCGAAGCTACCACCGTGGTTGGAGTTCGCCCCATGCGCCTGCTCTCGTTGATGTTGACGCTGCTGGTGGTCATGGATCCGGTGGGCAACATTCCGCTGTTCGCCGCCATGCTCAAGGACTATGACCAGCGCCGGCAGCACCGGATCGTTGTGCGCGAGCACCTCATCGCCCTGGTCATCCTGCTGTTGGCGATGCGGTTCGGGCCGGTGGTGCTCCGCCTGCTGTCGGTCGAGGAGCCGGCGGTGCGCATTGGCGGGGGCGTGGTGCTGTTCCTGATCGCCTTGCGTATGGTCTTCCCGAACGGCCAGAGTCTGGCCGGTGACCCCGAGCAGGCCGGTGAACCGCTGGTGGTGCCGTTGGCCGTGCCGCTGCTGGCCGGGCCGTCGGCGCTGGCCACGGCGATGTTGTTCGGCGCATCCGGCGCCACGCCGCTGGGGCTGACCGCCGTGGCGCTGATCGGGGCCTGGACCGGCTCGTTGCTGATTCTGTCGGCGGCGGTGTCGCTCAGCCGCTGGCTCCGGGGCCGCGTCCTGGTCGCCATCGAGCGCCTGATGGGCATGGTGCTGGTGGTCGTGGCGGTACAGATGCTGATCGACGGCGTGCGGCTCGCCTGTCGCAGTTGACCAGCCGCGGCCATGGCGCCGCGCGGACCGGCGGGGCGTCACCGCGGGGCGGCTTCGTCAATGGTCACCGCGAGCAGCGTGTGCGACCCCCTGGCGCGCAGACGGACGATGGCCAGATAGCCTGCCGCGCGACGCTCGAAGACCACCGCACGGCCGGGCGTGCGGTGGGCGCCCGGCCAGTGCCGCTCAAGGAACTGCTGGGTGGCGGCGAGGGGCTGAGGCGACTCCAGCAAGGCAATAGTCGAGCGGCCGGCCGGCGTGGTGAGGCGGGTGAGGCGCTGCACGGCGCGCGTGCCGTCGGGCAGTGGCAGGCCCAGGTCGGCTGGCGTCAGGCTGTCCGCGAGCACCGATGGGTCGGCCGCGCTGACGGTGGGCACCGCTGGTGGCCGACGGTGGGACGCGGCCCACAGCGCCACGGCCAGCAAGGCCAGCCCGGCCGGGAGCAGTCCGAGCCGGCGCCGCGTCAGCGGTCCTCGAGCGGTACCCATGAGCGCGGCTCCGCGCCGGTCCATTTGGCGATCGGGCGGATCAGGCGGTTGTCGGAGAACTGCTCCATGATGTGCGCCAGCCAACCGGCGACGCGGCTGCAGGCGAAGATCGGCGTGTACTGGTCGTGCGGAATGCTCAGCGTGTGGTAGACGGACGCGGAGTAGAAGTCGACGTTCGGGTAGAGGCCCTTCTCGCGCTGGACGACTTCGTCGATCTTCTGCGACATCTGGAACCACAACGTCTCACCGGCGGCCTCGCCCATGCGCTTGGACCAGTTGCGCAGAATGGCGGCGCGGGGGTCACCGGTCTTGTAGACACGGTGGCCGAAGCCCATGATCTTCTCCTTGCGGCTCAGCTTCTCCATGATGTACGACTCCACGCGGTCGAGCAGGCCGACTTCGTGGAGCATGCGGATCACCTCCTGGTTGGCGCCGCCGTGGAGCGGGCCCTTGAGGCAGCCGATGGCGGAGGTGATGCCGGAGTAGATGTCCGACAACGTGCCGACGGTGACGCGCGCCGCGAAGGTGGACGCGTTCAGTTCGTGGTCGGCGTGCAGGATCAGGCCGACGTCGAAGGCCTGGGCCTGGAGGGCCGACGGGATCTGCCCGGTCAACTGGTAGAGGAAGTTGCCGGCGAGACCGAGCGACGGGTGTGGCTCGACCGGTTCGTGGCCATTGCGGAGGCGGTCGAAGGTGGCCACGACGCAGGGCAGCTTGGCCATCAGCCGGAAGCAGCGGCGCCAGTTGGCTGCGGGCGAGCTGTCGTCGGGCCGGTCGGGGTCATAGACGCTGAGGAGCGAGACGCAGCTCCGCAAGGCATCCATGGGCGGCGTGGTGTGCGGCAACGTCCGCATAGTGTAGACCAAGCCCGTGGGGAGCTGCCGTTCGGCGATCAACTGCATGGTGAACTCGGCCAGTTGGTCGGCATTGGGCAGGTCGTTGTACCACAGGAGGTAGATGACCTCCTCGAAGGTGCAATGCTCCACCAAGTCGAGGATGTCGTAACCGCAGTAGGACAGTCGCCCGATATCGCCCTCGACCCGGCAGATTCGGCTCTCCGCCGCGACCACGCCTTCCAGGCCCTTGGCGAAGTCCGACGCTTGCTTGGTCGCTTGTGCCATCGTGTGTCCGCCTCCTGTCCTGCTCATTATGGGCCGGATCGGGTTGCGGGCAACCATAGCATAGGGCTACCGGAGGGTCAACGAATAAGGGGGTCAGGCTGCTCTTCGAGCGCGGGCCGCCGTTCAGGCGGCGGCGCCGGTGAGAGCCTGTTGCAGACGGTCTCGCAGGCCGCTCAGCGACAGCGGCTTCGGCACGAATCCGGCGGGCGGGTCGTCGGCGAAGCGGGCGGCCACGTCGGTCTCCAGGTAGCCGCTGGTCAGCACCACCGGCACTTCGGGGGCCAGGCGGCGCAACTCGCGGTAGGCGTCCTCGCCGCCCATGTGCGGCATGGTCAGGTCGAGCAGGACCAGGCGGATCCGCGGGCGGTGCGCGGCCAGCAGGTCCAGCGCCGCCTGGCCGTCCGCTGCGCAGACCACCTCGAAACCCAGGCGCTCCAGCAGCCGCCGGCCGATGCCCCGCACCGTGTCTTCGTCGTCCACCAGCAAGGCCGTCCCGCTGCCGCGCCAAGTCACTGCCGGCGCCGCCTGGGCCGCCGCCGGCGCCGCGGCGGCCACTGGGAAGAGCACGCGGAAGGTCGTGCCACGCCCCGGCTCGCTGGCGACGAGGATGACCCCGCGGTGGCCCCGCACGATGCCCAGCGTCGCGGCCAGGCCCAGTCCGCGACCGGTGAACTTGGTCGTGTAGAACGGCTCGAACATGCGCTGGAGCACGCCGGCGTCCATGCCGCAGCCGGTGTCGGCCACTGCGAGCCAGGCGTACTGACCCGGCGCGGGCGACTCCGTGCCGTAGGCGGCGCGCAGGTCGTCGGCCGTGAAGCGGCCGGCGCCGGTCGAGACGGTGATGCGTCCGCTCCGCTCGGCGATGGCTTCCGAGGCGTTGAGCACCAGGTCGAGCAGCACTTGGCGCACTTGGCTGACATCACCGCGACAGGCGGGCAAGCCCTCGGCCAGACGCAAGTCGAGCATGGCGCGCCCGGAGATGGAGCTGCGCAGCAGGTGTGACGTGCCGCTGACCAGGTCGCTCAGACTGAGGGACTCCGTGACGAACGGGCCATGGCCGGCATAGGCCAGCATCTGCCGGCAGAGGTCGGAGGCCTGCTGCACGGCGGTGGTGATCTCCAGCAGGCTGTCGCGCGCGGGTGAGTAGTCCGGCAGGTCTTCCAGCGCCAGATCGGCATGGCCCAGGATGGCGGCCAGCAGGTTGTTGAAGTCGTGGGCGATGCCACCGGCCAGCACGCCGAGACTCTCCAGGCGAGCCGCCTGCTGCATCTGCCGCTCAAAGGCCAGGCGTTGCTCCTCGGCCCGCTTGCGGTCGGTGATGTTGTGGAAGATCACGACGCCGGCGCGCACTTCGCCGTCGCGCCCGCGCACCGGCGCGGCGTTGGCCGAGACGATATGGTCCTGGCCGGTCGCGTCACGGATGATCACCTCTTCGTTGCGGACCGTCTCGCCTTTGAGGACGGCCCGCGACAGCGGCAGTTCCTCTGGCGGGCACGGCGTGCCGTCGAGCCGGTAGGTCTGCCAGTTCAGGCTGTGCTCGCCGACCGCGATGTCGGTCAGGGGCTGGTCGGTCTCGCCGCGGAGCGTCAGGCCGGCCTGGTTGGCCATGCGGATGCGCACGTCGGGCGCGTCGGCGATGAGGATGCCCGACGGCGACTGCGCCACGGCGGCCTGCAGCAGCGCCCAGGTTTCCTCCCGCTCCGCCTCGGCCTCGTGCCGGCGCCGCTCTTGCAGGTCGCGCTGCTGCCGCGCGTGCATGGTTGGCGCGATGAAGTCGGCGATGCCCTCCAGCAGGCGCTGCTGGTCGGGCGTGTAGCCGCCCGGCCGGTTGGCCAGCAGCACCAGCCCGACGGTACGGTCGGCCGCCACCACCGGCACGGCCAGCAGGTGCTCGATGTCGATGTGGCCGGCGGGGACGCTGAAGCCTTCGTTGCAGAGGTCGCCGCGCTGCTCGCGGATGACCCGGCCCCAGATGGTGTTGCCCCAGGTCTCCGGCGGGAAGACATCCGTCCGGTCGGCCACCTGGCAGGCCGACCAGATGCCGCGGGTCAGGCTGGGCAGGACCAGCGCACCGGTGTCATCGATGAAGCCGAAGGCGCCGTGCGGGCTTTCGAACGCCACCAGGAGCACATCCAGCACATCGCCGTAGACCTCGTTGTCGGGCACGGTGAGGAACAGTTGCGCGACGCGGTTGCGCAGCGCCAGCTCGGCTTCCGAGCGCCGCAAGGCCTCCAGCGCGCGCTCGCGCTCGGTCACCTCACGCACCATGACCACGAGCCGTTGGGCCAGCGTGCCACCGGCGCCCTTGCTGCTGATGGCCAGTTCGTACCACTGCGTGCCCGCGGGCATCGGCAACGAGTAGACGGCTCCGCGATGGCTGCCGCTGGCGACCGCCTCGGCCAGGGCCGCGGTCACCACGCGGCTGGCCGGCTCCGGCAACAGCGAGCGCACGTCGCGGCCGATGAACGCCGATGGCGGCACGTAGAGCCGCTCGTCGTCGGGTGCTCGGTAGTCGTAGATGATCCCTTGCGCGTCGACTTCGAACAGGATGTCGGGCAATGCTGCCAGGGTTGCCGCGAGCCGCTCATTGACCGTCCGCAGCGCTTGCTCGGCCTGCTTCCGCTCGGTGATGTCGCGCGCGGTGGACAGGCCGGCCGTGGCGCCCTGGAGGTCGAAGAGCACGGTCGTCACCTCGACCGGGATCTCGCGGCCGTCGCGCGTGCGATGCACGCTCTCCCAGGTCGCCTGCCGCTGCGACAGTAGCCGGGCCACCAGTTCGGGCAGGCGGGCCAGGCCGGCCGGGCTCTCCAGGTCCAGCGGGCCCATCTCGAGCAGCTCGTCACGCGTGTAGCCATAGCGCTGACAGAGCGCCTCATTCACTTCCAGGAAGCGGTCGGGCCGGCCGTCCGCATCGAAGCCCATCGCGCACATGGCGTCGTTGTTCAGGTTGAACAGCAGCCGGTACCGTTCTTCACTCTCGCGGATCCGCTCATCGAGCTGGCGGTGCTCGGTGATGTCCTCGAACGTGACCACCACTCGCCAAGGCGTGGACTCGCCCGGCCGGATCTGCGGGATGGCGTTGATCCGCAGCCAGATGTGCGCCGCCTCGCCTGGTCGCCGGACGCCCATCGTGACGCCGAGGACGGCCTGTCCGGTAGCCTGGGCCACCGAGCTCGGGTGCTCTTCGCCCGGGAAGGGCGACCCGTCTTCGCGGATGGCGCACCACTCGTCGTCGGCCGAAGTGCGGTTGCAGATCTCCGCGGCCGTGAGGCCGAGCAGGCGTTCGGCGGCCGGATTCGCGAACACAATGGTGCCGTCGCGGTCGTGGAAGACCACGCCGTAGAGCATCGTCTCGCACAGGCTGCGGTAGATGTCGTTGCTGCGCGCGAGCTCGTCGGTCAAGTGCTCGCGTTCGGCAGCCAGACACTGCACCTGCGCGAGCAGATCGGCGGGGCCTTGGTGGTCCGCTCCGGCCATGCGTACTCCTGTCCGTCCGGTCCTGCGGCGACCACCCACTCGGTTGGTGCCGGTCTTCGCTCTGGTGGCGGTACCTCCTTCCAGTATGGTGGCCGCCTAGGCGAGCCGTTCGGTACACCCCTTGGCCGATGAGCGCTCGGCGGCCTCGAACACGGCGATGACGTTGCGGCCATCATCGCCGGACACCGGCACTGGTGCGCCGCGCAGGAGGTGGTCGGCCAGGTCCTGCCAGTACTGCTCCCAGTCACTCTCGAAGTAGGGCAGCTCCTGCTGCTCACGGTGGCCGGCGTCGTCGATGGTGACCACCGTCAGGGCACCACCCGAGGGACCGTGGACCATCTGCTGGTAGCCCGGCGTGGCATTGGCCCCGGTGTCGACCAGGCCCCCGCGGGTGCCCAGGATGCGCCACAGGGGCCGACCGCCCACCGCGGCGATGGTCGACCAGCAGACATCGGCCACCGTGCCGTTGGCAAACCGCAGCACGGCGCGCGTCTGATCCTCGTTGCTCACCTCGTGCCAGACCCGCTTGTGGAAGTAGCCGTCGACGCTCACCACCGGACTGGGCACCAGAGCGAGCACCCAGTCCACCGCGTGCGGCCCCCAGTAGTAGAAGCCGCCGCCCGAGGTGGCCTTCTCGTTGTACCAGCCGAGCTGCGGCCGGACCCAGCCGCCGGCCGACAGCTCGATGTGGAAGACGTCGCCGAGGCGGCCGCTGCCGACCACCTCCTTGATGCGCCGGAAGTTGCCGTCGTGCCGGCGGTTGTGGTGGACCGCGAGCGTCCGGCCGACGCGCGCGGCGCACTCCACCATCTGCGTCGCCTCGGCCACGTTGAGGCAGAAGGCCTTCTCCACCACCACGTGCTTGCCGGCCTCCAGGGCGGCCAGGGCCAATGGGCAGTGGGTGTGATGCGGCGTGACGATGGAGACCAGCTCGATGCGGTCGTCGCGCCACAGGTCATCCAGGTCGGTCACCGCGCGGACGCCGGGGAACTCCTCGGCGGCCACGGCGGCCCGGGCCGGATCGCGGTCGCAGACGGCCCGCAGCTCGAGCTCCGGGGTGGCGCTGATCCAGGCCGCGTGGGCCCAGCCGAAGTTGTGCTGCGGGCCGTAGCCGATTACCGCGCAGCCGATGGGTGCGGTCATCAGGTCACCTCTCGGTCGGTCGCCCGACGATCTCGCGGATGGCGAGTTGGATGTCCCACTTCTGCGGGATGCACGCGTCTTCGAGCGGCGGGCTGTAGGGCATCGGTGTGTGCCGTGAGCCCAGCACGCGCGGCGCCACCCTCAAGCAGCCCAGGTCGGCTTCGACCACCTGCCGGACCACCTCGGCGCCGACGCCGCCCTGCTCGGGAGCTTCGTGTACCACCAGCAGGCGTCCGGTCTTGCGGACCGAGGCCAGGATGGTGTCGAGGTCCAGCGGCGCCAGCGTGCGTGGATCCACCACTTCGACCGACACCTGCCCAGCCAGGGCTTCGGTCGCGGCCAGCACCTTGGTCAGCGCGTAGGACCACGAGACCACGGTGATGTCGGTGCCCGCGCGCTTGACATCGGCGGCGCCGATGGGCACCACCTGGTCGCCCTCGGGCACCTCGCCCATCTGGCTGTGCAACAGCCGGTGGGTGATGTAGACCACCGGGCCATCATCGCGCACGGCGGCCTTCATCAGGCCCTTGGCGTCGGCCGGCGTGCTCGGCATGACCACTTTCAGGCCGGGCGAGTGCACGAACCAGGCTTCGAGGCTCTGGCTGTGGTGGCCGCCTTCGCGCGTGCCGCAGCCGGCCGGCGTGCGGTAGACCACCGGGCAGTGCACGCGGCCGCCGGACATGAGGTTGACCTTGGCCGCCTGGTTGACCATCGGGTCCATGCAGACGGTGGAGAAGTCGCAGTACATGATCTCGACGATCGGCCGCAGGCCGACCATCGCGGCGCCGGCGGCCAGGCCGGAGAAGGCCGACTCGGAGATCGGCGTCTGCCAGACGCGCCGCTCGCGGAAGGCGGCGAACAGGTCGTCGGCCTCGCGGACCGGGCCGATGTCTTCGCCGATCAGAAAGACGCTCTCGTCGCGGGCCATCTCCTCGCGAATCGCTTCGCTGACCGCCGCGGCGTAGGACATTTCAGGCATGACGACCTCCTTAGCGGCCGAGCGCGGCCACAAACGCCGCGGGTTCGGGCAACGGGCTGGCCTTGGCGAACTCGACCGCGGCCTCCAGCTCGCGGTCGACCTCGGCGCGCAGCGCGCCCACGTCGGCCGCGGTGGCGTGCCCGTCGGTCAGCAGCCGCTGCTCGAACAGCGCAATGGGATCACGCTCGCGCCAGCGGGCGCACTCGTCGGGGTTCTGATGCTGGCTGGAGATGCCGCAGTGGCCCTCGAAGCGGTAGGTCTTGGCCTCGATCAGCGTCGGGCCGTCACCGCGGCGAGCCCGCGCCACGGCGCGGCCGGCGGCCTCGTACATCGCCAGCACGTCCTGCCCGTCGACGATCTCGCCGGGCATGTCGTAGCCGGCGGCTCGCACGGCGACGTCCGGGTGCGACATGGCGATCTCGGCCGGCGTCGAGTTGGCGTAGAGGTTGTTCTCGCAGACGAAGATCACCGGCAGCTTCCACAGCGCGGCCAGGTTCAGCGCCTCGTTGAAGGTGCCCTGGTTGGCGCCGCCGTCACCGAAGAACGGCACCGAGACCTGCGCCGTGCCGCGGTAACGCGCGGCGAAGGCCGGGCCGAGGGCCAGCGTCAACTGCGCGCCGATGATGCCGTTGCCGCCCAGGAAGCTGATGTCCGGGTCGAACAGGTGCATCGAGCCGCCGCAGCCACGGCTGCACCCGTCGACGCGGCCGAACAGCTCGGCCAGCGCGGCCTTGAGGCTACCGCCCTTGGCCAGGAAATGGCCATGGCTGCGGTGACTGCTGAACGCCGCGTCGTCGGCCGCCAGGTGGGCGCAGACGCCGACCGAGACCGCTTCCTGGCCGATGCTCAGGTGTACCGCGCCGCCGATCATGCCCTGGCTGACGAAGTCGTAGCTGACGCAGGTCAACAGCTCCGCGGCGCTCTGGGCCTCGTCTTCGGGCGCCTCCACCGCAACATAGCCGCGGTAGTCGTAGAACCGCCGCAGGCTCTCCTCGAACGCCCGGATCCGGAGCATCCGCCGCAGCAGGTCGAGCAGCGTCTCTCGTGGCAGGACCATGGTCCAACTCCTCGCACACGGCCGCGGGTTGGCGACGAGCCGCCACACTCCTGCCGCCCGGCCGGCTCATTCCTGAGCGAACGGAGGCCAGCCGACGCGCGCGGCGAATGGCGATGACCGGCGGCCGAGTGGCCGCTGATTGGGAGTCTCGCTGATGAAAGCTCGTCGCTGGCTCGTGTTGAGCCTGCTCTGGTGCGCCGGCGCCTGGGCTGAGCGCACCTGCCAGTCGCCGGATGCGCTGTACGTCGACTCGCGCCCGCAGCACAGCCTGTCGCTGTATGTGTGGGTGCCGCAAGCGACCACCTCGTTCACGGTGGGCGTGTTCGACCAGACCGATGATGGCGAGGCGGGCAAGCCCTCGTCCTTCGTGCTGCAGAGCCCGGACGGTCAGACCGCCGCCCGCCTCGACCAGCCGGCGGCCAAAGCCTGGGCCGACTACCCGGTGACCACCAACGGCCGCTGGGGCGTCTGGCGGCTGCGCGTCACCGGCCCGCAACCGCCCCAGGGCAAGAAGAACGCGCAGAACGCGTTCATGGTCCGCACGGTCGGCGAGGTCGACCTCTACCTGCTGCCCGACGCGGCGCCGCGCCACCTGGGCCTCCTCAAGCCGCAGTTCGGTGGCGAGCCGGTGCACCGCGTCTGGCTGCAAGTGCCCGAATCGAAGCGGCTGCGCGTGAACCTGGTCCGCGCGAAGAAGGATGGCGTCTGCGCCGTCACGGTCTCCGCGCCGGTCGGCGTGACGGCCAAACCCAGCGGCCTCGGGCGCGGCCAAATGGAGTTCGTGGAGTTCGGCGGCCCGGTCATGGCCGGGCTGTGGCCGGCTGTGGTGGAGAAGGTCGAGGAGACCTGGCGGCTGGGCATCGAGCAGGAGTCGCGCGTGTTCTTCACCGCGCAACCGCTGATGCCGGCGCCGCGCCGCGTGCCGTTGTCCGCCCTGGGTGGTGACCCCGGCGCGCCGATGCCCGTGCGCGTGGCCTGCACTTCGCCGCAGACCGCGCTCGAGTCGCGCACGGTCTTCACCGACGCCGAGACCGGCACGGCCGACCTGCCACTGCTGCCCGGCATCCGCTATGGCCTGACCATCACGCGGGGCCTGGAGTACCAGCCCGTCAAGGCTGAAGCCAGCGCCGACGACCGCGAGGTCAAGGTCCAGTTGCCGCCGGCGGTCCGCCGGCCGGCCGGCTGGTACTGCGGCGATGGGCACACCCACAGCATCTACTCGGACGGCTCGGACACGCCGCGCCAGATGATCGAGGCCGCCCGCGCCGAGGGTCTCGACTACCTGATCCAGACCGACCACGGCAGCGGCACGAACCTGGCGCACCTCAACTCGTTGCACCAGGAAGGCGCGCCGTTCACGGTGCCAGGCCGCTTCCAGGTCATCGCCGGCGAGGAGTTCTCGACCGGGCCGTACCATGCCTGCGTGCTCGGTGCCGGGCTGCCGCATCCGGGCGACTCGCCGTTGCAGCAGACCATCGATGCCGGCATGGCCTTGGGCCGCGGTGACCGCCCCGTCGGCATGGTGCTCAACCATCCCACCTGGGACGGCACGCCGAAGGCCCCGGAGCTGGCGCGGGAGCTGGCGCGTCTGCCGTTGCTCGAGCTCTGGAACGGCCCCGAGCCCGGCGCCATCAAGCTGTGGTTCGAACTGCTGAACAAGGGCCTGGGCACCTTTGCGGTGACCAACACCGACACGCATGGCCGGCGCGGCATGCCGCTCGGCGCCCGGCGCACCTACGTCTACCTGGGTGGCGAGCCGCTCAACGCCACCAACGTCATCAAGGCGCTGTTGGCCGGCCGGTCGTTCCTCAGCCGCGGCGCCATCCTCGACGTGACGTTCAATGGGCATCGGTCGGGCGACCGCTTCGCCGCCAGCGAGCTCGAAGTCAAGCTGTCGGTCGAGTGCCCGCTCGCTGTGAGCAAGGTCGAGATCGTCCACAACGGTGAGGTGGTCCGCAGCATCGAGCCGAGCGGCAAGCTGCAGCTCGACCGGACCGAGAAGCTGGCGGCCACGCCGGGCTGGTACGTGGTCCAGGTGCTGGCGCCGGGCAGCCCCACGCCGCTGGCGATGAGCAACCCGGTCTTCGTCACCAAACCCTGAGGCAGCAGCCTTGCACGACGTCCTCCAGATTCCGAGTCCTGGAGGACGTCGTGCACCACACCCCATACACGTTTGCCGGCCATCGGTTAGCTCACCTGTCCATCGGCTGCATGCGGTTCCCCAGCCGCGCCGCCGCCGCCGAGGTCATCCACGCCTGCCTCGCGCATGGCGTCGGCTACCTCGACACCTCGCCGATGTACTGCTACCGCAGCGACGAGGAGAACACCGAGACCTGGACCGGCGCGGCAATTCAGGGACGGCGCGACGAAGTGATTCTCTCGGCCAAGTGCGCCACCGGCAACGGCGGCAACCAGGTCGGCGAATACGACCCCGCGCACGGCTTTTCCATCACCACCGCCGACCAGGTGCGCCGGCAGATCGACCAGTCGCTACGCCGGCTGCAGGTGGACCGGCTCGATTGCTACCAGCTCTGGGCCGTGCATGTGCCGGAGTTGTTCGACAAGGCCCTGGAGCCGGACGGCTGGATGGCCGGGGTGCAGCAGGCCCGCGCCGAGGGGCTGTTCACGCATCTGGGCATCACGGGCCACGCCGACAGCGCCGAGATCAAGCGCTGGGTCGATAGCGGCTACTTCGAGCTGATCACCGTGCCGTTCAACCTGCTCGATGCGTCGCGCCTCGAAGGCATCGTGTACGCGTTGTCGAAGGGCGTGGCCGTCATCGCCATGAACCCGCTGGCCGGTGGGCTGCTGGGCAGCACCAGCGACGCGGTGCGCACGGCGCTCGGCGACCTGGGCGTCGAGTCGGCCGTCGACGTGGCGCTGCGCTATGTCGCCTCGATCGGCGCTTCGGCGCTCGGTGGCATGACCAGCGCGGCCGAGGTCGAGTCGAACGTGGCGGCGCTTCGGCCGGCGCTGTGGACGGCGGAGCAGGCGGAAACGGTGCGGGCGCGGTTCGAGGCTCTGCTCGGGTCGGCCGAGTACGTCTGTACCGGTTGCGGCTACTGCCTGCCGTGTACCGAGAACCTGGACATACCGGGCATACTGCGCCTGCGCAACTACCACGTGGTGCTGCAGTTGGAGAAGGCGCGCCAGTGGTTCCGCGATCGGTACGCGTGGGACGAGCGGTTCAAGGCGAACCGCTGCTCGGAGTGCGGTCTGTGCGAGGGCAAATGCCCGAATCAGTTGCCGGTGACGGACTTGCTCAAAGAGGTCATGGCGACCCTCGGTGAGGGGCTGGACTAAGCGCTGCGACGGGCAGCAGCCGGCCCCCACGGCCGCCGGGCCTCACGGAGACCAACATGCGCGGTCTTGGGTGGCTCGTCGGGTCGGCGTGTGGGCTGCTGCTGTGGTGCGGGGTCGTGGTGGCCGAACCGTACCCCGTGGACGCGCGAACGCTGCTGCTCGATCACCTCGACGACGCGTTCACGCCCGACGGCAAGCTCTGCACGCGCCCGGCGAAGATCACCGCCACCGGCGACCTGACCGGTGGCCGGCCCACCGCCGGTCGTTTCGGCCCTGGCTGCTACGGTCAGGCGTTGCAGATGCACGGCCTGATGCAGATGGTCTATCCGGCCGCGGGCAACCTCGATCCAGCCGCCGGGCAGGTCGATTTCGACGTCGCCTTTCACTTCGACGCGGCCGAGCAGATCAAGAACCCCGGCAAGCTGAGCAACCAGATGTTCCTGACCATCTGGGGCTCCAAGGGGAGCATGGTCAGCATCTACTCGTGCCTCAGCGTCACCTGTGTCGGGGTCTGGGACCACCACCGCCAACTGGTCTGCTACGCCAGCGTGCCGGGCTACTGGAAGAAGGGCGAATGGCACCACGTGCGGCTGTGCTGGGGCCAGGCGCTGGAACTGAGCGTCGATGGCCAGGCGGCGCCGCGCAAGGAGTGGACCGGCCTGTTCGGTCCGGTAGAGCTGAAGCCGGAAGACCTGCGCCTGACCTTCGGCAGCCATATCGGCTGGAGCGATGTGCAGAGCGAGTATGCGCTCGACGAGGTGCGCATCCTGGGCCCCGGCGGCGACCAGGTGCCGGACCACCCGCTGATGACGGTCTGCCGGGCCAAGAGCACGCCCGTGGTCGACGGCACGATCAACGACGCCGAATGGGCCGGCGCGGCGCGGACCACGGGCTTCGTGAAGCTCAGCGAGCACCTGGTGGCCGAGGAGCAGACCGTGGTCCGGGCCACCTGGGACGACGAGGCGCTGTACCTGGCCTTCGACTGCGCCAATCCCACCAAACGCGAGCTGATCGCGCGGCTCAAGGAGCGCGACTCGGGCGTCTACATGGAGGACGCGGTCGACTTCATCGCGCGGCCCGAACCAGACGGGTACCCGTACTACCACTTCATCTGCAACGCCATCGGCACGGTCTACGACGCGACCATGGACCCGCGCCGGCAGACGCCGGCCGACACCGGCTACAACCCGAACTGCGTGTTCCGCACCAGCCGGCAGGCCGACCGCTGGCAGATGGAGTGCCGCCTGCCGTTCGGCGAGCTGGGCGGCCGCGCGGCCCCGCGCGACGGCGAGCGCTGGCGGGTCAACTTCTGCCGCGACGGCGAGACGATGAACCGCTACTCGTCCTGGTCGTTCGCCGCCGGCAACTTCCACAGCGTCGCCCGCTTCGGCGAGCTGGTGTTCAGCACCACCGACCGCGCCATCCAACTCGGACCCATCGGCGATCTGGCCCGCGGCCAGGTGGCCACCCAGCTCACCTTGACCGGCTTCCTGTTCGACCCGCTGGTGACGGTCAAAGGCGTGCTGCTGGGCGGCGACGCCAAGTCCATCGTCGAGCAGTCGAACCGCCTGGCCGACTACCGCGCGGTGACCATCAAGGCGCCGCCGTTGGTCACCGGCACCTACCACCTGACGGTGCGTGCCACCACGGCCACCGGCCCGATGTACTACCAGCGGCTGCCGTTCCGCGTGAACAAGCCCTATGACGTGACGGCCGAGGGCTATCCCTACGAGGGCAAGCTACACGTGACGGCCAACATCGGCGGCCTGACCGCGCCGCCGGCCGGCCTGGTGGCGCGGAGCCGCCTGCTGCGCGGCACCGAGGTGGTGGCCGAGTGCCGCGCCGAGCGGTTCACCAGCGGCCTGGGCGCGGCGAGCCTCGACATCGACCGGCTCGCGCCGGGCAAGTACCGCGTGCTGTCCGAAGCAGTGGCGCCCGATGGCCAGGTGCTCGGCAGCGCCGAGGCCGAGTACGAGCACTTTGCCAAGCCGGCCTGGTGGCGCAACACCATCGCCAGCGACCACAGCGTGCCGAATCCTTGGACGCCGGTGCGCGCCGACGCCCGGCAGGTCAGCGTGCTGGGCCGCGACTACGTGGGTGACGGGGCCTTGCCACAGCAGATCATCAACCAGGGTCGGCCGATGCTCAGCGGGCCGGTCGACCTGTCGCTCAAGGTCGGCGGCGCGGCGGGCAACCTGGCCCGGCTGCCCGCCGCCGAGACCGCGCGCTTCGCCGACCTGGTGCAGCGCACCGCCACGGGCGCGGTCGGCAACGTGGCCGTGAAGGTTGTCCAGACCACCGAGTTCGACGGCTTGCAGCGCTATGACCTGACGCTGACGCCCAACGGCGCCGCGGTGATCGACGAGCTGGCCCTGGCGGTGCCGGTTCGGTCGCCGTACGCCGCCTTCCTGTGCCCGTCCAACGGCAGTACCTCGCCGTCGCTGCTGGTGCCCAAAGATGGTTGGAAGAGCAGCTTCCTGCCGCAGGTCTGGGTGGGCAACGACGACCTCGGCCTGGCCTGGTGCGCGGAAACCGATGAGTTCTGGCGGCCGCATGACGACCAGATGCTCGCGGTGACGCCGGCCGGCGAGACCACCTGGCTGCGCAGCGCCATGGTGCGGCAACCGCTGAAGCTCGACCGGCCGGTGACCTTCACCTTCGCGCTGATGGCCACCCCGGTGAAGGATGCCCATGCCGGCGACCCGTTCTGGTACCGCTTCGGCGAGGGCCAAGGCGCGGTGCAGTGCCAGGAGCTGTGCCGGTATCCGGGCGCCGGCAATGTCGACGTGGCCCAGGGCACCATGGAGCTGTGGTTCGCGCCGCTGGCGCCCATGACCGGCACCTGGCGGCAGATCGCCACCATTGCCGGCCACTCCGGCGACCTGCAGCTCTACTACCTGCCCGGCCCCGAGCAGAGGCTCAACATCGTCCTCAACCACCAGGGCAAGCAGCTCTCGACCGGCACCACCGGCCTGAAGCTGGCGCCTGGCGAGTTCGCGCACGCGGCCGTCACCTGGGGCGACGACATCCGGCTGTACTACGGCGGCCGCCGCGTGGCCACGCTGAACGCCAAGCTGCCGGCGGACTGGGCCAAGGAGCCCGGCAAGCTGGGCGTGCGCCTCGGCTGCCCGCGCGACTGGAACGGCTACACGCGGGTGGCGGTCGATGAGCTGCGCGTGTCGCGCAATCGGCGCTACCCGGCCGAGAGCTACGCGGTGCCGACCGCGCCGTTCGTCAAGGATGCCGACACGCTGCTGCTGGACCATCTGGACACCACCTTCCGGCCGGACGGCGAGGATGCCGAGACGCGCGCCGAGGTGATCTCGGGCCGCTCGGGCGAGCTGGGCGGGGTCCCGAGTCTGGGCTGCCGATTCGGTCCGGGCAAGTTCGGCGGCGGCCTGCAGATCGCGATGCTCGACCCCATGCCGCGGGCCGAGGCGGTCAAGCGCTGGGGCTTCAACGCCCGGCTGTGGTGGTTCTGGCTCGAGCCCGACGGCAGCAAGTACGGCTGGCCCTCGCCGCTCATGGTGGAGCCCGAGGTGCCGAAGCTCCGCGAGACGCTGAAAGAGGACACCGCGCTCGGCCTGCGGCCATCCACCTACGCCATCTACCCGGCCGTCGGCTCGCCCTCGCCGCTCAGCGCGCAGTTCGGCCACGAATGGAGCCGCCGGCCCACGTCCACCCAGCCGGATGAGCCGCCGAAGGGCCACTACTTCTGGGATGTCTGCGCCCGGAGCGGCTGGGCCGACTACATCGTGGCCGGCAGCCAGTGGCTGCTGGACGACGTCGGCCTGTACGCGCTCTACACCGACGGCGCGGCCCAGGCCTATGCTTGTCAGAACACGCATCACGGTTGCGGCTGGACCGATGAGCAGGGCCGCGTGCACCCGACCTGGCCGGTGTTCCCCACGCGCGAGATGCTCAAGCGGGTCTACCGGCTCATCCACGCGCGCCACGCCGATGGCTACCTGGTCAACCACATGTCGTTCAACACGCTCATCCCGACCATGTCGTTCACCGACGTGATGTACAGCGGCGAGCATGAGCAGTACGAGAACACGACGCGCTTCCGCGTGCGCTGGACCGGCCAGCCCTGGGGCTTCTGGACCGTGCTGCTGGGCGGCGACGCGCACATCTACGAATCGCTGCACATGACCTGGAGCCTGCTGCACGGGGTGTCGGTGTGGCCGCAGGGCTGGCAGGACCGCAACGACATGTCGCGGAAGACCGCCAACCTGTGGCTGACCTACGACCGGTTCGGCTACCGGCAGGCGAAGTGGCTGCCGTACTACCGCGAGCAGCGGCTGGTCCGGCCCGACCAGCCCGCCGTCAAGGCCAGTCTCTACCTGATCGCCGGGCAGCGGGCGCTGGTGATCCTGGGCAACACGAGCCACGAGGCCGTGGCCGCGACAGCACAGCTCGATCTGGCCGCCATGGGTCTGACCGGGGCCACCGCGGTCAACGCTCTGACCGACCAGCCGCTGGCCTTGCGTGACGGCACGCTGTCGGCTCGGCTGCGGCCGGATGCGTTCGTCCTCGCCTGGGTCTCGGCCGCCGGGCGTTAGCCGCGGCGGCCGGACAGGACGAGGGCGCACAGGATGCCGACGAAGCGGGTCTCGACCTGCGCGAACGGCGCGGCCCGGCCGAGCTCTTCATAGGCCGCGCGCGTGCAGAACGGCTCGGTGAAGCCGTGCAGCCAGAACAGCCCGGTGGCCAGCCGGCCCACCTGCTGGTGCATGGCGCGCCGCACCGCGGGCGGTGTGTCGCTGACCACGTCGTAGATCAGCGCCGTGCCACCGGCGGCCAGCACCCGATGCACCTCGCGGAGGCCGGCGGCCTGGTCCTTCCAGTGGTGGACCGAGCCGCTGCTCACGACCACGTCGAACTCACCGTCGCCACACGGCAGCGCCTCGGCGTTGCCCTCGATCAGCTCGACGCGTCGGCCCAGGTCGGCCAGGTTGCGCCGGGCCGCGGCGATCATGCCGGCCGAGACGTCGAGACCGGTCAGTTGCAGGTCCGGGCCGACCTCGGCCAGGTGCCGGAGCAGCCAGCCGGGCCCGGTGCCGACATCGAGCAGGCGGCCCGACGGGCAGACGCGGACGATATCCTCGGCCAGCCACCGGTACTGCCGCTGGAACGCGCTGGAGTTGCTGACACGTGCGTAGGCGCAGCAGAACGGCCAGGGAATGCCCTCGGGGTGCAGGCGCTTGATGATGCGCCGCGCGGGAGACAGCTTCGCCATCGGCCGCACCTCCTCGGCGCCGCCGGGCGGGCTCAGGTCGCGGGTCGACCGTTGCCGATCCAGGCCGTCAGTGGCGCCAGCAGGCTGTCGTCGGTCAGTTCGAGGCGGACCGGCGTCACCGCGACGCGCCCGGCGGCGATGGCCGCCAGGTCGGTGCCGGCCACGGGCTCGTCCACCGGGTCGCCGGTACCGATCCAGTAGTAGTCGCGGCCGCGCGGGTCCTGCCGCTTGTCGAACAAAGTATAGTAGCCGCGGCGGCCCTGGCGACAGACCTCGACGCCGGCGATCTGCTCGGGCGGCAGATTCGGCGTGTTGACATTGAGCAGTGTGCCGGCCGGCAGCCGTTCGACCGCTGGCGGCACCAGCCGCAGCGCGTATTCGGCCGCGGCCTCGAACCGCGGCTCATCGGCGCCGCAACAGACGCTGAACGCAAGCGCGGGGAACCCGAGCAAGGCCCCTTCCTTGGCCGCCGCCACGGTGCCCGAGTACCAGATGTCCTCGCCGAGGTTGGCGCCGCGGTTGATGCCGGAGACCACCACGTCGGGTGGTTCGGGCATCAGCTCGCGAGCACCAATCAGCACGCAGTCGGCCGGGGTGCCGCTGATGGCATAGGCCGCGGCGACGCCGGCGAACGGCACGGGCCAGGCGCGTAACGGGTCGATCAGCGAAATGGCATGGCTGACCGCGCTCCGCTCGCGCTCGGGGGCGACGACGGTGACCTCGCCGATGGTGGCCAGGGCCTCGGCCAGCAGCTTCAAACCGGGCGCGAGGATGCCATCGTCGTTGGCCACCAGAATACGCAAGTCAGTCTCCCGTGGTGACCGGCACCGGCAGACTGGTGGACGGCGCGGCCTCTTCGCTGAAGTCGACCATGCGCGCGTCCAACATGCCGTCGATGGCGCGGATGCGGTCGAGCAGCGGCGTGTCGACGGTGGTGTCGACCTCGACGATGCTCACCGCGCGCCCGTCCTTTTCGTTGCGGCCGAGCTGCATCCCGGCGATGTTGATGCCGGCGTCGCCCAGCAGCGTGCCGACGCGACCGATGACGCCGGGCCGGTCGGTGTTCCACCAGACCAGCAGGTGGCCCACCGGCACGATGTTGAACGGGTAGCCGTCGAGGGCCACCACGCGCGGATCATGGCCGAAGCACGAGCCTTCGGCTACCCGGGTGACGTCCTCGCAGGTGATCGCCACCCGCAGGACGCTGTGGTAGGTCGGCGACTCCATCGAGCGGGTCTCGCTGACCTGAATGCCGAGGTTCTCCACCACGGTGGGCACGTTGACGGTGTTGATGGTCTCGTCGCCGTGGAACGTGCGCAGCAGGCCGCGGAGCGCCGCGCGCGTCAGCGGCGCGGTGGGCGCGTCGTGGATCTTGCCGAGGTAGCTGATGTCGACGCGCTCGATGCGGGTGCCCGCGGCGAGTTGCGCGAGGAACACGCCGAGCTGCTCGGCGAGCACCAGATAGGGCTTCAGGCGCCGGTGCTCCTCGGCCTCCAGGGCCGGTAGATTCACCGCGCCCAGCACCGGCTCGCCGCGCCAGGCTTCGGTCACTTGGCGGGCCACGTCGAGCGCCACGTTCTCCTGGGCCTCGGTGGTGCTGGCGCCCAGGTGCGGCGTGAGCACCATGCGCGGCGCGTCGAGCAGCGGCGAGCGGTGCTCGCCGAACGGCGGCTCGTGCTCGAACACGTCCACCGCCGCGCCGGCCAGCCGGCCCGCGGTCAGCGCCGCGGCCAGGGCCGCCTCGTCGATGACGCCGCCGCGCGCGCAGTTGACCACGCGCGCCTCGGGCTTCATCAAGGCGATCCGCTCGGCGTTGAGCAGATGGTGCGTGTGGCGGTTGAGCGGGCAGTGGAAGGTGACGAAGTCGGCGCGCTGCAACAGGTCCTCGAGGGTCACCGATTCGACCTTCATCAGCGCGGCGCGCTCGCGGTTGAGCAGCGGGTCGAAGACCAGCACCTGCATGGCGAGCCCTTGCGCCCGCCGGGCCACGCCACTGCCGATCTTGCCGAAGCCGATGACGCCGAGCACCTTGTCGTGCAGCTCGGTGCCGACCAGCTTGCTGCGTTCCCACTTGCCTTCGCGCATGGTGTGGTCGGCCGCCGGGATGTTCCGCGCCAGCGCGAACATCAGCGAGATGGCGTGCTCGGCCGCGGCCTCGGTGTTGCCGTAGGGCGAGTTGAGCACCAACACGCCCTGGCGCGTGGCGGCCTCGACATCGATGTTGTCGACACCGACGCCACAGCGACCGATGATTCTCAGCCGCTTGGCCGCCTCGATCACCTCGGCGGTGACCTTGGTGGCGCTGCGCACCACCAGCACCGAGTACTCGCCGATGGCCGCGACCAGCTCCGGGCCGTTCAGCCCGACGCGGACATCGACTGGCCCGGCCTGCCGCAGAATGGCGAGACCGGCCTCGCTGATGCTCTCGGTGACCAGAACCTTCATACCGTCATGGCCTCCTGCGCGGCTGCCACCGCGGCCGGCGCGTCGCACGCGTGCCCCAGGTCACTCAGCGCCTGACCCAGGAGCATCAGCCCCTGCAGCACCTGCGGCTCGTGCACGTAGCCGAGGTGGCCAAGGCGGATGATCTTGCCCTTCAGCGGGCCCTGGCCACCGGCCATCTCGCAGCCGTAGCGCGTGCGCAACTGCTTGCGCACGGCGTCGGCCTCGAGGCCCACGGGCGGGCGGAAGCCGGTCACGGCCGGCGAGGCGCACTCGTCGGGCGCGAGCAGCGCCAGGTCCATGGCGCGAAGACCCGCGCGCACGCCGTCGCGCAACCGCACGTGGCGCGCCAGGACCTGCGGCACGCCTTCGTCCTCGATCATCTCCAGGGCCTCGGCCAGCGCGTAGACCAGCGAGACCGCCGGGGTCCACGGGTTCTCGCCCTGGGCCAGCGTCTTGCGCGCGGCGGCCAGGTCGAAGTAGTAGCGCGGCATCCGCGCGCTTTCGGACGCTTGCCAGGCCGCCTCGCTCATGGTGACGAAGGACAGGCCGGGCGGAATCATGAACGCCTTCTGCGAGCCGGCGACGGCCACGTCGACGCCCCAGGCATCGACTTCCAGCGGCGTCGCCAGCAGGCCGCTGATGGCGTCGACCAGGCAGAGCACGCCGGCGGCATGGCAGCGCTGCGCGATCTCCTGGATCGGGTTGACCACGCCGGTCGAGGTCTCGTTGAGCGTGCAGAGCACGGCCTTGTAGCGCGCGGTGCCCAGCCGGGACTCGACTTGCCCGGGCTCGACGGCGGTGCCCCAGTCCACCTCGAGCCGGTCGACGGAGGCGCCGTAGGTCTCGGCGATGTCGGCGAACCGCTTGCCGAAGGCGCCGGTGACCACGGCCAAGACACTGTCGCCCGGCGACAGCGTGTTGACCACCGCGGCTTCCAGACCGCCGGTCCCGGAGGCGGTCAGCACCAGCGGATCGCCGGCGGTGCCGAAACAGGTCTTGAGGCCGTCGGTAACGCTGCGCAGCAGGCTGCGGAACGCGGGAGCGCGGTGGTTCATCATTGGGCGCGACTGGGCGCGAAGCACCCGACCCGGCACCGGCGTTGGGCCCGGGACCAGTAGCAGGACCTCTTCCGCGCTCGCCATCCAGGATCGATCCACGTCGCTCTCCATGCGCCCCCAGACTGCTTTCAGGATACCGCAGGAGACCCGTAATGGCAACGCCGAGGGCTCCCGTCAACGTGAACGCCGGCGGGCTGTCGCGGCTCGGTGGGTGGACGCCGGCGCCGTCGCCGGGCATACTGCGCAGCAGCGAGGAGCACCCGCGACGATGAGCCGCTATAGCCGGGCCGACTTGAGCGCCAGCGAACTGGCCGCCTGTCTCGACACCGTGGCGCGGATCGCCTCACCGGCCGGCGCCGGCGCCGCCGAGTTGGCCGAACTGGCGGTGGCCCAGGCGCGGCTCGAGCGGCCTCACGCGGCGCTGCGCAGCCTGGTCCAGGCCATCGATCGCGAGCCCCAGCGCGCGGCCAGCTACGCCCTGCTGGCCGAGTTGCTGGAGGCCGAGGGCGAGGCCGAGCGGGCCGAGACCTGGTACCACCTGGCCTGTGGCCTGGCTCCGCACGACGCGGGCCTGCGGCGACGGCTGGCGGCCTACTACGTTGACCACGGACTGCCATACTCGGCCCAGCGCGTCCTGCAGCCGCTGCCTCGCGACGCCGCGGCCAACGCGGTGCTGGAAGAGCTGCAGGCGTTGTGGGGCGACCGGCCGGTGGCCGTGGTCGTGCTGACCCACAACCATGCGGCGACCATCGAGGCGGTCCTCGGCGCGGTCTTCGCGCAGAGCTATCCGGTCCGGCAAGTCTACGTGCTCGACAATGCCTCGGTCGACGACACGCTCGCGCGCCTCGGCAGCTTCCCGGTCAGCGTGCGATCGACGCCGGACCGGGTGGCGCCGCCGGCGCACCGCAACCAGGGCGTCGCGCTGGCCGAGACCGAGCTGGTGGCCCTGCTCGAAGGCGACTTGGTCCCGGAGCCGCACTGGCTCGAGCGCCTGATGGTCGACTTCGCGCGGCGCGACCTGCTGGTCCACCAGACCACCGACGCCGGCGCGCCCATCGCCGCGGCCATGGGCACGGCCGACGACCTGCACAGCGTCCGCGTGGCCGACGCCTGGCGAGCCCGGCACCTGCCGGCCTACTACGTCGGCCGGCAGTCGGCCCAGGGCGTGCCGTGGGTGTTCGGCGGCAACGCGATCTATCGCCGCGCCGCCGTGGTGGCCGCCGGCGGCTGGGATGAGCAGCACGACCGGGCTTGGGACACCTTGCTGTCCGAGCGCTGGCGCGCGGGCGGTCTGCGGCTCACCTACAGCGCCGAAGCGCGCTGCCGGCGCCATCGCCGCGAAGACGTCCCCGCCGTGCTGGCCGCCGCGGTGGGGTACCAGTCGGCCTACGCCGCCAACCACCGCTTCGGAGTCTTCCTCAACGGCGACCTGGCCGACCTGCTGGCGGCGCTGCCCGACCTCGTGCAGCGCTGGCGCTTCGAGCGGCTGATCGACGAGCGGCTGAAGCTGCCCGAGTTGGCCTACCCGACGTTCCTGCTGCTGCCGTGGCTGGTGCTCAGTGATCTGGCCGTATCGGCCCGCACGGCGCCGCCGGCGGCGCGTGACGCCATCGAGCAGACCCAGGCTGCCGTCTGGCTGGCCTGCTTCGCGCTGGTCTCCGAGTGCTGTGCCGAGGTCGACCTGCTGGCCATCATGGCGTCGGACCTGGGCGCCGTGGCGCCGCTGACGCCCGGTTACCGGTTGCTCTGCGACTGGCGCAGCGTCCAGGCGCTGGTGGGCATGTCGACCGGTGGCAACCCGCTCGACCGGCTGCTCGGGCGCGCCCCGAGTGCGTTCACCGCGCTACTGGAGGCGCTGGGCGGCGAGTGGATGCAGTTCGACCAGAGCGACTGGCAGCACGTGGTGGCCTCGGCGCGGCTGGCGGCCGCGGAGCGCGGGTCGCTGCCGGCGACGCGGCTGGCCGTGCTGCGGCCCGGCGCCAAGGACGAGGTGGGTGAGGCCGACCAGCGGCACTACGCCGCCCTCGTCGACGGGCTGCGCGCGCGCGCCGGTACCTGGCTGCTGGCCATCGACCCGGCCACCACAGGTGTCCACGTGACCGAGGCGCTGCTGCGCGTGGAGGGGTTCGCGCCGCAGTCGGTCGGCGTGGTGGTGACGCCCGACACCGTCGACGCTGCGGTGGACCTGGCGTTGCGGCTCAAGGAGCGCCTGCCCGACGAGACGCTGGTGGTGGCGAGCGGCCCCTACCGCGCCGAGGATGGCGCCGCGCTGCTCCAGGAGCTGCCGGTCTTCGATGGCTTCGCGGCCGGCGTGCTGGACTGGCCGTCCTGAGTGCCGGCCGAACGTGTGGGGACGGCACCGGCCCACGACGCCGCGAGGGCGCGTGAACCGGTGCCGTGAAGGTGCCACCGACTCACCAGGTCGCGCCGTCGGCGTAGCTTTGCCGGGCCCAGCAGATGGCGTGCCGGCCGTCGGTCGAGCGGACCCAGCTCCGCGACTGCCACTTCACGTGACCGTCGCAGAACAGGAAGTTGCTGCCGTCGTTGTGCCGCGAACTGATCGAGTTGAACACCTCGGTCCAGGTCGTGCCACCCGGATCGATGTACGGGCCGTTGGCGTTCGTGCCGCCGTCGTAGGCACCGTCGGTGTCCTCGGCGAAGCTGATCGCCTCCGCGTGCATGACGGTGTTGGCCGGCTCCGCCAAGTTGGAGTCGGTGGCGCGGCCGCCGGTGGCCACGCCGTAGTTGGCCAGAGTCTCCTCGTTCTTGGCGTAGTGGCCATAGATCCGCGGCAGTGTGGCGCCGTAGGTCACCGTGTTGGTGGCGAACGAGCCGGTGCGCACCGAGCCGTCGGCGAAGGCGGTGTTGGTGAACTGGACCGCGGCCGGCTTGGCGTGGCCGCTGCTCGGACAGGCGAAGATCTGGTCGTTCTTCACGTATGGCGTCAGGTCGACGTGCCACTCGTACCAGGTGTAGATGAAGACGCCGTCGTAATCCTGCGCGTACATCATCATCGCCGTGCCGATCTGCTTCATGTTCGACGAGCAGTTCGACTGCCGCGCCTTCTCGCGCGCCTTGGCGAACACCGGAAACAGAATCGCCGCCAGGATGGCGATGATGGCGATCACGACCAGCAGCTCAATCAGCGTGAACCCCCGTCTGCGTGCCATTGGCTCTCCTCACTGGGTGACCGCTCGTCACCCCTCCGCACGTATGCCACATGTGGGCGCCGTTGGCAACCCCCTGGTGCGGGTCGGGGCCGCGGGAGGAGGTGCGCCGTGAAGCGCCAACCAGGTGCTGGCTGTTCGCTATCTGTGCAACCGAGGTGACCTGATGCGCAATCGCTTGCTGGTGGCCGTGAGCGTGGTGTTCGCGCTGACGGCCTGCAGCCGCACCGGCCGCCCGGGCGCGAGCCCGAGCGGCGCGGCGACGCCGCCCGGCAAAGTGGTGGTGGGCGTCTCGCTGCTGACGCTGGCCAACCCGTTCTTCAAGGTCATGGCCGACGCCATGCAGGACGAGGCGCAGAAGCACGGCTTCGAGCTGACCGTCACCGCCGGTGAGCAGGACGCAGCGCGCCAGAAAGACCAGATCAAGGACTTCATCGTCCGCAAGGTCGCGGCGATCGTGCTGTGTCCCTGCGACTCGCGCTCGGTGGGCACGTCCATCGTCGAGGCCAACCAGGCCGGCATTCCGGTGTTCACCGCCGACATTGCTTGTCTGGACAAGACTGCCAAGGTCGTCTCGCACATCGCCACCGACAACCTCGAAGGGGGCCGCGTGGCGGGCAAGGCCGTGGCCGACCTGCTCAAGGGCAAGGGCAAGGTGGCCATCATCGACCACCCGGAGGTCGAGTCGGTGCTCCTGCGCACCAAGGGCTTCCGCGAGGTGATCGGCCGCAGCCCGGGCATCCAGATTGTCGACCAGTTGCCCGGCGGCGCGCAGCGCGACACCGCCTTCAAGACTGCCCAGGACATCCTGGAGAAGCACCCCGACCTCGACGTTATCTTCGCCATCAACGACCCCACGGCGTTCGGCGCGCTGGCCGCCGTGGAGAAGGCCGGCCGCACCGAGAAGGTGAAGATCGTCGGGTTCGACGGCATGCCCGAGGCGAAGCAGGCGATCAAGGAGGGCCGGCTCTACGCCGACCCGATCCAGTTCCCCGACAAGATCGGTCAAGGCGTCATCCAGGCGGTGGCCCGGTACCTGGGCGGTGAGAGCGTGCCGACGCAGACGCTAATCCCGACCGCGCTCTACACCAAGGCCGAGGCGCTGAAGGACCCGTCGCTCAAATGAGCCGCCGGGCCACCGTGTCGAGCGTCGCGCGGCGGCTGTTCAGCGACTACGGCATGTTGGCCGTCCTGCTGCTCCTCGGCCTCGGCTTCGCCGTGGCCACCTGGCGGCCGGAGAGCGCCGACGGTGCCGCGGGCGGCACCGCACTGGCCCACGAGCTGGCCGGTCGGCCGGGCGCCGGCGTGGCCATCGTCACGCAGGGCCTGCCCGAGGACGCGGCCTTCGCCGCCGCGGTGCGGTTGGGTCTGGCCCACACCACGGTCAACGTGGTGGCCGAGGTCCAGGGCGACCCGCCGCAGGTGCGGCAGGCGCTCGAGAGCGTGGTGCGCGCCGGCCGCCCGTTCCAGATCGTGGCCACCACGCCGGCCTGCGCTGGTTGGCCGGTGTTCGCGGCGCTGCGCCAGCAGTCGCCCCAACTGGCCGGCCTGGAGGTGCGCGCGCCGTCCACCGCGCGGCGGTCGGCGTTCCTGGCGCCGAGCAACCTGCGGAACGTGGCCGACCAGATCGCGGTGATCGCCATCTGCGCGGTCGGCATGACGCTGGTCATCATCACCGCCGGCATCGACCTGTCGGTCGGCAGCCTGATCGCACTGTCGGCGGTGGTCACCGCCTGGCTGATCCGCGCCTTCGGCGGCGCCGGCGCGAGTGGTCTGCATCTCCTGCTGGCCAGCCTCGGCGCCATCGCGCTGTGTGGTGGCGTCGGCACCTTCTCGGGCCTGATGATCACCGGATTCCGCATTCCGCCGTTCATCGCCACCCTGGCCATGATGCAAGTGGCCAGCGGCCTGGCGTTCATCATCGCCAAGGGCCAGTCGATCTACGACATCCCCGACTCGTTCTGCTGGCTCGGCCGCGGCGCCGGCCTGCTGGGTCTGCCGAACGCGGTGGTCGTCATGCTGGTCGTGTTCGTGGCCGCGCACTGCTTCATGACCGGCACGGTACTCGGCCGGCAGCTCTACGCCATCGGTGGCAATCCCGAAGCGGCGCGGCTGTCCGGCGTGCGTTCGCAGCGCGCCATCGTCTTCGCCTACCTGGTCTGTGGGCTGTCGGCCGGCCTGGGCGGCGTCATCACCGCCTCGCAGCTCCGCGCCGGCGCGCCCACCTACGGCGCCATGTACGAGCTGTACGTCATCGCCGCCGTGGTGGTCGGCGGGACCAGCCTGGCCGGTGGTGAGGGCGGCATCTTCGGCACGCTGATCGGCGCGCTGATCATCGCGGTCATCCGCAACGGGATGAACCTGGTGGGGGTCGAACCCTACACGCAGAAGATCGTCCTGGGACTGGTCATCCTCGGTGCCGTTCTGCTGGATATGCTCAAGCGCCGGCGCACCGGCTGAGCAGGAGTCGCCCATGACGTCCCTGATCGATGCCGCCACACTGGACGCCTGGTCCGCGCCGTACCGCGGCTGGCACTACCAGCCGCACCACGTCATCGCGGCCCAGCCCGGCGTGGCCGGCTTCGCCGAGGTCCACATGACCGACTGTCCCACGGTCTACCAGTTGCCGGGCGACGAGCGCTGGTACCTGAGCTTCATCGGCTTCGATGGGCGCGGCTACCAGTCGTTCGTGGCCGAGAGCACCGACCTGCTGCACTGGACGCCGCTCGGGCTGGCCATGGGCTATGGTCCGGCCGGCGAGTTCGACCATGGCGGCCGCGTGGTGGGCGCGTACCTGTACGACTCCTGGGACGTCCGCGCGCCGCGGCGGCTGAAGCGGCACAACGGGCTCTACTGGACGCTCTACGGCGCCTACCCGCGGCAAGGCGGGTATGAGCTGCGACCGGGGTATGAAGGCGTCGCGGTCAGCGACGATGGCCTGCACTGGCGCCGGGCGCGGCCGGAGCCGATCCTGTCGGTGTACGACGCCGACTGCGCCGACTGGGAGCGCGATTGCATCTACCAGCCCTGGCTGCTGGAGCATGAGGGCCGCTACTACAACTACTACAACGCCGCGCAGGGCGGGGTCGAGCAGCTCGGCGTGGCCTTCTCCGACGATCTGCTGCACTGGCGGCGGCACCCGCAGAACCCGGTCCTGCGCAACCGCCTCGGCGGCTACGACGAGGTGTTTTGCTCCGACGGCAAGGTCTACCGTGACGGCGACCACTGGACCATGCTCTACTTCGGCGTCGGCCGCGGCGGCGCCCACATCATGGCGGCGTTCTCACGCGACCTGCTGCACTGGATCGCCCATCCCGAGCCGCTCTACCGCGCGGGCGGCAACCCCAGCGGGCTCGACCGCCAGTACGCGCACAAGGTGTCGTTGGTCTACCGGGCCGACAACGACACGAGCTACCTGTTCTACAACGCCGTCGGCGACCGTGGCCGCGGCATCGGCCTGATCACCAGCCGGCCGCTGAACGCCTGAGCGCCGGCCGCCGTCTGTCCAAGCGAGGTGCGTGATGTCCGGATCCTGGTACGACACATCGTTCCGCAAGCTCTTCTTCGACTTCCACAGCCACAGCGCCGCGGTCGGTCTGGCCGGAGCGTTCGACGCCGAGGCCTGGGCCGACCAGTTGGTCGCCGCGCGGGTGCAGGCAGCGTCCGTGTTCTGCAAGTGCGGCTTCGGCTGGTCGTTCTACCAGCAGGGCTCGGTCCGCTACCAGCACCCGCAACTGCCGGCCGGGCTCGACATGCTCGGTGAGCAGATCGAGGCCTTCCACCGCCGCGGACTGAAGGCCATCGGCTACTACCACACGTTCAACAGCGAGCCGATCGCCCGCGACCATCCGGAGTGGCTGGAGCGCCATGCCGACGGCACCGCGCGTGGCCTCAGCGGCTGTCTGCTGAGCCCGCTGTTCGATGAGTGGATGCTGCCGCACGTGGCCGAGATCGTCTCGCTGTACGACGTCGACTCGCTGTTCTTCGACGGCACCTATGCGCACAGCCCGTGCTGGTGCGAAGCGTGCTGCCGCCGTTTCGCCGCCGCGTCGGGTGGCCAGGCCGTGCCCAGCGGGCCGAAAGATGCCGCCTGGGGCGAGTACGTGGCCTGGAAGCTGCAAGCCCTCCGCGAGGTGCGGCAGGCCATCTGCGAGACCATCCACGGCGTGCGCGACGACGTGGTGGTGTCGATCAACTGGGCCTACACACCGCGCATGCCCGAGGTGGTGCCGGCGGGCATCGGCGCGTTGGTGGCCGACATCATGCCCGAAGACCAGGTCTACAACGGCAGCTACCTGAGCTCGCTCTGGGCGCTCTCGGAGCGGCCGTTCGACATCATGAACTCGGCGTTCCTGCAGTGGTGGGGCGACTGGGGCTGCAAGCCGGCCGTGGCCATGCAGCAGGAGGTGTCGGCGGCCGTGGCGCGCGGCGGGCTGACCTGGATCGGCTACCAGATGCAGCAGGACTACACCGTGCAGCCCGCGGTGATGGCCCAGTTGGGTGCCACGCTGGCCTTCGTGGAAGAGCGCGAGCCCGTGCTGACCGGCGCCGAAGCGGTGCCGTGTGTGGCGGTGCTGCACTGTACCGACCAGCACTTCACGCGCGGTGAGCCGCGCTTCTTCTGCGACGAGCGCACCGCGCGCGGCGCGCACCGGGCGCTGCTCGAGTCGATGATCCCGCACCACCTGGTCACCGCGGAGACGCTGCTCCGGCGGCTGAGCGAGTTCACCGCGGTGATTGTGCCCGAACAGCGCTACCTGTCGCCCGAGTTGGTCAAGGCCCTGAGCGACTGGGTGGCCGGCGGCGGCGTGCTGGTGCAGGTGGGCCTGAGCGGCACGCTCGACGCGGCCGGGCAGGAGACCGGCGCCTTCGCGCTGGGAGAGCTGCTCGGCGTGGCGTATGAGGGCGTCTGCGGCGAGACCCATGGCTACCTGGAAGTGACCGACGACCGGTTGCGTCCGGGCACGCTCGACATGCCGCACCTGTTCGAGTGCACCTTTGCCCTGGCGCGGCCGACCGCTGCTGAGGTGGTCACCCTCGCGCGCCTGCGTCGCTGCTATCTGCGCGCCGACGGCGAGTACCTGCTGCGCTGGTCACCAGTGGGCGAGGACACCGGCTGCCCGGGCATCACGCTGCGACCGGTCGGGCGCGGCTGGGCGGCCTACGTGGCCGGCGACGTGTTCCGCGCCTACCAGGTGAAGAACCAGTGGCAGGTGAAGCCGCTGCTGGCCAACCTCTTGAACGCGGCGATTGCGGAGCCGCTGGTTCGCGTCGAGGCGCCGGCCTGGCTCGACGTGGTGCCGATGCGGCAGCGCCTGGCCGATGGGCGGCAGCGCTTGCTGATCCACCTGGTCAACGAGCACGGTGACCGGCCGTGTGACGGCGGGTTCAAGTGCGTCGAGCAGATTCTGCCGGTGCGCGACGTCACGGTACGCGTCCGTTGCGGCGCGCCGGCGGCGGTCAGCCTGGAGCCGGGCGGCGCCACGGCCAAGTGCAGCTATGCTGATGGCCGCCTGACGGTGAGCGTGCCGCAGGTGGACATCTTCACGACGATTGCGATCACCGAGGCCTGAGGTGGGAGCGAGCCCGCGATGAAGACGAGACATTGGCCGTTGCCGGTGGCGGCGGCCTTGGCGCTACTGTTGCTGGCCGGCGTCTGGCACTGCGGCGCCGCCGAGAAGAAGGAGGCGCCGTTCACGCCGGGCGGCAAGTGGCGCCAGCACGACGGCAAGCGCCCGCAGCCGCGCGTGGTCGATCCGGGTACGGCGTCGACGCCCGCCGCCGGCACGGCGCCCTCCGATGCCGTGGTGCTGTTTGACGGCAAGGACCTGTCGGCCTGGCAAGGCGGCAAGGGCGAGGCCAAGTGGAAGGTCGCCGACGGCTACTTCGAGGTGGTGGCCAAGACGGGCAGCATCACCACCAAGGAGAAGTTCGGCGATGCCCAGATCCATCTCGAATGGGCCACGCCCGCCGAAGTGAAGGGCAACAGCCAGGGCCGCGGCAACAGTGGCTTCTTCATCGTGGGTCACGGCGAGGTGCAGGTGCTCGACTCGTACCAGAACCCGACCTACGCCGACGGCTCGGCCGCGGCCATCTACGGTCAGTACCCGCCGCTGGTGAACGCCTCGCGCAAACCGGGCGAGTGGCAGAGCTACGACGTGGTCTACGTCGCGCCGCGGCTTGACGACCAGAAGAAGCTGACGCAGCCGGCGCGGCTGACCGTGTTCCACAACGGGCTGCTGGTCCACCACAACGTCGAAGTTCCGGGCCAGGCGATAGAGTGCCCGTTGCAGCTCCAAGACCATGGCAACCCCGTACGCTACCGCAACATCTGGGTGCGCCGACTGAAGGGATATGACGAACCATGAGCAGTACCCGCAGAGACTTCCTCAAGCGCGGCGCGGCCCTGAGCGGGCTGGCCTTGCTCGACCTGTCGGCCGTGTCGGGCGGCTTCGCGCAGGGCGCCAAATCGCCGAACCAGCGGCCGGTCATCGCGGCGATCGGGGTCGGTGGCATGGGTTCGGGCAACGCGCGCCGCTGCATGAGCTGGGGCGATCTGGCGGCGATCTGCGATGTCGATGCGAAGCGGTTGCGCAAGGCCAACCAGGACTTCCGCGACGGCCAGGCGGCCGCCTTTGGTGACTACCGCAAGCTGCTGGAGCGCAAGGACATCGACGTCGTCATCATCAGCACGCCGGACCATTGGCACGCCAAGATGGCGGCCGACGCGATGCGCGCGGGCAAGGACGTCTACGTCGAAAAGCCGATGACGCTGACCATCGACGAGGGCCGCATCCTGGGCCGTGTGGTCAAGGAGACCGGCCGCGTGCTACAGGTCGGCTCGCAGCAGCGCAGCGAGAACCGGCTCTACTTCCAGAAGGCCGTGGCCATGGTGCGCGACGGCCGGCTGGGGCGCATCAGACGCGTCACCTGCGCCATTCCCGGCGGCAAGAAGGGCGGCCCGTTCAAGAAGTCGGCACCGCCCGCCGAGCTGGACTGGGACCTCTGGCTGGGTCAGGCGCCGAAGGTCGAGTACATCAAGGAACGCTGCCACTACGACTTCCGCTTCTGGCTGGAGACCGCCGGTGGCCGGCTGACCGACTGGGGCGCGCACCACGTCGACATCGCGCAGTGGGCCATCGGCGCCGAGAACTCCGGGCCGACCACCATTGAGCCGGTGGCCGTCGAGATGCCCACCGCCTACGAGAAGGGCTACGCGAAGGCCGACGACTGCTTCAACGCGCCGTACCATTTCCACCTCCGCTGCACGTTCGCCGGCGGCGTCGAGATCGACATCCGCGACGGCGCCAAGGAGCTGGGCTTCTCCAACGGCATTCAGATCGTCGGCGAGAAAGGCACCATCTTCGTCGCGCGCGACAAGTTCAGCGGACCGTTGGTGGACGAGCTGAAGGACAAGCCACTGCCCGCCGAACTGCTGACCGAGCTGCGCAAGGGCGCCAAGCCCGGGCCGCACATGGGCAACTTCTTCGACTGCTGCCAGACCCGCAAGCTGCCGATCTCCGACGTGTTCACCACGCACCGGACCATCAGCACCTGCCACCTGGGCAACCTGGCCGCGCGGCTGGGCCGCAAGCTGACCTGGGATCCGGCCAAGGAGCGGTTCGTCAACGACGCCGAGGCCGATACGTTCATCGCGCGCGAGCAGCGCCAGGGTTTCGAGCTGACCTGAGCGGGGAGATCACCCGATGACCGCGATCACCTTTGCCCGCACCGTGCCGGTGCGGCACCAAGTCGACGTCTTCATTGCCGGCGGCGGCCCGGCCGGCATCGCCGCGGCGCTGGCCGCCACCGGCCAGGGCGCGTCGGTGTTCATCGCCGAGGGCCAGTCCTGCTTCGGCGGCATGGGCACGGCGGCGCTGGTGCCGGCCTTCATGTGCTTTGGTGACGGCGTCAACTTCCTGGCCGACGGCGTCGGCCGGCGCGTCTACGACCTGATGTGGGCGCGCGGCGCGGTCAGCCTGACCGACGACCGCCAGCGGAGCGCTCATTCGAGCCTGGGCATTCGCGCCGAAGGGCTCAAGCGCATCTACGACGACCTGATGGTCGAATCCGGCGCCGAGTTCTCGTTCCACACGCAGTTGGTCGGTGTCGAGGCCAAGGACGGCCGCGTCAGCGCGGCGGTCTGCGCGGCCAAGAGCGGGCTGTTCGCCATCGAGGCGGCCATGTACGTCGACGCCACCGGCGACGGCGACCTGGCCGCCTGGGCCGGCGCGCCGTTCGAGAAGGGCGACGCCGAGGGCAACCTGATGCCCGGCACGTTGTGCAGCCTGTGGGCCGACATCGACTGGGAGGCCGTCCACCGCGACGGCACCTACCCGCAGAATCGCGTGGCCGAGGCCATCCGCGACGGCGTGATCGAGGTCGACGACCCGCATCTGCCGGGCTTCTGGGCCACGGGTCGCCATGTCGGCACCGGCAACATCGGTCACACCTTCGGCGTGGACCACACCGACGAACGGTCGACCACCGCGGCCTTGCTCTACGGTCGGCGCCTGCTGGCGCAGTACGAGCGGTTCTTCAAGGAGTACCTGAAAGGCTACGAGCACATGGAGCTGGTGGCCACCGGCTCGCTGCTCGGGGTCCGCGAGACGCGGCGCATCATGGGCGACTATGTGCTCTGCCTGGACGACTTCAACGCCCGGGCCGTGTTCGACGATGAGATCGGGCGCTACAACTACCCGGTCGACGTCCACATGTCGAAGCCGTCGGCGGGCAACTTCCAGGCCATGTGGTCGGAGTTCCACGCGCTACGCTACGGGCCGGGTGAGAGCTACGGCATTCCGTACCGGTGCCTGGTGCCGCGCGAGTTGACCAACGTGCTGGTCGCCGGCCGCTGCCTCAGCGCCGACCGGTTCCTGCAAGGTTCGGCTCGCGTCATGCCGGGCTGTTTCATCACCGGCCAGGCGGCGGGCCTGGCGGCGGCACTGGCGGCCCAGCAGCGCACCGACGCCCGCGGCATCGCCGTGGGCGAGTTGCAGCAGCGGCTGCGCGGCATGGGCGCGTATCTGCCGCACGCGTGAACTCAGCGGTGCCGCAACTCGCCGAAGCGCACCCGCTCCGGGAGCGCGGCGGCCAGCGCGGCATCGCCCAGCGCTGCCAGCTCCTGGGCACCCAGGTAGCCGGCATAGAGCCCGTCCACGGTGGCCGGGTGGCACATGACCTCGCTGGTGCCCTCCGGCAGCGCCGCCGCCACCGCGCGCCAGCGGGCGAGCGTCATCTGACCGCTGGCGGCCAGACCGAAGAAGTGCTCGGGTCGGACCCACTCGCGCACGGCGTCGCGCTGCGCCTGGCACAGCCGTCGCACCAAGGCGCGCTTCAGCCGGGCCGCCAGTGATGGCCGGATCGGCTCCCACTCGGCCTCGTCCGGCCAGCGCAGCCGGTTGAGGCCCATCGCCCCGCCGATCTCGACCACCGCCTCCAGCACCTGCGGCAGCACGTGGACGTGGCCATGCCCGTCGATATGATCGAACGGCAGGCCGGTGGCCAGCGCCGCGGTGAGCTGCGCCTCGATCTCGCCACGGACCTCGGCGCGCGTCACCCGCCGTGCCAGCAGGCGGGCGTAGACCAGCGAATGCGACGACGCGAACTGCCCGTGCGGCGCGAGGCGGGGGCAGCGGGTCAACGGCTGCAACTCCGTCAGCGCCAGATGGATGCCCAGCCCGAGCGTCGGCAGGTCGCGCGCGAGCGCCACGGCTGCGGCCGTGCCGGGCGCGTTGACCAGCAGGCTGGCACTGGTCAGCACGCCATGCGCGTGCGCGCGCAGCACCGCCTGGTTGACCTCGGTGCAGAGGCCGAAATCGTCGGCGTTGATGATGACGCGGCGGCTCACAGCGTCAACAGCTCGCGCAACGGCGGGCCCAGCCGGCGCGTCCAGGCCAGCGGCAGGTGTCGCCAGCCGCGGCGGGCCAGCTCGGCGGGTGCGGATTCGGGCGCCGGCGGCGGCAGCGCCGGGCCGGCGGGCCAGACGCCTTGCTCATACGTGCCGAAGGTGCAGCCCCATTTCTCCTTGTACCGCCGCTGACCCTCGTAGCGCGCGCCGCCGAAGTCGAACCACCGGCACCCGTTCAGGCAGGCCCAGCGGACGAAGGCCCAGTGCACCAGGTCGTTCGGTCGCAGCCCCCAGTCGTCTTCGTCGCTGACGATGGTGGTGATGACCACCCGGCGGCCGGTGGCGAAGCCGAGCAACTGCGCGATCAGCCGGCCGTGATGCCAGGCGCTGAACAGGTGCATCTGACCGGCCAGGTGCTCGGCGCAAGCCAGCCAGTAGTCGCCCGAGAGCGGCGGCGTGCCGTGCCGGTCGCGCATCCAGCGTAGGTAGGCCGGGTAGAACCAGCGCTCGATGGTCTCGGGCGACTGGGTGTGTACGATGGTCACACCTTCGCGCTCGGCCTTGCGCACGGCCTTGCGCACCTGCCGGTCGCAGGCCGCCAGGATCCGCTCGGGATCCGCTTCGAGCGACAGGATCGCGAACGGGTACAGCGCCTGCCGCTGCACCGCCGCCGGCGGCGCGGTCCAGCCGTGCGCCAGCCGCAGTTCGAGCGGCGGCGCCGCGGCCAGCAACGCCGCCACCTCGCCGGCGTCGGCATCGGGCGCCAGCAGCGGCCCGCCGTACTCGTAGAACGGCAGCGACACCGCCTGCCGCAACCAGCGCGCTTCGACCCAGGCCAGCACCCCGCGGACCTCGCCGCCACGACGCAGCAGACGGCCTTCGGGCCGGTAGTGCGTGGTGTCGGCCAAGACCCGCAGGTGACCGCTGAGCTGCGCGAACGCGCCGCTGGGATGAGCCGCCACGAAGGCGTCCCAGGCGGCCTGGTTCGCGCTGCCCAGGTGCTCGACAGTGTCGCTCACCGCGCCGCTCTGTACAGCACCACCGCGGTCTCCAGCAGCTTCACCTCCGGCGACCAACTCCGCTGGCCACGCGCCACCACGGTGGTCCCGTCGGTGGCCAGCAAGTCGACCGGTTGCTCGAACCGCACCTCCAGCGGCCCGGGCGCCACGCGGTGCGCCACGGCCACGCCGCAGCCGACATAGGTCACCTGCCCGGCGGTGCCGCCCCCGGTGATGCCGGCTTCGCGGGCCACATTGGCCACCAACTGCGGCGTCAGGGGACCGTTGACCACCACGACAGCGCCCTGTGGCGTGCGCGCCACGGCGTGCGACGGCGCCTGTTCGCCATCCGCGAAGCGGCCGAAGACGGTCATCCGCGGATCGACCGGCAGCAGACTCGGCAGGGCCAGTTGGCCATCGGGCACGAACGCCGGATCCAGCCCGGCCGCCAGCGGGTCACTGCCCGGCGCGGCCACGCAGGTCGACCGCGCGCCGGCGGGCCGGAGCCGCAGGTCCAGGCCGCACAGGTCCTTGACCAACGCGGTTGCGTCCGGGTAGTCGGGCGAGGCCAGGCCGGTGGCCGCCGGCAGGACCAGCACCTTGCCCGGTCCCAGACAGCGCTGCTTCAGCGCCGCCACCTGCGGCCGGCGCAGGCAGAAGCCGGCCAGCACGATGGTGGCGCGATAGTCGGGGAAGTCCGTGCGCCGGACATCGTCCAGCAGGTGGTAGTCGTACGGCACGCCGGACAGGTTCAGTGCCAGGCGCTGCGGGTTGGTGCCGCTGTGCAGGGCCGACATGCCCGCCGGCGTGGCGCGCCAGCCGGCTTCCTCGTCCACCAGCACGGCCAGGCGAGCCGCCGGGGCCGGTGCCTCCGGGCGGTGCGCCCAGGCCATGATGCGGGCCGATTCGGCCACGGTCGGCCAAAGCGCCGGGTCGTCGTACCAGCCGCCGCTCATGTCGTAGAACCAGGCGCCCATGCCGCGGCTGGCCGCCGCGCCGATGTCGCGCAGCGCCTGGGCGCGGAAGCCCTCGGCGGTCAGCGTCGCGCCCAGTTGATCGACGCCCCACGGTTCGGCCATGCCGGACCGGTAGGTGCGGTAGTCCAGCTCCACGATCGGCAGCACGCCGCGCAAGCGGTGCGCGCCCCAGACGCCGTTGACCCCACCGGTGCCGCCGAGCTGCCGCCACTCGCCGTAGTCATGCACCGTGGCCACGGCGTCGATGCGATCGGGCCCGTCCATCAGTTCGGCCAGCGCGTAGCGGTTCAGCCCGCCGTCGTGCGCAGCGTCGGGCCAGTAGGTGATGGTGAAGGCCGGGCGACCGAGCGCGCGCTTCAGCGCCCGGGCGAAGTAACGGACCAGTCGGGCGGCCGAGACGGACGAGTAGCGAGCCGAATCGGCGACGCGTTGCTCCCTGCCCGGTTGGGTGGCAAACGCCGGCAGGCCCTTGCGCGCCGCCTCGGGCGCCACGGTCGCGGTGGCGAGACGGGCTTGCGGCTCGCCCCAGGCGCGTTGCAGCGCGGCATCGTCGCGGTACTGCTCGCGCAGCCAGGCGCGGAAACCGAGCTGATGCCCCGGCGAATGATCGAACTCGCCGCCCAGGCTACCGTCGAAGAACTGCCCGTCGTTGCAGCCGCCGACCATGAAGCCCACCACCAGCTTGCCGACCTCGCTACGCGCCAGGTACGTGCCCAGCTCGGTCAGCCGCTGCGCCAGGTCGGCGGCGTAGAGCGGCGAGCCGTAGCTGGCCGTCAGCGTCTCGCGCGGGCCGGGCTGCTCGCCCTGGTGGGTCGGGTGCATGCCGTCGCCGCAGATCCACTTGCGGCCGTTTTCGGCGGTCCAGACGTGATCAGGGTGATCGAGCGTCCACTGCCGTGGTGCGTCGCAGCGCACCAGCAGGATGACCTGCACTAACGGATCGGCGCCGACCGCTTGCAGCAGGTCGCGTTCCAGGTTGCGGAAGTCGCAGCCCTGCGGGTACTTCCACGCCGTCTGCGGCAGGTCGGTCAGCGGACCCATCTGCACGGCCACGGTCTGCAAGTGTACGCCGGCCGCCGCGAAGCCGCGGTAGCGCGACTGCGCCGGCTGCCAGAAGCAGCCCTGGTGGATCAGCGCCGCGCGGAAGGCGTCGCCCACGCTGATCACCGGCCGTCCGCCCACCGGCTCGCAGCGCGCCGGCTGCGCCACGCGGCGGGCCAGGTTCGCGCGGGCCTTGGCCTCATCGAACGGCGGCTCGGTGCTGTTGTGGACCCCTGCGTGCACGGCCGGCTTCGCCGCCGGGCCGAACTCGGCGTCATCGAACAGCAGCCGACACGGGTTGCCGGCCACCACCACGCGGAGCCGCGTGGCCACCGCGCCGGCGTTAGGCTGCCAACGCACCGGATGCCGCGCCCATTGGCCCGGCGGCAGATGACTCGGTCGCCGGTAGTGGTGGGCCGAGTAGTGGACCGGATAGATTTCCTTGCCCTCGGCGTCGAGGTCGACGTTCACGAAGTAGACCAAGGTGTCGTACGACCGCGCCTCGCAGCGCAGGTGCACCACCGCGGACATCTCGGCGCCCGCGGCCACCTTGAGCGGCGGGCTCTGCAACAACAGGTACCCGAGGCCGCTGGTCTTGGCCACCTGCAGCGCGTACTGCCCGGTCCGCGGCGTGGCCACCCGCGTGGCCGTGCCCTCGGCGCCGGCCGCCTTGATCAGCGTCCAGGCCGGCGGGTCCTGCTCGAACGAAGGGTCGGGCAACGGCGCGGGCGCTTGGCCCCACGCCACCGTGGCAAGCAGCAAGGCGATCGTGGCCAGCGGGCGGCAGAGCATGGCGCGTCTCTCCAGGTCAGGCGGGTTCGCGCCGGTCGCCGCCGGATCCTGCCCGCGGCTACGCGTAGCGGCCGACTTGGCGCATGACCTCGACCGCGCAGGTGTAGGTGGCCAGGTCGACCGACGGCGGAATCGAGTGGTCGGAATGGAAGCAGTAGCCGACGCCGCGCTCGACCAGGCCCTTGACCTTGTGCTCAATCTCGGCGCGAATGCGCTCGCGGTCGTTGCTGGCCAGCACGGTGACGTCGATGTTGCCCATGAACCCGAGCTTCAGGCCGCGCTCGCGAACCCGATCGGCATAGGCCAGCACGTGGTTGCCGACCTTGGCCTCCATTGGTTGCAGGCAGTCCCAGCCGGTGTCGACAATGTCGTCGAAGAGCTGCCGCACGTCACCGCAGGTGTGCAGGATGGCCGGCAGACCGTGATCGTGAAAGAAGCCGACCAGTTCGCGATGGTACGGCATGACCAACTCACGGTAGAGCGCGGGCGACATGAACGGCCCGTTGGCGAAGCCGAGGTCCTCATAGATGAACATGCCGTCGGGCTTGCCGATCTCGCCGAAGATCCAGTCGTAGTGGCGGCAGTAGAAGTCGGTGTAGACGCGGCAGAAGTCGTGGATCCAGGCCGGTTCGAGCAGGAAGCTCTCCAACATGCAGACGTTGCCCAGAATGGCGCGCAGCAGTTCGAAGCAGAACATGTTGCCGTAGACGGCAAACCGGTGGCCGTTCCGGGCCGCGGCCAGGCGCTGAGGCAGCCCTTCGCGGTCGATGCGGGCCAGGTCGAGGGTCAGCAGCGGCTCGCGGTAGCGCTCGCGCCAGACCCGCGGGCTGACACAGTCGTAGGCGATGTGTTCGGGCGTGCCGGACTTGTGCTTCCACTGCCGCAGCGTGGCCCCGAAGCCGTCGCGCGTGAGGCGCAACTCGTCGTCTTCTTCGAGCAGCTCGGCATCGCGGCGGAACGGCCGGGTATCGACATCCCAGCCGATGGAGGTCAGGTCATAGTCGAAGAACTGCTCGGGCGACTGGCCGGCGGGAAAGCCTTGGGGCAGCCAGGCGTCGCGTAGCGTCTCGCCCCAGAAGTGCTCGTAGAGCGCCACCTGGTCCGGCACGTCGCCGGCCAGAATGGCGGTCAGGCGTTCTCGACCGGTCATCGCGTCGCTCCCCTCGGCGGTTACTGGCCGGTGGTACTGTCGAGCGACAGGCGGACGGTGAGGCCCGCCTCGTCGAACGTCAGTTGATGCACCACCATTTCGAGCCCGTGGACCGTCAGGTGCAGCCGGCCGGCCTCGAACCGCGCGGCGACGCCCTCGCGCGTGGTGACGAAGCGACTGAGGACCGCGTTGATGGCCTCCGGGCCGATCTGCACCGTACTGCTCGGTTCACCCGCCATGCTGCTCTCCCGCACCGTTGGACGACCGCCGTGCGGCCCCGTCGCGCGCCACCAGATCCACCGCCAGAGACAGGCCGTCGCGGTCGACGTCGACGCCGACCAGGCGCGGCGCCAGTTCACCCAGGAAGTCCTGTTCGCGCAGCCACTCATTGAGCAGCCGCGGTGACAGTGTCAGGCGACCCATGCGTCCGTGTTCCGGGTCATCGGCGGTGTCCACCCAGACCAGCTCCCAGGGCAGCCCGTGCTCGGCCAGCTTGTCGCCAATCAGCCGCTCCAGCCAGGGCTCGATCCAGCGCGGCCAGATCAGCGCCGTGGCCCGGCCCAGCAGGGCGCCGGCGCCGTCCGCGCGCATCTGGTTGAAGGGCAGCGCCACGCGGATCTGCTGGGTTCGCAAGTCGAGGTGCGCCTGCACCGTGATCCGCACCGGGCCGGCTCGCTTGACGATGTGGAACGAGCCGTCGTGGTAGCTGATCTCGGCCTCGGGTGCCTCCCGCAGGAGGCGGTTCAGGTCGGCCTCGTTGAGCCGGATGCGTATCACGGTCGCTGTCCGTCCGATCCGCGCCGCGGCGCCGGGTCCTCCGGGGCGGCACCGCCTCGTGTGACGCCGGCCCCGGGTCCGGCTAGTGTACCGCAGATCGGCCGCAAGGGGTGCGCCGGGCGGCGGTGAACACGCCCCGGGGAGGACCGCCTTGTCCGCGCCGAACATCCTGCTGCTGTTCGTCGACCAACAGCGCCACGACACGCTTGCCGCTCTGGGCAACCCGATCATCCGCACACCGACGCTTGACCGCCTGGTCGCCGAGGGCACCGCGTTCACCAGTGCCTACACGCCGTCGCCGGTGTGCGTCAGCGCGCGGTGCAGTCTGGTGACCGGCCAGCCGCCGCACGTCACTGGCTGCGACGACAACCTGCCGATGACCGCCGACCTGCCGAGCTTCATGGACCACCTCAGCGCCGCCGGCTACCAGTGCCACGGGGTCGGCAAGATGCACTTCACGCCGCGAGCGGAGCGGCTGTGGGGCTTCGAGTCGCGCGTCTTCAGCGAAGAGGGCGCCGGCGCCGACGACGAGTTCGTGGCGCACCTGGCGGCCAACGGCTACCAGCACGTCTGCGACCCGCACGGCGTGCGCTCCGAGCTGTACTACCTGCCGCAGCCGTCGCAACTGCCCGCGCACCTGCACCACACGGCCTTCGTGGCCGACCGCAGCTTGGACTTCCTGCGCGTGCGCGACCGCACGCGCCCGTTCTTCCTCTGGTCGAGCTTCATCAAGCCGCATCCGCCGTTCGAGAGTCCGACGCCGTGGAACAAGCTCTACCGCGCGGCCGAGATGCCCTTGCCGAAGCGGCCGCCCGGCTACCGTGAGCTGTGGACCTGGCAGAACCGCCACCAGAACCGCTACAAGTGGCGCGACGCCGGCGTGGACGACAACCTGATCCGCGCCCTGCGCGCGGCCTACTACGGGTGCATCTCGTTCATCGACTACCATGCCGGGCGCATCCTGGCCGAGCTGGAGCACCAGGGCCTGCTCGACGACACGCTGGTGGTGTTCACCACCGACCACGGTGAACACCTGGGCGACTATGACTGTTACGGCAAGCGCAGCTTTCTTGACACTGCGGCGCGTATTCCGTTACTGGCTCGTTTCCCCCGGCGGTTCGCGGCCGGCGGGCGCTGTGCCGCCCCGGCAACGCTGCTCGATCTGGCGCCGACGTTGCTGGCGGCCGCGGGCGGCGAGGCGGCCGCCGGATCGTGGCCCGGTGTGGACCTGGCGAGGCTGGCGGCCGGCGACAGTGAGCGCGACATCGTCTACGGCCAGCACCAACACGACGGCCTGGCGACCTATGCGGCCGTGACCCGCGAGTGGAAGTACGTCTACAGCGTGCCCGACGCCAAGGAGTACCTGTTCGACCGGCGCCAGGACCCGCTGGAGCTGCGCAACGTCGCTTACAACCCGTGCTACCTGGCGGCGGCCCGGCACATGCGCGAGCGGCTGCAAGGCTACTTCCGCGCCGAAGGCTACCATCGCCCGCTGGATGGCGACCGCTGGCGCAGCTTCGGACCGGGACCGGTGCTGGTCGACGCGGACCAGGAGCTGCTGCACCAGGACCCGCCGGCCAGCGTCGACTTCAGCGGGCTGCCCGAGGGCTACCGGCGACGGTAGCGGCCCGAACTGAACCGGCGCCGCCCGTGATCGTCTGACCACCGTAGGATCGGTAACGAACTGGTAACCATTGAGGTGTCAGTCGGTCACCGGTCGGGTATAAGGTCCCTTTGGCCTGAGCAGCCTCAAGGAGTGCCCAGACGATGCGACAACGACGCGGATTCACCCTGATCGAGCTGTTGGTGGTGATCGCCATCATCGCCATTCTGGCGGCGATTCTCTTCCCCGTGTTCGCCAAGGCCCGTGAGAAGGCGCGGCAGTCGAGTTGCCAAAGCAACTTCAAGCAGATCGGCGTGGGCATCATGCAGTATGCCCAGGACTACGACGAGCGGCTGCCGGGGCAGTACATGTACAACCCGTTCCAGGTCAATCTGTTGTGGTGGGAGGACTACATCCAGCCCTACACCAAGAACTACCAAGTCATGCTCTGCCCCAGCCAGGCGCCGAACTCCTACCCGTGGTACCGTCCGACCTGGACCGGCATCCCGAATCCGCTGCTGTGGACGTATGCGGCCAACGCCTACAGCCCAGCCGGCGGGATCGGTCCGCCGCTGCCGAGCGGCACCGGTGGGTTGGCCCTGGCGCAGATCACCAGCGTGGCCAACCTGATCCTGGTCTGCGAATCGAAGAACCGCGAACTCAACGGCAACACCAACCAGCAACCCGACTGCGTGGCGGCCGACAATGTGGGCGGCATCTCGTTCCGCCACAACGACGGCGCCAACTGGGTCTTCGCCGATGGCCACGTGAAGTGGCTGAAGAAGACCGACACCACCATGTGGGACGCGACCAAGTAGGCGGCCCAAGCTGCGTTCTGGAGCCTGTCGGCAAGCACTGGCCGGCAGGCTCCGCAACGGGGCGCCCTGCACGAAGGGCCGTGCCCCGCCATCTGGAGGACTGCGAATGAAGCGAAGAGCCTTCACCCTGATCGAGCTGTTGGTCGTGATCGCCATCATCGCCATCCTGGCGGCGATTCTCTTCCCGGTGTTTGCGAAGGCGCGTGAGAAGGCGCGGCAGTCGACCTGTCAGAGCAACCTCAAGCAGATCGGCGTGGGCATCATGCAGTACGCCCAGGACTACGACGAGATGCTGCCCCCGAACTACAACTACTGCCCGCCGGGCTCGACCAACCTGCTGTGGTGGGAGGACCTGATCCAGCCGTACACCAAGAACTACCAGTTGGTGATCTGTCCGAGCAACTCGCCCGGCAATCCCTATCCGTCGCCTCGCCCCCCGGCCAGTTGGGGCCTGCCAATACCGCTGATGTACAGCTACTCGGCCAACTCCAATGGTGGCGCCTCGGGCACGCGGCCCATCGGCGGCTGGGGCGGTGGTTTGGCCATGGCGCGCATCGTCAGTGTGGCCAACCTGATCCTGATCGCCGAGTCGAACAGCAAAGAGCTGAACACGTTTGCCACGCAGAGCGATGCGATGGCCGCCGACGGCATCGGCAGCATCCGGAAGCTGCACAATGACGGTGCGAACTGGTGCTTCGCCGACGGGCACGTCAAGTTCCTGAAGAAGAGCGAAGCCAGCATGTGGGACGCGCTGCAGTGAGCTGACCGCGCCAGCATACCCATAACACACGGCCGGCCCCGACTGGGGCCGGCCGTGTTGCTGTCAGCGACTGCTCGGAGACCTACCAGGGCGTGGCGGCCAGGCTCTCGTCCAACTGGTCGAGGGTCATCTGCGAGCGCTTCTGCCACTTGACGTGGCCGTCCAGGAACAGGGCGTTGAAGCCTTCGTTGTGTCGCGAATCGACGCGGTTGCCCTCGGCGCGGGTGCCGGTGCCGAACCACTCCCAGGTGGTGTCGAGGTCGGCCAGCAAAGTCGCCGGCGACTTGACGTCGGCCATCGCCCGCTGGTTCAGGAAGGCGTTCCAGCCGGTACACGCTTCGACGGTGCGGGTCGTGGACGGGCAGACCCAGACCTGCTTGTTCTTGATGTAGGGCGTCAGGTCGTCCTGGATGTTGGTGTAGGTGCCGGTGTTGCACCAGTCGTAGGTGTGCGGCGCGGTGGCGTCGTTCCACTCGCGCGGGTACTTCTCGTCATAGTCTTGGGCGTACTGCATCACGGACAGACCGACCTGCTTGAAGTTCGACTGGCAGGACGACTGGCGCGCCTTCTCGCGCGCCTTGGCGAACACGGGGAACAGAATCGCCGCCAGAATGGCAATGATGGCGATTACCACCAACAGCTCGATCAGAGTGAAGGCATCGGCCTTACGTCGGCTCATACTCAACTCCTGGCGGCACCGCAGGCCGCCGTCGCTCAGGGGTCGGACAGGGGCAACGACCAGTGAAGTGGCACGTCCGCGCTAGGGGATCGTCAGCTCACGCAATTGCGCCCAGTACTCCCTGGCAGCCTGCAACGACTTGTCCTGGCCGCCGTAGTACGGCCGCTGCAGGTCGACCTCCGCATCGATCAGCGTCTCGGCGTGCAGGTTCGCCGCCACCACCACCTGACCGTTCGGGTCGAGGATGTAGCTGTCGCCGTAGCCGACGCCCGGATAGGGCAAGCTCGGCGGCGGCTCACGCTCCACGTTGTTGCCGCGAATGAAGTAGACCTGGTTCTCCACGGCTCGGGCGACATGGTCGGCGCGCACATGCACGTAGTGGTCCAGCAAGGTCTGCGGCCCAATGTAGTTGTAGTGCGGCGCGAAGATCACGCGAGCGCCCTTCAGGGCCAGGATGCGCGTGGGCTCGATGTAACCGCCGTCGGCGCAGATGACGATGCCGAAGGTCAGCTCGTCCTTGCGGAACACGGGCGTCGCGCGCGACGGCGTGAAGTAGGGCATCGCCGGCCAGGCTTTGGAGTAGTGGCCCACCAGCTCGCCGCGTTCGGCCACCAGCACGGTGTCGTAGAGGTCGTCACCGCGCCGCTCGTTGAAGCCGACCAGCAGCATCGCCGGGAACGCGCGCGTGCGCGCCAGCAGCTCGCGAGTCTGCGGGCTGTCGAGCGGCCAGGCGTTGGCGCGCGCGTCCGACTCGCTGAGCCAGTAGCCGCCGAGGAACGCCTCCGGGAACGAGCAGATCGCCAGCCGGCGCTCGGCGGCCAGGGCCAGGCCCTGGCAGACGGTGTCCAGGTTGCGCTCGAAGTCGCCGGCGCGGCAAACGCACTGGTAGTGGCCAAGGCGCATGGTGGGAGGCTCCGCGCGGCGTATTCGGCGCCGCGAGTTGACAGCCTGCCGGGCGGCCGGGCAGACTCGGCAGGGAGGTCGCCATGTCGTCCACGCGCACCCCGGTCCAGTCGCGCCGCCGCCGTCTGGCGTGGCTCGTCGTGCTGGGCTATGTCTTGGTCCTGGCGCCGATTGTCGGCCTGGGTGTCGCCCGGCTGCGGGCGCAACGCCGCAGCGAGCGCGAGGCGGTGCGGTTGGCGCAGAGCCATTGGCCGGCCCAGTCCTGGCGGGCGGCCACCTGCGCCCGCGAGCGTAGCTTGCCCACGGTGCAGATCGAGGGCCAGCAGGTGTCGCTGCGTGACGGCCTGGTGGTGCCCCGGGTGTGGTTCCGGCTGCCGGTGCCCAACGGTGCGGCCAAGGCGCCCCTCGCCACCGGCGGGTTCAGCCTCGATCCGCCGGCCCTGGTGGCCGCGCTGGGCCAACAGTCGTGGCTGCCGCACCTGTTCGAGCTCACCACGGCCCGCATCGAAGAGGGGCGGGTGGTGCTCGAAGGCGGCACGGCGATGGGTCCGGTCAAGTACAACGCCTCGCTGTCGGCCAGCCTCCGTGTGGTGCCGCCGAACCTGGTCGTGTTCGACGTGGGCACGGTCGAACTGCGCACGCCGGGCTCGCGTCAGGCGCTGCCGGACGACGATCCCGCGGCGACGGCGTTCCGTGGCCTGCTCCGCAACGATCTGAGTCTGGCCACCGACGCCATCGTGCCGCGCCTGGTCTGCGACGCGGTGGCGGTGCAGCCCGGGCAGGTGCAGGTCATGGTTCACCTCGAAGATCCCTTCGGCCGCTGAGCCGGCGAACCCGGCGTGCCACGCCAGCGTCAATACCGGCGAACCGGACTGAGGTGGCCTTCGATGAGCCCTGCGTCGCGTGTGGCCCGCTGTGGCGGGCTATTGCTGGTGTTGGTGTGGTCGGCCGCGGCCGTCACGGCGGCCGACTCGCGCGGTCCCGGCCGCATCGCCGTCGGCGGCGTCATGCCCACCGGCTATGTCGGTGCCCTGGCCCGCTTCGGCCTGCCGCGCGATCTGCTCTACGATGAGCAACTGACCGACGCCGCCCTGCTGACCTCCTACGACCTGGTGATCATCGCGGGCGTGCCGCCGGTCAGCGGCGACCTGGCCGGCGCGGTGACCAAGGTGCTGGCCAAGGGCGGCGCCGTGCTGCTCGACCTCACCTCGCCCGGTCCCGCCTTGCGCGGCCTGCTGGGCGACGGCGACGGACGCGGCCTGGCCGCTCTCGGGCTGGTGGCGCGCTCGCGCGCCACGGTGCGGCTGGTCGGCGATGGCAACCCACTCGCACAGGCGATGGGCAAGGGCGCCAGCTTCGAGCCGGGCCAGGGCGGCCTGGTGCCGGCCAGCCGGCCGGGCGACCTGGTGCTGGCCGAGTATGAGGCCACCACGCCGCTGGCCGACGGTGATCGTGATCGCAAGAAGGACCGCAAGCGCGGCAAGGCCGACGAAGGGCCGAAAGGCCCGGCGCTGGTCCTGCGCCGTCAGGGCGCCGGCCGGATGCTGGTCTGCGGACCGCCGATCGGCCAGGCGACCGGCCTGATGGGCCAGGACCACGACAAGCTGATTGGCGCCATGGTGGCGCTGCTGACCGACGGTCGCGCGGTGGCGCAACTCGAGGCGGAGGGCGGCCACCTTGGTCGCAAGCAGAGCGCGCGGAGCCTGGGCAAGACCGCCCGCACCAGCAAGCCGAAGCCGCCGGTGGAGCGGCCGAACGGCCCCGGCGCGGCGGCGGCGCTGCCGACCGGCTACGCCATGGTCGAGAAGGAGCCCGCCGACGAGTTCAACCTCGGTGCCCGCCTCGGCAACGACCGCTCCGAGGTCCTCTGCAACTACTGGAGCCCGAACAGCTACCTGCGCGTGGAACTGAGCCGCAATGGCGTGCGCATTGCGCGGGTGACCGGCGCCACGCAGCGGGTGCTCGGCGCCTCGGCGCAGCGGCTGGCCGCGGGCAGTCGGATCGTGCTCAAGGAGCGCGATGACCAACTCACCGTGCACGTGGGCCAGACGGCCGTGACCGCCGACATCCGCGGCCTGCACCGTGGCGCGGTGGCCAGCAAGGGCGACCTCGGTGAGGTGGAGTACCAGGCGGTCGACGACGTCTTCTTCAGCGACGATTTCATGCGCACCAACGACTCCAGTGGCGGCTGGGAGACGGTTGGCGGCAAGTGGCAGACCGCGCCGGTGCAGAACCCGGACATGGGCGCCAACCCGTTCTCGTACAAGGCCGAGGCACCCGACGAGATCGCCACGGCGATCAACGGGCATCCGTTCTGGGACGAGTACCGCTATACCTGTGCGGTGCGACCGGGTGAGCCGAGCGGCAGCGTGGGCCTGGGGTTCTACGCGCAGGATGCCAACAACCTCTACCTGTTCGCGGTCAAGGTGCGCCAACAAGAGAAACTGCCCGACGGCTTCGCCCTCCTGCGCGTGACCGATGGCCAGGTGCGGCAGCTCAGCGTCTGCCCGGGCGGCCTGCTGGCCGGGCAGTGGTACCAGCTCCAAGTGCGGGCCGATGGCGACACCTACACGGCCTGCGTCGACGGCCAGCCGGTGCTGACGGCCAAGGACGCCGTGTTCACCGGCGGCAAGGTGGCGCTACGCGCCGACCATACCAAGGCGCGGTTCGACGATGTGCTGGTGGAGACCAACGACAAAGAGGACGATCGCGGCCGGAGCTTGCAGAGCAAGGTGCCGGACTATGCCGGCCTGATGGACCTGGATAGCTGGGCCGGCCCGGCGCTGCAATGGGAGGCCGATCCGGCGCAGCCGGGCCTGTTCTGGCGGCGCAACTCGTTCTTCGGCGACCTGATGCTGAAGTTCGAGCCGAAGAGTCTGCCCGACGGCGCCACGTTGACCTTGCTGGCCGAGAGCGACGGCACGTCGACCACCTCGGGCTACGCCTTGTCGCTGCAACGGCGCCGCAACAGCGCCGCGCTGGAGCTGCGTCATCGCGGACAGGTGGTCTCGCGCGGCCAGGCGGCCATCGGCGACGGCGTGCAGTTGCAGCTTGGGAAGTCGACCAACGGCGTCCTGGGCCTGGTCAACGACCGCGTGGTGGTGACCGCGCCGCGGGGTGGCAAGGTCGAGGGCGGGCGCGTGGCGTTCCAGGCCACGGGCTTCAAGCCGAAGCTGTCGACGGTCTCGCTGTGGGCCACCAACCTGAGCGACTATGCGTTCGATACCGCGCCGGTCGACTGGTGGGTGGCCAGCGGCAGCTGGGACGTGACCAACCGCTGGAGCTGCACCCCCGACTGGTCCTGGTTCGGCGGCGTCGGCCAGCAGGTGGCCGCGATCTGGCATAAGCAGCCGATGCAGGGCGACACGGTCATGGACTTCTACGCCGGCGCCAAGATGCTCGAGAAGGACGGCCGCCGCTCGGAGCGCACCGGCGACTTCAACGCGGCGCTGTGCGGCGACGGTCGCGACTCGGACAGCGGCTATGCGTTCCTGGTGCATCCGCGGACCGGCGGCGCGATCCTCCGGCGGCAGGGCAAGGAGGTCGCGCGCAACCCGAAGTTCCGGCTGTTCTCGCGCGGGCACAACCGGTGGGCCAACGTGCGCGTCGAACGGCGGGGCGGGCAGGTCCAGCTCTACGTCGACGGCCAGTTGGTCCTCGACTATGACGATCCGCAGCCGCTGACCGGCGGCTACGCCGGCATCTGGACGCAGGACAACGGCATCATGGTGGCTCGCGTCACGCTCTCGTACGAGCAGGCGGGCAAGCCGTGGCTGTCGTTGCGGTAGGCAGTTCGGCCGACCCCTGGCATCGCGCGGCCGATGGGCGTATGCTTCCCTGCAAGGGGAAGCATATGAACCGCGGGTTGGTCTGGCGTGCCAATGTCTGGCTGCTGCTGCTGGTGGCCCCGCTGGCGGCCCAGCAGGGGCCGGGTCGGATCGCGGTGGGCGGCGTCTGGCCGACCGGCTACGTGGGCGCTCTGGCGCGCCACGGTCTGCCGCGAGACCTGCTCTATGACGAGCAACTCGCCGATCCGGAGGTGCTGGGTCGCTATGACCTGGTGATCATCGCCGGGGCGCCGCCGAACGTGCCCGATCTGATGCCCGCCGTGGCCCAGTTGATGAGCAAGGGCGGCGCGCTGCTGGTCGACTACAGCGGCATCGGGCCGGGCCTGCGCGGCCTGTTCGCCACGGCCGGCGGACAAGGCCCGGCCGCAGTGGGCGTGGCGGGCCGGTCGTTGGCCCGCGTGGAGCTGACCGGTGGCCACAACGCCTTGGCCCGCGCGCTCAACTTCGATCTGAACTTCACCATGGGGCACGACAACTTGGTGCCGGTGGTCACCGAGGGCGCGGTGACGTTGGCCGAGTACACCGCCACCTCGCCGCTGCCGCCACCGGGGCCACCGGATGAGGAGCGCGAGAAGCTGCGCCGGCAGCGCGGGGACGAAGGGCCGCGCGCGCCGGCTATCCTGCTCCGGCGCGAAGGGCCGGGCCGCCTGCTGATCTGCGGTCCGGCGGTCGGCTTCGCCACCGGCCTGCTGGGCCAGGACATGGACCGGCTCATCCTGTCGATGGTGCATCTGCTGACCGATGGGCGCGCGCAGGCGCAGGTGGAGCCCGAGGGTGCCCATCTGGCCCGAGCGCAGAGCGGACGGACCGTCAACCGGAACGTGCGCCCGGCAGCGAAGGTGCGGCCGCCGATTGAACGGCCCGATGGGTCCGGCGCCGCGGGCGCGTTGCCGCAGGGCTTCACACTGCTGGAGAAGCAGCCGGCCGACGAGTACAACGTCGGCGGCTGGCTGGCCAGCGACCGAGCCGAGGTGCTCTGCAACTACTGGAACGGCAACAGCTACCTGCGCGTGGAGCTGGGCCGCAGCGGGGTGCGCATCGGGCGCGTCACGGGCGGCAGCTTCAAGGTGCTCGGCGCCTCGGCCGCGCGACTGCAGCGCGGGTCGCGGTTCGTGCTCAAGGAGCGCGCCGGACGGCTGTCCGTGGTGGCCGGCGCGGTCGTGGCCAGCGCCGACATCACCGGCATCCACCGCGGCGCAGTGGCGACCAAGGGGGCGGTGACCAACCTGGAGTACCAGCCCATCGAGGACGTCTACTTCACCGACGACTTCATGCGCACCAACGACTCCAGCGGCGGCTGGGAGACCTTCGGTGGCCAGTGGCAGACGGCGCCGGTGCAGAACCCCGATATGGGCGCCAACCCGTTCTCGTACAAGGCCGACGCGCCGAACGAGGTGGCCACGGCGATCAACGGGCGCACGTTCTGGGACGACTACCGGTTCACCTGCGCGGTGCGGCCGAACGAGCCGACCGGCCGCGTCGGTCTGGGTTTCTACGCCCAGGACGCCAAGAACCTGTACCTGTTCGCGGTCCGCGTCCGCCAGGGCGCGAAGCTGCCGGATGGGTTCGCGTTCGTCCGGGTGGTCGACGGTCAGCCCGAGATCGTGAAGTCGTGCGCAGGGGGCCTGCAAGCGGGGCAGTGGTACGAGCTGCAGGTGCGCTGTGACGGCGCCAGCTACACGGCGCTGGTGGATGGCCAGCCGGTGCTCACTGCCGAGGACGCCTACTACGCCGGTGGCGCCATTGCGCTGCGCGCCGAGAACACCCGCGCGCGGTTCGACGACGTGGCCGTGGAGGCCAACGAGAAAGAGAACGACCGCGGCCAGAACCTGAAGAGCAAGGTACCGGACTTCGCCGGTCTGATGGACCTGGACAGTTGGGCCGGCCCGGCCCTTCAGTGGGAGGCCGATGCCGCGCAGCCGGGCCTGTTCTGGCGGCGCAACTCGTTCTTCGGCGACCTGATGCTGCGGCTGGAGCCGGCCACGCTGCCCGACGGCGCGCGGCTCATGCTGTTGGCCGAGGGCGATGGCGCCTCGACCGACTCGGGCTACTCGGTGACGCTCCAACGGACCGGCGCCACCGCCAGTCTGGAGCTGCGCCACCGGGGCCAGGTGGTTTCCAAAGGCCAGGCGCCCGTGCGCGAGGGCGTGGTGTTCGAGTTGGGCAAGTCGACCAACGGGGTGCTCGGCCTGGTGGACAACCGCGTGGTGGTCCATGCGCCGCGTGGCGGCAAGGTGGAAGGTGGCCGCGTGGCGTTCCAGGTGGTCGGCTTCAAGCCGAAGCTGTCGGCGGTCACGCTCTGGGCCACCAACCTGCGTGACTACGCCTTCGACACGGCGCCGGTCGACTGGTGGGTGGCCAGCGGTACCTGGGACGTGAGCAACCGCTGGAGCTGCACGCCCGACTGGTCGTGGTTCGGCGGCGTCGGCGAACAGGCGGCGGCCATCTGGCACAAGCAACCCATGCAGGGCGACACGGTGCTCGACTTCTACGCCGGGGCCAAGATGGTGGAACTGAGCGGGCAGAAGGTCGAGCGCACCGGCGACTTCAACGCCGCTCTGTGCGGTGACGGCCAGGACCCCGACAGCGGCTACGCGTTCCAGATCCACCCGCCGGCCGGCGGCGCGATCCTGCGGCGGCGCGGCCAGGAAGTAGCGCGGAACGACCGCTTCCGGCTGTTCATCCACGGCCACAACCGCTGGGCCAACATCCGCGCCGAGCGCCGCGGCGACCGCGTGCAGCTCTACGTGGACGACCAGCGCGTGCTGGACTGGCCGGACCCGACGCCGCTGCCCGGTGGTTACGCCGGCATCTGGACGTACAACAACGGCATCATGGTGGCGCGCGTGACCCTCTCGTACGAGCAGCCCGCCAAACCGTGGCTGTCGCTGCGTTAGGCGGGCGGGCCGGTCGCACGAGGTGAGCGGTATGCGTAGCGCGGGTTGCCTGGGTCTAGCGCTCCCGTGGCCGCGATGGGTGCCGCTGCTGGCCCTGTTGGCGGGCGGCCGGTGTCTGGCGGCCCACACGGTGCCCTGGCCCCTGCCGGATGGTGCCGTGGCGGCGCACCTGCAGGTGCGCGACGGCGCGGGTCGCGAAGTGGCGGCCGACTGGCGAGCCGCCGGGGCCGGCTGGGTCGGTGGCGGCCGATTCGGGCAGCTCGAGCTGACTCCCGAGCGCGCCGGCGACGCGGCGGTCTGGCGGCTGACCGCGGTCAACACCAGCGCGGCGCAGCAACGGCTGGAGTTGTGCTGGGCCGCCCGGCTGTCGTTGTCGGCCGCGGACACGCGCTGGTGGGATGGCGGCTTCGACGAGCAGCGGGCCGTGGTGGGCGAGCAGGGCGATCGCCTGAGCAACGCCGACGGCAACGGCTACGTGCCGCTGGCCGCGGTGGCCGACGCGCGTGACGGTCTGTGGCTCGGGCTGACGCCCGACACGCTGAGCAGCTACGCGCGGCCGACGCTGCACCTGGCGGCCAACGGCGACGCGGTCTTCTCGCTCACGGTGCGTCTGGTGCTGGAGCCGCGGCAGCGCGAGACGGTGGGTGTGTGCGCCGGCCGGCCACGGGGCAGCCGCTACGGGCTGATGGCGGCGGCCTGGGAGGCGTACCACCGTGCCTTCCCCGCGGCCTTCCAGCCCACGCCCGGCGTCGGTGACCACATCTGGGGCGCAGCGGCCGAGTACCAGGCCTGGGCGGCCACACCGCCGACCGAGCTGATGCGGCGACTCGGTGTGACCTGGGACTGGTGCTACACGCCGTTCCGCCGCGTCGGCGACCTGCTGGTCCGCGAGGGCGAATGGCAGTACCGACCGCTGGCCACGCCCCTCGAGGGCCACGCGAACAGCATGTTGGGGCGCGACTACCCCATGGCCAAAGTCACCGCGGCGCAGTTCCGCGAGGACCGGCGGCGCTACTTCGACACCTACGGCCTGGACCACGGGCTGATGTGCTACCAACTGGCCTGGTGGGTCGAGAAGCAGTTGGCGCAAGCGAAGTTCGCCGACGCGCTGATCGTGGACCCGCGGCGGAAGACCGAGCTGTCGAGTTGGTGCCGCTACCACGATGTCGAACTGGCGGTCATGCCCATCGGCACCTCGTACGAAGAGCGCATCGTCGGCGATATGGCGCGGATCGCCCAGGAGCTGGTCGTGCCGGGCTTCGCCCTGGACGTGTACGTGAACCAGCAGCGCAACTACAGCGCCCTGGTCGGCCGCACCGCGCTGCCCGGCCGCGCCTGGGACGAGCGCGGCGTCTTCCAGGACCTCGGCGTCAGCCTCTCGCAACTGGCCGACCGGCTGCACCAGCTCCGGCTGAGCGACCGGCCGTTCGAGCGCCTGGCGCTGATCGGCGGTCACGGGGCCGTCGGCTTCCATACCGATGCCACGCTCTACGAGCTGACCTTCTACGGCGCCGACCGCAAGCGCTACCCGCTGTGGCGCATGTCCATGGGTCAGAAACCCGGCGTCATCTGGCAGGGCTACGACATCCCGAACATCCTGCCCAACTGGACCAAGCTGGAGCGTCGCGAGTTCCTGCGCGCCTTCTCGGGAGTAGCCGACTACGTCAGGCTGAAGTGCTTCCAGTGGGGCATCTACCCGACCTGGTCGAACCTGGCCGGCGTCGACACGCTCCAGGCCGAGCTGCCGCTGCTCGACGAGCTGATTCGTGCCGGTTGGCACCCGCTGGCACCGGTCAGCGTCACGGCCCCGGCCAAAAGCTACGCTTGGCCGTCACGCTATGGCGCCGACGGGCAGTACCTGGTCGTCGGCAGTCCGAACGAGGCACCGGTGGCCGCGACGGTCACCATCGACAACGACTTGCTCGGGCCCGGTGACCACCTCTACGCCAGCCGCCGCGACGACGCGACGCTGCCGCAGCAGGTGACCGACCGGCGGACGGTGATCGACGTCACGCTGCCGCGCCGCGGCAACTTGGTGCTGCAATCGCTCCTGGCGGTGAGCGGCTACCGTGGTCCGGTCACCGCCCGCATCCAACGCGACCTGCCCGAGGTGATTGCGACGGCCGAGCTCCAGCCTGGCCAGCCGACCACCGTGCGGTTGCACCCCGCGGCCCTGGCCGGCGCCACGCTGGCGCAACTGACGGTCGATGACCAGCCGGTCCAGGCCGGCCAGCCGCTCACCTTGCCGGCCGGCGCGCATCGGGTGGCAGCGCGCTACCGCGTGGCTGCGTTCGCGCTCACCGGTCGCCAACTCGCGGAGTTCGCGTTCGTCGACGCCGCGGGTCAACCGCGGTTCGCCATCGTCAGCGCGCACGCCGAGCGGCGCGCCGAGGCGCGGGTGGTCAGCCGCCTGCGGGGCTACTTCAGCTTCTGGGCGCAGCAGGCGCGCCAGCACCCGGCGCCGATGGCCGCCGCGGTGGTCGGCACGCCGCCGGCCGCCGGCTCGTACGTGGCCGTGACCATCGGCGCGCCGACGACCGGTTGGCGCCGGCTGGCCGACGGCCGCGGTCTGGCCTTGCAGGCGGCAAGCGAAGCCGAGGCCGTGCGGCTGACCGACCAACTGCTCGGCGCGCTGGACCACACCTATGCGTACCGCGTGCCGTTCCGCGGCGGCATGGCCGGCATGTACCAGCCGGTGCAGGTGCAGCACCGGCTGATTGGCCGGACCTTGACGCAGGCCCTGGCCGAGGAGGGACTGTGATGCGCGGTGGCACACTGGTGCGCGCAACGGCGTGTGCCGTGGTGGGCGCCACGGTCCTGGCGCTGGTGCCGGCACGATCGGAAGTGGCCGCGCCGCCCGCGGGTCTCGAACACTGCGCGGCCAACCTGAAGGCCCTCTACCAGGCCTGCCTGGCCTATGCCGCCGACCATGGCGACCGGTTCCCGAGCGCGCAGACCAAGCGGCCCGCGCCCGAGGTGTGGCGGTGGTGGTACGACGACCTGAAGCCGTACCTGACCGACCCGCGCGTGGTGTGCTGTCCGGCCTCGCGCGCGGCCGCCGAGTACGGTGTCTGGGACGAACCCGAGCCGTTGCTGCCGGCGCCGGCGTTCAGCCCGCACTGGGTGAGCTACGGCATGACCTGGTGGTTCTCACCCGACCATGACCGCCGCGCCCCGTTCCGCCTGGCCGACCTGGCCAAGCCGGCCGACACGCCGCTGTTCACCGACAGCCAGGGCTACCTGGTCTCCTCGCACCGCAGCGGCTGGGACGTGGACGCGCGCCACGACGGCACGGTGCTCACGGTCCTGGGCAACGGGCAGGTGGTGCGCGCCCGGCCCGACTACCAGCCCGACGGCGCCTATCACCTGAAGCGCCTGCCTGGCGGCGAACCGCTGACCTGGGGCCCGCGCTGAGCCGCTCGCGCTACGCCACGTCGAACGCCAGGATCGCCGCCGCCAGCTCGCGGCGCGCCGCCAGAATCGCGTCGGCGTCGCGCGTGTAGGTGGCATTGGTCGCCAGGAGTTCGTCGCGGATGCGCGCCAGCAGTGCGTTGGCGGCCTCGGCGGCCGGTGTGCCCGGCGCTGCCGCGATGCGCTGGGACAGCAGGACCAGGTACTCGTAGTCCTCGTGGCCCTTGCGCTCGGCTTCCCAGCGGATGGAGTTGCAGAGCTTCTCCTGGCCGGGGTAGACGATGTGCGGGTCGCCCGGCGGCAGCCGCAGCCGGCCGGTGGGCAGGCGGTCGCTGGCGCCGGTGGCCGAATTCCACGGGTCGACCGGGCCCTGGCAGCCGCCCCAGGCGTGCCAGGCCGAATAGCCCCAGTGCAGGTAGCCCACCGCGCCGTAGCGCCAGTTGACCCAGGGGATCAGGCGCGTCTTCAGCAGCGCAAAGTCGAGGAACCGGTTGGGGTAGGGCCCTTGCGGCGCCAGACAGACGTACGACCACAGCTCACCGTCGGCCGGCGGCTGGCAGTGGCCCAGATGCTGGATCTGCGGGACCTGGATCTCGACGCTGTCCAGCAGGCCCTCGTTGGACATGATGGCGTCGATCCGGCGCACCTGCGGCCAGGCTTCGCGCACGAAGGCGGCCAACTGCTGGTAGGAGGTCAGGTTCTCGGGAATCGGCTCGTCGGCCTGGTGCAGGATGAACCGCTCAGACCAGCCTTTCGCCTGCAGATGCTCGGCCAGCGAGCGCAGAAAGGCCGTCAACAAGGCCCGGCGGTCGGCATCGCCGATGGGCGCTGACGGCAGCTTCTCGGCCTGGCCGTTGGCACCGTGGACGGTCAGCCCGCAGAACACGAACTCCGAGGTCCAGTCGCTGGCGCGCCCGCCGAGGTGGCCGCCCTCGATCCGGTCCGCCACGCCGTACCGGTCGAAGGTCTCGACCCAGCGGTCGAACATCGCGTAGTCGAAGGTGTAGCCGGTCCCGGCGCGGGTCGTGCGGATCAGGTCGAACAGCGGCGTCAGGATGGTGTTCTGGCGGTGCTCGCCCATGTTGGCGGCGACGCGCTCGACCCAGCCCCACCAGTCCTCGGCGAACCGCTCCAGCCGGTACCAGTCCTCGATCTGCGAGATGAAGAACCAGTTCGTGTGCCACATCGTGTTGCGCTGCGGCAGGGCGAACGGGTACACCTCCAGGCTGACCGGCACGGTGAACGAGTCATCGTCGGCTCGGACGACCACCTGGCCCTGGTAGCTGCCGGGCGCCGCGTCGGCCGGCACGCGGATGGTCAGCCAGATGGGCTGGGTCAGGTCCGGGTCGAGGCGGATCTGCGGCCATTCCACGAACGGGTCGGGGAAGAAGTCCGGCGCCGGGCGCAGGATCTGGGTGCCACCGCCGTTGTCGGCGGTGTTCTCGTGTACCGGCACGTAGCCGACGAAGTCGGCCGTCAGGCGGCCGGCCGGCAGCACGGCCCCGGCGGGCCCAGCCAGATCGGCCAGTTCGACGCGCAACTGGGCCACGGCCCGCGAACTGCGCAGACAGATCTGTGCGTCCTCGCACTCGTTGCGCGCCGCGGCCAGGCTCACCGCGGCGGTCGCCGAGGCACTCGGGCCGTCGTTGCGGAACACGTTCTGCAGGTTGTGCTCGACCCACCAGGTCAACATGGCTGTCTCCCCGACGACCGACGCGCTGGCCCGGACGGGCCAACCCAGTCCGGGCCAGCGCCAACGGCTCGCTCCGAACGTTAGCTGCTCATCGCCGAGTGGTAGATGCGGTCGACCAGTTCCATGGTCTTGACCGCGTCACCGAAGTGCGAGGAGGGCAACTGGCCCGACTGGATGCAGTCGATGAAGTGCCGGTTCTCGGCGAAGAAGCCGAAGGTCTTGTGGACCTCGCTGGCGCCGGTGAACTCGGCGGCGTCGAGATGCACCGGCTCGCTGCTGTTGTCGGCCCAGATGTCGGCCGACTTCTCGAACTCGGTGAAGCAGGAGATGCCCTTGGCATGGAACTCGGCGTGGTGGAACCGCTTGCCGGCGGTCCAGTGCGCCATCAGCAGGCCGGTGGCGCCGGTGTCGAACTCCATCAACGCCTGCCAACTGTTCGGGTAGTCCTCGCCACCGGTCTGTCGCACCGAGGCGGCCAACGAGCGCACTTCGCCGCCGCACAGGAAGCGGACCAGGTCGAGCGCGTGGATGGCGTCGCAGGTCAGGATGTCGACCACGCCGTCGTAGTACTCGCCGGCGAAGTGGTACTTGTAGAAGGTGACCGAGGCCAGCTCGATCGGGCCGCGCTCCATGACGCGCCGGCGGCACTCAACCACCAGCGGGGTGTGCCGGCGGTTGAAGCCCACCATCGAGAGCACGCCGGCCCGCTCGGCCTTCTTGGCCAGATTGCGGATCTGGGTCAGCGTCAGCGCGGGCGGCTTCTCGATGTAGACGTGCTTGCCGGCGCCGATGGCGAAGGACACGGGTTCGTAGAGGTGCTGCGGCGGCGTGATGACGTAGACCGCCTCAGGGTCCTGCTCGCCGATCATCTGCTTGTAGTCGGAGTAGGTGTTGGCCACGCCGTACTTCTCGGCGGTGGCTTGCAGCTTGTCCGGCACGAAGTCGCAGATGCCGACGATCTCGACATCGTCGAACTCGTGCAGCGACGGGTAGTGCATCATGTTGGCGAGGCCGCCGGCACCCACCACGGCAACGCGGGTCTTGCTCATCGTCAAGCTCCTTGGAGGGCGTCAGCGGGCGCCGGTGCCGGCGCCCGCTGAGCGGACGACTTACCAGGGCATGGACGCGGGCGCGCCGGCGACCTTGGCCGAGGCGGCGGCAGCGTCCATGAAGCCCATGATCTCCAGCGTCTGTTCCACCGGCACGGGCGACTGGCCACTCTCGAAGAAGGCGACCATGGCGCGCAGCATGTTGCGGTAGATCATGCCGGCGTTGCAGGCGACATCGTAGATGCCGGGCTTCGGGCCGCTGTTGACCGTGGCGCGGAAGCCATAGGTCCAGGGGCCGTTGTGCAGGCCGCGGAGCGTGCCGATGCGGCCGTCGGCCCACTGGCCCACGGCCACTTCCTGGTCGGCCAGCGACAGGCAGCGGACGTCGAGACAGCCGGCGCCCATGACGGCGAACAGGATCTCGACGCCGTGGATGCCGTAGTGCAGCAGGCCGGGGTTGCTCCAGTGGTAGGGCGAGGGCGTGATGGCGTCGACGCCGGTGATGTGCTCGGCGCCGTGGGTGTTGACGAACTCGATCAGCTCATCGCTGAAGCGCAGGCTGGAGCAGCTCATCAGGCCGACGTTGTGCTTCTTGGCCAGCTCGACGAGCTGCTTGGCCTGGTCGAAGGTGCCGCAGAACGGCTTGTCGACGAAGCAGGGCTTGCCGGCCTCGATGAACGGGCGGGCCAGTTCGAGGTGGCGCCAGCCCTCGTTCGACTCGATGCAGACGGCATCGACTTCGGGAATCATGTCTTCCAGCTTGTCGACGAGGGTCAGGCCGAAATCGTTCTTGAGCTGTTGGGCGTAGTCCTCGACCTCGGCCGGCGTGCGGACGTTCGATTCGCCGCGCCAGGCGTAGGCGGTGACCGCGCCGTCGACCCACTGATCCTCCGCCACGCCCTTATGGTGGAACCGCTGCGAGAAGGCGATGACGTGCGAGGTGTCGAGGTTGACCAGGCCGATTTTGAGCATCGGACCAACTCCTTCCATACTTGGAACCTGGCAGCAGTGTTCGCTTTGCCGGCAGGGATCCTCCCGGAGCCGCGAACCAAACCCAACGTGCGCTGTCAGAATTGTCTGAATGCGGTACGCCCGGTGGTCGCGGGCGGCGGTGGCAGCTGCCGTCCAGGATTGTCCGGCGCCTAGGCGTGTGCTATCATGCCACGCCGAGGGTGGCAGGTCAGGGGCCTCCTGGCCTGGGATCCGCCGCAAGATGGGAGTGGGCCCGTTGAGGACCGCAAAGACGCGCTGCACCGCGCTCCTGATGGTCACCGCCAGCCTCTGTTGCACCAGCGCCGCGTCGTGGGCGGCGGTCGAGCTGGGGCAGGTTCGCCCGCTCCAGAACGAGGGCGCGCGGACCGAAAAGCCAGCGATCTCGCCCGATGGCACCAAGATCGCGTTCGTCTCTGACCGAGGCGGCGCGGAGAACATCTGGGTGCAGGCGCTGGATGGCGGCCCGGCGACCCAGTTGACGCGCGAGAAGCGGCCCGAGGTGCAATGCAGCACCCCGCGCTGGTCGCCCAAGGGCGACGCCCTGGTGTACTCCTCGAACAAAGGCACCACCGGCGGCTTCGACCTCTGGGTGGTCAGCGCCGACGGCCAACGCGATGAGCCGTTGACCAACGATCCGGGCCTGGACTGGATGCCGGCCTGGAGCCCCAACGGCAAGCTGATCGCGTTCGTCAGCGACCGGCAGGGCGGCGACGCGCTGTGGGTCATCAACGCCGATGGCTCGCAACCGCGCAAGATTGCCGATCTGGCCTACGAGCCGACCTGGTCGCCCGACAGCACGCGGCTGGCCGCCTACCATATCCGCGCTGAGGGTGAGGGCGTCTACCTGTTTGGCCTGGAGAGCACCGAGGCCCCGCGACTCGTGCTGCCGGGTGGCCGGCAGCCGAACTGGAGCCCGGACGGTCGCTACCTCTTGGCCGTGAAGAACCTGGCCGGTGGCGGGCAGCTCTGGCTGGTCGACCTGCAGAAGGACAGTGACCGCTCCCTCGGACCCATCGGCGACGGCATCGGCTGGCCGACCTGGGGTCCCAACCTGATTGCCTACGAAGCTCGCGTCGGTGGCGCGAAGCAGGTCATGGTGGCCACGCTGACCGAAGGTCAGCCGGTGGTGGCCATTCTCGAGCCGCAGCCGGGCGGCACCGTGCGCGGCCTGGTGCAGATCAAGGCGCGCCTCGGGGCCGAGGGCGGCAAGCCCGCGACCTGGCGGCTCGAAGCCGGCCAAGGGGCGAGCCCGAAGAGCTGGACGCTCGTCGCCGAAGGCAACGGCATCGTCGACGGCCCGCTGGCCTCCTGGCAGACCGCCGGGTTGGAGGGCCTGTGGACACTGCGGCTGACCACCGTCAGCGACAACGGCGAGACGACGGTCAGCGCCGTGCCGGTGACCGTGCTGGGCCACTACGGCGTGGCCTGGGAGAAGAACGACCTGCCGAAGGCGATGCACACCAACGCGTTGACCGAGGTCGCGCTGAGCGTGCGCAACACGGGTCTGATGACCTGGCGGAACGACGGGCCGTTCGCGGTCTACGCCAGCTACCAGTGGGTCGACGCGACCGGCCGCGTGGTGGTCGCCGAGGGCCTGCGCACCGACCTGCCGAAGGACGTGGCGGCGGGCGAGACGGTGGCGCTGAAGGCGCGCGTGGTGGCGCCGCCGACCGGTGGTCCGTACGTGCTGCGCTTCGACCTGCGCCAGGGCGGGCAGCTCTGGTTCGCCGAGCAAGGCGCGCAGCCGCTCGAGGCACCCATCAACGTGACGGTGCCGTACGCGTTCAAGATTGAGCCGCTGGCGCCGCCGACGGTGATGGTGCCGGGGCAGATCTATTCGCTCGAAGTGCGCCTGCAGAACACCGGCGCGCTGACCTGGCACGGCCAGGCGAGCGCGGCCACCGCCGACAGTGACGCGGTGTTCGTGACCTGCCGCTGGCGGAACGTCGAGGGCGGTCTGGTCGATGCGCCGACCATCCTGACCTCGCTGCCGGGCAGTGTCGCCCCGGGCGAATCGGCCACGTTGACCGCGCGCGTGCAGGCGCCATCGGTCAACGGGCGCTATCGCCTGACCTTCGACCTGCGCGACGGCAAGGGCCTGTTCAGCGAGCGCATGCCGAGCGAGCCGACCGCCGTCACGGTTACGGTGGCGTCGCCGTACGCGGTGGAGTTCGTCGGTCACAACACGCCGGGGCGCATGTTCCCCAGCGACCTGCAAGCCGTCAGCCTGCAGGCGCGTAACACGGGTTCGGCGCGCTGGCGCATCGACGGTCCGCAGCCGGTGCGCATTACCTACCGCTGGCTGGACCGCCGTGGGCGGCCGATCAGCAACACGCCGCTGGAGACCGAGCTGCCGTATGAAGTGGCGCCGGGCAACAGCGCCTCGATGACCGCACGGTTGCAGGCGCCGGGCGAGCCGGGCGAGTACACGCTCGTCTGGGACCTGGTGCAGACCGGCGGCCGGCGGTTCAGCGAGCTGGGCAACCTGCCGCTACAGGTGCCGGTCATGGTCGGCGCGCCGACGCACAGCGTGAAGTGGGAGCAGATCCAGCACCCGATCGAGATGGTCGTGGGCGCGCTCTACACCGTGGAACTGCGGCTGACCAACACCGGTGCGATGACCTGGCCGGCCAACGACGGCGTGCGGCTCGGTTACAAATGGATCCGGGCCAACGGCGAGGAACTGGCCAAGCCGCCGATCTTCACACCGGTCGGCCAGACGGTCGATCCGGGCCAGAACGTGCGCATCGTGGCGCGCGTGCAGGCGCCGGAGCGGGCGGGCCGCTACATGCTGCGCTGGGACCTGTTCCAGCAGGGCCAGAACTTCTTCAGCGACAAGGGCTCGCCGACGCTGGACGTGCCGGTGGCGGTCGACGTCATCTACGGCGCGCAGTACCTGAGCCACGACACGCCGAACCGCCTGGTGCCGAAGCAGCGCTACCGGGTCAACCTGCGCATCCGCAACGCCGGCACCATCCCGTGGGAAGCGGGCGGCGCCGTGCCGGTGGTGCTCAGCTACCGCTGGTTCTCGGCCACCGGTGACGAGGTGACCAAGGGCCAGGCGGTCCGGACGCCCATCACGCGGACGGTGCAACCGGGCGACAGCATCGACATTGCGGCCTTCATCGAGGCGCCGGCCACGCCGGGCAGGTACGATCTCGAATGGGATCTGCTGTTCGCCGGCACGGTCTGGTTCAGCGAGAAGGGCGTGACGCCGCTGAGGGTGCCGGTAACCGTCGAGTGAAGCCCTGGGCTCTCGCAGCCGGGCTGATCGTCTTCGGCTGCGGTCAGTTGACGGTGCGAGGCTCGTTTGGAGGCGGTCAGGACGAGGAGATCGTCTTCGTCCAGACCGCCTCGCTGATTCGCCACGGCCACTTGGCCTTCGGCCCCGACGAGGTGGCCGAAGTCGCGGCGCACACCGGCATCTGGGAGGACGCGCTGGTCCGCGCGCGTGACGGCCGGTACGTGGCGGTCTACGGCCCGGCGCAGGCGCTGGCCGCGGCCCCGCTCTATCTCCTCGGCCGGCTGGCCGCCGGCGGCGACGATCGGGGCCCCGGGCGCGCGGTGGTGGTGCGCTGGGTCGGTGCGCTCAACCCTCTGGTCAGCGGCCTCACCGCGGCGCTGCTCTGCGCCTGGCTGCTGGCCCTGGGCGCGCGGCCGGCCACGGCGCTGGCGGCCGGTCTGGGTTGGGGCCTGGCCACCTGTGCCTGGCCGTATGCCAAGACGTTCCTGTCCGAACCGCTTTCGGCGCTGGCCTACCTCGCGGCGGCCTGGTCGGCCTGGCAGGCCGGCCGCAAGCACGACGCCAAGTGGAGCGCCGCCGCCGGCCTGGCACTGGCCTTCGCCATCCTGATCAGGCCGCACAACGTCGTGTTGGCCCCTATCCTGGCCCTACTGGCCTATTGCCCGCGGCGCCGCCCCGCAACCAACTCCCCCTCTCCGCGGGCGGTGAGGGGGCCGGGGGGTGAGGCGCCCGCCGCCGTCGTGCCATCGAAAACCGCACCTGACCCCATTGCCGGCGGTGCGACCAACTCCCCCTCTCCGCGGGCGGAGAGGGGGCCGGGGGGTGAGGTGGCCGCGGCGGCAGCGCCCGCCGAAACCGCACCTGACCCCATTATCGGCGCGCTGCCGGTCCTTGCCGCCGTCGTCTGGTGGCTGTGGGCCAACACAGCCCGGTTCGGCTCGCCGCTGAACTTCGGCTACCAGGCCTCGATCCAGACGGACTTCGCGCTGGGCAATCTGCTGCGCGGTGTGGTCGGGCAGGTGTTGTCGCCGGGTCGCGGGCTGGTTTGGTATGCGCCGCCGGCGGTGCTGGCGGTCTTCGGCTTCGGCGAGCTACGCCGCCGCGACGGTCGGCTGGCCTGGGCGCTCGCTGCGGCGGTGCTGGTGCAACTGCTGTTCTACTCGCTGCGCAGCACCTGGTGGGGCAACTGGTGCTGGGGCCCGCGCTACCTGGTGCCGGTGCTGCCGCTGATGGTGGTCTTGGCGGCCCTGGCGCTGGAGCGGCGCACGCTGCGGCTGCCCGCCGCGCTGCTGGCGGCGCTGGGCGTGGCCAATGCCTGGGCCGGTCTGGTGGTCTACAATGGGCTCTACCAGGACGTGCTGTTTGGCCAGCCCGACGGCCTGCACCGTCTGCTGTGGACGTTCGCCGAGGCGCCGTGGGTGGGGCATTGGCGCTACGCGGCGCCCGAGCGGATCGACCTGCTGCTGTGGCAGGCCGCGCGCGTCGACCCGGCGTTCGCGCTGGCGGCCCTGCTGATGCGGGCCTTGCCGCTGCTGTTCGGCGTCTGGTTGTTGGTGCGGGCGCCGCGGGCGCCGCAGGCCAGGGAGGCGGCCGATGTCAGCTAAGGCGGGCCGCGCGCCCTGGTGGGTGCCCGTGGTGCTGGCGGCGCTGTGTCTGGGCCTGCGCTTGCCGGGACTGCAACTGCCCTTGCTCGAAGAGGGCCATGCCTGGCGGCAGTCGGTCACGGCCATGGTGGCCCGCAACTTCTACCGCCACAGCGCCAACCTCTGCTACCCCGAGATCGACCTGCCGGCACGCGGGCAGGCGCTGACCGCGCCGGGCTACACCAACAGCGAGTTCCCGCTGTTCGGCTGGCTGGTGGCCCAGGGCTACCGGGTCACCGGGGTGGCCGAGTGGCTTGGCCGTCTGCTGGCCGCCCTGTGTACCGTCGGCGCGATGCTGGTGCTGTATGCCCTGGTGCGGCGCGTCGGCAACGACTGGAGTGCTGCGGTGGCGGCGGCGTGGTTCGCGCTGAACCCGCTGGGCATCTTCTACACCCGGGCGTTCCTGCCCGAGCCGCTGATGCTGCTGCTGATCGTGGTGGCCATCGAGCGGCTGGTGGTCTGGGTGGAGACCGGTTCCGGCCGGGCGTTCGCGGTCGGCCTGGCCTGCGCGGTGCTGGCACCGATGGTGAAGCAGCCGGCGCTGCACCTCTGGCCGGCGGTGGTCCTGGCCGGTCTGTTGGCTCCGGGCGCGCGGCCGGCGCGGTGGCTGCGGCTGGCGGCGCTGGCGGTTCTGCCAGTGCTCGGCATGGTGCTCTGGTACCGCTGGGCGATGTGGCTCGGCGCGCACTACACCATGCACTTCGCCGTCGGTGGCGGGCAGGGCCTGATGGGCCTGAACCTGTGGCTGCACGGCGACGCCAACTTCTACCCGCGCTTCGCCGCGGTGATGGTGGTGCTGATCGGCACGGTGACTGGCTGGCCGGTCGCGCTTTGCGGCCTGGGCCGCACGCAGGGCGCCGGTCAGCGCGTGGTGGCGGCCTGGCTGCTCGGCGCCTTGGCCGCCGTGGCCGTGGCTGGCGGTGCCACCATCAGCCACTACTACTACAACCTGGCGCTGGTGCTGCCGTTGGCGGCCCTGGTCGGGTGGGGCGCCGGCCGTTGGGACCGCGTGCGGCTGCGCTGGCTGGCCACGTTGATGGTGCTGATGGGTCCGCTGCTGACCCTCAGCTTCGGCCTGGTGCAGAGCTGGTACGAGGTGCGGCCGGCCGAAGTGGCGGCCGCGGCGGCGGTGCGACGACTCACCGCGCCGACTGACCCCTTGTTGACTCTCTGCTATGGGACACAATTGCTGTACGCGGCCGACCGTCGCGGCGACTTCCTCTTGCCGGAGCCGGCGCTGCTCGACCCGCAGCACGTCAGCAACGCGGTCAAGCTGGGCTTCGCCTGGTTCGCCACGGGCCGGGCCGAGGTGCTGCAAGCGCCGACCGGGCAGGCGTTGCGCGAGGAGTTGGCGCGGTACCGGCAGGTGGCCGCCGGACCTGGTTGGCTGGTGGTCAACCTGCGGGAGCGCGCGGAGGAGCCGTGAGCGAGCATCGGACCGAAGGTACGCCGTTCTGGAGCGCCGCCTTGCAGCGGAGCGCGCCGCTGCTGGTCGTGGTGGTCATCTGGCTGCTCGGCTCGTGGTTGAGCCTGGAGTGGCTGCGCGCCGACAACACGCCGCCATCCTGGGACCCCTCGGTCCACCTCAGCCACGCGCTCTACTACTACGCCTACCTGACGCGGCTGCCGTTCGCCGAGGCCTGGCGCGGGCTGGGTTGGACGTCGCTCTACTACCCGCCGCTGGTCCATACGCTCGGCGCGCTGACCTACGTCTGGTTCGACCCGCTGGAGCCGACGGTGCCGGGCCTCTCGCCGGCCGACCTGCCCGTGCTGGTCAACTTGGCGCTGAGCCTGCCGCTGCTGCTGTCCACCTACTACCTCGCCCGGCGCTTCTACGGCGTCGAGGCCGGCCTGCTGGCGGCGTTGCTGGTGGCCTGCTACCCCATCCTCAGCGGGCAGTCGCGCCTGTTCCTGCTGGACTACCCGTTGGCCTGTCTGACCGTCACGGCCATGGCCTTGCTGGTGGCCAGCGAGGGCCTGACCCATCCGGTGTGGGTCTGGCCGCTCGGCGTGGTGGCCGGCGCGGCGCTGTGGTGTAAGTGGGCGTTCGTGTTCATCTTCGTGCCGCCGCTGGTGGTAGCCTTCGTCGACGGCGTCCGGCAGTTGCGCTCGGGCGACGATGAGGCGCTGACGGTGGTGCGCTTCGTGTTCAACGTGGTGGTGGTGCTGGCGGGCATGTTGCTGCTCGCGGGACCGTGGTACCTGGCCCACCCGGCGGCCACGGTGCAGGAACTGCGCATCAGCAACCAGACCTGGATGATCGACGACGATCCGGGCGTCCTGTCGCTCGCGGGCCTGTGTTACTACCTGCGGGCGTTGACCGCCGAGCAGATCTTCCTGCCACTCACGCTCCTGTTCGTGTTCGGGGCGCTGGTCCACCATGCCCGCCGGCACGACACCGAGGGCGGGCCGCTGCTGACGGCCTGGCTGGGCGGCGGCTGGGTGGTGTTCACGCTGGTGGCCAACAAGGATCCCCGGTTCACCATGCCGCTCTTGCCGGCGGTGGCCGTGCTGAGCTGCAGTTGGCTCGCGCCGCCACCGGCCGGCCGCCGGCAGACGGCTCAGTGGCAGACCATCCGTCGGGTGCTGCTCGGCGTCACGGTCTTCACCGCGCTGGTGCAGCAACAGGCCGTCGCGCTGGGCCTGCCCGGACTGCCAGCCCGCCTCGGCCCCAGCTTCGCGCCGCTGTTCAGCCAGCAGGCGCACCTGACCTGCCACCCGTCGCGCCAACGCTGGCCGCACGCCGATCTGGTCACCACGCTGGTGCAGGCCCTGCCAGCCGGCGGCAAAATCGGTGTGGTGCCCAACACGGCGCACCTCAACTGGCTCACGCTACGCTACCTGGTCACCTGGAAGTGCCTGCCCTACCTGCTGCAGACCGACCGTGTGCCGAAGGTGATGCAGGCCGTCCACACCGAGAACGGCCGGGTGCAGCCGGCCACGGTGGCGACGCTGGTGGCCGACGGCTTCGACGCCCTGGTGACGCTCGACGGCGCGCAGGGCGCCCATGCCGAGCTGCTCGACGCCACCATGCGCAATCTGGCCGCCCAGCGCGCGGAGTTGGAGGCGGCCTACGAGCTGTTGGCCGACCTGCCGCTGCCCGGTGGCGAGACGATCCACGTCTATGCTCGGCGCGCCTCGGCCAACGGAGCCGGCGGCCGATGAGCGTCACCCACGGTGACCGGGCCCGGCGGCTGATCTCGAACACCGCGATCCTGGCCGCGGCCCAGGCCGTGGTGCGCATCGCTTCGTTGGTGGCGTTCCCACTGCTGACCAACAGCGTCGAGGCCAAGACCTACGGGGTATACCTCTACGCGATGGCGATTGCCGCTGCCTGGGCGGTGCTGGCCAACTTTCAGCTCAAGGCGCCGCTGCTGCGCCATCTGACCCGCGAAGGCGAGCCACCGGGCCAAGTGGTCGGTCAGGTGCTGACGCTCCGCGTGCTGATGAGCCTGGTGGTGCTGGTGCCCACCACGGCGTGGTGCTGCCGGCACTTCCCCACCACCCGCGAGCGCCTGATCTTCGAGATCCTGCTGCTCGCCAACCTCATCCAGGCCTGCGCGGCCACCTTCGACGAGGCGATCCAGTCGCGCGAGGCGTTCCGTCAGTCGGCGCTGGCGGCGGTGCTGCAAGGTCTGACGGTCAGCGGCGGCATCATTGTCGGCGTGCTCCTCGGCCGGCCCATCGTCTGGGCGGTGGGCGCGCAGTTCGTCGGCGCGTGCCTGCTGTTCGGCCTTACCGGCTGGTTCGCGCGGCGCGTCATCGGCCAGCCGGTGTTGCGGCTGTGCTGGTCGCGCGAGCTGGCGGCCGACATGGTCAAGCTGGCCATCGGCGTGGCCGTCGGCGCGCAGATCGGTGCCTGGTATGGCCGCGTCGACCTGATCGCCGTCGAGCACCTGCTGGGGGCGACCTGCGTGGGCCAATATGGCGTGGCCTTCCGCGCCATCGAGGTGGTCATGGCCGGCGCCATGACCTTGCACATGGCGGTGCTGCCGATGCTGGCGCGGGCGCAGGCGGCGGGCAACGAAGCGCTGGCCCCGCGCCTGCTGACCGTGCTGCGGTTCGGTCTGCTGCTGTTCATTCCCGGGTGCGCGCTGGTGAGCTGCTGGTCGCCCCAGATCATCGCGCTGTTCAAGCCCGAGTACGCGGTGGCGGCCGGTCCGCTGGCCGTGCTCATCTGGGTCGTGCCGCTGGTCTTCGTGGGCGCCGTGCTGCACTGGGTGCTGTTCTTCCACGCCCGCGCCTGGCAGCCGTCGCTGACGCTCGCGGCGGCCCTGGGCCTCAACCTCGCGCTGTGCGCGCTGCTGGTGCCGCGCCACGGCCCGCTCGGCGCGGCCGCCGCGCGCACCACGGCCGAGGCGAGCATCGTCTTGCTCTCGGCGCTGCTGGTCCAGCGGCTGACGCCCGTCGACTGGCGCGGACTGTTGACCAAGCCGCTGCTGATGGCGCTGGGCCTGACCGCCACTTGGCTGCTGACGGCGATGCTGCCCTGGTGGCTGCGGGGTCTGTTGGCGCTGGCGGCCTACGCGCTGACCGGCGCGGCGCTCCAGCCGCTGGAGCCGCGCGAATGGGAGATGGTCAAGGGGCTGCGGTGAGGTGCCACAGCGGCTTGAGGCGTGCCCGGTCGAAACGCGGCCCGCGCCCCGAGGTGCAGCGCACCATGGCGGGGCACTGCTGCGGCTTGACCCCCGCGCGCCCAGGCGCTACAACCGTCGCGGAGAGCGCTGCTGACCCGCCCGCAACTGATTGGCCTGGTCGTGCTGATCCTCGCCCTCAGTTACGTCCTGAGGATCGGGTTCTTCACGTATGCGCTTTATGTGGTGCTGGCGCTGGTCGTCACCTCGCGGCTGACCAGCGAGTTCGGCCTGCGTGGCGTGGTGCACCGCCGGCAGTGCGACACCCAACGCGCGCGCATCGGCGAGGTCGTGCCGGTGGCCATCGAGGTCAAGCACACCGGCAAGCTGCCGTTGGTCTGGCTGCTGGCCGAGGACCTGAATCCCGAGGCCATGAGCCGCGAAGGTTCGCAGACCGTGGTCCGGGCGCTGTGGCCCGGTCGTGGGTTCAAGCTGGCCTATGAGCTGGTCTGCCTGCGTCGCGGCTACCACCAGATCGGGCCGCTGTTGCTGGAGACCGGCGACTTGTTCGGCTTGGTGCGGCGCTTCGCCGCGGGCGAGCGGGCGCACTATGTCACGGTCTACCCGGAGATTGTGCCCATCGCCGAGTACGACGTGGCCACCCGCCGTCCGGTGGGCGAAGTGCGCGTGGAGCGGCGCATCTTCGAGGACCCGTCACGCTTGCGGGGCGTGCGCGACTACCAGCCCGGCGACAAGCTGACGCGCATCCATTGGCGCAGCACGGCGCGGACCGGCCAGTTGCAGACCAAGGTGTTCGAGCCGAGCACCATGATCGGCGCGCTGATGTGTCTCGACATGTACGAGCCGGCGTACGAAGGCCGCGGCGTCGACGAGCGGAGCGAGTTCGCGGTGGTGGCGGCGGCCTCGCTGTCGGCCTATGTGTCGGCGGCGCGACAGCGCGTCGGGTTCATCTCGAACGGACGCGACGCGGCCGACCGCGCGCGCTATGACGAGATCCAGATCGAGGCGGCCACCATCTGGCAGGCGCGGCGGCTGGCGGCGATGCGCGAGCGCTCCGAGCGCCTGCGGCCGTTCGAGGTGCCGGTCGGCCGGGGCGAGTTGGGCTTGCAGCAGATCCTCGATGCCACCGCGCGCGTCGAACTGAGCGACTTCCAGCCACTGGGCCGGATGCTGCTGCGCGAGTACCCGCGGCTGCCGCGCGACGTGGCGCTGCTGCTGATCGTGCCGACGGTGGACGAGGTGCTGCTGCAAGCCATCGCGGCCATGCGGCACTCGGGGTTCATCATCCGCGTCATGCTGGTGGGTAACCACCTGATCGGCGCCAAGCCGCGCGGTGCGCTGCTGGGTGAGGGCGTGCCGGTCTACCACCTGGACGGGCCGAACGACCTGGCCCGCATGGCGTCGGTGCGGCTATGAACGACGGACCCACCCGCTTGTCACCCGAGGAGCTGCGCGCCATCGACCTGGCGCGGTGGGCCGACAACGACAGCGAGGCAGATTTCGACCTGCTGGCCGACGGACTGCTGCCGACGGCGCTGTTCTTCATGCTCGGGTCACTGGTGTGGTTCCTGCTCGACTGCTGCGCCGTGCTGACGGCGTCGCCACTGGGCCTGTTGCGCTGGATCTTCGGCTTCTTCATGCTGGCCGTGGTCGGCATCGCGCGCATTCGCGCGCGCGAAGGGCGGTTCGACGCGGCGCCGTTCGCGCTGGCACTCCTGGCCGTGATGGGCTTGTTCGGCTTCTTCTACGCCTTCGGTGGCGGGGCCTTCGGTGAGGGCTACGGTGGCGGCAATCCGGTGGGTCTGCTGCTCTTCCTCTACGGCGTGATCGCCCTGATCTGGTTCGGCGCGCACTACGTGGTCGACCGCACGGCCATCGATCCCAACCAGGTGGAGTTGCAGAGCACCGGCCTGCTGAGCAGCGAGGAATGGGAGCGTCACGGTGAGCGGGCGGCGGCGGTGCGGCAGCGCCCGCACCCGGGCCGCGCGGTGATGATCCTGTCGGTGCCGGCGGTGGCCGTGTTCGGCATCGGCCACCGCCTGTTGGCCGGGCAGGCGCTGCAGGCCCATGCCTTCTGGTGCATGGTGGTCTTCCTCGGTTGCGGGCTGGCCGTGCTGGCCATGAGCGCGCTGTCGGGCCTGCAGATCTACGCGCGGGCGCGCGGCGCCCGTGTGCCGGTGGGCGTCATGGCGCTGTGGCTGGTGCTGGCGTTTCCGCTGGCCGCGGTGCTGCTCGCCGTGGCCGAGGTGGCCCCGCGGCTCGAGCCGGCCGAGGGCAGTCTGCTGCCCAAACGGCCGGCGTTCCTGGATGCACTCGCCGGCCCGGGCGATGACGAAGGCGTCAACGCGCCGTGGGGCGGCGACCGGGCCGGGCCGAATGGCCAGGGGCGCGACGCGAAGCAGGGGAGCGGCTCGGACGGCAGGGCCTCTGGCGGCGTGGCCGGCGGCGGTCCGGGGCACCAGGGTCGCGGCCCGGCCACGGCCGAAGGCGGGCCCAAGGCGGGTGGCACCCGTGAAGGTCAAGGCGCCGGCAAGGCGGCCGACGCCAAGCCGGCCGACGCCAAGCGCGACGGCCAGGACGCCAAGGGCGAGAGCAAGCGCGGCCAGGGCGAGAGCAAGCGTGGCCAGAGCCAGCCGCCCCAGCAATCGCCGCAGGCTGCGCCGCCAGCAGAGCCACCCAAGGCGAACCAGCCGGAGCCACCGAAGGGCAACCAGCCGGAGCCACCGCAGGCGAACCAACCGGAGCGGCCCGAACCGGCCCCGGCCAAGGCTCCGGCCAAGGCTCCGGAGCCGCCCGCCGCGAAGAGCGAGAACGAGGCCAAGTCCGGGCCGGAGCAACCAGACCAGAAGCGCGACCAGGCCAGCGAGGAACCGAAGGAGAAGCAGCCCGAATCACGCGACGACCGGTCGGCGCCGCGACCGCCCGACACACCGACGCAGAGCTCGCAAGAGGACGCCTTCAAGGCCGTGCTGGCAGCCTTGGGCCTGGCGCTGCTGCTGGGCATCGCCTACCTGCTCTACCAGGCCTGGCGGCGCCGCGCACCTCGGGCCAAGGCTGCCGCCGCCGACGAGCCGGTGCGGACGCGCGACCCGTTTGTCGATCCGTTCGGTCCGCGCTCGCCGTTCCGTGGCCGGCCGGTGAGCGACATCGTGATCCACATCTACCGGGCGTTCCAGGCCTACGCCGCGCTGATCGGGCAGCCGCGGCGGCCGGGGGTCACCGCGCATGACTACCTGCGGCACTTGCCACCGTCGATGGAGACCTGGCGCCGCGAGATCGAGCAACTGACCGACCTCTACGCGGCGGTGGAGTATACTCCCTCGCAGGTGGACGAGACGTGCCTGGACGAGTTGCGAGCCATCTGGGCTCGCTTGATGCAAGCGGTGGGCGAGGTGCGCCAGCGTTGAGAGTGCTCGTGACCGGCGTCAGCGGCTTCGCGGGCCGGCATCTGGCGGCGCTGCTGGTCAGCGGTGGGCACGCGGTCACGGGCCTCGGCCGGCCGGCCGACGCGCCGGCGCCGCCCGGTGTCGTGATGCGCGTGGCCGACCTCACCCAGGCTGAGCTACTGCGTAGCGCGGTGGTGGCGGCCCAGCCGGACGTCATCTACCACCTCGCCGCCGCGTCGTCACCGGCGCAGGCGGCGCGCGATCCGTTGGGCACGTTGCAGGTGAACGTGCTCGGCACCGCGGCGCTGCTCGAGGCGGCCGTGGCCTGCGCGCGGCCACCGCGGCTGTTGGTGGTGACCTCGAGCGAGGTGTACGGGCAGCCGGCGTCGGCCGAGCCGCTGACCGAAGACTCGCCGCCCGCGCCGCGCGGGGTCTATGGGACCAGCAAGCTGATGGTCCATGAGCTGCTCCAGCAGTACCACCGCACCGGTGGCTTGGAGATCGTCGAGGCGCGGCCGTTCAACCACATCGGGCCGGGCCAACGGCTGGGCTTCGTGGTGCCCGACTTCGCGGCCCAGGTGCAGGCGGTGGCCGAGGGCCGGCAACGGCCGGTGGTTGAGGTGGGCGACTTGTCGGCGGCGCGTGACTTCACCGACGTACGCGACATCGTTCGCGGATATGTGGCCTTGGCCGTAGGGGGTGAACCGGGCCAGGTCTACCACCTGTGCAGCGGGCGCGCGGTCACCGCCGGCGAGTTGCTGACGCGGCTGATGGCGCTGTCCGGCGTCACCGCCGAGGTGCAGGTGGCCGACGCCCGTTGGCGCAACGGCGGCTCGGTGCCGATCATCGGCTCGTACCAGCGCGCGCAGGCCGCGGTAGGCTGGACGCCACAGATCGCGCTCGACGCGACGCTGCGCGATGTACTGGCCGAGTGGGCGGGCCGGTAGCGCCCTTGTCAGCGCACCGGTGTGACCAGTTGCACGGCCCAGGCCGGCATGGTGCCCGAGGCGCTGGGGATGGTGCGCTCGACGATGGTCGGGCTCTGGTCGTTCACCTCACGCACGCGCACCGCATCGACCAGGCCGCGAGTGTGCCAGGACACCTCGTGGTTGGTCAGGTTGGCCAGCAACAGCGACACGCGGCCGCGGTCGTCGCGCGCGGCGAGGGCCGGCAGTTCGGCGCTGCTGGTGGCCTGGAGGCGCTGCGAGGCGCGGCAGAACTCGGCCCACAGGCTGAACGCCAGGGCGGTGCGCTTCGGCCGGCCATCGGCGTAGAACAGGCCATAGAACTGCGGCGCGTTGAGCGCCGGGTCGGGCCCGCGGTAAACCATCGCCTCGCGCACGTCGTGGCGCTGGAGAACCATCCAGCCGGCGGTCAGCAGCGCCGCGCCACGCGCGCCGGCGCGCAGGGCCAACTGATCGTCGCGGCTCTGGTTGCGGTGCGAGGTGTGGTACTCGGTGACGTGCATCACCGTGGCGCGCAGGCCGGCCTGGTCGAGCGCGTCACGGTAGAACCGGCAAGCCTTCTCGTAGTTGGCCACGTCGTTGGCGTACATATGCCAGGACAGGAAGTCCAGCGGTGCGCCGGCCTGGCGCACGGCCCGTAGCAGGCCGCTGGTGAACTGCTGCCCGCGCGGCGCGAGCGCCCCGGCCGGAGTCAGGCCGGGCCCGCCAATCTGCAAGGTGGGGAAAGCCGCCTTCAGGGCCTTGGCGGCCTTCACATAGAGCCGGTGGAAGCTGGCCGGCGTGCCGTCCCAGAACATGCCGTCCGGCTCGTTCCAGAACTCCACGTAGCGGACCTTCGTCGGCCCCCACCGCCGTTCGTCGGTGTAGTGGCGCACCACCTCGACGGTGGCCTGCACGAAGTTGTCCTCATTCCGCGGGTGGCGCGGGTCGGCCTTCGGGTAGCCGGGCGAGTTGTGGTACGAGTCGCCGAGGCGCAGGTAGGGCTCGAAGCCGCCGTTGAGGATGGCCTGCCAGACGCGGTCACTCTCGCGGAAGTGGTACGACTCCGGCCGGCGCGGGTCGGCGCTCTGGTCGGGGTAGAGCGTGGCCATGTCCAGCGGGCCATAGAAGTCGTGCGTGCGCACCTGGGTGATACCGGTGCGCTGGTAGGCCGCGGTCAGGTCGGCGTTGCCGGGCTCGCCGGCGGGGAGCGGCCCGATGTTGACGCCGAGCAGGCGATGGATGGTGCCCACCCGCTCGCCAATAGTCACCGTCACCGGCGCCGCACCGGCGCCCGCCACGGCCAGCAGCAACCAGCCGACGCCACCAGACCAGCGCATCATGTGCCGTCTCCTGTCCACGGTCTGAGCGGTTGGACGCGGCCACGCGGAACGCCGACGTGTCGCGGTGGCTACGGCGCGGTCACAGCGGCAGGTAGAACAGCACCAGATCGAACGACTGGCCCTCGCCCCACGGCTCGACGAGGCCGCCCGGCAGGCGGCCGTACTCGATGAACCCGAGCCGCGGATAGATCCGCTCCGGCGGCTCGCCGCCGCGACAGGAGATCTCCAGGATGACCAGGCCCAGAGCGGTGGCCTGCCGTTCGCACTCGGCCACCAGCGCGCGCGCGATGCCGCGACGCTGGTAAGGTTGGTGGACCACCAGGCCGGCCACGTCGGCGCGGTGCCGCGCCAGCGGGTGCGTGTGTCGCTCGAGCAGGACACTACCGACCACGCGGCCGTCGACCTCGGCGACCAGGTGGACCAGTTCACCGCTCTTGGCTCGCTCGAGGTTGGCGGCCACCTGCGATTGGATGTCGACCAGGTCGTCCATCACGAAGCAGTGGTCGCGCAGGTCCGGCGCGTCACCGAGGGCTACCGGCCTGATGCGCACTTCGCCTGTTGCCATGGCGTGCCTCACTCATCGCAGCCCGACGCGGATTACCACTCGGGGCTGGTCCACCGGTGTCCGAACGGTGACCCAGCCATCGCGCACCGCGGCCGGCAGCGGCTCGAACGCCACGAACTGGCCGTCGCGCAGCTCGCCGGCCTCGGCCTTCACCACCGCGGCGGCCGTGGTGCGGACGCGCACCTCGCCCGCGGTCAGCGGGCAGACCAGTAGTGCCCGGGCGCGGCCCGGCTCCTCGTCGCCCGCGGCCATGACGAAGGCGTGGCCGGTGATTTTCACCAACTCGCGCCCGGCGCAAGCGACGGTGCCCTGCGCCTCGGCGACGCGAAGCGCGCCGTCACGGCTGACGTGCAGGTAGCCGAAACCGTCAGCGGCCAGATCGAGCGACCACGGCCCGACGGTCACCGTGGTGGCGCGGCCGGCGTTGTGGAGGAACCAGGCCTCGCCGTTGTCGCCGGCCAAGTGGTAGACCTGCACCTCCGGCCGGTCGGGCTTGATGGCCAGCCCGGGCGTGCGCGCGGCGGCCAGGAACCGGTTGTAGAGCGCGCGATGCCAGGGCTCGATGGTGCCGTTGAGTTCGACGGGATCGACGTTGAGCCAGACCTGACCTGGCCCGAGCGCGAACCGGGTGACCACCGGCCGGCCGCCGCAGGAGGCCACGGCCTCGGCACCGGCCAGCTCCAACGCCCGGAGCGGATGCGCCGGACCGGCGGGCAGCCCGCTGTTGGGCGTCGGCTGCAACTCACCGGCCGCGGGCGGCAGTTTGAGCGGCGCGGCGGTGGCGTCGCCGCTGGCTTTGACGCCGCACAGTCGCGTCAGTCGCTCGGGCGCTGCGGGCCGGCGTTGTCCATCGAAGGCCAGGTCGCCCGACAGATAGACGGCGCCGCCGTTCTGGGCGAAGGCCGCCAGTTGCTCGAGGACGGCGTCGTCCGGCGCCGTCGGCACCGGGTAGACCACGGCCTTGCAGGTCAGTGGCAGCCGGTCGAGGGCGCTGTCGGGTAGCAGTGTGAAGTCGACGCGCGCGGCGATGAGCAGCTCCGAGGCCCGATGGATCGCGCGGATGAGCGCGTCGCGCTGGCCGCCCTGGCGCGCGTTGTCCGGCAGCAGCAGACACACCTGCGGCGTGGTCTTGCCGGGCTGGAAGCGCCCGAAGGCCAGCGCCATGGCGCGGTAGGCGAAGGCCGTCGGCCGCGGTGCACCGGTGGAGTTGACCAGGCCGCAGGGGAAGATGCCCTCCATCGGGTCCCGCCAGTGCCAGCCTGAGATCACCGAGGCGCCCAGGCCGAACGCGTGGTGGCCCAGGTAGAGGAAGCGGCGGTCGTAGCGCGCGTCGTCATCGCCCATGTTCCACGGATCGCGCTCGGCGAACGTGGGGTGGTTCTTGGCGCCGCACTCGCCCAGGATCAGCGGCTTGCCCAGCCCGCGCAGGTCGAGGTCCTTCAACTCCGGCCCGAGCTGCTCCGGCTGGCCGTAGTAGTGCCGATCGGTGAAATCCAGATCGAGCGAGGCCAAGAGCGGGTCCTTCAGGTCGCCACCGAGCCAGCCCCAGCCTTGACTCCAACCGACCGAGGCCAGCCGTTTGGCATCGCCGCGATGGACCGCGGCGAGATTCGACGCGGCCCAGGTGCGCTGCGTCTTGGCCAGGTGGTGGACCCAGGCGGCCACGTCGAGGTCGGCGAACGGCCCGTCGAACTTCGGCTCGCGGCCGAACGACTTGATCAGCGCGGCGTCCTTGGCATGGAACGACGGCTCGTTGCAGATATCGACCAGCACATGCGGGCAGCCGCGGTAGCGCTCGGCGATCTCCTCGGCGGTCTTCGCCTGCTCGGCCAGTTGCGCCGGATCGGCCGTGTTGGGCAGGTTCGGCGTGTGGTAGAGCAACAGGCCGTAGCGGCCGGCGAGAGTCACCACTGCGTCGGAGATGCGCTTGTCCTCCTCGGTCTTGAACGGCATGAACAGCCGGGTCCAGCGCAGGCCCAGATCGCGCATGGCACGGAAGTCGCGGTCGAAGTTGATCGGCAGACGTCCGGTCACCGACGCATTCTGGCCCCAGTAGGTCTGGCAGCCCATCAGCAGTGCCGCGCGGCCATCCACCTTGAACCGCGCGCCGTCACTGGTCACGGCCGGGCCGGTGCCTTGCCAGTCGGGCGGCTGAATGACGTACAGCCCCAGCTCGCGGTCGGTGACGCGGCCGTCGGCGACCAGCTCGAAGGCGAACGCCTGCTGCTCGGGTCCGACCGGCACCTCCTGCTTGGCTTCGATGGCGGCCGACTGCCCCGGATCGAGCTTCAAGGGCACGCGCCGGAGCACCGGGGCGTCGACCTCGTGGCCCAATCGGATGACCACCTCGACCGCCCGTGGCAGACGGCCGGCGTTGTTCACCTTGGTGCGCAGCAAGGCGGTCTCGCCGCGGCGGTAGCAGGCCCAGGCGCTCTCGCATTCGCCGAGATAGCAGCGCCGGAGCAGCTTGTCCACCGCGGCGATGAGCACGTCGGCGGCGCCACGAAGGCGGCCGTCGAACAGATCGCGGTTGGTCAACCCGAAGATGGCCCACGACGAGCCGGCGAAGGTGCCGGCATAGTGGTGGACCACGGCGCCGACCGGGCCCTGCTCGTGGCCGTGGCGATCGCGGCCGGTGATCAGCGGCACCCAGCGCGCGCGGTTGGGGCCGAAGCCGTGCCCGTTGAGGCCCAGCATGGCGGTGGCGGCCCAGCCGCGCCAGTCACCGTCAGCCCGGAACTCGGCCAGCCCGGGGCCGACCGGTTCGCCGGTCAGCCGCGTGACGCGGCGTAGCGGGAAGCCCGGATCGAAGACGCCAATCTGCTCGGGTTTGGGCCACATCGCGTCGCGGATCATGGCGTACCGCGTGTTGAGCGGCGGCGGCGTGACGCGCTGCGCCGCGAGTTGGTCAACCTGCACGCGGATGCCGGCCACGGCCAACCGGTGCGGCTTGCCGGCACCGGCGATGTCGGTGGCCACGCCCACCTGCAGCCGCGAGGCATTGGCCGGCTGGAAGGTATCGCTATCGCCGCCGCGGCCGACACTCTGGTTGTCGTGCCAGTAGGTGAACTGGCCCGGGCCGAGGGCGTATTCCTGCCAGTTCGGCCCGACGGTGATGGCGGTGTGCCAGCGTGAGCCGTCCACCTCGGACCACTCGATCCACAGCTTGGGCGTACTGGCGTCGCCGCGGGCCCACAGGCGCGTGGTGCTCCAGCCGGCCGGCAGCTTGCCCTCCTGCGGCGGCGCGATCGCCGTGTCCCAGCCGCTCAGTTCCGGCGTGCTGACCTCGATGCCCGGCTCGCCGCCGGGGCCGCGGCAGGGCGCCAGTAACGGCTTCTCGGCGCGGTTCGTGCTGGGCTGCCAGCCAGCCGGCGTGTCGGTCAGAATCGGGGTCTGCGGGCCGTCCGCCGCGGGGAGCGAGCGCGGTGAGTACCACTTGCCCTTGACCTCGACGACAGGTGTGTCGAAGGCCATGCCGCCGGTGGACATGAACGCGCCGCCCTGCTGCAGATAGCGCAGGAAGCCGCGCTGGGCCGCCAGCGGGAACAGGTCACCAGCCGGCAGCACGATCACATCGAACCGCTCGGGATCGCAGTAGACCTCGTTGGCCATCTGCCGCGGCGTGAGCAGCACGGCGGCATGGCCGGCGGCCTTGAGCATGGCGACCAGGCGCACAGGGTCGGACACGGCGCGGGTGCCGGGCACATCGCGCGGGGCGGTGCCCAGGTCGAGCACGCCGAGGCGGCCCTTGCCGGTCGGCCGCGCGGGCAGCGCCTTCAGCCACGGCGCCGCCTCGACCTCATCGCCGGCCAGCTTCGCCCGCGCTGCGCGGTCGGCTTCCGACTGGCGGAAGTCGCTGGCGCTGTCGCCTTCCTCCACCTGCACCTCGTCGAACCAGGCCGTGCCGTAACCGTGCAGGCAGACGATGGCGCGCAACTCACTGGTGCCGTCGGGGATCTTGGCGGTCGTGGTGATCAGCCGCCAGTCGCCGGTGCCTTGGGCCTTGGCGCCCGAATCGAACACGCCGATGCGCTTGCCGGCGCCGTCGAAGGCGTTCAGCGACAGGTAGGCCCCGGCGCCGCCGCTGATCTCGGAGCTGCGGACCTGCGCGCTCAGCGTGTAGGTGGCCCCGCGCCGGAGCGGCTTGACGCCGCGCCAGGCCGAGTACCAGTCGAGCGGCGACTCGGCGCCGACGGTGATGCGCAGCGAGTGGTGACCCGACTTGGCGATGGTGGCATCCACGCCGGCGAAGCCGTCGGGCGGCGTGGGTAGCTGCCAGCCGGTCGGTGCCGTGCCGCGCGGCGGCACCGCCTCGAAGCCGCCGTTGTCGACCAGGTTGGGTGAGGCCGCCAAGGCAAGCGGCAAGATCAGGCTGGACCAGAAGGCGAACATGGCGCGGCTCCGTAGAGCCGACGGTAGCCGACCGGTCGCGTTGCCGTCAACCCCAGCGCGGCTGATGGCCGTCTGGGACACCTGCTTGGGGACAGTA
>CAZHGD010000003.1:0-135957 GCA_964531735.1 uncultured Fimbriimonadaceae bacterium | reverse complement strand
GACGAGCGGGAGGGCGAGGCTCTTGCCGAGCCGGCCGTATCCCCCGCCGGCGAGCGGCAACGGCCGCGCGCTGCCGGGTCGCGCTCTGGTGGCCAGCCGCCCAACGGCCGGCTCAGCAAGAGCTTCGCCCTCCCGGTCGCTTGCGTCTGCGGCCCGCCCTGACGCCCGCATCGGCTGGAGCCGCAGAGAGCCAGATCCGCTGGGGCTCGCGGGCGAGGAGGGGCTCGGGCTGGTGCTGGCGAGCGGCGCACCGCACCGCTCACTCGCCTGGCAGCACACCGCTGCGTGGCCGCGCGTTGGCTCGCAGCGGGCGCTCGTCGTATAATGGCGCGCAGAGGTCACCCGGTGTGGCAACTCCGGTCGTCGAGCGGTACCAACTGCGCACCACCGTCGCTCCGTCGCTGGAGTCGGCGCAGCAGTTCTGCGCCGCCTTGACCCGCACCCACTACGAGAACTTCACGGTGGTCTCGTGGTTCCTGCCGCGGTCGCTGCGGCAGCACTTCGCCAATGTCTACGCCTATTGCCGCGTCAGCGACGACCTGGCCGACGAGGTGCAGAGCAACGAGGAATCGTTGCAGCTCCTGGCCGACTGGCGCGGCGCGCTCGAGGGCATGTACCGTGGCGAGGCAACGCACCCGGTGTTCGTGGCGCTCTGGCAGACGGTGCAGCAGTTCGACATACCGCCCGAGCCGTTCGGGCACCTGCTGGACGCCTTCGTGCAGGACCGGCAGAAGACCTGGTACGAGAACTACGACGAGCTGCTGGCCTACTGCCGCCACAGCGCCAATCCGGTCGGCCGACTGGTGCTCTACCTGGGCGGCTATCGCGACGAGGCGCGCCAGCAACTCAGCGACTGCACCTGCACCGCGCTACAGTTGACCAACTTCTGGCAGGATGTGGCCCGTGACTGGGACAAGGGCCGGGTCTACCTGCCGCTCGACGAGATGGCACGGTTCGGCGTCACCGCCGAGCAACTGGCCGACCGCCGCTGCGACGACAACTACCGCGCGCTGCTGCACTTCCAGGTGGAGCGGACCCGCAAGCTGTTCCGGCAGGGCCTGCCGCTGATCGACCAGCTCCATGGACCTCTCCGCCGCGACGTGACGCTGTTCTCGGCCGGTGGCTGGTCCATCCTCGACCTCATCGCCGCGCAGGACTTCGACACGCTGACCAGCCGGCCGGAGCTGTCGAAGCTGAGCAAGGCCTGGCTGATGGTGCGGGCCATGGTGGGAGGCAAGATGCCGTGGGCGTGACGTTGGCTGACAGCTACGCCCGTTGCCGTGAGATCACCGGTCGCTCGCACAGCAGCTTCAACCTCGGCATGCGCCTGTTCCCCCGCGCCTCGCGCGACGGCATTCTGGCCATGTACGCGTTCTTCCGCGTGACCGACGACATCGTCGATGCCGACGGCGCGCCCGCGGCGCAGCGCCAACAGCTCAGCGAGTGGTCGCAGGCGGTCACGCAGGCGCTGGCCGGCGGCGACGCGCCGGCCGAACCGATGCTCCTCGCCGTGGCCGACACCGCGCGCCGCTATGCGCTGCCGCCGCGGCTGTTCACCGACTGCATCGACGCCTGCGCCGAGGATATCGGCGCGGTGCGCCTGGCCACCTGGGACGCGCTCTGGCACTACTGCGACGGCGTCGCCGGCACCGTCGGCGAAGCCTGCCTGCGCATACTGGGCTATGCGGAGCCGTCAACGCTGGCCTTGTCACGGTGCAACGCTCGCGCGGTGCAGTTGACCAATATCGTGCGCGACATCGCCGAGGACGCCGGCCGCGATCGCGTGTACCTGCCGGCCGACCTGTTGGCTGAGCACGACCTGTCGCCCGAGGCGGTGCTGGCCGAGCCGCAGGGGCCGGCCGTGCGACGGGCGGCCAGCGCCGCCGGGCAGGTGGCCGAGCGCCAGTTCGTGGCGGCCGAGGCCCTGTTCGACCGCCTGCGAGCGGCCCACCGCCCGCCGCTGGTGGCCATGACGCTCCGCTACCGCCGCCTGCTGGGCGACCTGGCCGCGAGTGACTACGCGCCCGGCACGGTCCGGCGCGGGTCGGCGTTCGGTCTGCTGGCGGCCGCGCTGCTGTCGCGCTGGAGGCCCACGTGGCGCGGGTAGTCGTCATCGGCGGCGGCCTCGCCGGCTGCTCGGCCGCGCTGGCTCTGGCCGAGGCGGGTTGGCAGGTCACGCTCTGCGAGAAGCGGGCCCAGCTAGGCGGGCGGGCCTGCTCGTTCCGGCCACCCGGCTGGGACACCTGGGTGGACAACAGCCAGCACGTGTTGCTGCGCTGCTGCACCAATCTGCTCGATCTCTACGGGCGGCTCGGCGTCGCCGACCAGATCGACTGGCACGCCCGCCTGGCCCTGCGAGCGGCCGACGGGCAGTCGGGCACGTTCGCCGGCTGGCCGCTGCCGGCGCCGGGCCATCTCGCGCCGGCGCTGTTCCGGCTGCCCGGCCTCAGCGGGCGCGACCGGCTGGCCATGGCCTGGGCGTTCACGCGCATGATCCTGGCCGGCCGCGCACCGGCGGCGCTGACCGAGGTGCCCTTTCGCGAGTGGCTCGGCGGCGCCACCACCGCGCGCCTCGACAGCGGGTTCTGGCGGCTGATGCTCACCTCGGTGCTCAACGCCGACGCCGACCGCGTCTCGGCGGCCGCGGCGCTGATGTTCTTCCGTGAAGGGCTGATGCGCCATCCCACGGCCTTCCACCTCGGCGTGCCGCGGGTCAGTCTGCACGGACTGCACCACGAGGCCATGCTCGCCCGGCTGATCGCGCTGGGCGTGAGCGTGCACCTGCGCACGGCCGCCACGGCGCGGGTGCTCGACGGCCAGCTTGCCGACGTGGTGGTGGCCGGTGAGGCACAGCCGACCGAGCAGGTGGTGGTGGCGGTGCCCTGGTGGCAGGTGGCGCAGACGGTGCCCGGCACGCCGGTGGTGCCTCCGGAGGCTACCGAACTGGCGGCCGAGGCGATCGTCGGTGTCCACCTGCGCTTTGCGCAGCCCGTCCTGAGCGAACCGGTCGTCGGCCTGTTCGGTGGCGGAGTCGACTGGGTGTTCGCCACCGACGGCGGGCGGCGGCTCAGCGTGGTCGTCTCCGATGCGCGCGATTGGGCCGGTCTGTCCTCGGCGGCGACCGCGGAGCGCGCCTTGGCGGCGCTGCGGCGCCTCTGGCCCGACCTGCCCGACCCGCTGTTGACCGCGGCCTGCCGCGAGGCGCGGGCGACGTTCGTGCCGGGGCCGGGCGTTGACCGCTGCCGGCCCGGTCCGGTGACCGGCGTGGCCGGCGTCCACCTGGCCGGTGAGTGGACCGCGACCGGCTGGCCGAGCACCATGGAAGGCGCGGTGCGGAGCGGCTACGCGGCAGCGCAGGCGCTCACCGGCCGGCCGACGGTGGTGCCCAACCTGCCGCGCAGCGGCCTGATGCGCTGGGCGCTCGCGCCGTGACGCAGCTTGACAGCGCCCTGGACCACGGGTAGACTCACGACTGCCAAGCGCCCGTAGCTCAGTGGATAGAGCACCTGGCTTCGGACCAGGGGGCCGGGGGTTCGAATCCCTCCGGGCGTGTCCCTTCTCCCCCTGTGCGGCGGGCTCCGCGGAGCGAGTCGCCATGCGTGTGCTCACCTGGCTGGTCCTGGCGTTGCCCCTGCCGCTGCTGGCCGCCGACGTCACCGTGCCGCTGGCCAATCCCGGCTTCGAGGATGGTCTCACCGGCTGGTCCATCGAAGACAAGATGAGCACGATCACCACCGAGCAAGCCGCCGCCGGCCGGCACTCGCTGAAGGTGGTGGACACCAGCACCACCGACGGCTCCACCGCTCACGCCACGCCAGTGGCCGTCACCGGCGGCCGCACCTATCAGCTTCGTGGCAAGGTCTATCCCGTCTCGGGCAGCGGCCTGGGCATCTACGTGCGGCGGCTGAACGCGCAGCGCAAGCTGATCGGCCGGGGCGACGAGTGCCAGCGGGGCGCGCCGACCGGCCCGGTCGGCCAGTGGGTGCCGTTCGACCTGCTGGTCGACACGACCGACGACACGCGGTTCCTGGAGCTGTGGATCCACAGCTACAACGCCGCGGTGGTGACCGCCTATCTGGACGACTTCGCGCTGGTCGATCTGAGCGCCGGGCCACCACCGCCGCCGCTCTGGCCGCCGCAGTACAAGCTGAAGCCGGGCGATGGCGCGCGCCTGACCGCCGCCGATGTGGTCGGGCCCGATGGGCTGGTCTATCCCGACTGGACCATGGCCGGCGTGCCCGGCGGCATTCCGCAGGTGCCGGTCAAGGTACGCGCGGCCGACCATGGCGCCAAGCCGGATGACGGCCAGGACGACGCCGACGGCCTGGAGGCCGCCGTGGCCGCGGCGGCCACGGCCGGTGGCGGTGCGGTGCAGTTGGACGCCGGCACCTATCACCTTGACCGGTGCGTGGCCATCCGGCACAACGGCATCGTGCTGCGGGGCGCCGGGCGCGACCGGACCCGGATCATCTTCCGCTACGCGATGGGCGCCAACGGCACGCGCTGGGCCGAGCCGCGCGGCGACGTGCTCTACCGCAACAGCACGGTCACCTTCCAGGCCGCGCCGACGAACCTCAAGCGCTTGCAGGTCTTCGCCGGCGGCCAGCAGGTGGCCGACCGGCCCTGGCAGCCGCACTGGGGCAACACCTTCAGCGCCAGCGCCGGTGCCGATGGCATCTTCAAGGCGGCTGGGCCCGACGCGCAGACGGTGACGCTCCGCGGCGTGGGCACCTATGCCGACGGCAGCACCAAGGAGCTGTCGCGCACGCTCAGACTGCAGCGCGAGGGTGCCGACCCGGCCGATGTGCGCCGCGCGCCGGTCGATGTGGCCATCTCGTTCTGCGGCGATGCGCGACGCTGGAAGTCGCGGCAAGTGAAGCTGGCCAAGGACGGACTCCGCGGCGACACGCACCTGACGCTGACTGATGCGCAGGGCTTGCAAGCCGGCGACTGGATCGGCCTGGACGGTCCCGCCACCGAGCGCTGGAAGACGCTCACGCGCAACGCCTGCCGCTGGGGCACTTACCGGCGCAATCTGCTCCAAATCACCGCCGTCGACGGTGCGGTGGTCCGCCTCGCGCAGCCGCTCCGCATCGAGTTCCCCGTGATCGACGGGTCGTATGTCTACAAGGTGGACCTGATCCGGGGCTGTGGCATCGAGGACCTGACCATCGAGCAGACGGAGAACCTGTGGATCACCACGGTCATGTTCTCCGGCGCCCGTGGCTGCTGGGCGCGCGGCGTGACGGTGAAGAAGTGCGGCCGCAACGCCATCTACGGGTCCGAGGCGAAGCAGTGCACCATCGCCGACTGTGTCTTCGAGGACGCCTGGTTCAAAGGCGGCGGCGGCACGGCCTACGCCGGCTGGGAGCACAGCTTCGACTGCCTGATGACCGACTGCACCACCTATCGCCTGCGTCACGCGCCGTGCGTGCAGTGGGCAGCTTCGGGCAACGTGATCCGGCGGGGCGTGTTCCACGACAGCGACATGCAGTGGCACAGCGGCTGGACCAACGAGAACCTGATGGAACAGTGTACGGTGGTCGCACGCACCGGCAACGGCGCCTATGGCTATGGTGCCTGGGCCTCACCGCCCGAGGACGACGCCCACGGCCCGAACGGCCCGCGGAACGTGGTCTACAACTGCGACCTGAACAGCGCCAAGACCGGCCTGTGGATGGGCGGCATGAACGAGGGCTGGATGATCCTCTACAACCGCTTCGTGGCCGCCGCGGGCCCCGGCATCTACGCCAAGACCTTCAGCTTCGACCACACCGTTCTGGGCAATGTGTTCGCGCTGAAGGACAGCTCGCAGCCGGCGGTGATGCTGGCCACGCCGGACTGCACCGGCGTCGAGTTGCGGGGCAACCGGCTGTACGGCGGCAACGGGCGCGTGTCCGGTGGTCCGGCCAAGGTGCTCGCGCAGGACAACCAGGTGCTGGCCTACCAAGCCGATCCGCCACGGCCGGCGCCGGCGGTGCCGTCGATCTACGAATGGCAGCTCGCCCACCCGGTGGACCGCGGTCGCCGGTGACGAAGATCAGTAGATGACGGCGACTCGACTGACCCAGAGCCGCCCAACGTTGACGCACAACCGGAAGTCGGCCCCGTTGCAGTGCTTGCCGAACCGTGCGTCGCGCAAGGCAAAGACGTGGGTCCGCCACTGCCGGCTGTCGGTGCAGCGGATGCTGTTCTGGGCCGTCTTGAAGGCGCCGGGCACTTCCGACATATGCACCTGCTGGTCGACCGAGTCGTAGTCGAGCACGGCGACGGCCCGGCCGCGGTCGTAGTACTCGACGGCCACGTAGGCTGGCCCTCCCGCCGTGGGCACGGTCTGCGGCGCCTCGAGCGCGAAGTAGAAGTAGCGCTGCGGGTCGCGCGGCTGCCGGCTGGCAGCCAAGTGCCAGCGACCGGCGTGTTGCGCTCTCAGCGAGACGCCCTCGTCGGGGTTGTCCTGCGAGCGCAGGCCCTGCGGTTCGTCCGGCTGGCCGATGGTCACCAGGCGCGCTTGGCCGGTGGGCAGACGAGCCAGCCAGTCGTCGGTGCGGCGCAGGGGCCACGGACCGGCTGACGGCGGCTCGAGTCGGTCGCCGCGCTGGTACTCCAGCGGCCATTGCTGGACCAATGGCGCCGCCGACTCGGCGCGCAGTTGCTCGTCGGCCAACTCGCCCGGCATGATCCGCCAGGTGCCCGAGCGGGAGCGGCCCGCCGCCATCACCTCGGGCAAGACCACGCTCAGCACCGCGCCGTCGCGAGCGGCGAACCCGCACTGGGCTTCCTGCCCCGGTTCGCTGCAGACCGTGGCCAGCGACAGACTGGCACAGGTCGCGGCCGTGGTGCCGGCCGCCGGCAAGGTGCGGCCACCGGACGCGTCGCGCGGCGCAAAGCGGGCCTCGGGCGGGCGGGTCCAGCCGGTGGCCGCGTCGCGGATGGTGGCGTCCACCCAGCAGTCGACGCGCGGGTCATTGGCGATGACCCGGAAGTACCAGGCCGCCTGCCCCTTGAGCGCCGGTTGGCCCCGCTGGGCGCCGGCGGCGTGCAACTGGCCGTAGACCTGCAGACCGCTGATCCGCACCACCATGGCCAACGGGCCACGCGCCACCACGTCGGCGCGCGCGGCGCCCTGCTGGTGGGTGCCGAAATCGAACCACCCGACACCGTCCTGGCAGGCGCACAGATGGCCGTATCCCGCATCCCAGCCACCGCGTGAGAGCTGGTTCACGCCACCGTAGTAGACACCGGTGAGTCGCGGGCCGTCGCCCTTGGGCGCCAACTCGAAGGTCAGCCCCACCTCGCTGGAGCCAAACCGCGCCGTCGTGCCGTCAAGCCAGTACCGCAGGTCGCGTGCCGCCCGCAGCGGCGCCGCCTCGCCAGTGGCGAAGCTGACCGCCACGGTGATCGGCTCGTACCAGTCGCCGGGCACTTTGAGCAGCAGATCGCCGCGGTCGGATCGGTCCGGATCGGGGCAGAACTGCACCGGCAGCTCGCCGGCGGATTGCCCATCGGCAGCCAGTCGTACCGCCCGCAGGCTGTCGGCGCGTGGCCGGCCCTCGGCGCCAATCTGGCCGAGCAGGGCATCCAACGCTTCGCGCAGGACGACCACCGCTTCGTTCCGCGGCGTGACCGGATCGAGGCGAATGAGGAACCGGTAGGGCCGCTCCGGATCAGGCGGCGGGGCGCTCGGCCGCGGTGTGGTCACCGGCACGCGCCAGTGGCAGCTCGCGGCCGCGGCTGCCGTGAGCTGCGTCTGCTGGCGCGCCATCTGGCGCTTGGCGGTGAACAGCCGGAGCGCGGCCTGCCCCGCCTCGCCGTTGGGCACACTGATGGCGAACAGCAGGGCATCGCCGGTCAACTGGAGCTGCTCCGCGCGTCCGCCCGACGGGTCCACCGCGAACGCCATCAACCGCCAGGCGCGGTCGTACCATTCGCTGCCACGGTCGACCTCCAGGCCGTTGGCCTCGGTCAGCCTGAGCACCGCGCGGCTGCCATCGGCGTGGCGCACCACCACCTGGACCGGTGGGAACGGCGCATCACCGGGCACCACCGCACCGAGGACGAGCACCAACGGCGTGGCACCGGTCACCGGCAGCGTCGCCCCGGCGGCGAGCGGCACGGCACCGTGCCCCGCATTCTGCGCCGGGTCGAGCAGGCAGAAGGGCAAGTGACCAGCCACTCGCGGACCCGGTACCAGCCCGCCCCAGTCACCCGACCAGGTGTGGTTGACCGGCGCCGTGGCCCAGGGCCGCAGATCGATCGCGCCAAACCCTACCGACGGCAGCGGGTCGAAGGCCTGGCGCGGACGCAACGTCGGCAGGGCCACCGGTGCGGGGTTGCCACCATGCCCGAGTTGCACGCGCTGCCCAGGCTGCACCCCGCGGATCAGTGCATGGAGCCCCGCGGCACCGATGGTGTAGCGCTCGCCCGGCACAGCTTGGCCGTCGAGTTGCACCGTGCAGCCCGTCAGGCGATGGCGCGGGCTGGTCACCTGGACGTCGAAGCGGGCGCCGGGCGCCCCCGGCAAGCTGCGGTCAACGCTCAGCGTGAACGCCACGTTCGGACCTGGCGCCCACGCGTAGTCAGTCACGTCGATGGCATGCGTGCCGCGGCCGAAGGCGAGCGCGCCCTGCGGCCCAACGTCGACCTGCACCACCGCGCTGCCCAGTGGCTCGGTCAGCCAGCGGAAGTCGTTCTCGCCCCAGCCGCCGGAGACACCTCCCCTCGGCATCGGCTCGCCGAACACGCCCAGGTTCTCGGTGTAGTCACCGTCCTCCGAAAGCGTGCCCAGGTGGTAGCGCTCCAGGCAGCCCCGCACCAGCCAGGCCAGGTACGGCTCGCCGGTCTCCAGGTAGAGCTGGATCGCCATCTCGGGGATGCGCGCCATCTCTCCCCAGGTCAGTGCGCCACACCAGTAGTGGCTGTTGTTCGACTGCAGCAGAAACGACGGGTCGAAGCAGTCACTGTCGTCGGGGTCGGACGTGTAGGCGTAGAGGTTGCGGAAGATGACCATTTCGGCCAGGGCGCGGGCCTCGGCGGCCAGGGCCGCTCGTCGCGGGTCGGCCGCGAAGGCGTCGGCGTAGTCCAGCAGGTACTCACCACCGTTGGCGGCACCCATGGCGAAGACCGCCCAGGGCAGGTCGGCCATGCCGGCGCGGTCGTAGAGGTAGTGTCGCGTCCACTTCACCAGGCCGTCGAGGTAAGGCAGGTAGCTGTCGCCCTGCCCGTGCTGGTAGAACGAGAGCATGGCGGAGCCGACGGCCCAGTTGAACATGTGGCGCGTGGTGGTCGCTCTATCCGCCCCCCACCAGTTCTTGAACGTGCCGGCCAACGGCTGCGGCCAGACCCAGCAGGTGTCCTGGCCCATGGTCTCCTGGCGGGCCAGCGGGACGAGGTAGTCCAGCTCGCGCTTCAGCCGCTCGAGCCCAGCGGTGTCTCCCACCTCCCAGGCGTAACGGACGTGCTTGCCGGTCTGGTGAGCGTTGAACTGCACCGCCCCGGGCTCGAAGTACTGCTTCTCGCACTCCTCATACGGATACCACAGGCGCGGCGCCACCTGGCGGCGCGGGTAGTCGGGGGCCAGGCCCAGCTCGTGCAGGAAGCGCAACTGGTCGGCCGTGCGGCCACGCCTTAGCCAGCTCATGTCGTTCATGCGCGGCGCCGGTGGCAGCAGTGGGCGGTAACGCCGCACCAGCTCCCGGAGGACAAACCGGTTCGGGTCATCGTGCGACGGCAATTGGCAGTGGTAGAGCAGCCGGAACCGACTGGCCACCCCGCCGGTCGTGCTGGGCCAGCGCGGGTTGAGCCAGTCGCCGGCGTGCGGATAGGTCAGGCACATGAACTGGCCAGGATGGTCCGGCAGTCCGGCGCAGTAGGCCGCGGCGATGAGCCTGTCCGAGCGGTCAGTCGACCGGGCGCCCTGGAACTCGTACGCGGCGAACTGCCCGCTGTGCGGCGCCCACAGGCCCGCCGCCGGCGTCGGGTCGGCACCGAAGGCGACGCTGTACGACCACCGCGGCGCCCACTGCCCTCGCATCGGTTCACAGGTGATCGGGTACGGGTCCACCCCGGGGCCGGGGTAGAGGATCCCGCCCTGGTAGAACACCTGCGCGGCATCGGCTGGTTGCGCCAGCGTGCACCGCAGGAAGTACAGCGGGGCCTGGTTGGTCCAGGCGGCCCGCCAGGCCGTGGCATCGAAGGCGTCCCAGGCCAAACGGAAGCCGACTTCGGGGAAGCGCTCGTCGGCGTCGAGGTGCACGCTGACAGCCGACTCCGCCGTCAGGTGCGGGCTACCTGCGGTGCCGTGGGTGTCGAACCCGGTGAATCGCAGTTGGCCGTCAGCGAGCGCCACATTCCGGCAGCTCCAGCGGTCGCCCGAGCACCACCGGACTTCGGCCACCGGCCGCCAGACACCACGGACCTCGCACAGCAGGTCGAAGCCGGTCACCTGCCCCGGCTGCCCCACCGCCTGCACCCGGGTCCAGCGATTGGCTACCACCGGAAGGTTGGCCGCGGCCAATGGGTGGATCAGCACGAGCGAGAGGAACAGCATACGCATGGACGGCTCCGACAGCGCTCTCTATAGCACAGACTCCGCTGGCAGCCCAGCACCGGGGTGATCACGCGCGCCCGCTGGGTCCTGGCGGCATGCCCTTCAGGACGCAGACCGATCTGCTGCCATTCCGCAGATCGCCCAACACGCTCCGTGCAGTTCCGCCGCCGCCTCTTCGACCAGCCGCAGCGCCGACGGTTGGTCGCCGGCAAACCCACCCGGCGCGGCAACTGTCTACTCACCACATGCACGCCACCCGTCAACCGGCGCCGCCGCGCCTGCTGCTGTCTGCTCTCGTGCTGCTGGTCAGCGGCGCTGCTCGCGCCGACCTGGTGACCGCCAGTCGCGAGGGCCCGGGCACCCGCGTCGCCCTGAACACCGGCGCGCTGGACCTCGACCTGGTGACCGACGCCCGGACCTTGCGCTTGGCCCGCCTGGCGCGGCCCAACGGCCGCAACGAGGTGGGCCGACCGGGGGCCGGCGGCCTGTGGCAACTCAAGGTGCGCACGGCCACCGGCGAACAGGTGCTGTCCGAGGACCAGACCACGGCCCTGTCGGTCACGGCGCTGGCCGACCGCGCGGTGTTCACCTGGCGCCTGAGCCTGGGCCAGGCCACCGGCCAAGTGACCGCGACCGTGCGCGTGGCCGCCAACGACCCGCTCTCCTACTGGACGATCGCCGTCGAACTGCCCGCGAGTCACCGGCTCAGCGAGGTGGAGTTCCCGCGCTTGACCAACCTGCTCCGGCGCCCGGACCACAAGCTGGCCGTGCCCTGGTGCGACGGCGTCGAGTACGACCTCAAGCCCGGCATGGCTTACGGCGACACCTATCCCTCGATGCTGGCCTCGCTGCAGTTGCTGGCACTCTACGGCGATGGCCAGGGCGTCTATCTGGCGGCACACGATCCACGGGCTGGGTCGAAGACGGTGCGGGCGCGTGCCCTGGACGAACGCGTCGAACTGGTCCTGTCGCCGTGGCCGGACAGCGCCGCGACCGGCGCGGCCGGTTGGCGCACCGACTACGAGACCGCCCTGGGCGTGTTCGCCGGTGACTGGCGCACGGCGGCCGAACGGTACCGGACCTTCGCGGCGCAGACACCGTGGTGGCAGGCGGCCGAGTCGCCGAGCGGTGCGAGCTGGTTCGGCGAGGTCGATGTGCAGTTGACCAACGACGCTTCGTGGTTCCCGCTGGACAGCGAGGCCGTGACGCGCGCCGGGCAGGTCTTCGCCGGGGTGAACAAGCTCATCCACTGGTACAACTGGTACCAGGTGGGCCAAGGCGGCATGTCGCGCTATCCGGACTTCGTCGCCCGCGATGGTTTCACCACCGCGGTGCAGGAGGCGAAGCGCGCCGGCTTCAAGGTCATGCCCTACCTGGACGGCCGCGTGTGGTGTCGTGACAACCCCAGCTACGCGGCCGAGAAGGCCGATGAACTGGCCGCCCGCAAGGCCGACGGCTCGCTCTACGGCGCCTACACCAACTGTGTGGTGATGTGCCCGTGGCTGCCGCGCTGGCATGACAAGGTGGCCGCCGAAGCCCAGCGCGCCGTGCGCGAGTACGGGGCCGACGCGGTCTACATCGACGAAGTCGGCGCCGCCGCGGCGGTGCCTTGCTTCGCGCCGGGCCACGGCCATCCCCTCGGTGGCGGCACCTGGTGGATCGAAGGCTACCGCGCGATGTCGGCCAAGCTGCGGCGGACGCTGCCGCCGACGGTGGCGCAGACCACCGAGCACGCGGCCGAGTGCTATCTGGGCGACTGGGACGGCTTCTGCACCGTCAACAATCCCTTTGTGCCACCGAGCATTGGGCGCACGATTCCGCTGTTCGCAGCCGTCTACGCCGGCCGCGCGACGCCCTTCGGCTTCCGCGCCGACGACTGCACCGAAGCCGGTTTCGCGCACCCGTTGTCGTTCCGGCAGAACCAGGCCGAGGCGTTCCTGCGCGGCAGCCAGCTTGGCTGGATCCACTCGCGGATCATCATGCACCCGCGGGCCAAGGCCGAGTTGGCCTACCTGCGCAACCTGGTGCGCGTGCGGGCCCAGGCCCATGACTACCTCGTGCGCGGGCGGCTGCTCCAGCCGGTCACGGTCGCGGGCGACAACGCCGCCTTGATGGCCACGGTGCCGCTGCCCGACTGGCTGCTCTGGGTGCCGTCGTGGGCGCCGTTTGCCTATCGGGCCACCAAGTGCTACCAGATCGACATGCCGGCGGTGCAGGCCACCGCGTGGCGAGCGAGCAACGGCGCGGTCGGGGTGGCCGTGGTCAACCCGTCAGCGCAGGAGCGCGCCATCGGGCTGCGCCTGCCGCTGGCGGCGGCTGGTTGGCCGAGTGGCGTCCGCCCCGCCGTGCGGGCCGTCGGGCCTGACGGGCCGGTGCCGGTCACACTCGAGGGCCGCGACGTCGCCGTGACGCGCATCGCGGCCGACAGCGCGCTACTGGTCGAGGCCCCACGTCCGTGAGGGACCGCGGCCGAGACGGTTGGGAGCCGGCGGATGCTCAGCAGTGACGGATGGGCCGCACTCCTGGCCGCCGTGCTGAAGTCGGCCAGGCCCATCTGGTGGGTGCTGCTCGTGCCGGCGGCGGCCATGCTGGCCAAGCTGGTCTGGCTACGCCGGCGGCACCAGCGCCTGGCCCGGGCGGGCCTGGCCCAGATCGACGGCATGAGCGGCGCGGAGTTCGAGGACTTCGCGGCGCTGCTGTACGGGCGGCTGGGCTACGAGGTGGCGCAGACGCCGCGGCAAGGCGACCGTGGGGCCGACCTGGTGTTGACCGGCGACCAGGGCCGCGAGGTCGTCCAGCTCAAACGGTCCGGGCGCGTGGTCGGCGTGCAGGCGGTGCAGGAGGTGGTGGCCTCGCGCGCCTGGTACCAGGCCGACCGGGCCGTGGTGCTCACCAACAGCACCTTCACCGCGGCGGCCCGCGAACTGGCGGCGGCCAACCAGGTCGAGTTGCTGGACCGCGCTGACCTGGAGCGCCTGCTCGCCGACAGCACCAGCGCGGTGCCGCCGCCCACCACCACGCTGCCCGCGCCGCCCACCAGCATGGCGCCACCGGACGCGGCGACGGGTGTCTGCGCGGTGTGTGGCTTGCCGCTGTCCATCGGCGAGCAGCGCCACTGCCGCGATCACCCCCAGCGGTTCGGCGGACGGCTCTACTGCCGCGAGCACCAACGGCGCCGGACGGGCTAAGTAGCCGCTCGGAGATCCTGTCCGGTAGGGACGGGGCCTGGTGCCCGCCCTGTCACTGCCCGGTTGGCGCTTGGTGGCCCGCCGCCGGGCGACCCAAGGGTCGCCGCTACGTGACGACGGCGCCGGACGGGCTAGCTGTAGCTGCCGTAGCGCGCCAGCAACTCGATCAGCAACCGGTAGCTGGCCCACGAGATGGTCTCGCCGACCATCTGGTCACAGCAGAAGGCATAGCCACCGGTGGCCTTGCCGGCGGCGAGTTTGGTGGCCACCTCGGCCTCGATCCGGCCGGGATCGCCGGCGGCCAGGATGGTGGTGTCGATGTTGCCCATCAGCCCCAGGCGGCGACCATGGCTGCGGCCGATCCGGCCGAGTTCCATGCCGGCTTGGGCCTGCAACGGCACGAGCAGATCGACGCCGATGGCCACCCAGTCGTCGAGCAGGTCGTGGACCTTGCCGTTGCTGTGGAAGATCACCTGGAGTGAGTGGGCGTGCGCCCATTCACACAACCGTCGGTGGTCGGGCAGGATCAGCTCCCGGTACATCTGCGGCGAGCAGAGCGGCCCGAGTTGGTACGCCAGATCACTGGCGATCCAGACGCCGTCCGGATGCAGTCCGGCCTCGACGATGGCGCTCCAGTCGCGCAACACCAGATCGGTGTAGGTCACCGAGAGGTCGCGGATCCACTCCGGGTCGGCCGCCATGGCCAGCAGCATCACCTCGTCGCCCAGCAGGTGCCGGCCGGCCTGGAACGGGTCGATGCCGATGAGGAAGCACCAGCGCCCGCTCCGGCGGCCCAAGGCCCACTGCAACTCGGCCTCCTCCAGGTCCACATGCAGCTCGGGCGCCAGCAGGGCCGGCTTGGTGTACTGCTCCCAGGCGGCGCGGCAGTCGGCCTCGTAGGACAGGTGCTGCTGACAGCGGGTCGGGTCACGAAAGTAGCGCACCGTCTCGCCGAACTCGTTGCGTTCGTCGAACCACTCGTCGGTCTGCGACACCAGCCGCTCACCGTCGCGATAGGGCGCGGGGAAGCTCCAGCAGAAGTCCAGGAAGTCGGCGGACAGCAGTGCCAACACATCCGGCGCCTCGCCGGCGAAGCCTTCGGTCTGCCAACGCGCGATCGCCTCGGGGAAATAGGCGTCGAAACGAGGAACGCGATCATGGTCCCGCCGCTGCAACATCCGGTTGACGCGTTCGCGACCTGTCATCGCGGCCATCCAACGCTCCTGAGTAACCGGCCGTTTCGGCGACGAACCGACCTGTCCTGCCCGGTGGCGCGCTTCAGCGCGTGCGGGCCACCACCCAGTCGGCAATGGTCTCCAGGGCCCGCGGCGCCATGGTCTCGGTCAGGGCCATGTACTCGGTGACCAGACCACTCCGGGCCGTCTGGAACAGGTGGTTGCAGCGGGGCAGCTTGACCACCGTATAGTCGGGGTTGCCGCCGGCCTCCAGCGCCGCCGCCAGCGGCGGCAGGTTCTGCGCCGGATCGACCTGCGTGTCGAGTTCGCCAAAGAGCGCCAGGACCGGACAGCGGACCTTCTTGAGCACCGGGACCGGATCGTACGCGGCGAAGAACCGCAGCCAGGGCAGCAGGAACTGCGCCACGGCCACGTTGATCACCTCGTCGCGGTCCGGTCCGCCCTGCGCGGCCACCAGCTCCTTGACCAACGGACGCAACGGCCCGGCCAATGCCGCGGCGCTCTGTGTCGAGGTGACCAGCGCCATGACCTGGCGGTAGGCGGCGTCGATACGGGCCACGCGCTCCTCGGGCGTGCCCAGCTTGCGCTGCATCAGGCTGCCCTGGTGCCGCAGCACCTCGGCGCCCGTGGCGCCCGGCCCGGCCAGGAGCACAACGAAGGCCACACCCTCGCGGCGCCCGGCGATCAGCGGCGCGATCAGGCCGCCTTCGCTGTGGCCGAGCAGACCAACCCGGTCGCGGTTCACCTCGGGTCGCGCCAGCAGGGCGCCCAGCGCCGCTTCGGCGTCGCCGGCAAAGTCGAGCGAGGTGACGGTGGCGGTCGGGCCGGTCGACTTGCCCACTCCGCGCTTGTCGTAGCGCAGCACCGCGACGCCGCGCCGGGTGAGTGCATCGGCCAGCACCCAGAACGGCTTGTGCCCGAAGATGGTCTCGTCACGGTCCTGCGGCCCGGAGCCGTGGATCAGCACGAGGCCGGGAAACGGTCCGGTACCGGCCGGCACCGTCACGGTGGCGCTCAGTTTCACGCCACCGGGCGCGTCGATGGTCAGCTCCTCGGTGCGGTAGGGATACGGCGGCTTGGGATGCTGCGGGCGATCGAGCGCCAGGCGCTCCCGGCTGCGCCGGAAGCGGAGCGGCACCTGCAACCCGGACTGCGAGATGGTGCCGGTGATGGTCTGGCCGTCGGCGCTCAGCTCGCCGTCGAACAGCAGGCGCGTGCCCTTGTGGCCGAAGCGCAGGCGCCGGCCGGTGAAGCGCAGCAGGTCCAGCGGCAAGCCCACCAGGCCCTGCTCGGGGATGTCGAGTTGTCCGCTGAGCTGGCCATCCGGCTGCCGCTCGATCGCGACGCCGACCTTCAGCACCGCCTCGGCGGCGCCCTCCAGGTGGCCTTGCCAGAAGCCCACCGGGTCATCCGTCTCCGCGGCCGACAGCCAGGCCACGGCCAGCAGCACGGCGACCAGCGGCCAACGATTGGCGCTCGATGGCTTCATCAGTGTCTCCGGTTGGGTCCGGTACTAGCGGACCACCTCGTAGTAGATGGTCCGGTTGGCCTGCCCGATGGCGAATTGGGCCCGCTGTCCGTCCACCTTGGTGGCCACCGTGGCCAGGCGACGGCCGGTCAGCGGGTCGAGCTGATGAACCCGAAGCTGCTCGGGCTGACGGGCCTTCAGGCGCAAGGTGGCCTGCACCGGTTCGGCGATGACCGGCACCTTGCCGCCGTCGAGCAGGCGGCGATTCTCGCTCTGCTGCCCGGTGTTGCGCGCGTTGGCCACCGCAGTGAGCAGCATCCGGCCCGAGCGCTCCAGCGGCTGGCCGTCCAGCGACGACAGCGCCACGGTGGCGAAGCGCGTGCCGCAACTCACCGACAGGTTGCCCAGGGCCACCTCGTCGACCTTGGCGAGGAAGCCGCTGGCCATTTGCGTGCGCGGCGTATCGACACGCAGGATGCCCAGCGCCGGCTCGCGGACGATCTCGCCCGTGTCGCTGGTCACGCGGTCATCGGAGCAGCCGCTGATCTGGAGTCGCTTGGTCACCGCGCTGAACAGCTCGGCCGGGGCGGCCGTCGCGCCCAGTTCGGTCAGCCAGCCTGTCGGCGCCTGCGGCACCAGCTCGGCTTCCACGCGCGCCACGGCGGGCAGGAACGGCAGCCGGCTCAGTGGCGTGCGGTTGCTCCACACCTCGCTCGGACCATAGGCCAGGCGCACCGTCTGTTGCGCCACGCGCACGTCGCCGCGCCGGTAGAGCAGCGCGCTGATCTGCGACAGGCCCCAGGTGGCCGGGTCGGTCTGCTGCGAGTGGATCAGGATGTTCGGCGACTGCCGGAAGCGTTCCCAGCGGCCGCCGTCGAACGAGCCGGTGGCGCAGTAGAACAGCAGCGCGTCCCAGTCCTGGTAGGCGCTGTAGGCGGACATCTGCGGCATGCCCTCGCAGCGGTAGTCGTTCGGGAAGCACCAGTTCCACTCGCCGGCCACCAGCGGCTTGCCCGCCACCTTGCCGCGCGCGAAGGTCGGGATCATACGCACCGTGTGCGCCGGCGCGGTGACCGTCGGCAGGTTGGCGAAGGTCATCGGCCGCACGCCCACGTTCGGGTGGTCGGCGTAGCCGTGGTCACCCGTGTAGTCCATGTTCTCGCTGGCCCACAGGTCGCCCAGCGTGAAGGTGATGTTGGTGCCCGAGATCGGGGCCTTGACGCCGATCTGGCGGAAGCACTCGCGCATCTCCTCCAGGTAGCGCCGCTGCAGCTCGGCGCCGAAGCGGCGCGAATCGTCATCGGCGCCTTGCTCGCCAAGCGTCGTCGGCAGGTCGCGCGCCGGCTTGCCCTGGCGCTGCAGCCAGGCGGTCCACAGCCCGCGCAGCTCGCTGTAGTAGGGCTCGGGGACACGCTTCGACAGCGCGCCCCAGCCCATGGTCATCGAGTTCTCGTTGGTGATCTCGTACAGCGCGATCGCCGGGTCGTCGCACAGCCGCAGACCGGTGTGTGGGTTCCGGTGGCTGAACAGGTCGCGGGCCAGCTTCTTCTGCGCGTCGATCAGCTCGCGGTTGAACAGCGAGACCATCTTCAGCGGCTCGTTGCCCACCGGCAGCTTCCGGCCCACCAGACGGTCGTAGAACATGCCGTCGTTCAGGTCCATGTAGCAGTAGATGCCTTGGGCCTTGAGCTGGGCGATGTAGAACTCGAAGCGGTCGAGGGCGGCGGCATCGAGCGAGCCGTCCTTGGCAATCATCGTGTTCTCATACACCGCGTAGAGGTGCAGCCGCACCATGTTGACGCCCTGGCGGGCCAGGCAGCGGGCGATGCCCGGCGCATCGCTCTGCTCGGGGAACGGGCCATACAGCGCGGCGTTGGTGCCCCAGAAGCGCACCGGCCGGTCGTCGCCGCGCTCGAACACGAAGTGGCCGCCCTTGACCTTCAGGAAGCCCTGCTTGCCCGCCGGCGCCTCGTTGAGCGCCGAGACGTCCAGCGCGCTGCCCGGCTCGATGCCGTCGCGCCAGGCGATGGGGCAGGCGAACCAGTCGGCCGTGTTGACCGTCGGCTCGCGCCGCTCCGACCACGCCGCGTCGAGGTACTGCGTCTGCTCGGCCGGCGCGGCACCGGCGAGCAGCGCCGTGGCGCCCAGCCAGACCGGCACCGCCGCGGTTTGGCGCGACCGCATGGTCACGGTCTTCACCGCCACGTCCGGCCGGGGGTTCGACCAGCGCGCCAAGTGGAGCCCGACGGTGGCCTGACCGTTGTCGCCCGACCAGGCCAGCCGCGCCTCAATCGCTTCCGCCGCGCCCCACCAGTCGCAGACCTCCACGCCGTAGCGCACCGGCACCACCGCCGTCTGGCCGTCGGCGTAGTCCACCACGTACTCGGCGATGGGCTCACGGTGACCGGCCGACCAGGCGCAGGTGTGCAGCAGGTAGAGCCGCGCGACCTTGGCGCCGACCGGCACCGCCGGGCTGGCGGCCGGGAACTTCGGCCGCTCGCCACCGCGCAGCACGGCGACCTGCTCGCCGACGCGCAGCGGCACTCCGCTGAAGGTGTACCGGCCGGGCTTGAAGCAGCGCAGGTCGTTGGCGCCCTGGTCGGTCCAGCCGCCCTGGCCGTCGTCGGCCACGTCGTCGCGCAGGCCGCGGTTGCCAGCGGCGGCGACATCCAAGTCGGTCCACGCGGCTGCACGCGTCGGCGCCGGCTGGAACCGCAACACGGCCGTGGCCTGCAGGCCCTTGGCCGGATCGTAGCCCGGCGCGAAGCGCAGGCGGAACGCTTTGGACCACTCGGCGCGGCGCATGTCGTCGAAGCTCCACGGGCTGGTGGAGCCGCGCACGTCGAAGCGCAACTCGCCGAGCAGCGACGGCACGGTCAGCTCCTCGGCGCTACGCAACGCGTCGTGCGACTTGCCGTGCGATTCGAACGTGGCCGCCACGGCCGCCGGCACCGCCAGGTTGAGCTCTACGAAGCGCCCGCGCGGCTCCGGCTTGAGGTCGATGACGTACCGCACCTCGACCACGTCGCCCTGCTGGGTGACGGTCCGGACCACCTGGCTGAGCGGCGTCGCGAAGCGCGCGGTCTCACTGGTGGCGGTGCGCTCGGTCTTCGGGTCGCGCAGGGCGTCGACGATGGCCTTGTACGAACCGTCCATGAGCAGCAGCGAATCGCCGGTGACGATGCGCACGCCGCCGTAGCGCAGCACCAGGTGCGCGCCGGGGTCGGACTGCGCCGTTTGAGCTAGACCGCCGGCTGCGGCCAGACACAGCGCCGCGGCCAGTAGAACCGACTTCATCGCCACTTCTCCCACACCCACGGCTGCTGCGCCGTGGCCATCTGCTTCAGCCCGAGGTAACCCATGATGGCCATCACCAACATGCCGTTGGTCTCGGTCCGACCACAGCCGCCCGACGGCGCGCGATCGAGGAAATCGTGCCAGCCGCGCTCGGCACTCCAGCGGCGGTCCAGCACCGTCAGCCAGTCGGTCAGCTTCGCGTCCGGGCCGCACAGGTCCAGGTACTGTTGGAACAGCCAGTAGACATACGGCCCGACCCAGAACTCCAGCGGGTACTCGTACTTCTGGCCCTTGATATAGCAGTCGTCGGTGACGTAGCGGTAGGCCTTGCGCGTCGCCTCGGCGGCCTCCTTGGCCTGTTCGGCACGTCCGGCGCGGCGGTCGGCCAGGTAGCAGCCGAACAGACCTTCGCCGATGTAGATGTTGCCGAGGAAGGTGTGGCAGCCGCCTTCGACGATGTCGGCGCACTGCCAGTCGAACCAGCCGTTGGGCTTCATCTTGCGCGCCGACCAGCGCACCGTGTTGTCGAGCACCGGCCACCAGTGCTCCGGCACCTGTTCGCCGGCGACCTGCATGGCGTAGGCGTAGTAGGACACGCCGGCCAGGGCGCGGCCGAGGTAGACGTCACACTGCCGGCCCTCCTGCTGGTAGACCACCTGCTTGACCTGGCCGTCGGGTGTCTCGCTGAGATGCAGGTGCCGAACCACCTTGGCCAGGCCGTCGGAGTCGCGCGTCGAGTGCCGCACGAGGTACTCGGCGGCGCGGCGGCTGGCCGCGCTCAGCCGCCGCGCGTAGTCCTCGCGGCCCGGCACGGTGCGGTAGTAGAGCATGGCGTAGGCCAGCGGGCGAATCCACTCACCGATCTGGTTCGAGTCGTAGCTGCCGAAGGCCTCGGTCGGTCCGCCGCGGCCCTCGATCACGCCGTTGTCGGCCAGCTCGTTGGCCCAGGTGATGGTGGCGCCGCTGGGGGCCTGCATGCGGTTCATCATGTGGTTGAGACTGTCTTCCAGCAGCCCTTCCACAAACTTGCAGCGCACCGTGTCGCCGGCAGCGCGGAACGCTTGCGCGGCATACACCAGGCCGGTGTCACCGGCTTCGTTGCCCTCGGTGTGCTTGCCGGCCACGATGGTGTAGAGCTGCAGGAACCGCCCGTAGGTCTTCGGGTCCAGCGGATCGTAGACATGCGGCAGGGCGATGCGCGTGTGCCCCATGAAGTCGCCGTGGAGCAGGTCGCGCACCCACTGGCACATGCCCGCACGGACCGACAGCACCGTGTAGGCCATGGTCTCGCCGGGCTTCTTGACGTAGAAATCGTCGCAGCCCACCCGGCCACCGAGCAGTGAGCGGCCGTCGCGCTGGAGGTCACTGACCGCCAGGTAGTAGCCCGGTGCCAGACCGGTGAGCGGCACGCGGGCGGTGAGCCGCGCCACCGTGCCGGGGGCCACCGCCTGCGGCAGGGGCAGCTCGCGGACGGTCTGCTGCCCGGTGAACACCTCGTGCAGCCGGACGCGCCAGGTGTCGCTGGTGGTCAGCGCTCGCTGGGCGCCGGTCTCGACCAGCAGCGTCGCGGGCAGTTCGGCTGTGCCCGGCTCCAGCAGCACGGCCCGCTCGCTCCGGTCGGCCCGCTCGCCGACCCACAGACCGCAAGCCGCCTCGTCCGCGGCCAGCTTCGACTTCTCCTTGACCAGCTTGGCCAGCCGGAAGCCGCCCACCTGGAAGTGCAGGACGTCCTTGTCCTGGTAGTCGCTCTCGCAGAGGAAGAAGTGGACCCGGTCGATCTGGTCGAGCGCCGGCAGGCCCGCCAGCCGTTGGGTCACCTGCACCCACTCGCCGCGCTTTAGCCCGGTGATCGGCTCGTTCACACGACCCGCGCCGCCCGACCAGAGAATGAACCGTAGCGAGATGGGGCCTTTGCAGTCGGTGTCCACGCGCACCCAGTACTGTAGCGCGTCGTACCCGCTGAAGCTGAGCGGCGGCGCCGGGCGCGTCTCGAACGACGGCCAGCCCATCGGGTACTGGCCTGGATGGTGGTGACTAACCGTCACATCGAAGTTGAAGTACGGCGCGCCGAACGGGCCGGGCTCCTTGGCCAGCGCCAGCTTGCTGTTGGTGGTCCAACGCAGGCCGTAGATGTCGAGCGGCTTGACCTCGGCCGTGTCGGCCTTCCAGATCCACTGCTGCCAAGGCAGCAACTCCGCGGCCGGACCGGACGCCGCCGCGACCAGACCCACCGCCAACCCAACCCAGCACCGCCGTACCGTCCACCAACCGCCTGACATAGCCATTCACCTGTGGCGCCGCTGTTCGCCACGGTGCGTCGCACTCCTGCGCGGCGGTTCGGCAGCGCCGCCTGGTCAGCGCTTGAGGTGCCGGTCGAGGAACTCGACGGCGCGGGTGATGGCCTGCGTGAAGGGGGCTTGGTGCTCCGCCTTCTCGGGACCGTGGCCGAGGCCCTCCAGCACGTCGAGTTTGACCTCGACGCCGGCCTTCTCCAGGGCCGCGGCCAGGCGCCGCGACTGGTTGACGCCCACCAGCTTGTCCGCGGTGCCGTGGATGATGTAGAACGGCGCGCTGGTGGCGCTGACGTGGCTGAGTGGCGAGGCCTCGCGCCACCGGGCCGGCGCGGCGGCGAACGGCTGGCCGAGGAAGTCGGTGAGCAGTTGCGTCAGCAGCGGCCGGGTCGCCGGATCGGGCAGCTCGGCCAGGTAGGTGTCCAAGGTGAGGTCGGCCGGCCCGAACAGATCGACCACCGCCTGCACTTGGCTGGGCACACCCGTCAGCTCGGCATCGACCTCCTCGCGCGTGGCCATGGTGCCCAACAGCGAGACCAGGTGCCCACCGGCCGAACCGCCGATGGCGCCCACCCGCTGCGGGTCGGCGCCGAACTCGGCGGCATGCTGGCGCATCCAGCGCACGGCCCGCTGCACGTCGTCGATCTGCGCCGGCCAGTGCCACTTCGGCGCGAACCGGTACTCGACCGACGCCACCACGTAGCCGCGCTGCGCCATGGCACCAGCCAGGCCGCGTTCGCCGCCGCCCGACTTGCTGCCGCTCCGCCACGCGCCACCGTGGACGACCATCATGACCGGCCGCAAGCCGGTCGCCGGGGCCTTCGGCACGGTCAGGTCGAGCAACAGCCGTTCGCCGTCAACCTGGCCGTACTCCACGTTGTCGCGGCGCTCCAGCCCGCCTTGCGCGCGGGCGCAGCCGGCCGAGAGAGTCAGGACCGCCAGAGGGACCACCGCGCCGAGCGGCAGCCACCACCGGCCGGAATATGGGTGCATCACCGCTCCTTCGGGCGGGCGGCGTGGGCCGCTGTGGCCCTCGGCCGCCCCCGGACCACCGGGCCGTTCATCATCGGCCGGCAGGTTCCTCTTCAGCCCACGCCGCGGCGGCGAGGGCGAGGCTGGCGCGGGCGCGCTGCGCCGCCGTCAGGCCCCAGTGGGCCTGCTTGACCCATTCGGCCGTGTCGCCGGCGGGCAGGTGGGCGGCGGGCGGCAGTAGCGTGCGGCGGGCGGCCTCGGTGCTGATGGCCTGCTGCCAGAGTCCGCTGGCGATGGGCCGGCGGCCACGGCGGGTGTAGAGGCGCTCGTAGACCTGGGCCAGCGCCTCGGGCTGGTGCAGCGCCCAGGCCACGGCAACACGGTCGGCCACGTCGGTCAGCAGGTCTTCGGGCAGACGCGAGCGCCAGGGCTCGGCCACGGCGTCGGCTTCGGCGCGGCGCAGGACACCGGCCACGGTGGCCGACGGCCACGCACAGAACTCGACGGCGGCGGCGCGCGTGGCCGCGCGGAGCTGCGGCTGTTGCAACGCGGCGGCGAAGCCGGCCGCGCGCGCGGTGTCGAAGTGGCCCCACAGACGCACCAGACCGGTGACCGGCGGCAGCACCACGGCCAGACTCTCAGCCGTCTGGTCCACCCAGCCTTCGCCGCTCAGGTGGTGCACCACCTGCAACAGGCCATGCTCGATCCAGCTCGTGACGGCGTCAGCCACGCGGGGCCCCTGAGTACGGCCCAAACGCAGAAGACCGCCCACCAGGGGCGGTCTCGCGGCAAACAATAAGCTTCGGGCCGCTAGGCGACGCGAGTCACCTTGTTGGCACGAATGCAGCTCGTGCAGACGAGCTCGCGCGTCACTTCGCCCTTCAGGACGATGCGGATACGCTGCAGGTTCGGCCGAAACAGGCGCTTGGTCTTGCGTTCCGAGTGGCTTACATTGTGTCCGACCCGCGGCTCTTTGCCGCAGATCGCGCAGATCCGTGCCATCGGTTGCTCCTCGGTGCGAAGCGCTATGCTATCATACGACGCGGGTTGTGGCAAGGAGGCCGCTCCAAATGCCGCTCGAGCCGTCTCAGCGTCTGCACTGGTATCGGGTCATGCACCTGATTCGCCGCTTCGACGAGCGCCTGATGGAGCTCTTCGGCCAGGGGCACATCAAGGGCACGGCGCACGCCTGCTGCGGCCAGGAAGCCTCGGCCGCCGGCATCTGCGCCGCCTTGCGACCCGATGACCAGGTCAGCAGCACGCACCGCGGCCACGGGCACCTGATCGCCAAGGGCGGCTGCGTCGACAAGCTCATGGCCGAGCTGTTCGGCAAGGTCACCGGCTACAGCCTGGGCCGCGGCGGCAGCCAGCACGTGGCCGCCTACGAGATCGGCTTTCTGGGCAGCAACGGCATCACCGCCGGCGGTCTGCCCATCGCCACCGGCGCCGCCCTGGCCATTGCGCACCGGCACGAGTCGCAGGTGGTGGTGGCCTTCTTCGGCGACGGCGCCACCGGCCAGGGCGCGTTTCACGAAGCGGTCAACGTCGCCGCCGCCTGGCACCTGCCCATCGTCTACGTGTGCGAGAACAACCTCTACGCCATGGGCACGCACATCAAGCAGACCTCGCCGGTGGCCAACGTGGCCGATCGCGCCGCAGGCTATGGCATGCCCGGCCAGGTGGTCGACGGCAACGACCTCGACGCCGTCTACGACGCCGCGGTGACCGCGGTGGAGCGCGCCCGCGCCGGCGGCGGGCCGACGTTGCTGGAGGCCAAGACCTACCGCACCTTCGGCCACTCGAAGGGCGACTCCGAGCGGCCCTACCGCACGCGAGACGAGGAGCAGGAGTGGGCGGCCCACGACCCGCTGGCGATCACCGCCGCCCGGCTCCGCGCCGACGGTCTGCTGGATGAGGCCGGCGCAGCCGCCATTGCCGCCGCCACCGACGAGCGCATCGAGGCCGCGGTGCGCTTTGCCCTGGAGAGCCCGGAAGCCGCTCCGGCCTCCGCCACCGACGGGCTGTTCGCCACGCCGGCCTGAGGACGGCCCGCCGGTCGGTTTGACGCCGGTGCCCGCTGGGCATATGTACACCGTTTGACTCAGGCAAGCGTACCGCGGCACGACCCGCCCTGGGCGTGCCGGCGTCACTGCGGCCCCACACGGGCTTCGCTGTCGGTTGGTTCACGGGAGGTTGTCATGCGTCTCTGTGCGGTCCTGGGGGTGGTCGGTCTGCTGTCGATTCCGGTCTGGGCGCAGGCGCCCCAGAACCTGGTGCCGAGCCCGGGCTTCGAGGTCGCGGCCGGTGACAACGGGCTGCCGGAAGGCTGGTTCTTCGTCACCAACGAGGGCAGCGCCGCCAAACCGTCCCTGGTGGCGCCGGGCTACAAGAGCGCCAAGTGCCTGACCATCAAAGGCAAGTGCGAATGGGCCGTGGCCGGCTGCGCCAAGACCGCGCGCAAGGCGGCCAGCAGCTACCTCGCCGGCGGGCAGGTCAAGTACCAGGGCGACGGACAGGCGCTGGTCAAGTTCGACTACTTCAAAGACGACCAGTGGGTCGGCGAGTACAACATCGGCGCGGTCAACGCCGAGGCCGGCGACTGGCGCGAGATCCGGCTGGTGGACGACCCGACCAAGTTCCCCGAGGCCAACTTCGTCGGCTTCGCCGTGGTCATGGCCGGCGACGGCCAGGCCTGGTTCGACGAGGTCGGGCTCTACGAGGTGCCGAAGCTGGCAGACGGCGGCTTGCAGCCGAACAGCAGCTTCGAGGTGGGCCTCGGCACCATGCCGACGAGCTGGGCGGTGGCCAATCCGGAGAACGAGAAGCCGGTGGTCACCTGGACCGCCGATGCGGCCCGCAGCGGCGTGCGCGGCATCAAGCTGAAGTGCGACCAAAGCTGGCTGGTGGTCTACGGCGAGCCCCAGGACTTGGACCGCAAGAAGACCTGGACGCTGAGCGGCTGGGTCCGCCTGGTCAGCGGCAGCGCGCTGATCAAGTTCGACTACGCCAGCGACAACGCCTGGCTCGGCCAGATGGAGTTCCCGGCCGCCGGCCAGCCCGGCCAGTGGACGCAGGTCACCGGCACCCTCGACACCACCAAGTTCCCCGAGGCGACCAAAGTGACCTTGGCCTTGGCGGTCAACGGCCAGGGCGCCGAGGCGGACTTCGACGACGTGGCCTTGGTGGCCCAGGCGAAGTAGGCCGACTCGACGGCCGGGGTGCTGAGGTCCGCGCCCCGGCCGTCGCTACGGCTACAGCCCCAGCAGCGCCGTGGCGTTCTGCCAGCAGATCTTCTCGTAGTTGGCCGGGCTGAGCACGCCGCTGGCCAGCGCCGCGTTGACCGTGTCCACTTGCGGCACTTCCTGCCCCGGTCCGCAGATGTCGGTGCCGAACAGGATGCGGTCGGCGAACTCCTGCAGGAACGCATAGCCGAACTCGCGGTCGCGCACCAGTGCGTTGTTGCCGCTGCCCGCGGAGATGTCGCACCACAGGTTGTCGTAGCGGCGCAACAGCTCGGGCAGCCGGCCGCCGGGCGTCACCGGGCCGGTCGGATAGCCCATCCAGTTGGCCTCGGTCGCGTCGCCGCTGAGGTTGGACCAGATGCCCATCGAATGGGCAATGAACTGCAAGCGCGGGAACTTGCCCAGGACCAGCTCCAGCTTGGACAGCCGCCAGTCATCGATCAGGCCGTACTGACCGCGCTCCTGGCTGGCCACGTGGAACAGCAGCGGCAGGCCGACCCGTTCGACGTGCGAGAGCAGGTTGAGCACGCGGTCATCGTCCCACCACAGGTTGCTGACGAACTCGCCGAAGCCCTTGCAGCCCAGCGCCTGGTAGTGCTCCAACACCGGCGTGTAGTCGGCATCGGCGCGGTTGAAGTTCCAGCGCGCGTCCAGGTTGCAGAACGGGATCACGCGGTCGGGCCAGCGGTTGTAGATGTCCAGCACGTTCTCGGTCGTCTGCAGGACGGTGCCGATTTCGTGGTGGACCAGCGGCAGCACCACGCCCTTGGCGATGCCCAGGTCAGCCCACATGGCCAGCAGCTCCTCGGGACTGGTCCAGCGCGAGATGGCCCGTTGGCGCGGGTCGTGCAGCATGAGCGAATGGGTGTGAATGTCGATGATCATCCGGTCCGGGCTCCGATGTCATGGCGCTGGTTCGTAGCCGGTCCGACCGAACCTGCCGGGAGGATCGACCGCCGGCGCCGACAACCACCGGTGACCAGACTACTGAGCACCTGCCCGCCGAGGCCACCATGTTCGCCGACCTGCCGCTGACCGAATACGACCCCACCGTGCCGGCCCTGATCGAGCCGGCGAACCTGCTGTCGCCACGCGACATGCCCGCAGCCTGCGTCCTGGCGATCCTGCCGGAAGCCGTGGCGCACCTGGCCGCCACCGGGCGCACCCAGGTCATCTTCGAGTGCGACACCGGCCTCGGTCCGTGGCCGGTCTACGAACTGGACCTCGACGGGCAGCGCGTGGCCCTACACAACCCCGGCGTGGGCGGCCCGCTGTCGGCGGCGCGGCTGGAGGAGCTGATTGCCCTGGGCTGCCGCCGGTTCATCCTGACCGGCGGTTGTGGCGTGCTCGACCGCGACATCGTGGGTGGCCACCTGATCATCCCCGACCGCGCGGTGCGTGACGAAGGCACCTCGTTCCACTATCTGCCGCCCAGCCGCGAGGTCACCGCCGATCCGGCGGTAGTGGCCGCGGTCGAGCGCTCGCTGCGGCAGCAAGGCTTCGACCCGCTGGTGGCCAAGACCTGGACCACCGACGCGGTCTACCGCGAGACGCCGGAGCGCATCCGCCGGCGCCGCGCCGAAGGCTGCCTGACGGTGGAAATGGAAGCCGCCAGCCTGCTCGCCGTGGCGCAGTTCCGCCAGGTGCCGCTGGGGGTCATCCTCTACGCAGGTGACGACGTCAGCGGCGCCGAATGGGACGTGCGCGACTTCACCCGGGCGCCGATCCGCGAGCGGCTGATCGGCGTCGCGGCGCGGGCGGCGCTGGCGCTGTAGGGCAGGCACTGCCACTGACACCTGCGAGCCGCCTGTGTTTGGATCACCTCCCATCCAGAAGGACACTGCGGCTTAGTGTCGATCTCCATACCATGCCGTCGTGTTGCTACCGGCTGCACAGGCCACCGGAGGCTAAGGCCGCGAAGTGAGCCAGCCATCCGGTCGTGTCAGGCCGTGCCGGTAGCCAGACGCGATGCGTGCGGGGTGGTCGCATGGCCGAAGTGCGGGTTGGAGGCTCTGACGATGAGGGACAGTACGCCTACTGGGCCTTCATCAGCTATGCGCACCTGGACAACCGCGCCTTCCGCGGCGATGGCGATCGCGACCACATCGAGTGGGCCACTTGGCTCCATGGCCAGATCGAGGCATTCGCCATACCGGGCGGATACCAGCACCGCCGCACCCCCGACGGCCACCTGATCGCCGAGCGCCTCACGCCGGTCTTCCGTGATGAGACCGATCTGGCCGCCAGCCCAAGCCTTCACGGCCGCCTCACCGAAGCCCTTCGTCTGTCGCGTTTCCTCATCGTCATTGCCTCGCCCAGGTCGGCTGGTTCGCCGTGGGTGAACGAAGAGGTCAGGTACTTCGGCCAGGAGCTGGGCCGCGGCGATCGCATTCTGACGCTTATCGTCGACGGCGAGCCGCCCGAGTGCTTCTGTCCGGAGCTGCGCGTCGCGGAGCCCATCGCCGCCGATGTGCGTTTGCACGACACTCGAGCGACCCGCGAGATGCGGGCCAGCGAGCGCAGACAACCTGCCTGCCGCGCGGTGATCGAGCACGGCACACTCAAGCTGATCGCCGGCCTGATGGGCGTGCCGCTCGACGACTTGGTGCAACGGCACAGGCTCGCGCAGCTCGAGCGGGAGCGGCGTGCCCGTCGCTCCCTGGTGCGGTGGCTGGTGCTCGTTGGCCTGCTTGCTGCAGTGGCTGCCGTTGCCGGCCTCAAGGCACGCACTGAACGTGCGGGCGCACTCCGCCTGGCGGCCCAATCGGAAGCCGCTGCCGCACTGCGCTTGGCGCACGGAGGAGAAGAGGCGCAGGCTTTGGGGCACGCGGTGCGAGCACTGGAGATCGACGCCGAGAACCCGCTGGCGGCTCAACTCGCCTACAGCCTGGCAGCCAGTGGCACACTGTGCCTGCCACAGCGGCTTCTGGTTCATGATAGCTACGTCACCGCCATGGCGTTTTCGCCTTGCGGCCGATTTCTCGCCACGGGTTGCGACGACGGCAGCGTCTTCGTTACTGACCTGGAGAGCGGCGAACGTCGCGTCCTCAGACGAGGAGGCAAGACGCCGGTCGATCATCTCGCCTTCCGTCCCGACGGCCAGGCAGTGGCCTTGGCCACCCGGCAGGCGTTTGGCAGCAGAGCGTGCGTCTACACTTGGCAGTTTCTGGCCGACGAGCGAGCCGTCGTCGTCTCCGATGACATTGAGCTGGGCGTACTCAACCTTGCCTGGCCCTTGGCTGACTGCATTGTGGAGCACAGCGGCCGGACGTGGGGCAGCGGCTTCCGGCGGACCCAGGTGTTCGCACTGGGTCACGGGTGCTGGAAGCGCGTCGCCGGGCTTGGCGACGAGTCTGCAGAAGGTCAAGTGCCCCCGGGCGCGGGTTCGGAGATCAGGACTGTCGTATCGACTGATCCGCCCTTGCTCGGAGTGTTCGACATCCACGACCAGGGCATGGCCACATGGTACCGCCTGGGCACGTCGCTTGACATTGAGCAACCGTCGCTCCAGGCGATCATGCCCGCACCCGAGGTCTTTGTGGCCGGCGCACACGGCGTCATCGTCATGCTTGAGGCGGGCGACGCCACCGACGACTGTGACTGTGCGGGCCATCCGGCAGTGCGCACGAGCTCTGTTCCAGTAGGTCTCCTGCCTGCCGACCCCGACGCAGACGAGACGGTTGGCCACCGCAAGCTGTGGTGGCTCGACCCGCACACAGAGACCACGGGCTCCCTTGACCTCGCCGATGGCTGCCGGTTCAAGGCAATCAGCGCTGACGGCAAGCGCGTGGTGGTGGTCAGCGCCACGAACGGCTATCTTCACGAGCTCCGCACTGGCGTACTCACGCAGCAGCTTTGGCGCAACGACGCCGCGCGGGAACTGCTGGCGCTCAGTCAGGACGGCTCGGCGTGGGTGACTCGGCAGGGACCGACCAAGGTGGTAATGGGGCAGCTCGGCAACGCGCTCGACGTCGCCATCTCGCTGCCCGTAGCCGTCCGGTACGCCGACCTGGACCCGTCTGGTCGATGGCTCGCCCTGGCTGGTGGCGACGGGCACGTCCGTGTCTGGTCGCGAGACAGTCTGTCAGTTCGGCCACTGGCCGTACCGAGCCAACCGGCTGCCGTGCCACGGCCCGGCCCGCCTGCTCCGGCGTACCGCCTGGTGACAGAGCGCTTGTGCAGTGGCGAGGCATCGATACTCGACCTAGCTCCCGGTCACCACTCGCACCCGACGCCGCTGGTTCCCCAACCGGAGGCGCAGGCGCTCATCCGGAAGCACCGTACGTTCGTCACTGGGCATTGCTTCACCGCCGACGGCCAACGGATCGCCGTCAGCTATGGGCACTGGTCTACCCGCCCGGATGCCGGCTCGCCGTCGGTCGCCGTCCTGTTCGACACGGCTACCGGGCAGGCGATCGGCCAGCCACTCGAGTATCAGGACCGCGTTTTCTCGCCGGTTTTCGCGCCCGATGGCACGTGGTTCGCGGCGATCTCCGAGGATCGCACGGTCCGGCTGGCAGATACCAGGACTGGTGCACCGTGGGGCCAGCCGCTGTGTCTGCCAACGTCCAGTCGGCTCCTGCAGGTCTCGCCGCACGGCGATCTGCTCGTCACCGGGGCCGGATGCGTCATCAGTGTCGCCCAATGGCGGGTCATCAGGGAACTGACCGGCAACGTCGCCTTTGACGCCATCTTCTTCAGTCCTGACCAGCGCTGGATGGCTTCGGTGTCGAGGTGCGAACGATCGGCCGACCACCCGAACCGGCGCGGCCCGGTGCTCGAACTGGGTCTGTGGGACGTCCAGACTGGACTCCGGATGGCCCCACCGCGATACGTTCAGACCAGCAAGGTACGCAGCGCCGAATACGACCGCCTACTGCTGCACGGGACGCAGGGCCTGACCAAGGCCGAGTGGCTTGAGCCAGGTCGGGTGCTCGGCTTCGGGATAGACGGCGCTTGGGCCTGCGCTCCTCCGTGTGACGCCAAGGCGCTGTTACCCTTGCTGCGCGCCTATCGGCCCGTGATCATCGGCGGCAGCGACCCGGTCACCAATACGAACTGGTCAGAGGAGGCGATCAGCGTCGAGGAGTGCGTTAGGGCGCTGGGCGATAGTGCAGCGGCGAGAACGTTTGCGGAGCAGTTGCTGCAAGGCAAGGCCGAACAGCCGTGACGGACACTGCGTCGGGCTGATCGGCGTCGCGGCGCGCGCGGCGCTGGCGCTGTAGGGCGGATGGGGGAGGATTCGTCGGCCAGGCCGCGATTCCAGCCGGTGGGCTTGTGGAGAACACGATGCGCCTGATCGGCCTCATAGCCGCCCTGGTCTGTGCCGCGCCGCTCTTCGCCGCGCCGGGCATTCACTGGGTGTCCGACCCGGTTGCGCCCGACGAGACCGTGGTCATCCTCGGCGAGGGCCTCGAGGCCGGCGCGGTGGTCGAGTTGCTCCGCCTGGCCGACGGTCCGGCCGGACAGCCCGGCTCGCCGGAGCCGCGCGGGCAGTTCGCCACGCTGAAGCCGCTGCAGGTCAGCGGGCGCTGCATCAAGGCGGTCTTGCCACCGAACGCGATTCCAACGCAGGCGAAGGGCGGGCTCTATGCCCTGCGCGTCCGGCAGGGCGAGGCGGTGTCGAACACGCTGCTCGCCAATGAGCCGAACCCGTGGTGGTTCCAGGGCGATGAGGGCCGGCTGGCCTCGCCGGGCGGCTGGCTGCGCATCTTCGGCAAGTGCCTGGGCACCGCCGCCGCCACCGTGCTGCTGCGCGACGCCGCCGGCCAGGACCGGCGTCTCGCGGTCAAGGCGGCCAACGGGTGGTCGCTGAACGTGCCGCTGCCGGCCGACCTGCCGCGCGGCGACCACGAGGTGTTCGTCCACAACGGCTGGGGCGGACCCGCCGGCTGGCGGCGCGCCGGGCGGCTGAGCGTGGTGGCGCCGGTGACACAGCCGCCGACAATGATCCTGGTGGCCAACACGGGCGACACCGACAAGGCCATCCACGAGGCGCTGGAGAAGGCGGCCAAGAGCGGCGGCGGCATCGTCTTCCTGCCGCGCGGCAGCTACGACGTGAAGTCGGCGCTGGTGATTCCGCCGCGCACGGTGCTGCGCGGCGAAGGCATGGGCCTGGTCAGCCTGTATGTCGCCAACACCCCCGACCCGCCCGAGAGCTGGATCAGCGGCCGCGACTACGGCCTCGAAGAGCTAAGCCTCTACTGCTTCAACTACCGCCGCGTGATCAGCGACACGCCCGACAGCGAGCGGCTGCGGCTGCACCACGTGCGCGTGCGCGCGGTGCCCGAAGCGGTGCGGCACACGGTCAAGAAGAACAACAAGGAGCCGTTGGCCGCGCTCCACATCACCGGGCGCAACTACCGGATCACCGGCTGCGATGTCTACGGCGCGCTGCCGGGCAACGCGCAGGGACGCGTGCTGGTCACCGGACCGTGGGGCTTCGCTCGCGACCAAGGGCCCTGGTACGGCGTGATCAGCGACAGCGAGTTCTACGGCCACATGTACGGCTGTGAGAACTACAAGGCGGTGATCTTCGAGCGCAACAAGGTGACCGGCGTCTGCTTCAGCGCCACGACCTACTGGAACAACTTCGCGCAGGACCTCTACTGCGCCGACAACGACGTGCGGCATGTCTACGGTGGCGACCGCGAGATCATGACCTTCGACGCCGGCGGCGGTGCCTACTTCGGCGCGGCCAAGGCCACCGGCACGCACCTGACGCTGGCCGCCGAGCCGCAGTTCAAGGACTACGCGCCGCGTGCCCACACCGACTACCGCGGCGCGGCGGTGTTCATCCTCGACGGTACCGGCGCGGGACAGTGGCGGCAGGTGACCGCCAACCAGGGCCGCGAATGGGAACTCGACCGGCCCTGGACGGTGGCCCCGGACGACACCTCGCGGTTCTCCATCGTGCCGTTCCGCGGGCGCAACCTGTTCATCGGCAACCGCTTCGTCGACGGTGGCGCGGTGCAACTCTACGGCTCGGCCGCCGACGTGATCCTAGCGGGCAACACCGGCGCGCGCATCGACGGCTTCTTCACCTGGGGCCTCAATCCGCACGGCTGGGGCTGGCAGCCCAGCTTCTGCTGCCAGTTCCTCGACAACGAGCTGACCGAAGGCAGCGGCTATGGCGGGCGCGTCTGGGGGCCGTCGTTCTTCGGCGTGACCACCGGTGACAGCAACGCGCAGTACCCCGGACCGTTGGCGCGGGCGACCATCTTCCGCCGCAACGTGATGCAGACGCAGTCCTACCTGAACCTGGGCGGCAAGACCGAAGACACGCTGGTGGAGCGCTGCACGGTCAAGCACTCGCCGGTCGGCGTCCGCGTGACCAAGGACGTACACGGCACGGTGCTGCGCGGCAACCGGTTCGAAGAGGTGGCCAAGCCGCTGGACGGCGACGGCGCCGCCGGCGCGCTGGTCGTGCCGTAGGCGCGGCGCCGACGGTGACCGGCCATCTTGGAGGAGGACCTGTCGGCGCGGCCACCAAACCGCGCCGGCATGAGCCATGAGTCCTGGATCTGGACCGAGCTGCTGGCCTTCGATAACGCCCAGGCCGATCTCGGCGTCGGCGAGTACCTGGACCGGTTGGGCTTCCGGCCCACCGGCCTCTCGCTGCTCGCGTCCGCCTCGGACTTCGTCGTGCTGCACGAGGGCCTCGCCGCGGAGCGCCCGCTGTTCGCCGACGTCTGTGCGCGCTTCGGGCAGGCCGGCAACGAGGAGCGCCAGCGGCAGGAGTGGACCAACTGGCAGCTCCGCGACCTGGTGGCCCGACTGCGCGCGGCCGGCGTGCAGGTCTTCGTCTCGGTCTTCGCCGCCTACCACCACGACCGCTTCCACCGCGAGTGGCTGTCGGACCACCCGGAGGCGCGCATCGTCTACTCGCACCTCGGCGTGACCGACGGCGTGCAGATGCTGGCCCGGCTGGCCGACGGCACGTACTACCAGGACCTGTTCGCCGCGCAATTGGCGCGGGTGCTGGTCGACTACGGCTTCGACGGCTTCCACGGCCCCGACTGCCTCGGGCCGGCCGGCTCGCTGAGCTTCAACGACTGCTCCGACGGCATCGCCGCGCAGTTCGCCGAGTACCTCGGCGCCGCCGCGCCGCCCGCACTGACCGACGCGCGCGGCTGGGACCAGCCCGCCCTGGCCGAGCGCATGGCGGTCATCAACGACCACCTCTACGCACCGTGGGTCGAGTTCAACCTGCTGCGCTGGGAGCAGTTCTGGGCCGCCATCGTCGCCGCGGTGAAGCCGCTTGGCAAGGGCACGATGATCAACTCGGCCAACACCAAGTCGGCGTTCGAGGCGATGCACATCTTCGGCATGGACTACCGCCGCGTGGCCCGGCTCGGCGTGGACTATCTGGTGGTGGAAACCGTCGCCGCCAACCTGGCGCTGATCAACGGTGGCTACGAGCGCCACTTCGACTTCGCCGCCACGCTCGCCGAGCTGAAGGCGCATCTGACCAGCATGAAGCTGCTCTTCCTGCACGGCGTGAAGGACGTCTGCGAGAGCTACGACCTGCTGCGCCACGCACCGTCGCGCCTCGAGCGCGAGGTCTACACACTGGCCAACCAGATGCGCGTCACGCCGGACGGCCTGGAGCGCTGCGCGACCGGCTTCATGGTCTGCCTCGGCGACGGTCTCGCCGCCACCGAGTGGGCCTATCTGCGCCGGCAATGGCAGACGGCGTACTCCTCGACGCCGCGGCGCGCCGGCGAGCTGACCTGGGTCTACGCGGACTCGGCGGTGGACGCGCTGCGGCACGATTACCCCGCGCGCGGCACCTGGCCGGCCTTCAAGCAGATCGCCCGGCTGGTCGAGTCCGAGGCGCTGCAGATCCACAGCATCTGCCGGATCGAGGAGCTGGCGCACGCCAGCGGACCGGTCATCGTGCCGAACGCGGATCTGCTGACCGCGGCCGAGCAGTCCCACCTCAGTCGCTACACCGGCGGGCCGGTGGTCTGGCTCGGCCACTTGGCCGACGACAGCGCCTACACCTGCCGCATCGTCGCGGCCGGGGCGACGGTGGCCGAACTCGCCCTGCCGCCGACGGCAACCTGGCAGCCAGCCGACGCCATTCCGCCGCTGTTCTTCGGTGACCCGCCCCACTACGAGGCGCTGCCGACGGAGTTCTGGACCGCGACGGCCGCGGCGATCCGCACGGTGGTCGACGGTTGGTCAACGGCGCACGGCCTGGCCACGGTGCGCGCCGGCAACGCCGCGGACGGCCTGCGGCTGCTCGTGCACGAGACTGGTCCGGGCCAACTGCGCCTGGCGCTGGTCTCCACCATCGACACCTACCTGGTGCCCGACTTCACCGTCACCCCGGCACCGATCACGGTGCACAAGGTCAGCGGCTTCCCCTACACGCCGCTCAACCTGACCGACGGCCAGGTTCGCACCGGCCTCAACTTCACGCCGCTGCACGTGCCGCCCCACGGCCTCATCGTGATGGACTTGAGCGTCGGCGGGTAGCTCGCGCGGGACCAGACCCAGCAGCCCGGCACGGCGCTTGGCCAGGCCTGCGCCACTGGACGCCGCGCCTCTATGTATACAATACCCAGCTTGGTTTCCTCATGGCAGCGCGCCATCTGTGATACCTACCCCAGGTAGGCTTGACTCGGCCGAACGCTTTCGCCATAATGTGGCTCTTCGCTCACCCGGTGTCGCTCGCCGGACCGGAGGACGCGTCAGGCACCCCGGCTGCTCCGCAGCCGCCAGGAGGAGATGCTGATGGCACGGTCTCGGAACGGGTTCACGCTGATCGAGCTGCTGGTGGTCATCGCGATCATCGCGATCTTGGCTGCCATTCTGTTCCCGGTCTTCGCCAAGGCTCGCGAGAAGGCACGGCAAACAGCTTGCTGTAGCAACCTCAAGCAGATCGGCACCGCCGTGGCCATGTATGCCCAGGACTACGACGAGATGTTCCCGGGCTGGTGGCGCTTCTGGGCGCCCGGCGGCTGGGCCTGGTCCAATAGCTGGCAGGCCCTGGTCGCGCCGTACGTCAAGAACGGCGCCCCGCAGACGGGCGCCATGACCGGCGTCTGGCAGTGCCCGTCCACCCTCTGGACGAGTACCGGCGCGCCCCATCAGGTCTACTCGATGAGCATGTTCGTGGCCTTCGACTACCAGAGCTGGACGGGCTGGGGTGGTACGGTGGCCAGTCCGTACTACACCAACGTCGGCTTCAAGGGTCTGTCGCTGGCCAACATCACCACGCCGGCCGACTGCGTGTTTGCCGGTGACGGCGGCAATGCCGGCCGACTCGACCTGCCGGCCAACCTGCGCTGGGTCGCCTACCAGACCTCCAGTGGGCCGCGCGTGTGCAGTTGGGAGCACCCGGGCGCGCACAACGAGGGCGCCAACTACATCTACTGCGACGGCCACGCCAAGTGGGCCCCGTGGGCCGCGATGTACCCGCCCGGCAACCCCGCGGCCGCGCAGTCCACCCTCAGGTACTTCTGCAAGAACGACGGCGACCGCGCTGCGGTGCGGTCCAAGTTCGGCGTTCAGTAGACCGGCGTCCAGCCTGGCGCTGGACGAGGCGACGGTCGGTCGCGAGCCCACCGACCCAACCGCACACCCCGACCGACGCACCCCGGCCACCGGCTAGGGTGCGTCGGTCGGTTTGCCGCAGCCACCGGGAGCCAGCGCGGCCTTGACTCCCGCGGCCGGGCGCGGGTAGCCTGGTAAGCGGTCGGTGCGGCGCGGCGCAGCCGGCCAGGCCCGCCGTCAAAGCCGACCGGGCCGCGCCGGGCAGGGAATGGCTCCGTCTGGAAGCCGGCCATGGCGACACGCATCGGTGGCTTGTGGCGTCGACTGACGCGCGCGCTCGACCGCGGTGGAGCGCGCCACCACATCGCCGCGGCCCTGCAGCGCAACGAACGCTACCGCCTGTTCGTCGAGACCGCCATTGAGGGCGTCCTCTCGCTCGATCGCCACGCCATCATCACCTTCGCCAACCCGCAGATGTGTGCCATGCTCGGCTACACCGTCGACGAGGTGGTCGGGCAGCCCTACGCCTCCTTCGTCGCGCCGGAGGAGCAGAAGGCCAACTGCGAGCAGATGCGCCTCCGCGCGCGCGGCGAGGACGCGGTCTACGAGCGCTGCTTCATCACCAAGGACGGCCGGCGACACGTCCTGCTGGTCTCGGCCAAGGCGCTTCGCGCCGCCAACGGTGACTTCGACGGTTCGTTCGCCATGTTCACCGACATCGATCAGCGCAAGCGCATCGAGGCCGCGCTGCAAGCCAGCGAGCAGCGCTACCGGAGGTTCGTGGAGACGGCGATCGAGGGCGTCCTTTCGCTCGACCACCATGCCATCATCACCTTCGCCAACCCGCAGATGTGCGCCATGCTCGGCGCCACCGTCGAGCAAGTGGTCGGGCAGCCCTACGCTGCGTTCATCGCGCCGGAAGAGCAGGACGCCAACCGCGAGCAGATGCGCATCCGCGCGCAAGGCCGGAATGCCGTCTACGAGCGCTGCTTCATCCGTCAGGACGGCCGCCGGCACTGGCTGCTGGTCTCGGCCAAGGCGGTGATGACCGACAGCGGCTCCTTCGCCGGCTCCTTCGCCATGTTCACCGATATCGACGAGCGCAAGCGCATCGAGTCCGCGCTGCAGGCCAGCGAGCGGCAGTACCGGTTGATCGTGGACACCGCCATGGAGGGCGTGCTCTCGCTGGACGCCACCGACCGCATCACCTTCGTCAACCAGCAGATGTGTTCGTTGCTCGGCTACGCCGCCGAGGAGATGCTCGGGCGGCCGTACGAGTCGTTCATCGCGCCCGACCAGGTGGACGACTTCCGCGTCCAGGCCGAACGCCGCGCGCAGGGCTGTGACTCGCGCTACGAGCGTTGCCTCGTGACCAAGAGCGGCGAGCGCCATTGGGTCCTGGTGTCCGCCAGGGCGGTCCGCAACGAGCAGGGCCAGGTGGTCGGCTCGTTCGGCATGTTCACCGACATCCACCAACGCAAGCAGATCGAGCTCGAGCGCGAGCGCCTGATCACCGAGTTGCAGAGCGCACTCGACCAGATCCGCACGCTCCGCGGCATCGTGCCGATCTGCGCCAACTGCAAGAAGATCCGCAACGACGCCGGCTACTGGGAACAGGTCGAGGAGTACGTCACCCACCACACCGAGGCGCAGTTCTCCCATGGCCTCTGCCCGGCCTGCATCAGCACGCTGTACCCGGAACTGGGCGACCTGGAAGCCGACGGCCAAACCGGCTGAACCGGTGACGAAGCAGGTGCTGTCGCCAACACTTAATTGGGGACGTCACCCATATTTACGCGCCGGCCGGCGCCGCCTGCCGGCACTCACACAGACGGCACCATAAATTGGGGACGTCACCCATATTAAGGTGCCGGCCGGCGCTGCCCGCCGGCACTCACGCAAACGTCACCAGCTCCGCCAGCGGCGGGCCCAGCAGGTAGGCGTCGTCGCACAGGTCGGCGATGGAGTCGACCACCTGATCGGGCCGGTAGGCATAGCGCGCCAGGTCGGCGCGGCTCGTGCCGCCGGTGAGCACCAGCACCGTGCGGTAGCCCATCTGCACCCCGCCCAGGATGTCGGTGTCCATGGTGTCGCCGATCATCGTGGTCTCGGCGGTGGCCAGGCCCAGCTCCTTGCGCGCCATGCGCATCATGATCGGGCTCGGTTTGCCCACGCTGAACGCCTTCTGGCCGGTGGCGGCCTCAAGCATCGCCACCGTCGCGCCACAGCCCGGGCGCAGGCCTTGCTCCGTGGGGCAGTTCGGGTCCAGGTTGGTGGCAATCAGGCGGGCCCCGTCCATGACCAGGCGCACGCCGCGCTCGATCAGCTCGAAGTTGAGCACCCGGCCCTCGCCCACCACCACGTAGTCCGGGGCGTGGTCGACCACCGCATAGCCGTTCTCGTGGAGCGCCGCCAGCAGGCCGCCCTCGCCGATGACGAACGCCGTGCCGCCCGGCTGCTGGAGCGCCAGGAAGCGGGCTGTGGCCATGGCGCAGGTGAACACGTGGTCCTCGGTGACCGGCAGCCCCATGCGGTTGAGCCGCGTGGCGACGTCGCGCCGCGTGCGCTGGCTGTTGTTGGTCAGGAACCGGAACGGCACGCCCAGGGCCAACAAGCGGCCGATGAACTGCTCAGCGCCGGGCACCAGCTCGCTGCCACGGTAGACGACGCCGTCCATGTCGATCAGGAAGCCGCGCTGCATCGTTGTCTCCTGCCGGACAGTGTCGGCGCCGCGTGTTAACGGCGCGTGTGCGGCGGGCGTCGCGGGCAGGATTCGGCGTCGCTGGGGCCTATCCATCGGCGGTAGGGAGCACCACCATGGAGTACCGCCAACTGGGTCGGAGCGGCGTGAAGGTGTCGTCCTTGTGTCTGGGCACCATGACCTGGGGCAACAGCACCGACGAGGCTGAAGCGCACCGGATTCTCGACTGCGCGATGGACCGCGGGCTGAACTTCGTCGACACCGCCAACATCTACACGCGCGGCGAGAGCGAGGCGATCCTCGGCCGCGCCATGGCGCGCGACAGCAAGCGTGACCGGTTGTTCGTCGCCACCAAGTTCACCGGCGACATCGGCAGCGGGCCGAACGACGGTGGCTCGAGCCGCTACCACATCCGCAGCCAGGTGGAAGCCAGCCTGCGCCGCCTGCAGACCGACCGCATCGACCTGTACTACGTCCACTTCATGGACATGCGCACGCCGGTCGACGAGATCCTCCAGGCCCTGGACGACCTGGTGCGGCAGGGCAAGGTGCTCTACCTGGGCACCAGCAAGTGGGTGCCGAGTCTGCTGGCCGAGGCGATTCTGACCAGCACGCACTACGGCTGGGCACGCTTCGTGGCCGAGCAGCCGCCGTACAACCTGCTCGACCGCTCCATTGAGAAGGAGCTGGTCTGGTGCGCGCGCCGGCATGGCGTCGGCCTGGTGCCCTGGGCGCCGCTCGGCACCGGCATTCTCAGCGGGCAGTACCACACGGCGGGTGACCAGCCGACAGGCAGCCGCAACGAGAAGGGCGGCGTGGGCGCCAAGCGGCTGACCGACGACGCGGTGGCGCGCGCCGAAGCCCTGCGACCGCTGGCCGAAGCGCGCGGCCTGACGCTGGCGCAGTTCGCGCTGGCCTGGGTCCAGCAGCAGCCGGGCATCACCGCACCCATCCTTGGTGCCCGCACGCTCGCGCACCTGACCTCGGCCCTCGACGGCCTGACGCACACCCTCAGTGGCGACGAGCTGGCGCGCGTCGACGAGATAGCGCCGCCGGGCTCGGCGGTCAGCGACTACTGGGACATCAACACGTTTGCCCGGCTGCGGCCGACCTACCGGTGAGACCATGAGCAACAAGCTGCGGTTTGGCGTCATTGGCGTCGGCTGGCAGGGCGGCAGTCATCTCGACCTGCTGGCCGCCGACCCGCGCGCCGAGTTGACCGCCATCTGCGACCTGAACGAAGACCTGCTGCGGCAGCGGGCGGAGCAGTACGGCGTGCGGCACTGCTTCACCGACTACCAGGAGCTGGTCGGCTGCGACGACGTCGACGCGGTCGTCATCGTGGTGCCCGACCACCTGCACGTCGCGCCCGCCACCGCGGCGCTGGCCGCGGGCAAGCACCTGCTGCTGGAGAAGCCGATGGCCACCACCGTGGCCGATGCCGAGGCCATCGCGGCCGCGGCGCAGGCAGCCAGCGGGCAGTTCATGCTGAACCTGTCGAACCGCTGGATGGCCACCTTCGCCGCCGGCAAGGCGATGATCGACAGCGGCCGGTACGGTGCGCCGCGCTACCTGTGGGGCCGCCTGGCCAATCGCCGCGAGGTGCCGATGGAGCGGCTGCGCTGGCTGCAGCAGAGCCACCTGGCGCACTGGATCGGCGTCCATCGACTCGACATCGCCCGCTGGTATGTCGGCCGCGAGATCGTGCGAGTACGCGCGGTGGAGGGCCGCGGCGTGCTGGCCGCGCAAGGCTACGAGGCGCCCGACTTCTTCTGTGCCACCGTCGAGTTCGACGGCGGCGCGGTGATGTCGCTGGAGGCCAACTGGATCTTGCCGGCGGGCTATCCCAGCCTGGTGGACAGCCGTTTCTACTGCCTGTGCGAGAACGGCGTCATCGACATCGACCGCTTCCGCAGCGAGCTGGCCATGGCCGGGGCCGAGCAGTTCGAGATGAGCACGCCGATTGCCGGCGCGGTTCACGGGCGGGCCTGTGGCTTCACCGCCGAGGCGACACGGCACTTCGTCGACTGCTGCTTGGAGGACCGCCCGCCGCTGGTCACGGCCGCGGATGGTCTGGCGCTGGCGCGGGCGTGCTGCGCCATGGTGGAGTCGTGCCGCAACGACGGCGCGGTGGTCGAGCTGTAGCCTCGGCTACCCGTGGGGCTGGAAGATGACCTTGCCGCCGGTGGCCTCGTCGGCTGTGCGGAGCGCTTGCTCGGCGTCGTCGAGGCCATAGCGGTGGGTCACCGCCGGCTCGAAGCTGGTCCGGCTGGCGGCCAGGAAGGCGGCCAGGTCCCACAGCCAGCCCAGCGGAAAGACGACCGACCCGATCAGCGTGGCCGCCTTGGCGTGGATGGCGCTGGGGCAGATCACCTCTTCGTTGCTGCCGACGCCGACGATGGCGGCGCGGCCCTCGCGGCGCAGGCTCGGCAGGATCGCGCGCCGCGCCGGCGCGCTACCCGAGGTCTCGATGAGGTAGTCGACGCCGCTGAGGTGCTCGGCGCCGAGGATCCGGCCGAACGCCCGCATCGCCGCCGGCACGTCCTCGTCGGCCCCGTGGACCACCGCCTCGGCGCCGCAGGCCCGGGCCAGCTCCAGGCGGTGCGGCTGCACATCCAGGCCGATGACGCGCAAGCCCATGGCCGCGCCGAGAATGACGCAACTCAGGCCGACGGGGCCAAGGCCGAACACGGCCAACGTGTCGTGCGGCGCCACCTGCAGCCGCCGCAGCGCGGCGAAGGCCGTGCCGCCGACACAGGCCATGAACGCGCCGTCGACAGCGCTGACGCCGTCGGGCAGCGGCACGCAGTTCCGCTCGGGCACCACCAGGCTCTCGGCGAACGAGCCGGGCACGGCGCAACCGACGACGCGGTCCTGCGCGCAGGCCACGGTCTCACCGCGCGCGCACAACGGGCAGACGCCGCAGCCGAGGTGGTGGTGCACGGTCACACGGGTGCCCACGGCCAACCGCTGCACGCCCGGACCCAGCGCCTCGACCACGCCACTCGGCTCGTGGCCGGCCACCTGGCCCGGCACCTGGGCGGCGCGGTAGACCGCCAGGTCGGACCCGCAGATGCCGGAGGCCAGCAGCTTGACCCGCACTTCGCCGGCACCCGGCTCGGCGACCGGTCGTTCGGCCACCGTCAAGCGGCGATCACCCAGGAAGACCACGCCCTTCATCGGCGGCTCCGTTGGCGGCGCCGGCGAGATTGCCGGCGATCTCCGACAGGAAGACGATGAACTCGGCCGTGTGGTCCAGCCGGACCACCAGGCCGTCATCATACGGGTTGGCCCACCAGCCCTCGGCGGTCTGTTCGCGCACCAGGTAGTCACCCAACGACAGCGCCGCCTTGAGCAGGCGCTCGTCGCCGGTGAGCCGGTACAGGATGGCCGTGGCGACACCGCCCTTGGCCGCGGTGACGTACTCGTAGGCGTCGCCGGCCAGCCGCAGCGTCGCCTCGAACAGGCCGAGGGCCGTGTCGAGATAGGCCGACTGCCCGGTGGCCAGGTAGAGCCGCGCCATGAACAGCATGGCAATGCCGGGGCAGTAGTAGGCTTGGCGCAACTGGGCGCCGTCGCAGCAGGCCGCCAACTCGCCGCGGGTCAGCAGTTTGCCGTCGGGCGTCAGGCGGTAGTAGAAGCGGCGCGGCTCGCGCTGTTGGGCCAGCATGGAGGCCAGGCACATCGCGGCGCGTTCGGCCACCGACAGCCGGCCGTGGTAGAGCGCGGTGACGCCGCACCAGGCGGTACACACTGGCTCGACGTAGCGGTTCTCGTCGGCGTTCTGGAAGAACCCGCCACACGGCGCCTGGAGCGTGGTGAGGTAGCTCATGATGGGCCAGGACAGGTCGAAGCGCGCCAGGCGGTGCGCGCTCTGGCAGGTCCAGCTCACCTTGTAGAGCGCCAGCCCCGGATCGTTGAGCAGCAAGCCACCGCCCGCGGTGGTGGCGTGGGCCTTGACCCAGTCGAGCAGACGGTGCGCCGCGTCGATGCGGCCGGCGGCGGCCAGTGCATAACCAGCCTTGTGGAAGACGTCCGCGCGCAGGTCGGGTGGCCCCATGGAGCCGTCCGCCTGCTGTTGCGTCACCAGCCAGCGACTGCCGCGCTGGGCGGCCACGAGATAGCGGTCAACCGCCTCGGCGACCCGGCTGCAACCCATGCCAGCTCTCCCGCGCCTGGAGTTCGGGCCACCGGTGGCAAGTCCTTCCGCGGCCCGCTCACTCGAAGCCGTACATCCGCGCGATCCAGTCGGCCACCTGCGGACAGAGCCACACGGTCAGGGCGCCGGCGATGAGGAACGGGCCGAACGGAATCGGCTCGCGCCGCGACAGCCGCCCCGTGGCCATGAGCGCCACGCCAACAATGGCCCCGGACATGATCCCGATGATGAAGAACGCCCCGAACCGCCGCCAGGGCCCGAGGAACGTGCCCACTGCCGCGGCCAGCAGCACGTCGCCGCCACCCATGGCCTCCTGCCCGAAGAGGCGCCGGCCGCTGCGGACGATGCTCTCGAACACCGCATAGCCCAGCACGGCCCCGGCCAGCGACTGCGCCGGCGTCGGCAGCCAGGCCGAACCGAGCCAGTCGGCCGCCGGTGGCCCGCCCGCGCGCTGCAGGCCCCAGGCCGCGCAACTGCCCAGCAGGCCCAACACGAACACGATCGTGTTCAGCTCGGTCGGGATGATCTTGTGCTTCAGGTCGGTCACGAACGCCGCCAGCAGCATCGCGCCGGCCGCCAGGTAGAGCACGGTGGTCAGCCCGGGCGACCAAAGGGCGGCCATGACGCCGAACAGGAGGCCGCAGAGCGACTCGACCCAGGTGTACTGGCTGGACAGCGCCGCGCCGCAGTAGCGGCAGCAGCGGCGGGCAAACAGGTAGCTGAACACCGGCACCAAGTCCCACAGACCCAGTTCGGTGCCGCAGCAGAAGCAGTGGCTACGCGGCCGGATCACCGACCGGCCGCGGGGCAGCCGGAAGATGAGCACGTTGACGAAGCTGCCCACGCACAGACCCATCAGCACCGCGCTGACGATCCACACCAGCCGCACCGGATCGTCCATACGGTGCTACTGCGACAGCGAGTCGATGATGGCCACCAGCGGCAGGAACATCGCGATGACGATGAACCCGACCACGAAGCCCAGGAACACGATCAGCAGCGGCTCGAGCGCCGAGGTCAGGGTCTCCAGCATGGCCTCGACTTCGCCTTCGTAGAAGTCGGCCACCTTGCCCAGCATCTGGTCGAGAGCGCCGGTCTCCTCGCCGATGCTGACCATCTGCACCACCATCGGCGGGAACTGGCCCGAAGCCTGCAACGGCTTGGCGATCTCTTCACCTTCACGGATGGCCGTGCGGGCATCCAGGATGGCGCTGGAAATGATCTCGTTGTCGACGGTGCCGGCGGTGGTCTCCAGCGCGCTCAGCACCGGCACGCCCGAGCCGAGCAGCGTGGCCAGCGTGCGCGAGAACCGGCCGACCGAGACCTTGTGGCTCAACGAGCCGAAGACCGGCACCTTGAGCCGGATCCAGTCCCAGATGCGTTTGCCCGACCGAGTCGTCTTCCACTTCTTGAACAGCGTGATGAACCCGAAGATCACCGGCCAGGTGATGTAGAACTTCTTGAGGATCCAGTTGACGCAGAAGTCGGACACCGCGATCAGGAACGCGGTCGGCGCCGGGAAGTCCTTCACGCCGAGGTCATGGAACAACTGGATGAACTTCGGCAGGATGAACGTCACCAGGAAGAGCACGATGCCGACGGCGGCGATCATGACCATGGTCGGGTAGCTCATGGCCGACTTGATCTTGCGGCGCAGCTCCTGGTCGCGCTCCAGGAAGCCGGCCAGGCGGTCGAGGGTCTCGTCGAGCACACCGCCGACCTCACCGGCCTGCACCAGACCGACGAACAGGTTGTTGAACGCCTTCGGGTGGCGGCGGAGCGACTTGGACAGGCTTTCGCCGGCTTCCACCTGGCCCTGCAGGTCGCGGATGATCTCCTTCAGCTTGTAGCTGTTGGTCTGCTGCTCCAGCACCGTCAGACACCGGATCAACGACACGCCGGCGTTCATCATGGTCGAGAACTGGCGGCAGAAGATGGACAGGTCTTTGGCCTTGACCCGGCCGAAGCTGATCTTGAACTTCTTCTTCTCTTGGGTCTGGCCACCCGCGGCCGCCTTGGTCGCCTTGCCGACGCGCTTCACCTCCGTCGGCGCATAGCCTTGAGCCTGCAGGCGTTGGCGCAGCACGCCCTCGTCCTCGGCCTCGGTCTGGCCGCGCTTGATCTCGCCGGTCTGCGTCCGAGCCACATAGCTGAAGGTCGGCATCGTCTGCTCCCCGGGTGACGCCCGCCGCAGCGGGCGTGACCCGTCTGGCCATCACCGCGCCGCGGCGGCGATGGCTCTTTGCGCCGCTACCGTCGTTGACGCGCGCCGCCCTGGGCGGCGCCTTCTTCGCCCTCGGAGCCGAAGATCATCTTCTTCAGCTCGTCCGGGCTGACGGCCTTCTTCATCGCTTCCTCAAGGGTCACCAGGCCGCGGTGGTACAGGTCGCGCAGCGCCTGGTCCATCGTCTGCATGCCGCTGCTGACGTTGGTCTGCATGACCGTGGTCATCTGGTGCGCCTTGGCCTCGCGGATCAGGTTCCGGATGGCGGCGTTGGCCAGCATGATCTCCTGCGCGCAGACGCGACCCGGTTGCCCGGCGCGTGGCAGCAGTTGCTGCGACACTACCGCCACCAGGTTGTTGGCCAACTGCACGCGGATCTGCTCCTGCTGGTCGGCGGGGAACTGGTCGATCATGCGGTCGATGGTCTCCGCCGCGGTGTTCGTGTGCAACGTGGCGAACACCAAGTGGCCCGTCTCGGCCGTGGTGATGGCGATGGAGGTGGTCTCCAGGTCGCGCATCTCACCCACCAGAATCACGTCCGGATCTTCGCGCAGAGCCGACTTCAGCGCGCGCGCAAAACTGCGCGTGTCCGCGCCCACCTCGCGCTGGTTGACCACCGACTTGTGGTGGCTGTGCATGAACTCGATCGGGTCCTCGATGGTCAGGATGTGTACGCCACGGTTGCGGTTGATGTGGTTGACCATGGCCGCCAGCGTGGTCGACTTGCCCGAACCGGTCGGCCCGGTCACCAGTACCAGCCCGCGCGGCTTCTCGGTCAGGTCGCGCAGGATCGGCGGCTGGTTCAGCTCCTCGAGCGTCGGGATGCGCGTCGGGATCTGCCGGAAGGCACCGGCCACGTTGCCGCGGTCGCGGTACACGTTGACGCGGAAGCGGGCCAGCCGCTGCATCGAGTACGAGAAGTCCAGCTCCCAGTCGTTCTCGAACTTCTGCACCTGCTCATCGCTCAGGATGTCGTACATCATCCGCTGGCTGACCGGTGGCGAGAACTTGGTGTAGGGCAGCGGCACCAACTCGCCGTCGATGCGCAGGATCGGCGGCAGGCCGACGGCAATGTGCAGGTCGGAAGCGCCCCGATCCACCACTTGCCGACAGAGGTCGTCGATATGGACGTCCTCGATGGGCATGGCCTGCTTCTTGCCTGCAGCTTCGTTCGACATCGCTCTCCCTACCTGTCTGGCCGCTGCCAGCAGGCCGCTCGCTGGGGTGTTTCCCGGCGCGGCCCGGACTCAAACGCTCGCCGACTAGTCGACGCCGAGCGACTGCACCACGCGCATGACCTCTTCGATGGTGGTCATGCCCTCGACCACCTTCTTCAGGCCGTCTTCCTGCAAGGTGCGCATGTCGGCCGCGCGGGCCGCTTCCTTCAGCTCCTGCACCGAAGCGTGCTTGACGATCAGCTCGTTCAGCTCCGAGTTCACCGTCAGCAGCTCGTAGATGCCGACGCGGCCCTTGTACCCGGTCTCGCGGCACGTGGTGCAGCCCTGGCCGCGGAAGAAGGTCACCGGCTTGCCCGGCTCGGCGCGGAAGTTGAAGCGCGCCAAGGCCTCCATCGGCGGGTTGTAGGCCACCTTGCACTCGCTGCAGATCTTGCGCACCAGGCGCTGGGCCATGGCGCCGATCAGCGAAGCGGCGATGAGGAACGGCTCCACCCCCATGTCGGTCAGACGGGTCACCGACGACGGCGCGTCGTTGGTGTGGATGGTACTCAGCACCAAGTGGCCGGTCAGCGACGCTTCGACCGCGATTTCGGCGGTCTCGAGGTCGCGGATTTCGCCGACCATGATGATGTCCGGGTCCTGGCGCAGGAAGGCGCGCAGCGCCGTGCCGAAGTCGACGCCGGCCTTGCGGTTCACCGCCACCTGCGAGATGCCCGGCAACTGGTACTCGACCGGGTCCTCGATGGTGATGATGTTCCGCTCCATGCTGTTCAGCTTGTTCAGCACGGAGTACTGCGTGGTGGTCTTGCCCGACCCGGTCGGGCCACAGCTCAGGAAGATGCCGTACGGCTGCTGGATGACGTCCTCGAGCAGCGCCTGCGTGTCCGGGAACATGCCAAGCTTGCCCAGACCGAGCAACACCGAGCTCTTGTCCAGGATACGCATGACCGCCTTTTCGCCGTGCACGGTCGGGATGACGCTGACGCGCAGGTCGTAGTCCTTGCCGCCGTGCCGCAGCGGAATGCGGCCGTCCTGGGCCTTGCGCCGCTCGCCGATGTCCATCTCGGCCATGATCTTCACGCGCGAGAGGAGCGGCGGGTGGACGTACTTCGGGATGGTCATCATCTCGTGGAGCACGCCGTCCACGCGGTAGCGGATGCGCACGTTGCGCCGCTGCGGCTCGATGTGGATGTCCGAGGCACCATCCTCAATCGACTTCTTGATGACCGTGTTGGCGATGCGGATGATCGGTGCGGCCTCGACCATGGCCTGGACGTTGTCGATCTCGTTCTCGTCGAGCTCGACCTCGTCGCCGCGGCCCGAGTCCAGGTCCTGCAGCGCGCCTTGCATGAAGTCGTCGTCCGACATCATCTCGTCGCCGCCGAACGCCTCGGCCGCCGCCTGCTCTTGGGCCGCCGTCTCCACCGGCCGGCTGGCCGCCGTGGCGCCGAGCTGCGTCAGCGCCGCTTCAATCTCGCCACGCGAAGCCAACACACCACGGGCCTGAATGCCGCGCATGCGCAGGTCGTCGATGGCCATGATGTTGGTGGGGTCCGACATGGCCACCACGATGGTGCTGCCCTCGCGCGCAAACGGCAGAATGGTGTGCCGCTGCATGAGGTCGAAGGGCACCGCCTTGATCGCGTTGCCGTCGATGGCGATTTGGCGCAGCTTGACCCGTTGGACACCGAGGGTCTCGGCCTTGGCGTCGAGCACGGCGTCTTCGCTGGCCAGGTTCATGTCGACCAGCACCTGCTCCAGACGCAGGCCCGGCGACTGCTTCATGGCGTCCATCGCCGTCTGCAGGGCACTGGCGGAGATCACGCCTTTGTCGACCAGGATCTGACCCAGGTTGCGTTTGGTAGTGGCCACGTGCTGCACCTCGCCGAGCGGCGGTACGCGGACCCTGTCCAAACGCTATGGCATAGCCAGACACGGTCCGCCGCCGGCCGACCTTCTTGTCGAACGGTAGCATATCGCCCAACGGGCTGTCAACGCCGGGTCTGCGCGCGCCGCTCAGCCCAGCTCCAGCGTCACCATCTCCTTGGCGCCGACGGCCAACCGCAGACCGTCGCCCACTTCGCCGAGCAGCTCGCCACGGACCTCGTCGAGGTTGCAGCGCCAGACTCGGCTCACCGGCAGGCGGCACCGTAGGGTAGCTGACACCGGCCGGTCGTAAGGGTTGTAGAAGCGCACGAGGAAGGCGTCGCGGTCCTCGGCCCAGCGCACCGCCGACAGCGTCAACCAGGCCGGCTCGAGCTCGAGCCACGCGGCCGCCACCGGCAGCCGGCCGCCGTGCGTGCCGGTCTGCACTGCGCGCAGCGGCGCCGCGTAGGCCCGCGCCGCCAGGTCGGCCGTGCCCGCCGGATCCGGGCCGTGCGGGATGACCGCGTACTCGGCCACGTTCTCGCGCTGGCACTGGGCGTCGGGTGTCGGGAACACGCCCCAGTCACCCAGGCGGTCCACCGCGCGCAGCAAGGTCACCGCCAGCGTGTGGCGCCCGTCGCGCAGCACCTCGTACTCGGGCAGCCCGCGGTTGGCCACCGTCAGCCCGGCGGTGCCGTCGGCCACCGTGACGAACGCCTGGCAGGGCTGGCAGTTGCTCGGGTTGGTCCAGCCGTGCCAGGGCTCGACCGGCCGCTCGACCACCTCGAACTGGCCGTCGGCCAGCACCGTGGTGGCCTGGGTGTCGGTGGCGAACCAGGCCCGGATGCGGAAGTTGCTCGAATCGAAGTTGAACAGCTTGAGCGACACCTCGACGCGCCTGCCTTCGCGCGGCAGCATGATGCGGTAGGGCATCCGGATCACCTGCGGTGGCCGATTGCCCTCGGGATGCACGATCAGCGTCTCCTCGCCACCGTAGACCTGGTAGACCGGATTGGAGACCACCGCGCCCGGGTCGTCCGCTTCGTCGAGCGACGCCTCGGCAATCGGCTGCTCCTCATCGCCCTCCGGCGCGCGGTAGATGTACTCGTCGCCGACATCCTGCCCGTAGGTCAGCACGTTGAGGTCGCGGAACCAGCGGCCGGTCTCCTTGTCGAGGACATCGAAGCTGCCGTTGCTGTGGATGGTCACGCGCAGGGCGTCGTTCTCCATCTGGTTGCCGCTGGCCACGCCTTCGGGCCGCGCCTCGGCCGCCGGCTGCACCCAGAAGGTGGCGTAGCCGAAGGCCGGCACACGCGCCAAGAAGGCGATCTGGCCCCGCTGGCACTCGTACGGCTGGCGGAAGCGGTCGTCCGGCAGCTCGTAGTCCCAGGTCTTGCGCCAGGTGCGCTCAATCCAGTACGGCACGTCGCTGCCGTCGGCCGCGGCGGTGACCTTCACAGCGCGCACCGTGGTGCCGAGCGGGAAGCTCACCTCGGCGCGCACCAGGTCGCACCGCTCGTGTGCCAACGGGTTGTAGACCACCAGCGGCACCGCACCGGCCGGCGCGGCGCGGGTGTCCACCTCGGCGGCCACCGCCTCCAACGACTCGCCGGAGAGTTGCCCGGCCAACTGCTCGACCTTGGCGAAACGCGTCTCCATCTCGCGGTGGACTTCGTCGCACGAGCAGCCGCAGATGCTGTCATGCGGGTGGTTCTGCAAGAGCAGCTTCCACAGATAGGCGCGGAAGTCGCGGTCGGCCGCCTGACCCCACAGCGCACCGACCGCCTGCAACGGCTCCAGATAGCGCTCCAGCTCGAGCTGGCAGCGGTAGTTGGCCTGCTTCAGGTACAGCCGCGCGCTCAGCACGTTGGTCAACGTGCCCCAGCCGTCGGTATACTCGCTGCGCAGCTCGCCGGTCACCTGTTGCAGAGCGCCGGCCGCGGCGCGCACCGCGGCGGCGTAGTCGTCCAGCCGGCTATGCTGGATGGTGTCGTCCAGCCGCTCGCGCGCCGTGCGGATCAGTTCGCTGAGGTTCAGTTGGCACGGCGTGTGGTCGCAACCGTTCATCAGCAGCAGGTGCTCGGTGGTGGCCAGCTTCGCCGCCGCGTCGCGAATCGCCTCGAACCGACCGACACAGGCATCGGGATCGCTGGGGATGTCCATGGCGTTGGAGTACCAGTTGGCCATGAAGATGCCCAGCACTTCGCTGCCGTCGCCGCCACGCCAGCAGACCTCGCTGTGATAGCCGCGCTCGCCGTCGGGCAGGTTGGGATCGGCGTCCGGATTGAGCCGGTTCAGGCCGCGGCCGAACACGGCGTTGTCGATGCCGAAGCCGCGCAGCAGGCCCGGCATCTGGCCGATGTTGCCGAAGGCGTCGGCCAGGTAGCCGACCTTCAGCGGCGCGCCGAACTGCGCCGCGACGCGCGTGCCGTAGAGCAGGTTGCGCACCTGCGCCTCGGCGCTGGTCAGGTACTCGTCCTGCAGCACGTACCAGGGGCCGACGGTCAGCCGGCCGGCCTGGGCCGCAGCCACCAGGCGCTGACGCTGGTGCGGGCGAATGGCCAGGTAGTCCTCGAGCGGGAGCGACTGGCCGTCGAGGTGGAAGCTGCCGAACTCCGGATCGCGCTCAAGGACGGCCAGCAGGTCGTCGAGCAGCTTGACCAGGCGACGGCGGTGCCGTTCGAACGGCAGGTACCATTCGCGGTCCCAGTGCGAATGCGAAATGACGTGCAGCGTGTATCCAGCCATGGATGCGTCGGGCCTTTCACCAGTTCTCGGCCCGGGCTATTCCAGGCGTCGATTGCAGGTCCTGCCGCTGGGTCTCAGGTGCCGACCCAGGGCTCAGCGTTCCGTCCGATGGTAAACGGCGGTCGGTCGTCTTCGTCGCTGGCGCTCAGCAACTCGTTCTCCATCAACCGTTGGAAGAACGGTGAGCGCTCCTGCCGGTCGCTCTCCGGCGGGTGGACCTCGTCGAGCAGCACCACGTCGACGCGATGGTCACCGGCCGCGGCGCGCGCGGCCACCAGGGCCACCACCAGCTCCTCGTGCGGCGAGAGGGCATACTGCTTGGCGGCGCCGGCGGTGGTGTAGCTCTCGCCGGCCGTAATGGACTCGTGGCGCAGCTCGAGCAGCGCCGGCCAGACCTCGTCGCGCAGCATGGCCAGGCGCGGCAGATCGCGACGATCGTCGGCATCGGCCGCCACCGCGTGGTGGACCAGTTCCAGCCAAGCGCTCTCGGTGATCGGCGCCGCCGGCACGTCGGCGGCGGTGAACGGCGCCGGCAGCGGCTCGTAAGCGAACGGCAGCACGTCTGCTTCGGCATACTCGTCGAGCAACCGACGGGTCAGGCAGTACGGCTCGACCTTGTCCTGGTCGCGGGCCTCAATCAGGCCGGCCTGGACCAGGCGCTGCACCTCCACCGGCGTATCGAGCCAGTGCGGGCCCGGACCGTAGACGCGGTCCAACTCCTTGGTGAAGATGCGCCGGTCGCCCGCCGCGTGGCGCGCGAGCATGAACATCAGCAGCATCTCCTCATCGGTCCGCAGGGCATGGCGGGCGGCCAGGTCGAGCGAGCGGTAGCTCTCGCCCGCGGCCACCGAGTCGGCGCGCAGGGCGTAGAGCCGGGGCCAGACGTCGTTCCGCAGCGTCATCAGGGCCGTGTCGTCCTCGGTGCTGGCCGCCAGCGAGCCGAACGCGCGCGTGGCATGGAGCAGCCAGGCGCGCTCATCCACCGGCGCGGCCGGCACTTGGCCAACGCCCTCGCCGCCGGCTTCCAGGCCCTCGCCGTCGCTCAGGCTGTCGAAGAAGTCGCGCAGGTCGGCCGGCGCCTCGATGCCCTTCTCGGTCTCGTCAGGATCCTTGCCGTAGGCCACCTGCCGCAGGCGCGCACCGTCGCGCCGCGCCACGGCGGCCACCATGTGGACCATGCGCACGAACTGCCGCCGGGTGATCCCGCCGTCTTCCACCGGGTAGAAGTCGGACACGTTGACCTCGCCGTCGCGGACGTCGTGTCCGAAGGCGCCGATCTTCACGCGGTAGTTGTGATGGCCCATGAAGTTCAGGCAGTCTTCGCGGTACTCGGTCTCTTCGAGGTTGAACACGTTGGGCGCATAGAACACGATGCCCTCGCCCTCCTCGCAGACATGCACGATGACCATGCAGCCGGGGAAGGGCACGTAGATGCGGTCCCCTTCGCGCGAGACGTCGTAGGTCAGGCCCTCTTCGTCGAGGTATTCGCACAACGTCGCCATTTCGACCGCCATGGTCTTCTCCGTCACACCGCTGCCTAACTTATACACCGAGCGGCGCCGCGGCCAAACCGTCTCGGCGCCGGCGCCCGGCTCGCGCGGCAGTCGGTTGACTGCTGATACGCCTGACCGCCGCCGGTGTTCCGGCCAACCGGCCGGCAGGAGACCCGCGGCGAACGGGCAAGACCGCGGCCACCAGGGAGACGATCGCCATGGCTCAGTACCGTTCGCTTCTGCTCGGGTGCGGACCGCGGGCAACCGAGCACGCCGCCGTGTACGCCGAGTTGCCCCACATGGATCTGGTGGGCGCCTGTGATCTGATTGAGGAACGGCGCCTTTCGTTCCAGAGCAAGTACGGCATTCCACACCTGTTCGACGATTTCGAGGCCGCCCTGGCGGCCGTCAAGCCCGACATTGTGCACGCCGTGACCAGCCCCGGCCGCCGTGTGGCCGAGGCCGAAGCCTGTGCCCGCGCCGGCGTGAAGGTGATGATCGTCGAAAAGCCCGCCGCCATCAAGCCGTCGGAGGTCGCCGGGTTGACCCGAGTCAGCAACGAGTCGGGCCTGAAGATCGTGGTCAACTGCCAGCGCCGCTACTTCCCCCAGTTCCGCGATGGGACCATCCGCGAGATTGTCCAGGACAAGATCGGCGACCTCTACTTCGTGCGCGCCAGCACCCGCGGCAACACCATGGGCATGGGCCCGCACACCATGGACCTGTTGCTCCTCTTCCTTGGTGAGGCCGTGCCCGAGAAGGTCTGGGCGATGGCGCACACCATCAACGAGGAGGGCTACCAGGCCACGCACCAGGCGCCGGAGTCCATCTTCGGCCAGTTCTGGTTCCCTGGTGGCGTGCGCGTCTGCTTCGACTGCTCGCCCGACGCCTTGGGCACACCGGGCGAGGAGTCGTTCTGGATGCACCTGCACTTCGACTTCCTGGGCAGCAAGGGCCGCCTGTATCTGACCCAGAACAAGGGCTACTGGTACCAGACCGCGGGCCTGGCCGAGCCGGTGTCGGGCGAGAGCAGTTGGGACCACCAGGGCTTCGGTGGCCAGCGCGACTTCACCGCCGCCGTGGCCACCTGGCTCGACGGCGGCGAGCCGCACCTGAACCGCTGGGAGTTGCACCGGCACTCGGTCGAGGCGCTGCTGGCCATGCAGAAATCCGTCTACGAAGGCGCCCCCGTGGACCTGCCCTGCACCTTCACCGACGACGAATGGCTGGCCCTCCGCGAACGCCTCAAGGGCGCCCCAGCCTGACCCGCCCGCTCGGCCGTGCGGCCGGGCCGGCCCCAGCCAGACCAACCGGCCGGACCCGCGTAACGCGGGTCCGGCCGGCGTCTGTTGGGGCGGCCGCCACGAACAGACGACCTCCAGGGCATGTGAACCCGATGTGACGGGTGCTGCATAAGGTTGGCCTCCGGCCGGTCGGAATCAGGTCTAGCGGATCGGTGAAGTCGGCTTGGCGTGCTTACTCGACAGGCAGCGACAGAGCTGCAGGGGTGCGTGGGTGCGCCGCGGGCCGTTGGTAACGCGGTGGTTCAGATGGGTGCGGCAGCTCGCGGGTATGATGTCAGCAGGCGCGCCCGGCATCGGTCAGCGATGCGACCACGTGGCCGCCATGGTGGTCGGGGGCCGCGCTGCCGGACGGTTGGGGAACGAGTGAGGCGCGGAGGCTAGGACCGGTATGTCAACCCAGGCAGCCCACATCCTGCTGGTCGAGGACGAGCCGGCCCACGCCGAGCTGGTCCTGGCCGCTTTCGAGGACGGTGCGCTGGCCGCTGAGGTAACGACCGCCAGCAACGTGTCCGAGGCCCGCACGTGTCTGGCTTCGTCGGCCTTCGACCTGGTGATCACCGATTGGCACCTGCCCGACGGCGATGCGTACGAGCTGCTCAGCGAGCGGGCCCCGGAGGGTGACGTGCCCTTCGTCGTCATGACCAGCCATGGCGATGAGCGGTTGGCTGTCGGCGTCATGAAGGCCGGCGCGCTCGACTACGTGGTCAAGTCGAGTGAGACGCTGCTCGAGATGCCGCACGTCGCCGAGCGCGCCCTGCGCGAGGCCCGCCACATCCGCGAGTTGCGCGAGACCAAGGCCGAGTTGCACCGCACCGCCGCCAACCTCGACTCGATTGTGCGCTCCGTGCCCGACATCATCTACCGCCTCGACCAGGCCGGCCGCATCACCTTCGTCTCGCAGGCGGTGCAGCGCTATGGCTACCAGCCCGAGGAGCTGGTGGGCCGGCACCTGCTGGAGTTGGTGCACCCGGCCGACCGCGCCCGCGCCCGGTACCGCATCGCCGAGCGTCGGACCGGCGAGCGCGCCGCCTGTCTGGTCGAGTTCCGCCTGCTCACGTCCGACGCCGAGCACCGCGTCTTCGAGGTCCACGGCCAGGACGCCCTGCCGGTGCTGCAGGTCCGCTCCGAAGGGCTCTACGCCACCGAGCACCCCTGCACCGCCAGCTTCCTGGGCACGCAAGGCATTGCGCGCGATATCACCGACCGCAAGGCGTCCGAAGCCCAGATGCGGCAGCTCGTTGCCGCCATCGAGGGCTCGACCGATGGCTTGCTCCTCCTGGACCGCGAGGACCGCATCGTCTATGCCAACCGGGCCTGCGAGAGCATCACCGGCATGCCCATCGGCGAGTTGCTGGGGCAGCCGCGACAGTGTGCCATGCACGCCTTGCAGGACGCGGCCGATCCGCTCACCGGCGTGCAGCCGGACGCCGCCCCGGCGGCGTTGCCCGATGAGCCGTGGACCTGGCGCGGCCGGCTGTCGTGGGCCTCGGGCCGCTCGGCCATCGTCGAAGCCAGCGGCGGGCCGATCCAGGGCGACGCCGAGACGGCCACCGGGCAAGTCATCCGGTTGACCGACATCACCACCCGCGCCGAGCTCGAGACCAAGTTGCAGCAGGCCGCGCGCCTGGAAGCCCTGGCCACGCTGGCCGGCGGCATCGCGCACGACTTCAACAACATCCTGGCCGCCATCATGGGCTATGTCGAACTGGCCATGACCACGGTCGACTCGACCAATACCGCGCACGACGACCTCGAGCAGGTCCTGCTCGCTTCGCACCGCGCCGGCGACCTGGCCCAGCAGATCCTGGCCTTTGCGCGCCAGAGCGACAGCGTGCGCACCCCGCTCAATCTGGGCACGCTGGCCAAGGAGGCCGTCAAGCTGCTCCGCGCCACGCTGCCGCCCTGGGTACAGGTGACCCACCGCATCGCGCCGCGGCTTCCAGCGGTGGAGGCCGACCCGACCCAGATGCACCAAGTGGTCATGAACCTGTGTACCAACGCCGCGCACGCCATCGGCGAGAGCACCGGCGAGCTGTCGCTCAGCCTGCACTGCCGCGAGCTGGACGCCGAAGCGGCGGTGCGCGAGGGGCTGCCGCCCGCGCCCGGCGAGTTCCTCTGCCTGACCGTCTCCGATACCGGTGGCGGCATCGCGCCCGACGTGCTGCCGCGGATCTTCGACCCGTTCTTCACCACCAAGCCGGTCGGCCGCGGCACCGGTCTGGGCCTGGCGATGGTCCACGGGATCATCACCGCCCACGGCGGCGCCATTCGAGTCGAGAGCACGCTCGGCAAGGGCTCCAGCTTCATCGTGCTCCTGCCCGTCTGCGCCACCGACGAAGGTGCCACCGCCACCGACGAAGAGCCGGCGGCGGCGGCCGGCCGCGTGATGGTGGTCGACGACGAGGCCTCGCTGGCCACGATGATGCGGCGCATGTTGTCGGCCTATGGCTACGAAGTGCTGGTCGCCCAGGACCCGGCCGACGCGATCGCGCGGCTCGAGGCCGACGCCAACGCGGTCGACGCGGTGGTGACCGACAACCTGATGCCCACCATGAAGGGCACCGCCTTGCTGGAGCGCCTCCGTGCCATCCGACCCGACCTGCCCGCGGTGATTGCCACTGGGCACGCCAGTGACGAAGTGCTGGAAGCCGCGCGTCAGAACCCCCACACGGTCACGCTGGAAAAACCAGTGCGCATGCGCGCCTTGGCCGAAGCGCTGCGGCGGTGCATGGAGAGCTGAGCCGGGCGCGTCGCCCGGGGCGGCGCGCCCCAGCATGGGCGCACCGCACCACCTGCCCGGCCCACCCGCCTCTCTCGTGAGCCCACCGCGGCGTCCTACGCGACTACGGGATCCCGTGTTATCCTACCCTCTCCCCGAACCCGACGGAAGACAGACACCATGGCCCAACCGAAGCGCGACGAGAAGGCAATCACCCCCCGCGGCGAGGACTACGCTCGCTGGTACACCGACCTGGTGCTCCGCGCCGAACTGGCCGACTATTCACCGGTCGCCGGCTGTATGGTCATCCGACCGAACGGCTATGCCATCTGGGAGAAGATGCGCGACGGGCTCGACGGCATGTTCCGCGACACCGGGCACCGCAACGCCTACTTCCCGATGTTCATTCCGCTCGAGTTCATGGCCAAGGAGGCCGAGCACATCGAGGGCTTCGCCATGGAGTGCGGCGTGGTCACGCACTCGGGGCTGGAGCGCGCGCCGGAAGGCGGTCTGCGGCCCAAGGGCGCGCTCGACAGCCCGCTGATCCTGCGGCCCACCAGCGAGACCATCATCTGGCACATGTACGGCCAGTGGATCAACTCGTATCGCGACTTGCCCATCAAGATCAATCAGTGGGCCAACATCGTCCGCTGGGAGATGCGCACCCGGCTGTTCCTGCGCACGCGCGAGTTCCTCTGGCAGGAGGGCCACACGGCCCATGCCACCGAGGCCGAAGCGGTCGCCGAGACGCTCCAGATGCTGGACGTGTACCGCCGCTTCGCCGAGGAGTACCTGGCCGTGCCGGTGCTGACCGGGCGCAAGACCGAGAACGAGAAGTTCGCCGGTGCCGTCGACACCTACTGCATCGAAGCGCTGACGCAGGACGGCCGCGCCATCCAGGCCGGCACCTCGCACTTCCTGGGCCAGAACTTCGCCAAGGCGTTCGACGTGACGTTCCAGACCGAGGACAACACCCGCGACTACGTCTGGGCCAGCTCCTGGGGCGTCAGCACGCGGCTGATTGGCGCGCTGATCATGTGCCACAGCGACGACCGCGGGCTGGTCCTGCCGCCGAAGCTGGCCGCCGATCAGGTGGTCATTGTGCCGATCGGCCGCAAGCCGGAGGACCGGGCCGCCGTCATGCCGCAGGTGGACCGCCTCCGCGCCGAGCTCAAGGGCTTCGGCGTCATCGTGGACGATGATGACAAGAACTCGCCCGGGTTCAAGTTCGCCGAGCATGAGCTGCGCGGCGTGCCGCTGCGCCTGGAACTCGGCCGCCGCGACCTCGAGAGCGGCCAGCTCACCTATGCGCGCCGCGACACGCTGGAGAAGGGCACGCTGCCGCTCGACGGCGACGTGGCCGCGGCCGTCGGCGGTCTGCTGGACGACATCCAGCAGTCGCTCTTCCAGCGGGCGCTGGCCTTCCGCGAGGCCAACCTGAAGCCCGTCGATACCTACGAAGACTTCAAGGCCGTGCTCGGCGACGAAGGCGGCGCCGGCTTCCTGCTGTGCCACTGGGACGGCGATGGCGAGACCGAGAAGCGCATTCAGGACGAGACCGGCGCCACCATCCGGTGCATCCCCGACTGCCTGCCCATCGAGCCGGGCGCCTGCATGGTCACGGGCCGGCCGTCGGCCCAGCGGGTGGTCTTCGCCCGCGCGTACTGAGGTGGTCTCGTGAAGGCGTTCGCCCTGCCCGCAGCGTTCGTGCTCGGGCTGATCATCGCCGCGCAGTTGGCCATCAACGCGGCCACCGCCTCGCAGGTGCAGAACCTGCGGCTGAACAACGCCGTGTTCTGGGTCTCAGGTGGCGTCGCGGCGCTTCTGGTCGGCCTGACCGGCTGGGACGCCGGCTTCTGGCCGCAGGCCCGGGCGCTGCCGGCCTGGCAGTGGTGCGCGGGCGTCATGGGCGCGCTGATCGTCATTGCGATCGCGTGGTTCATCTTGCGGCTCGGGGCCGGTGTGACCAACATCCTGATGCTCGCCGGTCAGGTGGTGGGCAGCCTGATCATCGCGCACTATGGCGTGCTGGGCACGCCGCAGGACCGGCTGACGCCGGTGCGCGTGGCCGGGGTGGTGCTGATGCTCGCCGGCGCCATGGTGGCGGTGATGGGCCGGCCCGAGGCGCGCTAGGCGGCCGGGCTGCGCAGGCGCAACCAGGCCACCTCGGGCCGGCAGAACAGCCGGAACCGCGGCGGCGACAGGCCCAGCCCACGGCTGACGTAGAGGCCGGTTCGGCCGTGCTGGTGGAAGCCCTTGACGTAACCGCGCAAGGCGGTACGGTCGAGTCGCCGATGGACGGCCACGCCGCCGGGCAGGCAGACCTGCCCGCCGTGCGTGTGGCCTGCCAGCACCAGAGCCACCGCGTGGTCGGCGGCCTCGACAATGGCGTCGGGAGCATGCGACAGCAGGATGCGTGGCTCGCCCGGCGTGGCCGCCGCGAAGGTCTCCGCCACGGGGTAGACGAACGGTTCGTCCTCGCCGACGTGGTAGTAAGCAAAGCCGCCCACCCACAGCGGCTGGTCGCCACAGAGCACGCGCCGGCACGCGCCGGTCAGCACCCCGATGCCGTTACGGACCAGCCCGTCCGACAAGGCGCGGGCGAGACTCTCCGGGTACAGGTCGTTGTTGCCGTAGACCGCGAACCGACCGTACCGGGCCGGCACCGCCGCCAGCACCTCGAGGCACACCCCCAGCGCGTCCTCGTGCTCCACCAGATCGCCGGTCAGCAGCACCAGGTCGGGCGTGGGCAGCCGCTCCGGCAACCGCCGCAGATAGCGCTCGACCGCACCGTCGCGCTGCGTGTGCAGGTCGCTCAGGTGCAGGATGGTCAGGCCGTCGAGCGCCGCCGGCCAGTCCGGCAGGACCAACTCATGGCGGGTCAGTTCCACCCACCGTGGCTCAAGCCAGGCGCTGTAGGCGCCGAGACCGGCGGCGCCGGCCGCCAACAGGACAGGAAGCTCCATCAGGCTTGGTCGACCACCGCCTGACGCAGGTAGGACAGCACGGCCTCGCCTTCAGCCGGGTCGCGGAGAGCCATGTCGATGAAGGCCTTGAAGTAGCTGCCGAAGTTGCCGATGTCGTAGCGCCGCTCGTCGGGCCGCAACGGCACCACCTGACAGCGGTGCCCCTCAGCGATCAGGAGCCGAATCGCGTCGGTCAACTGGATCTCGCCGCCGCGGCCGGGCGGGGTGCGGTTCAGCGCCTGGAAGATGATGGGATCGAGGATGTACCGCGAGGCCACCGCAAAGCGGCTCGGCGCGTCCTCCACCGACGGCTTCTCGACGATATCCTCGATGTCGGTCGGCCCGTCGCTGGCCATCTCGCCCGCCGGCTTGACGATGCCGTACTTGACGACGTCTTCGGGTCGCACCGGCTCCACCGCAATGGTGGCGAACGCGCCGTTGGCGGTGTGGGCGGCAATCAGGCGGTCGGTCAGGTGCGGTGGCGCCGGGCTGTAGAGTATGGTATCGCCCAGGGCCACGAGGAACGAGTTGTCGCCGACGAACTGCTCCGCGTAGCTGATGGCGTCGCCAAGGCCGCGTTGCTCCGCCTGGCGCACATAGAACAGGTGCCGATTGAGTGCGCCATCGGAGAGCACGCCCAGCCCGTTGCGGTCGCCCTTGAGCAGACTCAGCCCGCCGTGGCTGAGGTCGAAATGGTCCTCGATGGCGCGCTTCTGCCAGCCGGTGATGATGCAGATGTCCTGCACCTGGGCCGCCACGATCTCCTCGACGACGTGCTGAATCGTCGGCAGCCGGCCCACGGCCAGCATTTCCTTTGGTTGCGACTTGGTACACGGCAGCAGTCGTGAGCCCATTCCCGCGGCGGGGATCACCGCCTTACGCACCACTCGCGGCGACATGCCAGCTCCTTCCGAGATCGGCACCGGGCGGCCCGACGCTCCCCCACCAAATGGCCGCGTCAACGCCCGTCGACGCGGCCATTCTACGACCCACCGGGTACCTGTCAAATCGGCGCCGCGGGGCCGCGCGGTGCCATGGGACCAACCGCTGCCAGGCGCTGAGGGTCACGGGGCCGGATCGAGCAGTGCGGGCGCAGTGCCCGCGCCGTCCACAAACCGCCGCACTTCGCCGTCACGCGAGTTGTTCGCGCCGGTGCCGAAAGTCAGGCGCACCACGTTCGGCGGCTCGGACCGGTTGAGCGCAGCCGGTGTGGGCATCTCGCTGTACGCCGCGCTGGTGTGCGCTGCCGCGGCCAGGCTGATGTCGACGCTCTCCCGGCGACTGCCCGCCGGCCGGGAATTGGTGCCCACCGGGACCAGTTCGCCGCGATAAGCCGGCAAGGAGCGCTGGTAGCTGCTGCCGGCACTCCGCGAGGCCCGCCCGGCCACGCGAACGCTACGGGCATGAGTGATGGGCGGGCGCGGCTCCGGGGCGCGGACCGGCGGCTCGGCCGTGGCCACGGGCTGATCGGCCACCGGCGCCGTGGCGTGGAAAGGTGCCAGCGGCAGTGCGGCCAGCGGTGCCGGCAGTGGCGCCGAGGCCACCTGTGTCGGCGCCGCGGTCGCGTCGCCACCGGCCAGTGGCGACCGCCAGGCCAACAGGCCGCAGCCGACCACCAGCAGCGCGGTGCCGGCCCAGGCAAGCTGCACCAGGAGGAGTGGCCGGGTGCGAGTCGGCGTGGCCGGCAGCGCCGCCAAGCGGCGATCCAGCCCGGTGCGCCACCCGTCGGGCACGGCCAGCGGCGGCCACTCGCGGACCGCACGCTGGACCAGGCGCGCCTGGCGCAACTCGGCGGCCAGCTCGGCGTCGGCCTCCACCGCCTGACGCGTGCTGGCCAGAGCGGGATCGTCCGGGCGATCGAGCAGGTCGGCGAAAGACTCGCGGAGTGGGTTGTCGGCAAACGCCAGCTCGGCGTCCAGGGAGCTACGAAAGCCGTCCGGCAGCGGTTCCGCGGCCAGCGACTGCAACGCCGTCCTGGCTGCCGACAGCCGCTGGTGCTCCCGGGCCAGGCCCGGATCGGCGGCCATCGCCGCCTGCAGCGCGGCCTGGTCAGCCGGGCTGAGCTCACCGGTCAGGAGCTGCGGCAACCGGTTCCGCGCCTGTCGTCGACGCCAACTCGCCCACATCGGGTGCATCCTCGCTCTACATGCCGAGCCAAACTAACGACGCTTGGCTTATTCGAAGAGTTCCAGGTCCGCGCCCAGCTCCTTCGCCAGGGCGTAACGAGCGCGGTTCAAGCGCGACTTGATGGTGCCGACATTGGTGTTCAGGAGGTCCGCGATCTCGTTGTAGCTGAGCCCCTCCAGGTCGTACATCACCAACACCTCGCGATGGTGCCCGCGGAGCCGCGCGATGGCCGCCCGCACCAGCCGGCAGCGCTCCTCGCTGAGGATCACGCGCTGGGGCTCGGACGATTCGTCCGGGGCCCGGTCCAGCACGGTCTCGCTCGAGGGCTCGTCCCCGTCGGTCGGTTCGGCGGCAATCTGCGGTCGCCGCCGCCGCCGCTTGGCATCGTCCAGGCACAGGTTGTGTACGATCCGGTAGATCCAGGTGGTCAGCGCCGAGCCGCCATGGAACGAGCCGATGCCGCGGTAGACGCGGACGAAGGTCTCCTGCGCCAGGTCGGCGGCATCGTCCGGGTCGCCGGTCAGGCGGTAGGCCAAGTTGAACACGCGCGCCTGGTAGCGCGTGACCAGTTCGTCAAAGGCGGCCCGGTCGCCCTTCTGGCAAAGGCGAATCAGCCGCATCTCGGCAGCGTCGACACTGCCATCATGCTCGGCCGGATCGCGCGGAGACGGCATCAGAGCACCCTCGTCTCCACTTTCTGGCCGTTCAGGAAGACCTCGACCACCGTCTCGCCACGACCTTCCACCACCTTCATCACCACGTCACCGGCGTAGCGCACTTCGTCGCAGACCACGCGCTCGCCGTCGGCATCGCGAACCACGATCTTGACCGTCGTCTGGCGCGGCGTCGTCGGCATGGTGATCTTCACGCGCCCGACCCGCTTCGGCAGCACCTGCGTGTCCGCCGCCGGCTCCTTGGTCTCTTCGCCCTCGGCGCTCGGCTCCGCGGGCGGGCCCGTGCTGATCTTCAGGTTGACCGTGCTGCCCGGCGGTACCTTCCGGCCCGGACCCGGGTCTTGGGCCACCACGGCGTTGGCCGGTAGCGTCGGGTGGCTGATCTTCTGCTGCACGCCCAGCTTGAGGCCGAGTTTGGACAGCGCCTTCTGCGCGTCGGCCAGCGTGCTCTCAATCAGCGACGGCACCGTGACGTTCTCCAGCCCGCTGGAGACCACCGCGTCGATGGTGCGTCCCTCGCGCACGCGCCGGCCCGCCTCCGGGCGCGTCCCGATGATGGCGCCGGCCGGCACCTTCGGACTCGCTTGTCGCTCCTTGACCACCAGGTGCAGGTTCAGGTCTTTCTCGAACAGCGCCTGAGCCTGCTCCGCCGGCTTGCCGACGACGTCCGGTATGATCACCTCCGCCGGGATGCTACCCACCAGATAGCGGTACGCGCTGTAGCCCATGCCGGCCAGCGTGGCCATCGAGACCAGGCCGGTGAACAGCATGATGAACAGGAACCGGTAGAACACCAGCGTCACGGTGACCGGCCACGGCAGCGGCTTGCGGGCCGCCTCGCGGCGCTCACGCACCCGCTGGCGCCGCCGCTCGCGCGGCGTCTGCTCCACCTGTTCCTCGGCCTGGCCGCGGAGCCTCGACAAGGCTTCCGCCGCGTGAGCCGCGGGATACCGGTCCTCCGGGTTCGGGCGCAACATGCCCTCCAGGACGACATCGACCCCGGCCGGCAAGGCCGGGTTGAGACTCGACGCCGCCGGCACGCCGGTGACGTCGCTGCCCAGCTTACGGCCGGTCAGCAACTCGAACAACGCTACGCCGATAGAGTAGACGTCACTCTCCGGCGTTGCAGCCATTCCGGCGGTCACTTCCGGTGCCAAGTATACTTGGTGCTTGCGCCGGACGGCCGAAACGCCGAGACAAGCCTTGGTCGCCGCCTGGAAATCGTGGTCGCAGATGGCCGGGCCGCTGTCGTGCAGCACGATGTTCGCCGGGTGCAGTTGCCCGTGTACGAACCCATCGGCGTGCCACCGCGCCAGACACTGCAGGATGATCACCGCGCAGGCCAGGACCACGTCCGGGTCCTGCTGCTGCGTCATCCAGCGTTCGAGGGTCGGCCCTTCGACGAACTCGCGCACATAGTAGTAACGCTCGTGGTCGCGGCCGACATCAAGCACCTCGGCCCCGTGCGGCAATGGGTACCCACGCTGCGCGCCCAGCCGCTGCATCCACTTCCGCGCGGCCCGCTCATCGGCGGTGTGCGCCGGGTTGACCACCTTGATGAGCACCGTCTCGCCATGCACGCGGTCATAGCCGCGCCAGGTGTCCCAGGCCGGGCTGTCGGCCAACTGAGCCACCAGGTCGTAGCGGTACTTCAGCAGGTTCGGTGGCGCTCCAGACGGAGGCCGGCTGTCGTCGCGGCCACGGGTCATCGACTCGCCGACCTCCTCAGCAACCGGTCCCCGAACCGGCGCAGAACGAGGCGGACCGCTTCGAAGATGATGCGCTTGGAGATCTTCGATTTGCCGCGCGTGCGGTCCTCGAAGATGATCGGCACCTGCGCGAATCGGCAGCCGCGGCGCTGGCAGAGATAGATCATCTCCACCAGGTAGGAATAGCCGTCGACGGTGATCTGGTCGAAATCGAGGGCCTCGAGCACCGCCCGGCGATAGCAGCGGAAGCCCGAGGTGCAGTCGGCCACGCGTAGCCCCAGCAAGGTCCGGGCCACCAGGTTGGCGCCGCGCGAGAGGATGATGCGCGACACGCCCCAGTTGCGTGTGCCGCCACCGCGCGCGTACCGCGAGCCCACCACCACGTCGGCCTGCTCGCGCTCCGCGGTGGCCACCATCTCGGGCAGGTAGCGGGGGTGGTGCGAGTAGTCCGCGTCCATGTGGAGCACGAACTCGGGCTGCTGCGCCATGGCGTAGCGGAGCCCCGCGATCTCCGCCGACGCAAAGCCCAGCTTGCCGGCCCGCCGAATCAGGTGCAGCCGCTCGTACGTCTGCTGTAACTCGGCCACGCGGTCGGCGGTGCCGTCCGGCGAGTTGTCATCCACGATCACCAGATGGAACTCCGGCTGCAGCGCCATGATCTCGGGCACCAGGTGCTCGAGGTTCTCGCGCTCGTCGTAGGTCGGGATGACGATGTAGGCTGACATGCTGACTCCTTGGGTCAGGCTCGCCCGCGGGTCACGAAGACGGCCACCACGCTCCACGCGGCCAGGTTCAGCAGCATCGCTCGGTCGCGGAACAGCAGCTCCGGATTCTGGCCGATGTCGCGCTTGTGGACCAGGTAGGTGTAGCGGAACACACCATAGACCACGAACGGAATGGTGAACATCAGCCCGAACTGCTCGTGACCGGCCTGGACCGGGCCGGCCAACAGTTCGCGGGGCCGCACGAAGGTGTAGATCGAGTAGCAGAGGATGGTCGCCGTGCCCGCCATCTGGATCATCTGGTCCAGCAGCCAGGTCGGCGGGCCATCCGTGCTGGCGTACTTGGCCAGGACGCTCCGCGTCTCGGTGCTGCCCGCTTGCGCCGCCAGCTCACCGCGACGCTTGCAGAGCGCGATGAACAGGGCGCCGAACATCGTGCAGACGATGATCCACGGCGACGGTGGCTCGGGGATCACATAGCAGCCGCCGATGGCCCGCAGCACGAACAGAATCCCGATGGTCAGCACGTCGACAATCACAAACCGCTTCAGCTCGAACGAGTACAAGTTGGTCAACGCCGCATACGCCAGGACGGTCACCAGGAAGTAGCGCGTGCCGCCTTCGGCGCGGTACGACAGCGCCGCGCTGCCCAGAATGCCCAGAACGAAACACGCCGCGGCCATGGCCCAGGCCAGCCGCAGCGGCACGGCGCCGGAGGCGATCGGCCGGTGCCGCTTGCGCGGGTGCAGCCGGTCCTCCTCGATGTCGTGCAGGTCGTTGACCAGGTAGCCCGCCGACGAGATCAGGCAGAACACGGCAAAGGCCGACACGGCGTGGATGATGTCGACCCAACTCAGCAGCGCCTGCACATCGCCGGCCGAGCTGGCGCGGTGCCAGCGCGCCGTGAACGCCAGGCCGCCGAACACCACCACGTTCTTGACCCACTGGTGCGGCCGAAGACTACGGACCAGCGCGATGGGCAGCGAGGTAGTGGCAGCCACGGTCCACCTCAGTGCGGCACGCGATGCAGCGCCACACCCAGCTCGCGTGCGCGGTCAAGCGCCAGCGGTGTGATCACCGCATCGGCAGGCAGTGTCAGGTCTCCACCGGCGGCCTCGACGTCTTCCGCGGTGATCAGCGGCCGGTTGCGCGCGGCGTTGAAGCCCGGCGGCCCCTGCAACGCCAGTTCCACCGCCCGGCCCAGTTCGGTGGCCGCCACGCAAGTGGCCCCGAACACCTCCAGGCGCCCAACCGGCTCGGTCAGCGCCAAGCGGAGCTGCGGCGTGGCGTCCGGCGCTTCCCACGCGAAGCCATCGGTGGCGATCACCGTCGGCCGGCCGCGCCGTAGCGCCTCGAACAAGGCTTTGCTCGCAAACGTCTCCGGCCAGGTCAGCGCCACTCGCAGGGCGCTCGGCCGGTCCAGCGTGGCGGCCACCACCACGTCGGCGCCGCGCGCCCAGGCCCGCGGACAACCGACCTGCGATTCGTCCGTCACCGCCGTGACGCCGGCCAACTGCCGCAGGTACGCCGCGGTCACCTGCTCCGTCGTGCCGGTGGTCAGCACGTACTCCCAGCGACAGGCCAGGTGAGCGGCCTTCAGCGACGCCACCGCCAGGTCGAGCCCGCGGTCGGTGTCACTGACCAGCACGCGCACCAACGGACCGGCGGGCGCAGTCGGCGCCTCCGCGCGGAGCTGCTCGAGAACCGCGCGGACCGTGGCCGCCACCAGCCGTTCCAGGTCCTGATCGCTCAACGCACCATCCGTGCCACCACGCCCTGGGCGACGTCGGCCGCGTTGGCCTCGTCGGTGTCCAGGTGCATCTCCAGCAGCTGTCCGTCGCCCACGCGCACCGCCACCTGATCGAGGATCAGCCCGCGCGCACCGTCAATCGACACCTTGATGAACTCACCGTTGCGCACGCCGAAGCGCGTCGCGGTGGCCGCGTCCATGTGAACATGTCGCGCGGCGATGATCATGCCGCAGTCGAGCTGCACCGAGCCCGCCGGGCCGATCAGGGTCACGCCGGGCGTGCCCTGGATGTCGCCCGAGATGCGCAGCGGCGGGCTGACGCCCAGCGCCACGGCGTCGGTCCGGGCCAACTCCACCTGGCTGTGATCGCGTAGCGGGAAGAGGATCCGCACCGCATGGAGCGCCCGCTTGGGCGTCGCCACGGTGACGGTTTCGTTCGCCGCGTAGAAACCGGGCTGGTAGAGCTCGTTCCGCACGGTCAACTCGTAGCCGGGGCCGTAGAGCACGTCGAGATGCGCCCGACACAGATGCACATGTCGGACGCTGACCCCAATCGGGATCGGCTCCGGCTCGCCCCGCAGCTCCGCCAGGACCTCGGCGGTCACCCTCCGCAGGAGCTCATCGGTCACTTGCATAGGCACCGACCTCACCGTGCCCGCGACGGGCGCGGTCTCACGGCGACACGATCACTCGCTGGCGGGCAGCCGCACGCACCGGCTGCCCGCCAGGGCCCAACCTGAGACGGTCTCCGGTCTAGCCGGGGAGGATCTTGGTCAGCTCTTCGTGCGGCCGCGCGATCACGTGGACGCTGATCAGCTCACCGACTTTGCGCGCCGCGGCCGCGCCCGCGTCCGTCGCCGCCTTCACCGCGCCGACATCACCGCGCACCATGACGGTGACGTACCCGCCGCCGATCTGCTCTTTGCCGACCAGATCCACCGTGGCCGCCTTGACCATCGCGTCGGCCGCCTCGATCGCTCCCACCAGACCCCGGGTCTCAATCAGACCCAGCGCTTCACCAGCCATGCTTACCTCCAAGAGACCGTGCCACCATGCCGGCGGACACGACATTATCCATTGCTGACGGCCTCAGAACCGTCTTTGCCGCCCCGGCGGCGCCGCGCCGGCGCCGGTGCCGGGGCACCGCCCGCGCCCAGCACGGGCTCGAGACCCTCCGCCGGACGCGCGATGACATGCACCGAAATCAGCGTGCCGACCTGCCGCGCCGCGGCCGCGCCGGCCTCCATGGCCACGGTGACCGCCGCCACTTCGCCTTCGTACCAGATGGTCGTCAGCGGACTGCCCTTCATGCGCACGCGCCGGACAATCCGCACCCCGGCCGCCTTGCACGCGGCATCCGCCGCCGCCAGGGCCGGCAACAGCCCCATGGTCTCAATCAGTCCCATCGCTTGTTGCTGCGCCACCGGGACCCCTCCTCAGCTCACGAGCGCATTTCGCGCACGACCCGCTCGGCCACGCGCTTGACCAACGCCTCGATCTGCGCCTCACTCCCCGCGGGCGCGCCCGTCGGCGCCGGCGTGTTGGAGCCCGGCGCAAACGTCACGCACTCGCGCGGATAGTCGAAGCCGAGCCGCTCGCGCATCGAGCGCAGGTACGGCACCTCCGACGAGTCGATCACGTTCTCGCGCCCCAGCATCCGCGCGATGAAGGTGATCTGCGCCGACAGCTCCAAGGTCTCGGTGCGGTGGTAGGCCTGGTAGACGTCCTTGCCCAACGACAGCGTGCCGTGGTTCGCCAACAGGAAGACGTCGTGGTCGGCCACGTACGGCCGCACCGATTCGGCCAGTTCCGGCGTGCTCGGCTTGCCGTAGGGCGCCAGCGGCACGTCGCCCAGCGCCACCACGAACTCGGGCAGCGTCGGCCGGTCGAAGCCTTCGCCGAACACCGCGAACCCGGTCGCGTACGGCGGATGCGCATGAACCACCGCGCCGACGTCACAGCGCTCCCGATACATCGCCAGATGCATCAGGATCTCGCTGCTCATCTTGAGGTGGCCCTCGAGCTGCTTGCCGTCCATGTCGACGATGACCAGCATGTCGGGCGTCAGGAAGCCCTTGCTGACCCCGGTCGGCGTGGCCAACACGCGCTCGCCATCCAGGCGGATCGAGATGTTGCCGTCGTTATAGGCAACGTAGCCACGCTGCCAGACTCGGCGACCGATCTCGCAGATGTCCTGGCGCAGCTCGGTTTGGGACTTTTCGAACATCCTCAGCGTGCTCCCACCGGTGCCTACAGGCTGACCACCTGCCCGGTCTCAGCGCTCTCGTTCATCGCCAGCGACACCGCCAGCGACTTCAACCCGTCGGCGTAGGGCGAGCGGATGAGCGCCGGATCGCCAATGCCGTCCACGGCGTTGACGAAGAACGTGTCCTCGCGCACCGTCGGGTTGATCAGGTTCTTGTTGACCACGTTGTCGGCGCCGGCGCCCTTGACCGCGATGTTGCCGCCGCGGATCTCGGCCACCTGGCCACCGAAGTGCAGGTCGAGACCGACCAGGCCGTAGCCTTCCAGCGCGCAACTGGTGGCGATCTGGCAGATCGACCCGTTGGCGAAGGTCAGCGTGGCGGTGCCGGCGTCCGGCACGTCCAGGCCGTCCAGCTTCTCGTGCATCCGGTACAGGTTGTACTGGCAGTAGACCGACTTCACTTCGCCCATGAAGTAGCGGGCCAGGTCGATGATGTGCGTGGTCTGCTCGGCCATCTGGCCGCCGCTGGTCGCCATCTTGCGCCACCACCAGACACCCGGCGTGCCACCGATCCAGTAGCCCAGACCGAACCCGATCGGCCGGTCACCGATGGCCGCCTTCAGCCAGTCGACGCTGTCGTAGTGGCGCCAGTGGTAGCCGACGCCGGTGATCAGCCCCTTGGCCTCGATCTTGGCCAGCGTGCGCTGCGCGCGCGCCAGGTCGATGTCGATGGGCTTCTCGATGAAGAACGGCAGCCCGGCCTCGATCACCGCGTCTTCGAACTCGCCATGGAAGCAGGGCGGCAGGCAGATGTAGACGGCGTCAAGCTTGGCGTCCGACAGCATCGCCTTGTAGTCGGTATAGGGCTGGCCACCGTGCTCTTCGGCCGCGGCGTTGGCGCGCGCCTCGTCGGCGTCGCAGAACGCCACCATCTGGGCGTTCGGAACCTGCTTCAGAGCATTGCGGTGCGCGCCGGCGATGCCGCCGGTGCCGATGAAACCGATGCGTACAGCCATGGCAACCTCTGCTTCCTGGGCCCGCGCGGGCCGGCGCCGCCACCGGCGGCCGGGCGTCAGTATAGCACAAATCAATAGGCGTAGGGCTTTGGGCGTCAGCCCGCGGCGAGGTCGACGCCAGAGTCATGGACCGGCCGCCGCCGACGCGGATCCGCCGGCACTGAGAGGCCCGCAGGCGGTCACGAACTGGGGCGGCGAGGCGGCGCCACGGCACGCTGCGCGCGGGCGCGGGCGACTGGTGAGTCGGGACGCGCCAACCGCGCCCCGGCCGCCACCGGGTGGGCGGGATGAACTGACCGCAAGTCAGCCCTGCGTTGCGGCTGAGTGAGCCGAAGCACGTCCCTGGCCACCCAACCGGCCACTCGGTTGTGCCCTCAGACGGCGCCGAGCCTCGTCCGCACGCGAGCGAATGGTGCCGGCGTGCGGCGCTATGGGGCGCGTTCCAGTTGAGTCCGCGTTGGCAACCAGCACCGCTTCAGCCGATGACGGATGTCGAATTGCACATAAGCTCTTGACGCGTTGGCCCGAATGTGATATAATCATACATAGTGGTACTAGATTATTACGTCAACTAGCAGACACCACTGAAAGGACTGGAGATGAGAATCTTGCAACTAACAACTGAAGCGGGCCGCTTGATTGCGATCATTGATCTTGGGCTACTAGTCTGGGCCTGCGTGGCCCAGGACCGCGGCGAGCTGTGGAGAATCTGTCTCCACGTCGCGGTCTGGCTGCTCGACTGGTGGCGCACCTCACCGCGCGCCCTCGCCTGGCGGGAGGCCGCCGCGGAGTGGTGCCGCCAGCAGACCCGCAGCCGAATCTGGCCACCGTAGCGCGCCGGCCTATCTGTCACGTGTCTTGGGTGTGTCAGACACCGCCTGCGCTCCGCGAGCCGCCGGCCCCTGGTGGCCGGGTGCACGAGAGTCATACCCCGGTGGGTGGCGGCCGAAACGCCGCCCCCCTCGCCGCCGCTCGCGCCGCGGCGGCGATTGCTCCTTCGCGGCGCGAGCGGCGGCTGCCAACCGTCGTCCGGCTCGGCCGTACCGCTCTCCTCCTCCTACCGTCCCGCCTCCCAACAGGCGTCGATGGTCGCCCGGTGAAGCGCTTGGGCACGCGCCGTCAGGCCACAACAGGCACGCAGCCGTTTGCAGCCACCGCGCGGCCTGCGCTGCGGCGGGCTTGCCACCACCGACGCCCACCCCGCCTACCGCCCTTCCGCCCCCCACCGGAACAGCCCGTTGCCGCCCGTGCCCACGTACAGCCGTGCCGGATTCACCGGATCGGCCACCAGCGTGCCGACGCGCAGGCAGTGCAGGCCGTCGCGGCTGAACGGCGTCCAGGTCAGCCCGAAGTCGCGACTGACATAGACGCCGCGGCCGTTGTCCACATCGTAGCCGTGGTCGGACTGGCCCGCGTAGAGCACGCCCGCCTGACTTGCATCGGCGGCCAGCGAGGTGAGGTAACAGCGCCAGCCCTGGTCGCCCGCGCGTGAGCCGGGGCCGGCGGCAAAGGCGTCCTGGGGCACGTCCTGCCAGGTGGCGCCACCGTCGCGCGTCACGTACACCGCCTGCGGATAGCCGAGGCCACTGAAGTTGCGGTTGCCCACGGCCACGCGGCGGCTGTCGAACGGGTCGATGGCCAGGCACTGCGGCTCGATGCGGTCCTTCAGGATACGCCAGGTGCCCCCGCCATCGTCGCTGCGCGCGATGTAGCCGGCCACCCGCTTCCGCGTGTCCGCATGGTAGTGCGCACCGGCCACCGCCCAGACGGTCTGCGGCCGGCGCGGATCCACCGCCAGTTGCGTGATGTGGCGGCTGTCGGCGGGCAGACCCTGGTTGGCGGCTTGCCAGGTGAAGCCGCCGTCGAGGCTCTTGAAGATGCCGTCGCTCTGCACGCCGGCATAGAGCACGCGTCGCCCGCGCGCTGAGGTCGGGTCGACCGCCAGTGTGAAGATGCCGCCGGCGGGCAGACCGGTGGCCGGGTAGCCGACCAGCCGGAACTGTCGGCCGCCATTCACGCTCAGGTACAGGCGCTGCGCGGTGTAGTTCTGGCCGATGGTCAGCCAGACCGTGTCGGGATCGGCCGGGTCGAGCAGCACGCAGCCCATGCGCCCGTAGCCGCTGTGGATGCCATTGGTCAGGCGGTAGCCGGTGCGCCCGCCATCGTCACTCTTCCAGGCACAGGTGTCCCAGTAGCCGAAGTAGAGCGTGCTCGGCCGACTCGGGTCCACGGCGATGGCCTGCGGACCGGTCAGACAGAGGATCTCGGCGCCGCGCCCGCGCCAGACGGCGGGGCGGTCAGCCGTCGGCGGCGTCGCCAGGTCGCAGCACATCTGGTCCCAGGTGGCACCGGCGTCGAGGGTCTGGTAGAGGTCCATGTCGTTGCAGTAGACCAACCGCGCCGGGTCGCGCGGATCGATGGCCAGACCGGTGGCGTCGGTGCCGATGAAGAACCACGCCGAGCGAATGTTGCGGCTCAGGTTGACCGGCTGCCAGCTTTCGCCCGCGTCACGCGTGACGTGGAGGCCGCCCTGGCGGTACCAGCCGAGGTAGAACGTCCGCGGCTCGGTCGGATGTGCGATCAGCCGCCAGGCCTCGGCGGTCTGCGGCAGACCGTTGAGCGCCGGGCGCCAGGTGCGGCCACCGTCGGTGGACTTCAGCGCGCCGCCGCGCTGGTCCGGGCCGCGGCTGAACCCGAGCAGCATGGTCTCCGGCTGGTCGGCACAGAGCGCCGCGAAGGTGGTCTGGTAGCCATCGAGGCCGGTGCCCCAACGAGTCCAACTCGCGCCGCGGTCGGCGCTGCGGAACAGCCCGCCGGGCGTGCTGGCGAAGACCGCCTGCCGTTCGCGCGGGTGCCAGAGGAAGCCGAACACCGACCGCCGCTCGGCGCCGGGCAGCGTGACTGGCTGCCACGTCTGCCCGCTGTCGTCGCTGAGGTAGATGCGGCCGCCGGTGGTCTCGGCGCCGAGGCGGCCGAAGTCGCGTTCGTGGCCCACGCCGGCCAGCGCCCGGCGCGGATCGCTCGGATCGAAGGCCACCGCCGAGACCGGCGCGCTTTGGCCGAAGGTGCGCAACGGCGGGAAGCCCGCGCGGACCATGGTCCAGTGCTCGCCGCCGTCGGTGGACCGCGCCACGCCGCCATCGGTGCCGGCCAGCAGCACGCCGGGCTCGCGTGGGTGGAACGCGAAGGCGTTGACGTAGGTGTTGGTCAGCCCCTCGTTGAGGATCTGCCAGGTGCGCCCGTGGTCGCGCGAGCGGTAGACGCCACCCACGTCGCCGCCGACATAGCAGGCGCCGTCGTGCGGCGAGATGGCCATCACGCGGTACCAGCCGCCGCCACCCGGACCGAGGTTGGTCCAGCGGCGGTCCGCGTCCGCCGGCTCCACGCGCTGCACGGGCAGCGCCGGCCGCGGCGTCTCGGTCGGCTGCAACTCAGCCCGCACCTGCTCGCGCGCGATGACCTCGGCGCGCCGCAGGCGCAGATGGCACGGCTGGCCGAGCTGGTTCGGCAGCCAGAGGTGCATGGCCAGGCCGGCGATCTGCGCGGGCAGCGGCCGGTCGAACTCGCTGAACAGCAACTCGCGCAGGTTCCATTCGGGCGGGAAGAGGATGTCCGGCTCGTAGGTGGCCACCACGGCGCCCTTGGCGTCCAGGGCCATCACCCGCGCCACCAGCACGCCCTCGAGCGTCGGCTCCTCGCCACGACCGTCCAGGACCAGCCGTTCGCGACCGGCCGTGATCAATGGTTGTTTGAACATCCATTGCACCGAGCCGCCGGGGTTGGGCGAGCGGACGGTGAAGCGCACGGCTGGGCCTTCGACGGTCACCGCGCCGTTCGGTGCGGCCTGGCAGCGGCGCGGGTCGGCCTGGTCGGCCAGCGGCGCGGCGGTGAGGCCGGCGGCGGTGAGGAAGAGCAGCGCGGCGGCCAAGGCGCGGCACCTCACCCCCCGGCCCCCTCTCCGCGGGCGGACAGGGGGTGCGCCGCGCTGACCGGCTCCGGCAACTCCGTCGTGGTCACGCATCGCCCGCTCCCTTGACCAGCGCATTGCCGGTGGCGACCACCGCCGGCTCGCCCCAGGCGGCGCGCCACGGCACGCGGTACGGGATGGTCGGCAGCAGGTCGAACGCGTTGTCGGCCAGCGGGCGCTCGCCGTCCACATCCAGGCAGACGCCCCAGACGAAGTCGGGACTGCTGAGTTGCAGCTCGTCGCCCTGGCGCAGGATGGTGATGGCCGGAGCGGGGTTCAGCGCCAGGGCGCCGAATCGTTGTCGGAACAACCGCTGCTGCGCCACTGGTGCGCCGTGGTGCAGGAGCTGCGCGAAGGCGCCGTTCCGGCTGGCGTCCAGATCCTCCCAGCGTGCCCGCGGCACCGCCGCCAGCGGCGTGGCCGCGTTGGCCGGTAGCGACACCGGGCAGACGGCGTCTTCGGTCAGGCCACCTGGCAGCGCGAACAGGCCCCAGCGCAGCTCGCCCGACCAGTCGGCCGGCGTGTCGTTGACACCGAACACCACCAGTTCGGCACCCTCGACGGCCAGTTGCACGCAGACCGGCTGAAACGCGCGCCGCACCGGGTGGTAGGCCAGCTTGCGCCGCAGCCAGTAGTCGACGATGGTCCAGCCGTGCGTGACGGGCCACGAGTCGTTGTACATCCAGAAGATGGCCGAGGCGCTGCTGAACATGCGGCGGCGGTAGTTGCCGATGTACTCGCTCAGCCCCTCGCCCTGCAGCAGGCCGCTGAGCAGCGCGTACTCGTCCAGCGCCATGGCCAGCGGGTCACGGCCCGTCCACAGCGCCACGGTCTGGTACGCGTGCCCCAGCGCGCCTTGCTCGCAGTCCATGGTCGCGAACGGGTTGTCGTGGTGGTCCCAGCTCGGTGACAGCAGGTGCTGCTCACTCGGCGGCAGGAACTGGCGCAGCGTGGCGGGCGACGACGCGCCGAGCACGCCACCCTCGTTCGGGAACCGGTCCACGTAGTCGCGGTAGGCCCACCAGTCGGCGCCGCCCGCGGTGCCCAGGCTGACGTTCCACGGGTGTTGGTCGCCCACCGTCGGGTCGTTCGGCTCCTTGAAGTCGGGCGAGGACGGCGAGCTGATCCAGTGCAGCGTGGACGGGTCCTCGTCGTGGACGATCTTCGGGATGTCGTGGTGGAACAGCGCGTAGTGCGGGTGCGCCGGCTGCGCGCGGTCGTAGCCCCAGGCCCAGTCGCCCCACTCGATTTCGTTGTTGCCACACCAGACCACCAGCGACGGATGGTGCGCCCAGGCGCGGACCGCCCAGCGCACCTCGTCGCGCGCCGCCGCGGCGAACGCCGGATCATGCGCCGGATACTGCGCGCAGGCGAACAGGAAGTCGTGCCAGAGCATGACGCCCGCCTCGTCGCAGGCCTCGCAGAGCCACGGATCGGCGAAGTGCCCGCCGCCCCACACGCGCAGCAGGTTGAAGTTGGCGCTGATGGCCTCGTCGAGCAGGCGGCGCCAGCGCTCGGGGGTCACCGTGCTGTACAGCAGGTCGGCCGGCACCAGGTTGCCGCCCTTGCAGAAGATGGGCCGGTTGTTGATGGTCAAGGTGCAGTAGCGGCCGATCACCGGATGCGGCGACTGGTCCATGCCCACCTTGCGCACGCCGGTGCGCCGCGTGACCATCAGCGGCTCGCCGCCGGCCTCCAGCGTCAGCTCGACGGTGTACCGGTGCTGCTCACCATGCCCAATGGGCCACCACAGGCGCGGTTCGTCGATGGTCAGCCGCAGTTCGTGGCGTTGCTCGCCCGCGGCCACCGGTACGCTCTGCTCGATGGCCTGACCGGTCTCGACCACGCGGGCGCGCAGCGTGGCCGGCGCGGTCAGCGCGGCCTGGGCCGCCACGGTGGCGCGCGCGTGGATGGTCGCCTGGGCGAGATCATCACTGACCGTGGCAAAGACGGTGACCTGCTCGAGGCGCGGCTGGTCGGTCCAGTCGAGGCGCACGTCGCCCAGGATGCCGACGTTGGTCAGTCGGGCGCTCCAGTCCCAGCCGACCTGGTACTGCGGATTACGGTGCCAGTGGCGCTTGGTCAGCCGGCCGATGTCGCCGCTGGCGAAGCCGTCCGCGGGTCGGTCGGCGGCGCTGAAGAAGCCCGCGTCGACCCGCACCACCAGCAGGTTCTCGCCGGCTCGCAGGCGACCGGTCACCTCGAACCGCGCCGGCTGGTGCGCGTTGGCCCAGCGGCCCACTTCCTGGCCGTTGAGCCAGACGACCGCGTCCAACTCCAGCCGCTCGAAGCTCAGCCAGACCGGCTGCTCGGCCGCTTCGGCCGGCACGGTGAAGGTGTGCCGGTAGATCCAGAACATCTCCTCGGCCCACCGGGCGCGCAGCGAGTTGAGGCCGTAGTTCGGATCGTCGAGCAGCCCGGCGTCGAGCAACACCTGCTGCACCGGCGCCGGCACCGCGGCGGGCAGCAGCTTGCGTCCGACCAAGGTCGGCCCGACGTAGTGCCGCGGGTCCATCAGTTGCGAACCCTCGGCCCAGGTCAGGCCCCAGGTGCCGTTGAGCAGCAATGTGCCAGCCATCGGTGTCCACCTCGTCAGCGAGGCGGTTCACCGGCAGCAGACCGGCACCTGCCGTGACAGCGCTACCTACGTCAGCCGCACCACCGACCACGAGGCCGGCGGCAGCACCACGCTCAGGCCGTCGGTCACACTGACCTCGGCCAGTGTTGCCGGCTGCACCGTGTCCGGCGTGTCGACGGCGTTGACAGCCATCAGATCGTCGTGGCGCAGCACCGTAGCGGTGGCCTTGGTGAAGCCGCCGAACGAGCGCAGGTCGCCACTGACCTGCAGCGGCTCGGTCAGCGAGCGGTTGAGGCAGAACAGCGTCACCGAGCCGCTCTCGGGATCCTGCACCGCGGCCAGCTTGAGCACCGGCGTGCCGGCCCGCGCCGCGCAGTCGTAGCGCGGGCTGTCCACCAGCGCGCGCAGCGCCACGCCACGGCCGAGCGCGCTGGCCTGGGCAAACGGGTGGTAGATGGTCTGCCGCCAGGCCGGACCGCCGGCGACGGTGAGGATCGGCGCGATGACGTTGACCACCTGGGCCAGACAACCGATCTTCACCCGTTCGGCGTGGTTGATCAGCGTGATCAACATGCCGCCCACGCACAGCGCGTCGGCCATGGTGTAGTGGTCTTCCAGCAGGTGCGGCGCCAGCGACCACGGCGCGGGCTGCTCGGCCTGGTGCGAGTGGTACCAGACGTTCCACTCATCGAACGAGAGCATCAGGCGCTTGCGCGACTTGCGCTTGGCCGCCACGGCATCGCACAGCGCCGCCGCCTCGTCGATGAACTCGCCCATCTCGTCGGACCGGGCCAGGAAGCTGGCCACATCGCCGTCGGAGCAGCCCAGGTAGGTGTGCAGCGACAGGTAGTCGACCTGGTCGTAGCAGCGATCGAGCACCTCCAGCTCCCACGAGCCGAAGGTAGCCATGCCGCGGCCCGACGAGCCACAGGCGACGACCTGGACCGACGGGTCGGTCCACTTCATCAACTTGGCCGCCTCGCAGGCCACGCGACCATACTCTTCGGCGGTCTTGTGGCCCATTTGCCAGGGCCCGTCCATCTCGTTGCCCAGGCACCACAGCTTCACCGCGTGCGGCTGCTCGTAGCCGTGCGCTCGCCGCAGATCGCTCCAGGCCGAGCCCGACGGGTGGTTGCAGTACTCGACGAGGTTGCGCGCTGCTTCGGGGCCGCGCGTGCCCAGGTTGACCGCCAGCATCGGCTCGGTGCCGACCAGCCGGCACCAGTCGATGAACTCGTTGGTGCCGAAGGTGTTCGGCTCGGTGGTGTGCCAGGCCAGATCGAGCCGCCGCGGGCGCTGCTCGCGCGGTCCGACCCCGTCCTCCCAGTTGTAGCCCGAGACGAAGTTGCCGCCGGGATAGCGCATCACCGGCATGTTCAGCCCGCGGACCAGCGCCGCCACGTCCTGCCGGAAGCCGTGCTCGTCGGCGGTGGGATGACCCGGCTCCCAGACGCCCTCGTAGAAGTGGCGGCCAAGGTGCTCGGCGAACCCACCGTAGAGCCGCGGGTCGACCTCGGCCAGAGTGTAATCGCGGTCCAGTACCACGCGCGCAGTCAACATGCCGGTCGCCTCCTTGCCACCGCGCGGTGAGTGCGCCGAAGGCTCGCGGAGTCCTCCTGTCAGCCGGTCAGCGAACCACTTCGAACGGCACCGCCGGCAAGGCGCCCAGCGGCGCCACCTGCCGGTCGGCCGGAATCGGCTGGCCGTCGGGCGTCTGGCGGCGCGTTGCCGAGACCGTGATGATCAGGTTGCCGCACAGGCCGGGCGGGACGGTGGCGGCCACCTGCAGCAGCACCTCGGTGGCCGAGACCGTCTTCAGCGTGAACCCCGCGGGCGGTTCGCTCAGCTCGAAGTCGAGCCGGGTCACGGCCGGGCCGACCGGCACCTGGGCCACGATCAGCGCGCTGCGACCGGGGGTCAGGCGCAGCGGCGTGGCGGTGAGCAGCCGCGTCTCGGCACCGGGCCGGAAGCGCCCGATCACCGCGGCGCGCAGCTCCTGCGCCGGCACCAGGTGATGGTACGTGAACGCCTGCGTCATGTCGTCGGCCGGCACCGCTGCGCGCACCACCTCGCGGCCGTCGATGGTCGCCCGGCCCTCCATCTGAAGCTGGAGGGGCGCCTCGAGCGCCGCCGCCGGCGCCGAGAGCGTGAAGCGCCAACGGTCGGCACCGGCGGGTATGGTGGCGCCGGTGAGCCGGAAGCCCGCCGGCGCGTTGCGCAGGGCCAGACGGATGGCGCCGCCGAAGCCGTCTTGGCGTAGCGCGTAGGCGGTGACGGGCACACTGGCGCCGCCTGGGATGCTCAGGCCCGACGGGGTCACGCGCAGTGCGTAGTCGGGCCGCGGCGCGCTGAGGCGGAGCCGGTAGGTGTACTCCGGCCCGCCCGCCTGCTGGATGTCGCCGATGGCGAGCCGGTAGGTGCCGTCGGCCGGCAGCGTCAGCGACAGGTACGAATCGGCATGGTGCGTGTTGAGCGCCGAGGCCAGGTCGGCCTGGTCGTCGTTGAACGCGAGCGGCCGGCCGCTCGGGTCGAACAGCCGCAGCACCGAGTCGAGCGGCGACCCGAGCCGGCGTGCCTGCACTTCGGCCACCACCGCCTCGCCGGCCCGGCCGTCGAAGCGGTACCAGTCCCACTGGCCCGGCTCCGCCAGACGGCCGTTGACCACGGTGGGCAAGCTCACCGACTGCGCGTCGTCGCGCGAGTGGTTGCGAGCGGCCAGGCACTCGGGCAGCGTGTCGGCCATCAGCGGCACGACGTTGGCCAGCGGGCCGAGCTGGTGGTCGAACCGTCCAGGCGCCCGCGCGGTCAGATCCAGGTCCACCGGGCCAGCCGGCAGGTTGCTGCCGCTCAGGACGACCGGCACCCGCGTGCCCGCCCGGCCGCCCGCCGGGAAGACTCCGCTGACATAGGGCAGTTCGCCGATGGTCACGCGGTAGACGAAGTCCTCGCGGCCGCGGTAGAGCGAGTCGCGCAGCCCGAGCACCAGCGGGCCGTCGTCGGGCACGTGGTAGCGCAACACCGGGTCGAGACTGCACCAGCCCGCGTCGGAACGGGCCACTTCGTGCCCGTGCGCGTCGGTGAGCGTCGCGAGCGGCTGGAACCAGCCCGGTACGGCGTCGGCCAGGAACGGGATCAGCTCCCGCGCGCCGATGGTCGCCACCAACTGCTGGCCCCGACGTGCAGCGAACCGGTAGCGCACCAGCGTGCCGGGCGGCACCTGGCCGTTGACCACCACCGGCAGCGTGACGTCCACCGGCGGCGGCAGCGGGTCGATGGCCGCGTCCAGACTGGCCCGCTCCTTGGGCACGTTCCGCCAGTCCGGGCGGCTGTGTTCGGCCAAGGCGCCGATGGCGAACGGCCGTGGATTGGTCAGACCGGCGCGCGTCAGCAGGCGGAGCTCGCGCCGGCCCAGCGGCGCCGCGGCCGCCACCGTGACCCGCAGCGTGATGAACTCACCCAACGAGGGATTGCTCAGCCGGCGCCCGTAGGCGGTCAGCCGCTGCCGGATCTGCTCGGCCTGCCGCACCTCTTCCGGCGTCAACTGGATGCCCAGGGCCCGCTTGTCCTGCAGCGCGCCCAGCTTCTCGCGCAGCTCCTTCTGCTCCAGCGGCGTGACCTGACGGTCCTCCTTCAGCACCACGGCGCTCACCCCAGTGCCGGTGACGTAGGCCGCCGCGGCCTCATGCAGGTTGGCGCCACCCAGGACCACGTCGAGCGTGGTGCCTTGTCGCGCGCCGGCCGGGTAGACATAGCCAACGCGTGGCTCGCGCTCGACCGCGAGCGCCAATGACGCCCAGACCAGACCGGCCAGCACGCAGGCAGTGAGTCTCATGGCCTCACCACAGCTCCTTGAGCAGGCCATGGCTGCGCACGCCTTCGGCCGCCGTGGGCAGCACGCGAACATCGAGCCCATCGGGATGAGGCAGCGCCGCCGCGGGGTCGACGCCGAGCACGTGGTACAGGCTGCCGATCAGGTCGATCGGCGCAACCGGCCGTTCGGCGACGGCTTCGCCCCGCGCATCGGTGGCGCCGACGACCCGGCCGCCCTGGAACCCGCCACCGGCCAGCAAGGCACTGAACGCCGCGCCCCAGTGACCGCGCCCGCCGTTCCAGGGCGCGCCCCAGTCCACCTTCGGTGTCCGGCCGAACTCGCCGCCGCACCAGACCACCGTGCGGTCGAGCAGGCCGCGCTGCGCCAGATCGTCCAGCAGCGTCGCCAGGCCGGCATCCAGCTCGGGCAGCTTGCGCCGGAGGGCGGTGAAGTTGTCCTTGTGCGTGTCCCAGCCGCCGTAGTTGATGGTCACGTACGGCACGCCCTGCTCCACCAGCCGCCGCGCCATCAGGCACGACTGCCCGAACTTGTTCCGGCCGTAGCGTTGCCGCAGCGCGTCCGGCTCGGCCGCCAGGTCGAACACCCGCGCGCCGTCGCCCAGGATCATGTCGTACGCCTGCTCGCCCGCGCGAACGAATGCCTTCAGCGTGGCGTTGTCCGGCAGCGTGCCCGGCAGGCGGTCGAGCCGCCGGAGCAACTCGCGCCGGTCGCGCTGCTGCTGGTCGGTCACCCCTTCGGCCACGATGCCCTCGACCGCGAAGCGCGGCTGCGACGGGTCGCCGCCGGTGGCAAACGGGCGGGCCCGCGCGCCGAGGAAGCCGGCCTCGCCGAAGCGGCCCAGCGGCTCGGTCAGCACCACATACGGTGGCAGCGGTCCGTGATAGTCGCCCACCTGGCCCTTGAGCCAGGCGATGGTGGCGCCGACGCCGGGGTAGACGGTGCGCCCGCCGGGCTGGCGGCCGGTCTGCACCAGGTAGGTCGCCGTCTCGTGGGCGTTGCTGGTGTGCGTCAGGCTGCGCACCAGGCTGTACCGCTTGGCCTGCTTGGCCAACTCGGGCAGCAGTTCGCACAGGCGCACACCGGGTACCACTGTGTCGATGGCCTGGAACGGCCCGCTGTAGTCGCTGCCGGCGGCCGGCTTCGGATCGAAGGTATCCAGGTGGCCCGCGCCGCCCCACAGCCAGATCTGGATCACCGACCGGGCCCGACCGCCACCGGTCGGTGCCGGCAACTCGCCCCAGGCCGGCATGGTCAGCCGATCGGCAAAGAGCAGTCCGGCCGTGCCGAGCAAGGCCTGGCGGATGGCTTCACGTCGCGAGAGCGTCGGGCTCATGGGACAGGGCTCTCCGGTCTGTCAGTGACGGAACTGGAACTCCGCGGTGTTGAGCAGCGCCCAGGCCACATCCAGCGCCGCCTGCCGCGCGCCGCCGGTGGCTGGGCGGTACGCCTCCACCACTTGCCGCTCCTCGACGGTCGGCCGGCGCGACAGGATGGTCAGGTAGAGGTCATCGACCAGCGACCCCAGCCGGCCCGGCGTGGTCGGCACGCCGCGCAAGAGGGGGCACTGCGCCAGCTTGCGCAGGATGTGGCTGGAGTTCAGCAAGTGCAGCCGCTGCGCGCTGCTCGGCGTGTGGTCGCGCTCATCCGCCAGACCGGTGTCGCGCGGGGAGCGGCCGAACAAGCCGAGGAACGGGCTGCTGATGCTGCCGTCGGCCAGGGCGATGGTGCGCTGCTGCTCCGGCAGATACGAGTACGGCTCGGGAATCGAGCTGGCGTAGCGCTCGGTGGTACCGGTCACCTGGTTGACCGCGTCGATGAGCACCTCGGCCTCCAGCCGGCGCACGCGGCAGGACGCGAAGTTGCGGGCCGCGACCGGGTCCTGCGACCGCGGCCCGCTCGCCAGCTCATACACCGGCGACGTGAGGATGGCCCGGTAGAGCCGCTTGAGGTCGTAGCCGCCGGCCACGAACTGTTGCGCCAGCAGGTCCAGCAGCGCGGCGTTGACCGGCGGGTTGTCGTCGCGCAGGTCGTCGGGCGGGTCGACGATGCCTTGGCCGAGCAGCCAGGCCCACACGCGGTTGGCCATCGCCCGCGCGAACCACGGATTGTCCGGGCGGACCAGCCAGTCCGCGAACACGGGCCGCGGGTCCTGGCCCGCGGGGATGATGACCCGCGTGCCGTCGGGGCAGACGGCCGCGGTCGGCGCCAGCGCGCGCGCCAGGTCGAAGAGGACGATCTCCTCTTTCCACTCGGCGGTGGCCTTGTAGCCGACCAGCGCGAAGAACGCCGCCAGGCCGTCGAGGCGGTCGGCCGGCCAGCGGTCGGCGCGGGCGCCCAGGAAGGTCAGCGCCGCGGCCTGCGCCAGCGCGCGCGGCTGGCGGCTCGGCACGGCGCGGTAGAAGTTGACCTGCGGCCGGCGGAAGTTGCTGCCGCTGGCGGTGAGCAACTCGCGCGCGAAGCGGTCGTAGGGCAGGTTGGTGCGGAGGCTCTCGCGGAGCCAGTGGTGGTAGGCCTGGACGGCGTTCGGCCAGAGGTTGATCGGGTACTCCGACTTCACGCGCAGCAGGTCGCACCACTTCATCGCCTGGTAGTCGGCGAATTCGTCGCGCTCCAGCAGCCGGTCGATCAGCGCCGCGCGCTTGGCGGGCCGGGCGTCGTCCAGGAAGGCGCGGACCTCCGGCGCCGTCGGGATGCCGCCGGTCGCATCGAGCGTGACCCGTCGGATGAACGTCGCATCGTCACAGCGTGCGGCGGGCTCGAGGCCGAGCTGGCGGAGGCGGTCGAACACCGCCTGCCCGATGGCGTCGCCACGCACCGGCAGCACACCGACCACCGCCGTCAACGCAGCGGCCAGGAGAGGCCGCCATCCGATGCGAATGCGTTCGACAGTGCGCAGCACGGCTACCGGTCTCCTGCCCCGCCCACCGCGACCAAACCGTCCCGGTGGTGCCCGCTGCGCGCCGCTCGGATCGTTGCCCTGGTTCCCGGGCCGCGGGCCGGCCAAACCTGCTGCGGTGACCAACGTGTGACGGCAGGACTCCGCTGGCGAGCGGGCAACCTCGGCGGCGGAGACGCCCATGTCGCCCTGGCTGTTGGTCGTCTGTGCGCTGACCGTCGCCGTCGCGGCGGCCGATGACGCCGAGCGCAACCTGGTGATCAACCCCGGGTTCGAGAGCCCGGCCGCATCGGACAACGTCAAAGGCTGGCTGTTCACCGACCACGGGCAGCCGTTCGCCCGCGGCGAGATCGGCGCGGTCGACTACCACAGCGGGCTGCGCGCCGCCGGCATCCGTATCGCCGAGAAGCCGCGCGTCTACGTCTGCTGGTCGCAGCATGTCCGCGTGCCCGACGACAGCAAGCTCCCGACGCGCTGCTCGCTGTGGTACCGCGCGCCCGACCACGCCGCCACCGTGGTGCTGACCTACACCGCTATCGAGAACCAGCGCGCGGTGCCGAAGGGCAGTCAGCAGCTCGTGCTCGCCAGCCGTCGCGACTGGACCGAGCTGGCCGCCGATCTCGACGTGCCCGCCGGCACGCGTGACATCCTGCTGGAGCTGCGCGCCGATACCGTCGGCAGCTACGGCTTCGACGATGTGGCGCTGCTCTGGCCCGAGCCCGCCGCGGCCGGTGCCCGGCCCGACCGGCTGCTGTTCGTGGGTCTGCGGCGCGAGGAGTTGCCCGAGCTGTGGCGCGAAGCGCTCATCACCGCCGGCTGGCGCCAACTGGCCTTCGAGACCTGGGACAACCTGACGCCGCAACTGCTCCGCCGCTGCCGCGCGGTGATCCTGGTCGGCCTGCCCGAACGGCTGGAGGTGACCCCGGCCGACGAGGCCCTGACCGAGCTGCTGCTGGCCTATGCCCAGGCCGGTGGCGGCGTCATGCTCACCCAGCAATCGGACCAGATTCTCAGCTTCATGACGTTGCCGCTGTACCTGGCCGAGAAGCTGGGCACCCGCATCCTCTGGGAGCGCCTCGAGACGCCCAAGGACCGGAGCTGGGTGATCAGCGACTGGGGCACCGACCGCTTCACCTTCACCGACCAGGTGGCCGGACCGTGGTCCGACGGGGTGCGCGGCGTGCTCTATCCGTCGGCGGTCGACCTCGAGAGCTACTGCGGTGTGCTGCCGTTCGAGCCGCGTGACGGCTGGACGGTGACCCTGGCAGGCGGCCCGGGCACGCGCACGGAGCCGGTCTTGCGCGGGCTGGACGAGATCGACCGCACGGCCCGCGCCCGCGGTTTCGCCGACAACGTGCCGTTGGCCGGCGCGCGCACACTGGGCGCCGGCCGCGTGAGCTACGTCGGCTTGCGCGCCTCCATCATCTTCGCCCGGCCGGTCAACGGTGAGACCGACCGCAAGGTGCTGGCCACCTACTTGCGCCACGGCACGGCCGGCCGGCCGAGCGACCTGCAGCGCTGGTACCTCAACGCGTTCGCCTGGCTGGGCGCCGGCGCCGACGCGGTGGCCGACGCGAAGCTGTCGCTCCGCTCGGTGTCCTCGCCGCCGCAGACCACCGCCTGGAAGCTGCACCGCGGCGTGATCGGCCCGCGCACCACCTGGTCGACCGGCGTCTCGACGCCGGACCAGTACGTCGCCGCGGCGCGCGCGGCGGGCCTCGACTTCATCGTCTTCCTCGATGAGTTCGCCGCGCTCAAGCCGGGCGGCTTCGAGTCGCTCAAGGCCGACTGCCGCCGCCTGACCACCGGCGACTTCCTGGCTCTGCCCGGGGTCACCTACCAGAACGACGACGGCAACCACGAGTACGTCTTCGGCCGCTACCTGCGGCTACCGTCCAAGCTGCTGCTCAGCCCCGACGGCCAGCGCCTCGCCACGCGCACCAAGGGCCCGATGGTCGACCTGGTCTGGCTCTACACGCTGCTCGGGTTCAACCACAGCAGCGGCTGGTACCGCTTCGGCAGCAACCCCTATCCGTCGTATGACGCCCGCGACAACAACTCGATGGCGGTGGTCACCCAGGCGGGCGGCAAAGTGGTGGAGAACGTGCTCGACCAGTACGGCTTCGAGGCCCGTAGCGGGCAGTTCCTGCTGCCGCTGGCGCTCGACCTGATGACCCAGGCCGACGAGCTGGCCGCGGTCCGCGACGGCCGGTCGTTCGTCAACGTCATCGGCGCCGACGGCGTCCGGCAGCTCGACGCCATGCTCAACACGCGCGACGGGCGATGTGGCCGGCACCTCTATCCGGGTGAGCCGTCGTTCGGCTGCACCAGCATCACGCGCGGGCCGCTGATCGAGCTGCACCTGCCCCGCGGCGACACCGACGCGCAGGGCGACCCCTGGTGCGCTGCGATGGCCGAGTGGGAGCTGAAGCTGAAGGTCACCGCCGCGGCCGGACTGCGCGAAGTCACGCTCTGGGACGGCGACACCCAACTACGCCGGTTCTTGCCCGGCGGCGCGAAGGAGTTCACCTTCACCGGCGCCATCGGCCGCGAACGGCAGAAGGCCATCCGCGTGCAGGCGCTGGACAGCGCCGGGCGCGAAGCCTATGGCCGCGACATCACCTGCGACAACTGGCTGCTGCGCGAGAGCCAGTGCGCCGACCGCAACAACCAGTTGCTCGACAGCCGCCAGGTACGGCCCGACGGCACCCCGTTTTTCGTCGGCTACGGGGGCGACACCACCATGCCCGACAAGGGTCCCTGGCTGGGTCGCGTGCGGCCGGTCGGCTGCTTCGTGTTCGACGCCAAGCTCGGTGTCGGCTCGATGGCCTATGACGGCTCGCCCGAGCACCACCCGCAGGTGTTCTTCAACCCCTATCTGGTGGTGGACGGTCAGGTGCCGCCCAGTCGCGGCTGGGCGCGGGCGCTGGTGGCCGGCCAGGAAGGCGCGCCGCACGTGCGGCCGACGCGCGTGGTGGCCTCGGGTGAGGCGCTGGTGGGTGAGCGTGTCCTCGACGGTGTCTTCGCCGCCGAGGCCGAACCGATCATCCATGTCTGGAACACGCTGTTCCCGGTTCGTCCGAGTCGCTGGCTGCGCACCACGGCGCGGTGCAGCCTCTACCCGATCAAGCCGGACGGCGTCAGCGCCTACCTGTGGGAGCAGGAGTTCGAGCTGCTCCAGGAGGTGAAGGCCCGGACCGACCAGCCGTTCGTCGCTGTGATCGGCACGGTGCTGGCGTTCTCGGCCACGCAGCGGCGCGTGGTCAGCGGCGGGCGCGCGGTGGACCAGGGCGCGGTCAAGGCCCAGCCGCTCGTGACCTGGCCGTTCAGGCCCGGCGACCAGCTCGGCCTGTTGCGCTCACCGTTCGGCTCGCTGGTGGTCTACAGCCTGAGCGACAACTTGTCCTTGCGCGGCGACGGGGTGAACTACGAGGTCGGCGTCCAGCCGACGGCCGCGGTGATGCCGGCGGGCACGCGGCTGCGCGCGCGGTTGCTGCTGGTGGGTATGCACCGCCAGGTGACCGACCCGGTGGCGCTGGCCGACGAGGTGCGCGCCGCCTATGGTCTGAGCGGCCCGCCGCGCTACCGCGTGGCGCCGACTCGCGGTGAGCTGGTCGACCAGCAGTACCAGCTTCGCCTGCGCGCGGTCGACCACGCGTTCACCGGCACGGTGACCGGCCTGGCCGCGCTGCCCGGCAATCTCGGCGCGGCGGTGGCCGGGCTCGAGGACCGCTGGTCGGCGGTCTACCAGGTGGCGGGCGCGGCGGGTGTGCAGACGCGGCTGATTCCGGTGGAGCGCGGCATCGGTTACGTCTGCCTGCGCGCCGCCGAGGACGGGCGCGCGTGGGCCATTGGCCACCCGTTCACGGCCGACGACCCACAGGTCGTGCTGAGCCTGACTCGCACCGCCGACCTCAAAGGCTGGCGGCTGGAGGCCCACAACCCGACTGACCGGGCGGTTCGCGCGCGCATCCAGAGTACACCGGGCTTCACCGGCTTCACCGGCGACCAGACAGTGGCCTTGGCGCCAGGCACCTCGGCCACCGTCTGGCAGGGGCGCTGACGCCTATTTCTCGAAACCGATATGCTTGACGTAGGACTTGAGCGAGGCCTCGAACAGGCCCACGTATTCCTTGAAGTTCTTAGCCGAGCAGCCGACGAAGACGAAGTCCATCTCGAGCCGCGGGTTGCCCTGGTCATTGAGGTAGGCTTTGGTGAACCGCTTGTCGAGGTTCCACTTGTTGATGACCTCCAAGGTGGGCTTCTCGGTCATGTTGAAGCCGCAGCTCAAGCTGCCGGACAGATAGCCTTCGCCGTCCTTCTGCTTGTTGTAGAGGAACATCAGCACGTTCAGGTTGGCGAGCTTGATCTTGTAGGTCGGCTGGTCCTTCTCGGTCTTGTCCTCGGGCTCGCGACCGAGGCCCTTGAGCAGGCTGACCACCTGGGCCGGCGTAAGCGCATCGAACAGGCCCTCGGTGGTACCACCGCCGCCCTGCGGGACCTGGATGTCGATGCCGCCCGCCTGCACCGGACGGCGCTGATGCTCCGCGGCCAGCACGGTCGCCGGCTCCGCTCGCAGCGCGGTAGCCCGCTTGACGCCGTCGCCGCCCGCCTCCGCCGTGCCGAAAGCCGCCAGTGCCAAACCCAGGACCGCCACTGCCAAGCCCAGTCCGTACACGCCACGTGAAGATCGCATCCGTCGTCTCCTTGGCCAGCCCCCGCCGCCAGATCAGACACCCGCTGGCAACGACGTGTTCCGCAAGCGACGCGCCGCCGGCAGGTGGCGGCCCGGGCGCCACGAACCAGCCGCCTTGGTCGGCAGGACCGGCGAGCGAGGAGTTGCCGCACCATGAGTGAGCGTACCGACCGGCCCCATGTCTTGCTGATCGTGGTCGACCAATGGCGCGGCGATGCGCTCGGCGTCGCCGGCCACCCGGTGGTCGAGACACCGCATCTCGACGCGCTGGCGAGCTCGGGCTACCGCTTCAGCCAAGCCTACTCCGCCTGCCCGTCATGCATCGCGGCGCGCGCCGGCCTGATGACCGGCCTCTTGCCGGCGCGGCACGGCTTCGTGGGCTATCGTGACGAGGTGCCCTGGCAGTACCCGACCACGCTCGCCGGCACCTTCGCCGCGGCGGGCTACCACACCCAGTGCGTCGGCAAGATGCACGTCTGGCCGCGACGCAACCTGCTGGGCTTCCACAACGTCGTGCTGCACGACGGCTACCTCCACCAGGCGCGCACGGCCTGGCAGGACCAGGGGCTGGTGGACGACTACCTGCCCTGGTTCCGCGAGCAGGTGCACTCGCCCTACGCCGACTACCTCGACACCGGACTCGGCTGCAACGGCTACGCCGTGCAACCGTGGCCGCACCACGAACTGCTGCACCCCATGGCCTGGGTGACCACTCAGTCCATCGACTTCCTGCGCCGCCGCGACGATTCGCGGCCGTTCTTCCTCAAGGTCTCCTACCACCGACCCCATCCACCGCTCGATCCACCGCCGTCGTGCCTGCAGCGCTACCTGGACAAGCCGCTGCCGCTGCTGCCGCTGGGCGATTGGGTGCAGCACGAGCTGCCGACCGCCCATGGCCTGGACAGCCCGGTACCCAGCCGGCCCGACCAGGTCGACCTGGCGCGACGGGCTTACTACGCGCAACTGACGCACCTCGACTTGCAGGTCAACCGCCTGATGATGGGGCTCTACGAGCATCAGGTGTTCGAGAACACGGTGGTGATGATGGTCGCCGACCACGGCGACATGCTCTATGACCACCGCCTGGTGGCCAAGGCCCTGCCGTTCGACGGCTCGGCGCGCGTGCCGTTCCTGCTGCGCCTGCCGCGGCAGATGTGGAGCACGCCGGGCGGCGGTCGCGTGATCGACCAGCCGGTGGAGCTGTGCGACGTCTTCCCGACGCTGTGCGACGCCACCGGTGTGCCGGTGCCGGCCGGCCTCGACGGCGCCAGTGTGCTGCCCTTGTGCCGCGGCGAGGACACGCCCTGGCGCCAATGGCTGCACGGCGAACACGCCTACGGCGACCGCTCCAACCACTGGCTGACCGACGGTCGCTGGAAGTACGCCTGGTTCTCGCAGACCGGCCGCGAGCTGCTGTTCGACCTGGCGGCCGACCCGCAGGAGTGCTGTGACCTGTCCGCCGCGCAGCCCGACCGCCTGGCCATCTGGCGCGAGCGGCTGATCGGCGAGCTGCGCGAGCGGCCGGAAGGCTACGTGGCCGCCGGGCAACTGGTGGTCGGCCGGCCGGCGGTGGGCACGCTGCCCCATGCGGGGGTGGGGTGCTGAGCCGCGCTCGCACGGGGCATCAGTCGGTCACGAACGGGTTCAGGATGGTCAGACCACGCACGGTCTGGCCCACCGGCGCTAACCTCGCTCATTGAGCTCCTCGCGCGTGAAGCCGCGCCCGCAACACACATGGTCCAACCGCGCCATCAACAGGCCGAACTCGTCGGCCGCGGGCGGCTGCGCCACGTACCAGCTCAGCCAGTTCCTGAACAGCTCGTTCAGGCTGGTGTTCTCCGCGCTCGCCCGGCACCGGGCTTGCCGGATCAGGGCGTCGTCGGCGCTCAGAGTGATGTTGCGCTTCATGCGGCGAGTCTACACGACACGCGTGCGCCCGACAGATGGTGGCCCAGCCCCATCGCACCGGGCCGGGCCACCGCCACTTCAGTCGTCCAGCACCACCATGTCGTGCCCGCGCAGCTCCGGCACCACGAACTGCACATAGGCGCCGGCCATCTCGAACGGCAGCTCCGTGCCCTCGGGCGCCAGGTAGACGCGGCGCGGGGCCGCGGACCTCACCCGGACCTTCAGGTTGGCCAGCGGGATGACGTCCTCGAGGTAGTCGGAGCCCATGGTGCGCCGCTCGGGGATGTAGTGCAGCAGGTGCAGGACGCTGCGCTTCTCGGCCGGCTGGCGGTTCAGGGTCACGTGCAGCGTGGTCGGTGCCTCGACCGTCACCAGCGGGTCGGGCAGCAGGCGGCGCAGCCCGTTGAGCACCAGTTGCTTGTAGAACACCATGCCGTGCTTGGCGAAGCAGGCAAAGACCGGGTGCGCGAAGTAGAGGATGCGGCCCTTCTGCAAGATGCCCGGATCACCCGCCGGCTTGTCGACGGGCGTGTGGTTGTGGCTGCAGAAGTGCTCCCAGGTACGGTTGAAGTACGGCTCCCACACCTCGCCCAGCACCACCGCGCCCGGCTCCGGCTCCACCTGCAGGCCCGGCTCGTACATGACGTACTCGGTGGGCAGCGTGCCCTCGGCCAGGTCGGCGGCGGTCTTCAGGAAGTCGGGGTGGTAGGGCAACGGGCCCTTGGCCACCGCCGGCATACCGTCGATCACGAACCGCTGCCGCTCGGGATCGAGTCCGGATTCGTGGCTGCACAGCAACGAGCCGCCGCCCGCCAGATAGGCATCGATCACCGCCCGCAGCTTCTCATCGACCAGCACCTTGTCGGGCAGAATGACCACCCGATAGCGCGACCAGTCGTTGTCGCCGTCGATGAAGTCGAACTGGTAGCGCCCTTCGAGCAACATGCGGTAGGCGCCCTGGGCGCTGGAATCGACCCGGCCGTCCTCACGGCCGACGGCCTCGACGTTGAACACGCCGACTTCGACCTGCGGCTTGACCTCGTCGCACCAGGGCTCCTTGGCCTCGACCTGCTCATAGACCGCGCCGATGAGCTGGTAGGTGGCCGCGTCGAGCCGGCCGCGCGGATGGAGCTGATCGCCGACACTGCACTTGGCGCCGTGCGCCAGCGCGTTGAAGCACTCGTACTCCAGCGAGGCTTGCGGCTTGAAGCTGCTGAAGTGGCCCCAGGTCTTGGCGAACCGGCCGGTCATGGCCAAGCTGTCCAAGCCCAGCGTCCGCGCGTAGCGCATGGTGATCGGGAAGTGCGCGTAGCCCCAGCCGCCCGACGGCAACGACTCGATCTCCAGGTGCGTATAGGTGTCCAGCACCTGCCGCCACCAGGGGAAGATGTGGCCGGAGTTGTGGAAGATCAGACAGCGCTTGTTCTTGGCCCGCACCACGCCGGTCAGCCGGCGCTTGTAGTCGATGATCACCTGCCGGCGCATCCAGGCCTGGTCCCGCGGGTCGGCCGGGTCCTTGGAGTGCTGCTCGAACAGCGACAGGCACCACTTGCTGTGGACACCATGCTGGCTGATGATGTCGAAGAAGACGCCGTCGACTTCGTCGCCGAACATGTCCATGACCTCTTCGGTCTGGGCGGCGACATAGTCGATGTAGGGCGAGGCGAAGTCCATCTTCCGCCAGCCGGCGGCCAACGGCCCGGCGCCGACGCGCTTGCCGTCCTGATCGACCTCGATCCACTCGGGATGCTCGCGCGCCATGAACTCGTCGAGGCCGACGGTGATGTAGATGGGGCAGCGGATGTCGGCCCGATGGCAGGCCTGGATCTGCTCGGCCAGCAGATTGCAGGTCAGGTGCGGGTGCTTCGCGGCGAATTGGGTGTCGTGGTAGATCAGGCCGTGGTGGCAGCGGCTGAACAGCGTCACCGAGTTCACGTGCGCGCGCTTGAGCGTATCGACGAACTCGTCGGCGCAGAACTCCGAGCCGATGCCGGGGATCTTCTCCGACGTGTGGAAGTCCAGGTGAACCTGGCGGAATCGCAACTTGTGCATCAGCAGTCCTCTGTATCGCCGGCGCTCTTGGCTGGCCGCTACAGCGGTCCTCCTACCGCTCGCAAAGGTGCCGGCGGTGCCGGTGCCGAATCCGCACCGGGTGCCGACCAGCTCGCCGGAGGAGAAAGGCCGTTGACCCAGCAGGAGACCCGACCGAAGCCGCTCTGGCTGCCCTATGGCGATCCGCTGCGGGTGACCGCGGCGGTGGCCGTGGTGCTCATCCATGTGACCAGCCAGGCCGTGGCCGAGTTCGGCCGCCTGCGCGCGCGGGATTGGTGGCTGTACCTGGCGGTGCAGGCGGCCACGCGCTGGGCCGTGCCGGCGTTCGTCATGCTCAGCGGCGCGCTGCTGCTCGACCCGGCGCGCGAGGAGCCATTGGGCCGCTTCCTGGCCCGGCGGTTCACGCGCATCGGTGTGCCCACGGTGTGCTGGTCGGTGTTCTACCTCGGCTGGCGCTGGGGGTACAAGCACGAGCACCTGACCGCCTGGCTGGCCGCGCGCGACCTGGCCTTCGGCACGCCGTTCGCGCACCTGTACTTCCTCTACCTGCTCAGCGGCCTCTATCTGGCCACGCCCCTGCTGCGCCCGTTCGTGGCCACGGCCTCCGGGCGCCGGCTGGCCTTCGCCGCCGGCGGCCTGATGCTGGTCGGCGCGGGCGACAAGCTGATCCGCACCGTCTGGGGCGGCGCCGGATCCGGTCTGCTGCTGTTCGTGCCCTACCTGGGCTACTACCTGACCGGCTATCTGTTGCGCGATGTCCGGCTCGACCCGCGCGGCCGGCGCTGGGCCGCGGCCGTGGCCGTGGCGGCCTGGCTGGCCATGGTCGGGGCCACGCGCGGGCTCTATGGCGTGGCGCACGGCCCGGCGTGGCGCAGCTACGCCATCGAGTTCCTCTCGCCGCTGACCATCGTCTGCTCACTGGCCGTGTGGCTGTGGCTGACCAGCCGGCTGTCGGCCATCACGCCGAGTCCCCTCTGGACGCGTCTCGGCGCCGCCACACTCGGCATCTACCTGGTCCATCCGGCGGTGCTGGCCGTGTTGCGTGACCACGGGCTCAGCCCGGCGGCCGGCCCGGCCGTGGTGGTGATGCCGCTGGCGGCGGGCGCCGCGTTGCTGATCAGCGGCGCCATCACGGTGGCACTGCTGCAGGTGCCGCTAGTCCGTCGCGTGGTCGGTGGCTGACGCCGGTGTTGGTCTGTGGTGCGACGGGGGCCCGGCGAGCAGAACGGTCAACCAGGCCAGCATGGTCAGGGACATCAGCAAGCCGCCCTCGGGCCCGTAGGCGCCGCCGCCGAGCAGCGGCGGCGCAGCGGGCAGCAGGTCGGGCAGGCGGCCGACCGCTCCTTGGTGCGCCAACCCGCTGAACTCGCCGATCAGCACCCAGCCGGCCAACGCCGCCACCGGCGCCCAGAGGCTGCGCCAGCGGTTCTGGAGCTGGCCCAGCACCAGGCCGAACAGCACCTGGTTGAGCACCGCCAACGGGGTGGCCAGCGGGCTCAGCAGGTAGGGCGCGCCGAAGGCCAGCGCCGCCCAGAGCGCGGCCAGCACCGGCCAGCCCTGTCGCCTCGCCCCGACCAGCACCACGCCGCCGGGGATCAGCAGTCGGGCCAGCGCGTAGGAGACGAGCGTCACCGGCATGGCCACGAGGCTGAGGACGCCGAGCGACGCCCACTGGCCGCCCAGCATGACCAGCATGGCGCACTGGCGCGCCACGGCGCCCGCCGGACCGGGTGGCCCGCCGGACAGCGCGGCCAGCATGAGCAGCAGCAGCAGGTGGATCGTCAGGCCCTGGCTCAGGCCGCTGGTGAACGCCGGCCCGAAGCCGCGGACGCCGAGGGCGACACCGTCGAGCGGATGCTCACGGCGGTAGACCTGCAGCGCCACCACGAGCGCCACGAACAGCAGCCCTTGCGGCGCCACGCTGGAGATGACGTCACTGGCCAGCGCCTGCTCGAGCAGGAAGCGCAACCGCTCCGGAGCGATCAGCTCGACCCCCGGCCGGAGCGTCCGGTGCAGCCACCACCGGGCGACGAAGTGCCCGATCCAGAAGACCCACCCGTAGACCGCCGTGGCCAGCAGGAGCAACACCGCCACCTTGGCTCGGGGCGGTGCGATCGGCCGGTCGGTGGACTCAGGAGCAGTTGCCATCGGTCACCGGAGGAGCCCTCAAAAAAGGTGCGGCCCGCACCAGGCGGGCCGCTGATTGGTGGAGGTGAGGGGATTCGAACCCCTGGCCTCATGAGTGCGATTCATGCGCTCTCCCAGCTGAGCTACACCCCCGCAATCATGCCTAGAGGCTAGCACAGCCGCCCGATCCTGTCAAATCTGGTCAGCGGCGGCCACGCCGCACCGGCCACCTGGTGGCTCGCCCGACCGCATTCGGGGCGAAGGTCGTCGCGCATTGTCGCGCTCGGCGCGTACTACGCAGCAACGGAGCGGCGCCGCCATGCACGAGGTCCGCCGGGTGTGCCTCCGCCGGGTGCTGGTGGTGGGTTGGGGCGTGGTGCTACTGGTGGCCGCGAGCTGGGGCGCGGTCCTCGCCGTCTCGCGACACCGGGCCGCCAGACGCCTCGGCGCACCGGTGCTGTTCCTCGACGAAGCGACCGCCAGAACGTCGTTCGAGCGCCGCTGCCCCGGACGCCGGCCGCTCAACGAGGCCATTGGCGAGGCGGCCGTCCGCTTCCATCGCGAGCGGCCGATGGGCAAGTTCGTGCTGGGACTGACCACGCCAGGCAACGACTGCTCCGACTTCGTGGCCTGCTGCGTCGATGAGGGGCTGGGCGTCCAGGCCCGCTTCCGCCGTCACTCCAACCAGCACCTGCTGGGCGAGCGGTGGGACCTGGCCGAGGTCCACCGCTACCGCGACGGTTGCGAACTGCTGCCCGGCGACGTCGTCCAGGTGCGGCACTCGCCCTGGTATGCGCCCAACCCGCGCTCGTGCTGGCACGTGGGCATCGTCGGCAGTGACGGCCTGGTCTACGACTTCGTCAAGCTGAAGAAGTGGCGCGAGCCGCGCTACGGGCGCCAGCCGGTGCGCTCGTTCGTGCGCCACAGCCGCGGCCTCGGGCAGTGCCAGGTGATCCGGTTGCACTGGCGCTACCGCTATGCCGTCGACCCGCTGCCGCGCGTGACCGGGCCGGCGGCCGCTCGCCAGCCGCCGGCGGGACCGGCCGAGGCCGGCCCCGAAGGTTAGCCGCGCCAGGCACCCGCCGAACTGCCCCGCGTGCCCCAGCGGGTCACCGACGGTGGGCGCGGGTGTTACAGACGGCTTACCGGACGCTGATCGCGCGGCAACAGGACTCCGGTGCCGGACGGCGAAGCGGCCGGACTCGAACGGCACCGAGGCGTGCTGGGAGGACACCGGCATGAAGAGCGCGCTGATTGTGCAGGGCGGGTGGGACGGCCACTATCCAGCACAGATCGCGGACATCCTGGCCACCGGCTTGCGCGAGCGCGGTTTCGTCGTCGACATCGCCGACCAGCTCGACGCGTTCACCGACCCGGCGCTGCCACAGCGCGACCTGATCGTCCCGTTGTGGACGATGGGCAAGCTGGAGGCGCCGCAGTTCGCCGGCCTCAACGCGGCGGTGCAGAGCGGCGTCGGTCTCGGCGGCCTCCATGGCGGCATGTGTGACGCGTTCCGCGAGCACACCGAGTACCAGTTCATGACCGGCGGACAGTGGGTGGCCCATCCCGGCGGCCTGGTGCCCTATGAGGTGCTGATCACGCGGCCCACGCACCCGATCTGCGCCGGCGTGCAGGACTTCTCGCTGACCAGCGAGCAGTACTACCTGCACGTCGACCCGGGTGTCGAAGTGCTGGCCACCACCGTGTTCCGCTCGGTGAACAACGTGGTCATGCCGGTCACCTGGACCAAGACCTGGGGCCTCGGCCGCGTGTTCTATTGCAGCGTCGGCCATCAGCCCGCCGATGTGTTGCTGCCCGACGCCAACCGCATGATTCTGCAGGGCCTGGTGTGGGCTGCCGAGGGCAAGCCGTGACCCACCTGCGCCTGACGCTCTGGCTGCTGCTCTGCGCGCCGGTGGCCGCCGCGCCCGAGGCCGGCTGGTGGGCCGGGCCACTGCGCTTCGGCAACCTGCACCCGTTCCAGGCCATCTTTCTCGACACCCCGGCGCTCGACGCGGCGATTCCGCGCCGGCCCACCTTCGACGCGCGCCTGTCGCACTTCAACACCATGGCCGTGTCGCCGAACGTCTACACCACGCCGGCCGGCCTGGCGCTGCGGCTGAACGAGCAACTCGGCCGCCCGCAGACGCTGCTCAACACGGCCTCGCTGGCGGCCAGCGCGGCGGGCCGGGCGGGCGAGACGTTCCTCTTCGCCGACACGGAGACCACGCGGCTCGACCTGTTCTGGTGCCAGCCGCTGGGCCGGCGCTGGGCGGTGCAGACCGAGCTGCCGCTCCTGGCGCATACCGGCGGCGTGTTCGACAGCGTCTTCGACGGCTTCCACCGGGCCTTCGGGTTCGGCCGGCTGGGTCGCGACGATGCCCCACGCAACCAGGTGCAGTTGTTCGCCGCCCGTGGCAACCAAAGCCGCTTCTATGCCGGCGACCTGCAACCATCGGTCGGTGACGCCGTGCTGCGGGTGCTGGCGGCCACTCAGGTCGAGCGGTCCCGCACGCCGGGCGTGCTGGCCTCCTTCAGCGTCAAGGCGCCAACCGGCCCGGCGAGCCGATTCTACGGCTCGGGCAGTTGGGACTGGGGCGTCGGTCTCCACGTGGCCAAGACCCTGGGCGACTTCCGCGTCTACGGCAGCGGTGGCCATACCTGGCACGGCGCCTGGAAGGGCCTGCGCGGTGTGCCGATCGCCAACACCTGGGACTTCCACCTGGGTGCCGAGGCGCGCCTGTCGCCCAACTGGTCGGCGCTGGTGCAGTTCTCGCGGCGCGAAGGCGCGTTGGGCCTGGCCGAGCCGAGTAGCTTCGGCCGGGCCTCGTGGCTGATCGGCACCGGCTTCGCCTATCGGGCCGGCCGCAGCTTGGTGATCGAGGGCGGGTTCTACGAGAATCTCTGCCCCGAAGCGTACGCGAACTCCTATGATGCCGGACTGTCGTATCGGATGAGGTGGCGATTATGACCTGGGCGGTGCTGCTGGTCGGGGCGTTGTGCGCGTTCACACCGGAGAACCAGGCCGATGTCGGCGGGCCGATGCGCCTGCGCAATGAGTTCCCGTTCCAGAACATCTTCCTCTCGACACCACCGCTGGACGCGCGCATACCGCGGCGGCGGCGGCTCGACGTCACCGTCGGTTCGTTCAGTTGCGTCGCCTTCCCCAACAACACCATGGCCACGACGGCCGGGCAGGCGGTCACCGGCGCGGGCCGGCCGACCGGGCTCAACTGGGCCACGTTGCTGGCCGAGTCGGCCAACCGGCCGGGGCAGGCGTTCTACCTCGTCGACACCGAGGTGTTCAAGGCCGAGTTCACCTGGACCCAGCCGATCGGCCGCCGGGCCGCGTTCGAGGGCACGGTGCCGTTCTACTCGTACAGCTCGGGCGTCCTGCGCGAGGCGGTCAAGATGTGGCACCACGCCTTCAGCATGCAGGACACCGGCCAGATGTACTTCCCGGTGTCCAACAGTCAGGCGGGCTTCGTCTACAACGGCAGCGGCTACACGCTGAACGGCCAACGCGGCCCCTCGCTCGGCGACGTGACGTTGCGCGGACTCTACAACGTCACTCCAGCCAAGGGCTGGGTGCCGTGGTTGTCGGTCTCGGCCGCCCTGAAGGTACCGACCGGCCGCGTGCGCAACGTGTTCGGCAGCGGCATGTGGGATGGCGCCTTCGGCCTGCACGCCACCCAGCAGTTCGGGCAGTGGTGGCTCTACGGGACCACGGCCGTCAACCTGCACAGTGGCTGGCGAGGCCTGCCATCCTCGCTGGTGCGTGACAGCGTCGATGGCCACCTCGGCTTCGAGTACCGCGTCTCGCCGGAATGGAGCGTCGTCGGCGCCTTGAGCGTCTACGGCACGCCGCTCCGCCTGCGCGAGGCGCAGTCGATGCAGAACCCGGCCACTTGCTACGGGCTGGGCGCCCGATTCAACGACCGCCGCCACTTTGAGCTGGAATGGGGGTTCCAAGATAACATCGTGCGGTCGAACAATGCATACGATTTTGGCATCTACGGCCGAGTAAGATTCTGGCCGTAAAGGCAGGCCGGCATGGCGGATGCCGTGGGGCGCAAGATCGTCGGCGAATTGGTGGCGACGTTGGCCTCACCGGCGGGCTCATCAGCCGCTGAGCAGGCGCTGCTGTCGCGGGCGGCCGAGCTGACCGAGGCGCTGAGCGCGAATCGGGCCAAGTCGTTACCGGCCATCCGCGAGCTGCTGGACGGTCCGCCGCTGCCGGTGCAGCAGGCCGACGTGAGCGGGCCGCGGCAGCATGTCGGCGCCAAACTCGTGGCCATACAGGTGCTGGTGATGCACTACGCCGAAGAAGACGTGGAGCGGCTCTGGTCGCTGGCCAGCGCCACCGACGAGCCGCTGCCGGTACGCCTGGCGGCAGCCAGCGGTTGGTCGCGGCTGTGTGACTGCGAGGCCGTGCCTGACCTGGTCAACCTGCTGGTCGAGAGCTTCGAGGTCACCGAAGACACCGCTCCAGACCTGTTGGCCCCGTTCACGGACTCGCGCGATCTGATGGTGCGGCCGCTGCTCGGGCACCTCTACCATCGCGACCGCCGCTACCGGATGCGGGCGGCCCAACTGCTGGCCGCGCTGGGCGAGCCGGCGTTGCCGGCGCTCCGCGAGGTGGTCGACACCACCGAGGACAACTTCGCTCGCGAGCAGGCCCTGCTGGCCCTGGAGAAGATCGTCACCGGCGTGGGTGCCAACGGCGAGCAGCCGTAGCACCCGCGCCCGCTGGTGCTACAGCGCCCGCTCAATCCACGTGGCCGCCTCGGCCTCCCGCTCCTTGGCCGCGGCGACCAGCGGCACGAGCAAGCGGCGCACGTCCGGCCGGGCCAGGGCGTCGCGCTGCTTCGCTGCGCGCCCGATGCCACCCACCGCCGCCCAGGCCCGCCACATCAGGTCGTGTTGCGCCGCGTAACAGGCCGCCGCTTGGTACAGCGCGCCGGCGGCGAAGGGCAGCCGCCGGGCCGCCAGGGCCAGGAACAGCGACCCGTACCAGCGTGCCTCGGCGACGGCGCAGACCGCGTCGTCATGGACCATCAGGCGCCAGTCCATGGTCTGCGGGTCATCGGCCGGGAACTCGTCATCGCGTTGCAGCGCGGCCATCCAGGCGTCGTAGGCGGCCAGGCCGTTGTGGTGTTGGCGGACCCGCGGTGTCCGGATCAGCGTCAGCGCCCACCGCAGCGTGTCGCGCAGCAGCTCGTTCAGGTCCGGGCGCTCGTGCCGCTCGCCGAGCAGCAGCAGGGCCGGGGTCCGACTCGACCAGTCGCTCTGCCGGAACATGCCGTTGGGCTCGCGCTCGAGCGGCCCGGCCAGCTCCGGCATGTCCTGGAAGAAGTTCCACCCGATCAGCACCTCGCCGCCGCCGTCGTAACCCGTCACCAGGCAACACTCGGGCGGCCCGACCACGCCCAGCGCCAACACCGGCCGCCCGGCGTCCACACTGGCGACAATGCGCGCTCGGAAGGCCTCCGCGTCACCGGTCTCGGCCTCGCCGGCGCCCAGCCGGGCGGCCAGATCGGGCGACAGCAGTATCTGCACGCCATATCCCACCGACGCGAAGCCGCGCCGGAAGGGCTCGAGCGCGTCCTGGGCCAAGTTGGTGATGTCGACGTTGCCGCCGTCCCAGATGCTGGTGTGCCACGACAGTTTGAAGGCCAGGCCCGAGGTGCCCACCAGGTAGGCATAGCCGCAACCGAGTCGCCAGGCCGAGTCGTCCGCCGCCTCGTGGTCGCAGCCGAGATGCTCGCCCAGGTAGGCCAGCGCCGCCCGCAGACACGATGGGAACGGCAGGTCCTCGGGGCAACGAGGGCCGCCGCGGTAGAAGTGGACCGGCGGCACGGCCTCAAGGATGTGACGCTGTCGAGCAACTCCGTTCACAACTTCGCTCCTGGTCCTGCGGGCCGCCCGTCTGGCGTCTCGCTGAAACTTGCCGGCCCGAGGCGGCGTCCATTCGCAGGACGGATGCCATACCGGAGTGTTCCATGAAACGTCTGCGACCCCTGCTGGCGGCCCTGGCCGTCGTGGCCGCGGCCTGTGCCGCCGGCCCGGCCGTCAAGAGCGCAGCCCCGCCGTTGGTCATCGATGCGGTCAACGTCGAGGGCGGCGCCTACGACGTGGTCGCCAAGGCCGATGGCCACCCCTGCCTGGTCTTCCTGGTGCGCCTGCGCGAGAACGACCAGGACGGCAACGCTCAGTCGGGTCGCATCGCCGGTGCGGTCGGTCTGTTGTACAGCAAGCTGAAAGACAAGGGCTTCAACGCCGCCGTCGTGCTCCTCGGCGACGACGAAATGCGCGCCAAGATCCGGGCCTACGCCAAGGAGAAGGACATCCAGGTGCCCATGGCCGTGCTGGCGCCCGAGGCCGACACGCTCAAGCCGTGGAAGTTCGAGTCGAGCGCCCGCAACATGCTCGTGTGCATCAAGGGCGGCAAGGTCACCGATTGCCTGATCGACGTCAGCGAGACCGACCGCGAGGCCATTGTCAACGCGGTCACCCGCATCATCAGCTAGGCGGCCCGCTCGGACAGCCTATCGCAGGTATCGCTCACGCGGCTGGAAATCACGGGACGGCTCCGGTTCGGCGAGGGGGTCGATTCGCGCGTACAGCCGGGCCTCGCCGCGGCCCACGGTGACGCCGGTCCACACCAGCGGCACCGGGAACCGGAAGGTCTCTTCCAGGTCGATCAGCGGATCGAGCCGCTTGAGGATCTGCTGGCGCAACTCGGCACTCAGCTCCACCCGGCCGGTGTTGAGTTCGGCCTCGCGCAACAGCACCCGGCGGCCGGCGTCGATGGCCAGCTTGCCGCGGATCACCGCGTCAAAGGCCGCGAACATCATCGGCACGCGGCCGCGAGCGATGAGCAGACCGTCCTCGAAGGTCAGATGCGGTTCCATCAGCTCGGGATAGGCGCCGGCCGCGAAGGCGTCGAGATCGCCGTCACGCAGCAGCACCGTCACCTGCTGACTGCCGATGCCGGTGACGCGGAGTTCGCCGGCGCTGAGCGCGGTGCTCAGGTCGTAGGTCACCTGCCGCGCCTCGAACAGCACCTCGCTGGCCTTGAGCGTGTCCAGCCGCACGTTCGTGGCGCGCAGGACCACCCGGTCGAGGCGTCCTTTCGGCGAGCGGGCCCGCGGCCGCGGCGCCAGGGCCGCCAGGGGCAGGCGGCGCGCGTCGACTTCGTCCACCGTGGCCCAGATGGTGCCCAAGCCGCCCAGCCCGCGCGGATCGGCCGATGGCTCCACCCGCGCGGTGACCGCGCGGACCGGTCCGGCGTCGCGCTTGAGCAGGCGGACGATCTCATCGCCCAACTGACCCGGTGATGCGCCGGCCACCAGCAGCGCAGCCAAGACCAGATAGACGAACCCGGCCACCGTCAGCCTCCCAGATAGGCTCGGCGAACGTCGTCGTTGGCCAGCAGGCGGTCGCTCGCGTCGGCCAGCGTGACCCGCCCGGTCTCCAGCACGTAGCCCCGCTGCGCGCAGGTCAGCGCCATGCGGGCGTTCTGCTCGACCAGCAGAATCGAGACGCCTGACTCCTGGTTCAGCCGCACGATGATGTCGAAGATGTCGCGGACCAGCAAGGGGGCCAGCCCCAGCGACGGCTCGTCGAGCAGCAACAGGCGGGGCCGGGCCATCAGAGCGCGGCCAATGGCCAGCATCTGCTGCTCGCCGCCGCTCAAGGTGCCGCCGCTCTGCGTGCGGCGCTCGGACAGGCGCGGGAACAGCGCGTAGACGTGCTCCAGGTCGTCGCGACTGACGCGCTGCTGCGCAAAGGCACCCAAGTGCAGATTCTCCTCGACGGTCAGCCCCGCGAAGATGCGCCGGCCTTCGGGCGACTGGCAGATGCCCGCGGCCACGATCTCGTGCGCCGGACGGCCGGTGATCTCGCGGCCGTCGAACCAGATCCGGCTGCCCGGCGCCGCCGGCACCAGCCCCGACAGGCAACGCAACGTCGACGACTTGCCGGCGCCGTTGGCGCCGATCAGCGTGACGATCTCACCGGCTCGGACTTCGAACGCCACCTCGCGCAGGGCGTGGATGCCACCGTAGTAGACGTTGAGCCCCTCGACCGCCAGCAGCGGCGCCCCGTCAGCCATGCGCGCGCACCTTCCTGTTCACGGCAGCGGCTCCTCGCTGCCTGCCATGGTCAGATCGCCGTGCTTCACGCCGCGCAGCCCGATCAGCCGCCCGGCCAGCGTGCGGACATCCTTGGCGCGCCCTCGACACAACACCACCTCCAGACAGTGGTGATGGTCCAGGTGGACATGCGTCGTGCAGACGATCTCGGCCTCGGAATCGTGTTGCAGGTCCAGCAGGGCATTGGTGACGTCGCGCTGGTGGTGGTCGTAGACGATGGTCGCCACGCCGATCACCTGGGCTTCGTCGTTGCCCCAGGCATCGGCGACGAGCGCGTGCCGCACCAGATCGCGCAAGCCCTCGGAGCGGTTCACATACCCCTTGTGCTGGAGCATGGCGTCGAACCGCTCCAGCAGGTCGGCGTCCATGGAGACGCCAAATCGTTCCAGCGGCATGACTCGACCCTTTCTGGTACTGTAACACATCGGCCGTCGCCAGGGACCAACCTGCGGATGAGACAGCAAGACCGAAACGCTACGACGCCCCCATCGACCGAGCCCGCTGCCCCTCCCCAGAGCTGGGCTCGGTCTCTCTTTCTACTGCTCCTCGGGCCGCTGCTGGCCGCCCAGCTCTGGGCGGCCGCCGGGCTGGCGCCGCCGGGCCGCACCGCCGAACTGGTCGGCGAGCGGGTGGCGGTGCGCTACGACGGCCAGCACGCGACGGTGATCGTGCAGGCGTCGGTGGCCACCGACGCGCGCCGCGCCGCGCTGCTCTACGCGATTCCGGCCGGCGACCACGACTTCGCGACCCCGAACTGGGGGCTGCCGGAGCTGCAGTCGCTGAGCACGCAGGTGGAGTGGCAACGCCAGTTGGTGCCGACGACACTGGCCAAGCTGGTACGGCGGATGCGCGCTGGGGCCTACGTCGACGCCATGCCCGACCGCCGGGTCACCGCCGAGGCCCGCGGGCGCGTGGTCGAGATCGTCCAGCCGGAGGCCATTGCCAAAGCCGGCGTCGAGCCCTGGCTCGACGCCCAGGGCTACGCGCTGACCGAGCCGCTCAAGGCCTGGCTGAACCAGCAGCAGCAGGCCGGCCGGTCGTTCGTCAGCATCGAGTTCGAGCCCGAAGCCGGCGACGGCTGGCGCGCCGTGGCCCTGCCGGCGTTCAGCCTGAGCTACGCTACCGAAGACGGCTTCGTGCCGTTCAGCCAGCCGCAGGAGACCGATCCGGCCCAAGCCAACGCGGTGCAGCGCCCGTACGTCCTGGCCGTGCTGGCGCCTGACCGGCGCCGGCCCGTTTGGCCCGACGGCACCGCCATCATGCCGGGCATGGCGATGCAGGTGGCCTGGACCATTACGCCCGAGCGCTGGCAAGGCACCTTCGGCACCGACCCGCGCCAACCGCAGCGCGAGGCCACCCCGTACCTGACCGTCTACGAGGCCAATGTGCCGGCGCCAGCCCGCGCCCACGACCTGCTGCTGCAGCCGGACGACCAGCCCCAGGCGCCACCGAAACGCGTCGTCAAGCGGCTGCAGCCGGTCCTGGTGCCGGTGGACGCCATCGCGGCGGTCGTCCTGCTCGGGCTCGGAGCCGTGGTGCTGGTGGTCCGGCGCGCCTCGCGTCGCCGAGCCGCCGCCGTCACGTAGCCACCTGGATCGGGGCTTCGTGCGCGGCGTCGGGGTCGTCGACCAGCGGGCACGGCCGCAGCACGGGCGCGGCCTCCGCCAGCCAGGCGGACCAGACAGCGCCGTCCTGGCCGAAGTCGCGGCCGCTCAGCCGCGTCAGTTGCGTCTCGGCCTGCGCCGCCAGCAAGCCGCGGTTGTCGTCCAGGTAGTCGATCAGCAGCCGGTAGCCCTCAGCACAGCCGCAGCGCGCCAGCGCGCGAGCGATCAGCAGCTCCAGTAGCGCCCGCCGCTCCAGCAGGAAGTCGGGCTGGCAGCCTGCACGCGCCACCAACTCGCGGAGGGTCGGGTAGGCGTGCAACTGCCGCAGCAGCGGCACGGCGTCCGGATCGCCGAGCCGTTCGGCCCCGGCACAGACCGCGGCGACATAGCACCAGGTGCCCAGCGCACCGTCACGGAAGTCGTCGGGCTGGGGGTCGAGGAGGTCGACCACGCGCTGCCAGAGCGGCAGCGCGCGCCGATCGCGGACCCAGCCGAGACTGTTGAGCAGGTACACCGCTTCGGGCGCGGCGCCCTGGTCGGGCGGCAGGTTGGCATGCCGGATGCGGGTGGTCCGCGGCGGGATCTTGGCGCCGGTGAGCAGCCGCTCGATGGCTTCGACCAACACCGGCACGCCGAGCGGCGAGCGGTACCAGGCCAGGGCTTGCGCCAGCACCACGCGACGGGCGGGTGGGGCGGTGGCCAACGCCGCTGCCAGCAGCGGCACGATGCGCGGGCCGGCGGTGCAGACCTCGACGAACGGAATCGGGCCGCGGTGGACCGCCTCCATCGGCATGTCCTGCCAGGCCGACAGTGGCCCGTCGGCCACCAGCGCCGCCACCAGGTCGGGCAACTCGCCATCGTCCCAGCAGCGGGGCTGGAGCCGCCGGCCGATCACCTCGGCCGGCAGCAGACCGGCGGCCACGAGCCGCGCTTGTAGCGCCGGCACGTCGACCTGACGCACGCACTGCTGCGCCCGAACGGCCATCGCCGCGGCCAGGCCGACCACGCCGCCGAGGTTCTCCAGGTCGGCCTGCATCCGCACCGCCGGCAGGCCGTCGTGGTCTACCGAGATGGCCTTGCCCGCCACCAGCAGGTGGTCCAGCCCGGCGGGCAGCAGGGCCCGATAGGGCAGCTCGATCTCCAGGTTCGGCGGCACCAGGCCCGCCAGCAGCCACGGCGATGTGGTCTGGCCCTTGATGTCGTGGTTGCTGAAGTGGCGGTTGACCACGTCGGGCCAGCACCGCTGGCGGAGCTGGTCGGTGAGTGTCACGGTGGCCTCGCCGCGCACGTGACGGCTCTCGCGCGGCGCCACCATGATGCCGTGGTCGCTGCACCGGCCGCCGCGACGCCGCCCGGCCAGAATGGCGCGGGTGACGTCCTCAATGTCGGCCACGTCGACCAGGCTGGTGAAGTTGTTCGCACTGCGGCCCGGCTCCGGAAAGCCGATCAGCGAGTACCACATGGTCAGGTGGTCGGCTCGCGAGCCGGTGACGGTCTCGGCACCCGCGAAGGCGGCCACGTCGCCGTCACCCGTGGCATCGATGACCACCTCGCCGAGCAGCGCCGCCGGCCCGTAGTCGGTGGCCACCACCACGCCGCGCACGGTGTGCTCGCCGGCCATGACCGCGCCGAACACCGTGACCCGCGACCACACCTCGGCACCGGCCTCCGCGGCAGCCGACTGTAGCGCGTGCTGCTTGGCCTCGAGGTTCCAGCGCCGCGCCCCGGGCTGGTGCAGCACCGTTGCCACCTGCGCCACGCGCGCCGCGTTGCGCGCCGCGAACGCCACCGGCCGGCCAAACCAATAGCTGTCGACGCCGCCGATGGTGCCCGTACCGCCCAGGGCCGGCTGCTGGTCGATGACGAGCGTCGAGACCCCCTCACCGGCCGCCGTGATGGCGGCGGTGGCGCCGCTGGTGCCGCCACCGGCCACCAGCACCTCGACCGCGCCGGCCACCGGCAGCGACTGCGGCGCCATCGCCTGCTGCGGGTAGCGGCGGCCCGGCCGTGGAGCCGACGGCTCGCGCACCGCCAACGACCCGCGCGGACACGTGCTGTGGCCAGACAGCGACGGACCATCGCCGCTCGCCGAGACCTGCGGCCAGCGGGCAGCCAGCGACTGGGCGATGCCGCTGCCGAGCTCGCAGGCCGACACCGGTGCCACGAGCCGGTACAGGTGCTCTTCGGGCAGGCGCGCGGCGCCGTTGAGGCACCACAGCCCGCGCAGCGGGCCGGCGAGCGACTCCAGTGGCCGGCCCGCCGCCCACTCCGGCACCGGATCGGCCAGCCCCGAGGTGGCCGGGCCGTGCAGCTCGTAGGAGCTGCCCGCGAGCCAGGCGCCACCGAACGCCGCCACCTCGCCGGTCAGCCAGGCGGCCAGAGCAACGCCGCGCCGCCGCGCCTCGGCCTCGCGCCGGCAGCGGTCGGCCAGATCGAAGTCCTGCACCGTCAGCTCGACGGTGTACTCGACGAGCACGTGCCCGGACCCGGCATGGCCGTCGTGTACGAGCACCCGATCGTACGCCAGGCCGAGTTCAGGCGGTACGGGCAGGTAGTGCGACGGTGTCTCGCCGGCACCGGTGAACTCCAGCGTACGGGTGTAGTAGTCCCGGCCGGGCGTCACCCGGCCGAACGCGGCGCCGGCCACGCGCGCAACCAGGGCGGTCTCGGTGGTGTCGAGCACCAGGTTAGCGGCCAACACCTGGCGGCCGGACTTGTTGGCCACCACCACACCGCTCACGCCGGCTGAGGCGGCGCACACGGCCACCGGGGTGCTCGCGTAGAGCAGGCCGACCCCGTGTGCGAGCAGCTCGTCTTCGAGAGCCAGCTTCACCTGGTCGAGGCGCAGCGCCAGCTCACCGTGCGGCGTCTTCGGGGCGCCCTCGGCGCAGCGGGCGAGCAGCGGCGGCAGTGGCTCGTCGGCCGGCAGCCAGGGTCGCAGCGTGGCGGTGAGCTCGCGGCCCAGGTAGGTGCGCGACTCGACCAGGAACACCTGCCGCCCGGCTTCAGCCAGAGCAATGGCCGCAGCGACGCCGGCCAGCGAACCGCCCACCACGATAGCGTCGGCCCGCACCAGGACCGGCAAGGTCGGCCGCTCCAGGACCACCGTGTCGGTCGGCATGGGCTCAACCCTCCAGCGGCGTCAGGTCGGCGGCTTCACCGTCACCACGGCGAAGGTGTCCAGCCCGCGCAGCTCGGCGCCGTCGCCGGCTGCGACGAGCTTGGCGCCATCTGCGGCCACCAGCGACAAGTCGCTCGCGCGGCGGCTGATCTGCACCGTCGCCAGCGGCGCGGTGCCGCTGTTGACCACCAGCAGGTAGCGCTGGTCGCCGGCGGTGAACTGGCGCCAGAACACCTCGCCGGCGCCCGCCGGCGTGACCGTCAGTCGCTGGCGCTGCCCGAGGTACGCAGCCAGCGCCGCCGCCCAGTCGCCGGTCGGCGCGGCGGGACGGTCGTCCGGCTTGGCGCGGTCACGGTAGAGGCGCCGGCCGGGCTCGGCGCAGAGGTTGAGCACCGGGCCGACGTTGCGCACCTGAGCACTCAGCGCGTCGGCCGCCGGGCAGGTGCCGTCGGGCTCGTCGGGCAGCGTGCCATCGAGCATGACCAGCTTGGCGCAGTTGGTCTGGCGCAGCGTTTCGGGCTGGAGCAGCGAGACCACCCGGAAGCTGACACCGTGACGATAGAGCCAGCGCGAGACCTCATCGGCGCTGGGCCCGTGGCCGCCACGCCACCAGTCGACAACCTGGTTGGTCAGCACCACCTCCGGTGGCGACTGCCGCTCGGTCAGCAGCCGACCCAGCTCGTCGAAGGTCCGATAGGTGTCGGCCACCGCGTGATACGTCGACTTCGGCTGCCGGTCGGCGGTCAACAGGCCCCAGTAGGCGCCCTCGCCTTCCTGCTTCTGCTCGTTGCCGCCGGCCCACCACTCATCGCAGTAGACGAACGGGAAGATGCCGGCCACTTCGGGGTGGAGCACGCTCATCCAGAGCATCTGCTTGATCTGCCGGGCCGCCGTCGCCGGGTTGGGCACACGGAGCGTGTTGACGCCGCCCTCGGTGAGCACCGCCGGCCGGCCGGGACCGATGACGCGGTCGAGCCGCGCGCAGAACTTGCCCCAGTCGTTGTCCCAGTGGAAGTAGAGGTTGTCGCCGGCGAGTTCGGTGAACGGCAGGTCGAGGTCCTCGGTCGCCGGGTCCCAGCGGTTACCGCACAGGCGGGCATAGGTGATGGGCGCCGTGCGGTCCACTTCGCGAATGCCCTCGACGCCGGCCCGTAGCATGGCCGTCACCGTCGAGCGCTGGAACAGCCACCACTCCCACCACACCACACTGCGGTCCACGCCGCCCGGCGGCGTCACCTCGTCGAACGAAGCGAACCGCGTGCCGGCGGCCGTGTTGAGCTGATCGATGGTGCCGAACCGCTGGCCCAGCCGCTGGCGGAACGCGGCCAGCGTGACGGGGTCGAAGCCGTGGTAGACGTAGTTCTTGCGGCTGTCCTGGCCCGTGCAGGTGTACTCGTTGCCCAGGTTGTAGCCGAGCAGGCCCGGCTGGCCGGCCACCGCCCGGGCCAGCTTGCGGCCCTGCTCGCGAATGTCGGCCAGCGTCTCCGGCGCGCAGAAGACCGGCATGCCGGCCTGGCTGCCATCGCGGAAGATGGTCTGCGGCCGTTTCCCGCGCCCGAGTTCGGGCAGCCAGGCCAGCCCGTGTGCCACGGCCTCGGCCAGCCCGGCGGCACTGGTCGGCCCCCAGGTGCGCAGCGCATTGGCCCTGAGGCCGGCCAGCAGGCCCCAGTCCTGCGCGATCACCTCGGGCGGGCGGTGCCAGCCGTACTTCGCGTGCCACGGCGACCAGCCGACGCCGTGGCGGAACACGCGCCGGCCGTCGGCCGACACGAAGCTCTGGGCCGAGCTGCTGCCGGCCGCCAGAAGCACCGCGAGCCACACCGCCCAGAACCGTCGCATCGGGCCACCTCACCGTTCTCGATGCGGTCTACTTCGCGTCCACCAGGTCCCACACGCGCACGTAGTCGACCACGAAGTCGTCGGGCAGCTTGGCCTTGCTGATGTCACCGGCCCACTTGCCGATCTCGTCGCTCAGCTTGACGAACACCCGCACCTGGCAGACACCGCCCGCCTTGGTGCGCCAGGTCTCCTTACCGTCGACGTAGAAGATGTACTCGGTCGGTGTCCACCACAGGCTGAACACATGGAAGCCCGACCTGATGCCGGGCACGCTGAACGCGTGGCCCGCCGACTTGTGGTCCTTGCCGTAGCCGTCCCAGTGCAACGCGTGCTGCAGCTTGTCGTCCAGCGACGGCTTCTCCATGATGTCGATCTCGGTGCCGTCGCGGCCGTCGTTGCCGATCTTCCCCTGGCTGTCGCACATCAGCCAGAAGGCGGTCCAGTGGCCCTGCTGCTGCTGCAACTGGGCCCGGCACGACCAGTAGCCGAAGGCATGCTCGAACTTGCCGCGAGTGCGCACGCAGCCGTCGAGGTAGCGGTCGCCGTCCTTCAGCGCGCTGATGACCAGATGCCCCTGACCATCCAGGCGGATGGCCTTGCGGCTCCAGTAGCCGTCGCGGCGCTTGTACTCAGGGATGGACCACTTGTTCTGGTCGAGCTGTTCACCGTCGAACTCGTCGGCCCAGACCAACTGCCAGGTCTTGCCGGCCGGCGGCTCGGGCAGCCACTCGGTTGGCGCGGCGAAACACATCAGCCCGGCCAGCGCCAGGCCGGCACCGCAAACGAGGCGTAGCACCATGTCGAGTCACTCCACGCTATTTGGCCTGCTTGGCCGGTACCTGCCAACTCAGCACGTGCGATCCGGAGACGAACCAGAGGCGGCCGTCGAGGTAGTCACCACCGACCGCGATGGGTACCGGCGACTGCGCCAGCATGGTGATGGCGTACGTCTTGGCGTCCACGCTGGCGATGCCGCGGCCGAACAGGATGTAGATGGTCTGGTCGGGGCCGACCACGAAGATGCGCGGCCCCTGGCCACCCGAGGTGCCGCCGAACTCGGTGCTGGTGACCTGCTTGTGGACCACCTTGCGCGTGGCCGGGTCGAACACGAAGAACGTGCCGCCGTCGGCGAAGCCGTAGACCAGGCCGCTCGGCGTCATCAGCAGGTCGTTGTAGTTCTGCACACCGGCGAACACCGGCTCGTGCCAGTCGATCTTCTTGGTGCGCATCTCGAGGATGTACAGCTCGGCCTGCTTGGCATGGACTTCGCCGCCGGTGCCGGCCGCCGTGGTCGTGCCGCCGAGCAGCTTGCCGTTCGGCAGCGCGGCCAGGCTCATGGTCGACTGCTCGGGCAGCAACTCGGTATGGTGGACCAGCACACTCTGGCGCGTCTCGCGGTCCCAGAACAGCAGGCCGCCGCCGGTGTAGCCATAGCCCGGCGTGCCCGCCAGCACCAGGGTCCGGCCATCCGGATGCGCCAGCAGCTTGTGCGGCCGGTTGATCGCCGGGTCGGGGTTGCTCTGGACCAGGAAGTTCGGATTGCACTCCTTGCCGATCACCGTCGGCACCCAGGGGCGCGCCGGATCCCAGTCGAGCAGAAAGCCATGGCCGTAGCCACCGGCGAAGAAGTGGTCGCCCTGCCGAGCCACGGTGTTCCATTGCCCGTGCGCGGCCCGGTTGGTCCAGGTGTCGGTCTGTGGGTTGTAGCTGAAGGCGCGCATCGGGAACGCGGTGCCACCGCACAGCGTGCCGCCCGGTGCCGCCGCCACCGACATGCAGTGGGCGCCGTCGCTGGTGTACTCGAAGCGAATGGTCTTCGATTCCTTCGTCTTCGGGTTCTCCACCACCGCGACCTTCTCGACGGTGTCGAGATCCTTGAGGATGCGGCCGTCGGGGAAGACGCGGTGGAACAGGCCCTGACTGCCGGTGATGCAAGGCTTCAGGCGCGCCCCCTTGCGCTCGCCGAGGTCGCGGCGCTCGCCGCGGTAGAGCACCATCCACTTGTCTTTGGCCGGCCCACCGGGATGCGCGTAGACCTTGCCGTCCAGATCGCGCTGCACCAGCGCGCTGGCCTGCACGCGCTCGCCCTCGGCCAGCAACGGCTTGGCCTGACCCGACTGCGGGTCGAGGGCGATCACCTGGCTGCGCGTGTTGCCCACGGCGAAGTAGACCCAGCCGGCATCGTCGCACGCCGTCGACCGCTGGTACTGCGCCCAGTTCTGCTTGTAGACGTGCCCATAGTCGCGGAAGTCGCCCGTCTTCGGGTTGTACGAGACCACGCCGCTACCCGGATAGGTCACCGACCAGATCACGCCCTGGTCGTCCTCGGCCATGCTCATGGCCATCTGGGGCGCGGTCTTGTGGTGGAACGTGAAGGCCCGCTTGGTGGGGTCGAACTCGGTGAAGTAGCTGCCGAAGTGGGTGTAGAACCGGTTGCCGGTGGACAGGATGGAGGCGAAGGGGCAATCGCCGCTGGACGGGAACGGCACGGCGATCTGCTCGGACTTGCCCGTGTCGACATCCACCAGCAGCAGCGCGTAGCAGCCGCTGTGGTCGTACAGCCAGGCGAGGGCCACACCATGGCCCTGACCGTCAACGGTGGCCACAATGCCCCGGTGATTGCTCACCGGCGTGGCTACGCCATGGTCGAGGAAGCCGTTGCCGAGGTCTTTGGGCGCCAGCAGGCTGGCGCTGAGGATCACCGTGGTCAGCGTGGTCATGCGTCGCTCTCCGCGGCCAGGGCCGGTGGCCGCATGGTAGCCGAAACCGGCGCGGAGTGCCAGCACGCGCTGGCAGCCACAGCCGTTTTTGACGACGCACTACCGCGGTGCTACGATGGATGAAGGACATGAGCACGGCACATGGCAGAAGATCCCGAACTGGCCTATCACCGACTCGTATCCGAAGCCAAGGCCTTGATGCGTAGCCGTGGCCTCCGCCCCGGCTACGTCCGCGATATCGCCGACCACGACGGCTACCGCATCGCGTTTGGCTACCTGACCCAACAGCACGGCGGCGGCGCCAAGGTGACCTACCTGCAGATCCGGTTGACGGACGAGGAGTTCGCCAATCCGACGCCCGACGTCCGCCAGCAGCTACTCGCCCAGTTGGCTGCCGAGATTGACCAGGCGCTGGCCGCATGAGCCAGGCACTCGACCTGGACGAACGGTTGACCGCCGCCATCGAGGGTCTGGCGGGCGCCTCGTCGGCCGTGGTCGAACTGCTCCGCGAGTTGCGCTACCGGAACCAGGTCACCGGCCTGCCAAACAAAGCGCAGTTCGATCTCGACCTGCGCCGCTGGCCGGCAGACCAGCCGTGCGCCGTGTTGGCCATGGACATTGACGGCCTGAAGTCGATGAACCAGCAGTTCGGCCACGACGGTGCCGACGACCTGATCCGGGGCGTGGCCCTGCTGCTGGAGGCCTATGCCGCTGATCACGACGGCTTCTGTGTCTACCATCGCAGCGGCGACGAGTTCGCTGGCCTGCTCAACGCCGACGAGGCCAGCGCCGACTGGTTCGCGGGTGACCTGTGGGAGCACCTGGACCGAGCTCGTCACCAAGTCCCGTCGACTGGTGGTGCCGAGGTGGCCGTCCCGGTCAGCGTGGCCGTTGCCTGCGCCGCTGACCGTTCGCGGCCAGAGGCTGCGGTCGACACCAGTGACCGCTTGGCCGAGTTCGCCAAGCTGCCGTCCGTCCGGGCCAGCCTGGGGCGCGGCGCGGTCTCCTTGGCCACACTCCGCAAGGCTGGGCTGGAGGCCCGTTTTGCTGACTCGGCGGCGGCCGAATGGCCACGCGAACGCATCGAGTGCCCCGAGTGCCACAGCCACGGCCACCTGAGCGTGAGCCCTGGGGGCCGCGGCTGCCCAGAGCACGGCCGGCTGGCGCCGGCCGGTCAGGCGTAGGCCCAGCCCAGTTCGTCCAGCAAGCGCTTCAGCGTTCGCGCCGCGCGGCGGAAGGCCTCGGGACCGCCCTCCAGGTGGGGCTCCAGGCTCAAGTAGCCGTCGAAGCCGGTCCGCTGCAGCGCGGCGAACAGTTCGGGCATGCGGCCGTCGCCGGCGCCCGCTTCACGGCACTGGCCGTCGCGGTAGTCCTTGATGTGGACGTACTCCAGCCACGGCGCCACGGCCTCGTAGCCGTCGGGGTAGGCCGCTTCACCCGCGCAGACGAAGTTGGCCGAGTCGTGCACCGCGCGGAAGGCCGGGCCACCCACCGTCGCCATGATGTCGGCGCACTGGGCCACCCGCTCGCCGTAGATGCGCGCTTCGTTTTCGTGGCACAGCATCACGCCGGCCTCAGCGGCGACCGCCGCCATCTGCGCCAAGCGGTCCATCACCTCGGCGCGCCAGGGCGCCCAGTCGCCATCGGGCATGAAGAACGAGAACACCCGGATGCGCGGAGCACCGAAGCAGTGCGCCTGGTCGATGGCGATGCGTAGGCGCTCCAGCTCGTCGGCGAACGGCGCGGTGATGTCCACCTTGCCCAGCGGCGAACCGATGCTGAACACCTCGATCCCACCGTCGGTCAGGCGCTGACGGACTTCGTCACGCACGGCGCCGGCCAGGTCGAGCACTCCGAAGCCCTCGGCGGCGCGCAGTTCCAGTGCCCGGACGCCTTCGGACTGCATGACCTCGATCTGGGTCGCGATCTCACGGGCGATCTCATCGCCAAACACGGCCAGTTTGGGCACCGCGCTCTCCTCCGTCACTCTAGCCCAGCGGCCGAGCCGCCTCGGCCTCGTCCTCGCGGTCATCGTGCTCGATCTCGACGCCGTCCACGCCGGCCTCGCCGGGGCGGAAGCGATCGGGGTGGTAGAACAACTGCCGCTGCGACCAGAGCCCACTGGCATACAGAATCACGAACATGGTCCGCAACAGATCGACGAACAGACCGATGCGGCCGCCCGAGCCACTCAGGCCGGTCAACAACGTGTTGGCGATGTCGGCCAGCGACCAGACCGCCAGGACCAGCGCGCCGATGATGAAGCTGCGCCACGTCTGCGCCAACTCGCCGGCCCGCAGCAGGTTGTACAACTGCAGCGCCACCAGCGCGGCGAATATGGACAGGAAGAACGTGGCTGCACGCAGGCCCACCGACAGCTCGTCCACTGCGGTCTCCTACTCTTCTGACACCTCACACCACCCGTAGGTGACCGGTCGCGTCACCCAGATGGCGCGGCCGGGCCAGATCGCTTGCAGCCGGCCCACCACCGCGGCCGAGTCGGCCTCGTCGGCCAAATGGAACCACGCGCCGCCACTGCCACTCAGGCGGTAGGCCGACAGACCCAGGACGGCGAGCCGCTCCGCGTCGTCGCGCACCGCGGCGCTGACCTCGGCGGCCGGCGCCTCGAGGTCGTTCACCAGCCACTGCTCCGGTGCCGGCACATTGCCCGAGCGCAGGCCGTCGGCCAGCAACCGGCTGGCGGCGCCGGCGGCGGGCCGGAACTGCCGCAGCGCGCCATAGACCCGGCCGGTGGAGACCGCTTCGCGCGGAGCCAGGACCACGATTGCGCGGCCCGACCAGGCCGGCAACGGCTCCAGCACCTCGCCGCGGCCGCTACCCAGCGCCGCGCCGCCGCGCAGGAAGAACGCCACGTCCGAGCCGAGTTCGGCGCCCAGGGCCACCAGCTCCTCGTCGCCCAGGTCGAGCTGCCACAGCCGCGCCAACGCGCCCAGCACACCGGCGGCGTTGCCGCTGCCGCCGCCCAGGCCCGCGCCCACCGGGATGCGCTTCTCCACCCGCAGCGCCACCTCCGGCCGCCGGCCGGCGCGCTCGGCCAACAGGGCCGCCGCGCGCCAGCAGAGGTTGCTCGCGTCGGCTGGGATGTCCGCTCCGCTGACCGTCAGCGCCAACTCGTCCGCCGGCTCCAGGTGAATGCGGTCGCACAGGTCGATGGCCTGGAACACGGTCATCAGGTCGTGGTAGCCGTCGGGCCGACGCCGCAGCATCTCCAGCGTCAGGTTGACCTTGGCGCAGGTGTGGATGATCACGGTGCCAGGTTCTCCTCTGCCAGTTGCCGGGCCAACTGCGCGAACTCGTCCAGCGACAGCGTCTCCGCTCGCCGCGTCGGGGCGATGCCGGCCGCCGCCAAGGCGCCCTCCACCCGCTCGCGCGGTTGGCCCAGCCAAGTCCGCAGCACGGTGCCCAGCGCCTTGCGCCGCCAGCGGAAGCCCGCCTCGACCAGCGCGAAGAAGGCGGTCTCGTCGGCCACGTCCACCGCGGGCCGCGGGCGCATGGTCAGCCGCACCACCGCCGATTGGACCTTCGGCGGCGGACGGAAGCAGCCCGGCGGCACCTTGCACAGCCACTCGACCTCAGCATGGTACTGGACCAGGACCGACAGCCGTCCGAAGTCCTTGGTGCCCGGCCCGGCCTGCAGGCGGTCCGCCACCTCGGCCTGCACCATGATCACCGCTTGCGAGACGCACGCCGCCTGGCGGCACAGCCAGGTGATGATGGCGGCTGTGTGGTAGTAGGGCAGATTGCCGACCACCGACCACTTGGCGCCGGGGGCCAGCGCGGACAAGTCGAGGTCGACGGCGTCACCGGGCAGCACCTCGATAACGCCACCAAAAGTCGTCGCCAGCGACGCGGCCAGGGCCTGGTCGAGTTCGGCGACCACCACTCGCGGCGCACGCCCGACCAGATGGCGCGTCAGCGCGCCACGGCCTCCGCCGATCTCCAGCAATGGCTCGTCGGGCCGCATCGTGGCCGCGTCGGCGATGCGCGCCGCCACGTTGGCATCGGCCAGGAAGTGTTGCCCCAGCCGGCGGCCCACCTCAGGACCCGGTGACCGACTTCATGAACGGGCGGATCAGATCCATCGGTATCGGGAACAGCGTGGTCGAGTTCTGCTCGGTGGCGATCTCGGCCAGCGTCTGCAGATAGCGCAAGGTGATGGCCGAGTGCTCGGTGTCCAGCACGCGCGCGGCCGCCGCCAACTGCTCGGCCGCCTGCATCTCGCCCTCGGCGGCAATCACCTTGGCGCGCCGCTCGCGCTCGGCCTCGGCCTGCTTGGCCATCGCCCGCTGCATGCCCTCGGGCAGTTCGACGTCCTTGATCTCCACCGAGACCACCTGCACGCCGACGTCGCTGATCTCGGCGGTCATGATCTCTTCCAGCCGCTTGTTCAGCGCCTCGCGCTCCATCAGCAGGCCGTCGAGATCGGCGCCACCCAGGATCGACCGCAGCGTGGTCTGCGCCTTCTGCGAGGTCACCACCACATAGTTCTTGACCTCGATGACGACTTTCATCGGGTCGCACACCCGGAAGAAGACCACGGCGTTGACCCGCACCGGCACGTTGTCGCGCGTGATGATGTCCTGCTTCGGAACGTCCATGGCCTCCATGCGCAGGGCCACCTTCTCCATGCGCATGACCAGCGGAATGATGTAGCACAGGCCTGGCTGCCGCAGCTTCTCGGACACCTTGCCGAAGCAGAACACGACGCCGCGCTCATACTGCTGAACCACGCGCAGGCCGGCGGCGAGAGCCACCGCGATCACGACAGCCACAGTCAAACCGGTCTGCATCATGGGCGTCATTCAGCACACTCCGATCGAGGTCGAGTAACCGGACCGCAAGGCCGCGGACCGTGGTCGTCGGGGCGTCGCGCCTGCGGCCGCAGGACTCAGCGCCGCGCGCCGACGTAGATCTGCCAGTATCGCGGATCGTAGAGATTGTCCACCACCACCTGTCGGCGGCGGCCCGAGGCGTGGATGAACCGGCCCGCGCCCAGGTAGAGGCCCGTGTGGTCGATGCGTTGCCCGTCGCTCGCGAAGTAGACGCGATCGCCCGGCTGCAACTGGTTCCAGGCCACCGGCTCGCCGACCTGGAACTGGTCGCGCGAGACGCGCGGCAGGTTGACCCCCGCCGCCTTGTAGGCCTGCAACACGAGACCCGAGCAGTCAATGCCGGAGAAGCCCTGGCCGCCCCAGACATACGGCACACCCAGGTAGCGCTGCGCCTCTCGGAGGACCGTCTGGCCACGCTTGCTGGCGGCGCTGGCCTGGCCCGGCACCAGCTCGGTGGCGGTCAAGTCCACCCGCGCCGCCTCCACCCAGCCGGTGCTGCCGTCAATCATCAGCACCGAGAACCAGCCCTCCTGCTGCTGCGTGATGGCCAGCTTGGTGCCCTTCGGGCAGAGGAACAGGCGCCGCGAGGCGGCATTGCGCTCGCGGAACAGCGCCGTGCCGTCGGCCTTGACCATCCCCAGCCGCGCCACCGCGCCGTTGCCCGCGAAGCTCTTGAAGGTCGGGTTGGTCGGCTTCGGCGCCTCGGCGTGAGGCACCACCGCCGGCCGCATGCCCTCATCGTCGCGCTCGCCGCCCGCCGGTGTCTCCACCGGCGCCTCCGGTCCGACCACTTTGGCCGCCCCGGTGGTCAACGGCCGCATCGAGCCGGCGCCGTTCTCGCCACCGCTGGCCGCGGACGGACCGGCTGACCCGGCCGGAGCCGCAGCGCCCGGCTCGCCCGAGCGGATCATCACGGTGACCAACTCGTTCGGCGTCAGGCTCGACCCGCGCACGAACGGGTTCAGGTCACGCAACTCGTCGGGCTTCATCCCGTACCGCGCGGCCACCGACTCGACCGTGTCGCCCGGTTGCACGCGGTAGACCTCGTACACGGTGGCGGCCTGGCCCGCGAGGACCAGGACCGCCAGCCCGATGCCGAGCAGGATGCGGTTCATCCGAGCTTCCTCCGCGCCGCGAGATCAGCGCTTCGAGAACTGGAACCCGCGGCGAGCGCGCTTGCGCCCGAACTTCTTGCGTTCTTTGACACGCGGATCGCGCGTCAGGTAACCGCTGCGGCGCAACGGTTGGCGCATTTCGGCTTCGAATTCCACCAGCGCCTTGGCGATCCCGTGGCGCACGGCCTGCATCTGGCTGTGCACCCCGCCGCCGGCCGTCGTCGCCCAGACGTCGAACCGACCCAGCGTCTTGGTCAGCGCGAACGGCTCGTCGACTTCGGACAGCCACGTGGCCACCGTGCAGAACTGGTCGAGCGGCTTGCGGTTGACGAACACCTTGCCCGAACCGCCCTCCACCAGCCAGACCCGCGCCACGGCGGTCTTGCGGTGCCCGGTGCCATAGAACGTCGCCCCGCCGTTGGCGCCGTCCACCACGGCCTTCAGCGCCAGCTTGTCGGCCTGGGTCTCAAAGGTTTCGGCCTCTGCCATGAACCCGCTCTCCGTCAATCTTCAACCTGCACCGGCTTCTGCGCCCCGTGCGGATGCTCCGCACCCGGGAACACATGCAGCCGTCGAAACGCCTCGCGGCCGAGTACCGTACGAGGAAGCATACCCTTCACCGCCCGCTCAATCAAGAGCTGCGGCCGGTCCTGCCGGAGCTTGCCGTAGCTGACCTCGCGCAGACCGCCGGGGTAGCCACTGTGCCGGTAGTACATCTTCTGCTCGGCCTTGCGACCGGTCAGCGCCACCTGGCCCGCGTTGATCACGATCACGTGGTCACCGCAGTCGACGTGAGGCGTGTATTCCGGCTTGCCCTTGCCGCGCAGCAGATTGGCGATCTTCGTCGACAGGCGGCCCAGCGGCTGGTTCGCCGCGTCGACCACCAGCCAGGCCCGCTGTTCGGCCATCTCCGCCGGTTTGGCGACATACGTCTTCATCTCGACTCCACCGTTCCTGCCCCGGGCCCGTACCGAACCCGCTCGAGCACCAATCCCGTCGGAGGCGCCACCGTCACGTCCACCGGCCTCGGTGCGCCTGCCAGCATTCGCTCTGTCAGCTCCGGCCCGTACCGGCCGTAGCCAATCGCCATCAGCACGCCCACGGTGCAGCGCACCTGCTTGTACAGGAAACTGTCGCCTTCGAGCTCGATACAGATCAGCTCGCCGACCGTCTCCTGCTCCAGCCGCCGCACCACGCGCCGGGTCGAGCCCTCCGCCCCGTTCTGGCAGCAGAACGATCCGAAGTCGTGCTCGCCGACCAGCGGCGCCGCCGCCTCGCGCATCCGCGCCGGGTCCAACCCCGGTCGCACCCGCGTCGCGTACCGGTCCCGCAACGGCTCCGGCAGTGCGTCCACCGCGATCGTGTACCGGTACGTCCGGCTCACCGCCCACCGCCGCGGATCGAAGTCCGCCGGCGCCGGCCACGCCCGTCGCACCGCCACATCGCCGGGCAGATGCCCCAGCAGGGCTTGTGGCAGGCGCTCCACCGGCACCGTCGCCGGCGCCTCGAACGCGATCACCTGCCCGCGGGCATGCACACCGGCATCGGTCCGCCCGGCCCCGGCCACCGTCACCGGCTGCCCGTAGAGCTCGCCGAGCCCGCGCTCCAGCTCCGCTTGGACCGTCCGGTCCACCGCCTGACGCTGGAAGCCGGCGAACGCCGTGCCGTCATAGGCGACCAGGGCGCCGATGCGCACCTTAGCCGACGAACTCCAGGATCGCCATCTCGGCGCCATCACCGCGCCGGAAGCCGGTCCGGATGATGCGGGTGTAGCCGCCCGGCCGCTCCATGAAGTGCGGCGCCACCACGTCGAACAGGTGCTTGACCAGCACCGGCCGTTGCAGCTTCCTGCGCACCATGCGCCGCAGGTGGACCGCCTGAGCCCGCAACTGCTGCTGCTCCTCGGGGGTCGCCGCGGCCTCGGCCTGCTGCTCCAGCCGCCGCCCGCGCACCGCCTTGGTGATCAGCTTCTCCAGGTACGGCCGCGTCGCTTTGGCCCGCACCAGCGTGGTCGTAATGCGGTTGTCATGGATGACGCCCGCCGCCAGCTCACGCAGCATCGCCAGCCGCTGGTCGGTCGGTTTGCCGAGTTTGGCGTTCGCCTTGCAATGTCGCATCGTTCACTAACCTTCGTCGTTCGCCAGGCCCAGCCCGCGCTCGGCCAGCTTCTCCTGAATCTCGGTCAGCGACTTGCTGCCGAGATTGCGGATCTCCAGCAACTGCTTCTCGGACAAGCGGACCAGCTCGCCGATGCTGTTGATGTTCTCTTTCTTCAGGCAGTTGTAGGTCCGCACCGAGAAATCGAGCTCCTCGATCTTCGCGCCGAGCACCTCGCCGCCAGCACCCACCGCGTCGCCGGCGCCGACCCGGGCCGCGCTGCCGGCGTCCTCGCTCGGCTCCGCGCCGAAGTCCAGGAACAGCCGCAGGTAGCGCCGGAGAATGTCGGCCGCGGTCTTCAACGCCTCGTGTGGCGTCATCGCCGCGTTGGTCCAGATCTCCAGGATCAGGCGGTCCAGGTCCGTCTGGTGACCCACACGGGTGCTCTCCACATGGTGGTTGACCCGCTGCACCGGCGTGAAGATGCTGTCCACCGGCACCATGCCCAGCGGCAACTGCGTCGAGTCCTGCTTGTCGGCCGAGACGTAGCCGACCCCGGTTTCGATGGTCAGCTCGATGTTCAGCCGGGCCTCATCAGCAGTCAGCGTGGCCAGGTGGTACGCCGGGTTGACCACCTTGATCTCGGGACCCTCGATGATCTCGACATCAGCACCGGTGACCTCGCCCTTGCCGTGGGCCTCGATGCGCGCATGCCACTCGCGCTTCTTCACCTTGTTGTTGGTGTCCAGCTCGAGCACATGCGGCTGCACCGCCTGGAAGGCCACGCCTTTCAGGTTGAGGATCAGCTCGGTCATGTCCTCCAGCACGCCCGGCAGCGTCGTGAACTCGTGCGAGACCCCTTCAATGCGGGCTCGCGTGATGGCCACGCCCGGCACCGAGCTGAGCAGCGTGCGCCGCAGCGCGTTGCCCAGCGTGGCCCCGAAGCCGTGCGGCAACGGCTCGTTGATGAACTTGCCGTAGTCCGGCGACACCCGCACCGGCTCGACGAGCGGTTGCTTTTCCCTTGGCTCCATCATCATCATTGTTCGCGACTCCTTGCCACCGACGCCTGCAGGGACTAGACGCGCCGCCGCTTGGGCGGCCGGCAGCCATTGTGCGGAATCGGGGTCACGTCCTTGATGACGGTGACTTCGAGCCCAGCGGTCTGCAGCGCGCGCACGGCCGTCTCACGACCGCCACCCGGGCCCTTCAGCTCCACTTCGACTCGGCGCATGCCGTACTGGTCGACCGCTTTCCGCGCCGCGGCCTCAGCCGCCAACTGCGCCGGAAACGGCGAGCCCTTCTTGGTGCCCTTGTAGCCCGCGGTACCGCAACTGCCCCAGGCCACCACCTGCCCGGCCGGGTCAGTGATGGTGACGATGGTGTTGTTGAACGTCGATTGCACATGCACGACGCCCACCGGCACCTGCCGCCGCTCACGCCGTCGCCGAGACTCGCTCTCTCGTCGCATCCGTTACTCCCTCCTCGCGGGGGCCGATCCTCGGACCCCGGGGCTCGCAGTCCGGCCGGGACGCTCACGCGCCCCGCGGCCGGCCTCGATCAGGAACCCTTCTTCCGCCGGCCGACCGTCTTGGCCTTGCCCTTGCGGGTGCGGGCGTTGGTCTTGGTCCGCTGACCACGCACCGGCAGACCCATGCGGTGCCGCCGGCCGCGGTAGGAGCCGATCTCAATCAGCCGGCGGATGTTGGCCTGCACCTCACGCCGCAGGTCACCCTCGACGCGGTAGTCGCGGTCGATGACCTCGCGGACCCGGTTCAGTTCCTCGTCCGTCAGCTCGCCCACCCGCGCCAGCGGGTTCAGCTCGCAAATGTCACAAATCTCCGACGCCCGGGAGCGGCCGATCCCATAGATGTAGGTCAGCGCGATCCAGAGACGCTTGTGATTGGGAAGTTCTACACCTGCTACACGCGCCACGGTTTCCTCCCGGGATCAGCCTTGCCGCTGCTTGTGCTTCGGATTGCTGCAAATCACCCGCACCACGCCGCGGCGGCGGATGATCTTGCATCGCTCACACCGCTTCTTGACACTCGCCCGAACTTTCATGACACACTCCACCGCCACCGCCCGCGGACGGTGCCGTCTCCGGCCGCCGGAGACGACGGCGCTTACTTGTACCGGTACAGAATCCGGCCCTTGGTCGGGTCCAACGGCGTCAGTTCCACCAGCACCCGGTCACCCGGCAGGATCCGAATGTAGTGCATCCGAATCTTGCCCGAGACGTGCGCCCGGATCTGGAGCTTGTTGCTGCCCACCTCGACTTCCACCAGGAAGTGAGCGTTCGGCAGCGTCTCCTTCACGACGCCTTCGACCTCGATCTTGTCTTTGTCAGTCTTCGCCATGCGTCTCCCGCTCCGCTCGGTCGGCCGCCTGAGCTAGCCGGCCAGAGCCGCGCGCACCTTGGCCACCGTGTCCGCGGGCGACCCACTGTTGTCGAACCGCGAGACCACGCCCTGACCTTCGTAGTACGCGATCAGCGGCGCCGTCTGCGCGTGATACGTGCCCAGCCGCTTGTTGATCGTCGCCGGCTGGTCGTCCTCGCGCTGCACCACCTGGTCGGACCCGCACTGGTCACAGACACCCGCCTGCTTCGGCGGCGCGAAAGTGACATGATACGTCGCCCCGCAGTTAAGGCAAACCCTTCGTCCGCCGAGTCGGTCCACAATCGTCGCGTCCGGCACCTCGATCAGCAGCACCCGGTCCACGCCCTGGCCCAGTTCGCCCAGCAGCGCGCCCAGCGCCTCGGCCTGCGGCAGGGTCCGCGGGAACCCGTCCAGCAGCCAACCGTTGGCCGTGTCGGCCTGCTGCAGCCGGTCCCGGACCAGCTCGATGATCAGCTCGTCGGACACCAGCGCGCCACTGTCCATGACGCTCTTGACCTTGAGTCCGAGCTCGGAGCCGGCAGCGACCGCGGCGCGCAGCATGTCGCCCGTCGAGATGTGCGGCAGCCCCTCGGCCGCCGTCACTTCCTTCGCCACCGTGCCCTTGCCCGCCCCGGGCGGGCCGAAAATCAGCAGACGCATTGACCGCTCCTTGGCTGGACGTCCCTCACCCGATGAAGCCCTTGTAGTGGCGCATCAGCAGGTGCGCCTCGATTTGCTGCATCGTATCCAACGCCACACCGACCACGATCAGCAGTGAGGTACCGCCGACCAGGCCGAACGTCTGGATCTTGGTTACGACCGGAACCAGGTACGGCAACAGCGCGATGATGCCGAGGAAGATCGCCCCGGCAAAGGTGATGCGGGTCAGCACGCGGTCGATGTACCGCGCCGTCTCACTACCCGCCCGAATGCCCTTGATCTGACCGCCCCACTTCTTGATGTTGTCGGCCACCTCGGTTGGATCGTAGGTCACCGCCGTGTAGAAGTAGGTGAAGCCCACCACCAGGGCAAAGTACAAGCCCAGCGAGAACCAGCCGTTCGGGCCCACGCCCGGCGTCAGCCAGTCGCTCACGAACCGCTTCACGCCCTCCCACCAGTCCGCCTGGAACGGCAGGAAGGTCACAATCGTCCGCGGGAACAGCGCCACCGAGATGGCGAAGATGATCGGCATGACGCCGGCCTGGTTGACCTTCATCGGCAGATAGGTGGAGGCACCACCCATCTGCCGTGTGCCCACCACGCGTCTGGCGTATTGCACGCGGATCTGCCGCTCTCCCTGTTGGATGAAGATACATCCGGCCACGGTCGCGATCAGGATGACCAGCAACGCCACACCGTTGAGCGGGTGCGTGCCGCCGTCGCCAATCAGCTTCACCGTCCGCCACAGGTCCGCCGGCATCTGCGTCATGATGCCGATGAAGATCATCAGCGAGACGCCGTTCCCGATGCCATGCTCGGTGAGTTGCTCACCCAGCCAGAGCACGAACATCGTCCCGGCGGTCACCGTGGCGATGATCTCGGCCTGCTGGACGAACCCGCCCTTGAGCATGCCGGCGCTGCGCAGGAGCTGGCAGAGCCCGGCCCCCTGGACGATGGCCAGCGCCACCGTCAGCCACCGCGTGTAGGCGGAGATCTGCTTGCGCCCGGTCTCGCCTTCTTGCGCCAGCTTCTTCAGACTCGGCAGGGCGACCGTCAGCAACTGGAACATGATCGAGGCGTTGATGTACGGCATCACGCCGAGCGCGAACACGCTCATCCGCTTCAGCGCACCGCCCGAGAACATGTTCAGAATGCCGAACAGGTCGTCGCCGCCGCCGCCGATGCGGTCGAGCAGCGAGCCGGCATCCACCTGCGGCATCGGGATCATGCGCCCGATCATGAAAATGGTGAACCCGTAGACCATGTACAGCAGTCGCCGTCTCAGGTCCTCGAGCTTCCACGCTTCCTGAAGCTGGTTGATCATCTTCATGGACGGTCACCTGTCCCGCACGCCGGCTCTAGCCCTCGGAGGGCTCGTCGGCCTCACCGAGCACCACGGCGGTGCCGCCAGCCGCTTCGATCTTCTGCTTCGCGCCGGCGGTGAAGTGATCGGCGTAGACGGTCAGCGCCACGCCCAGCTCACCATCACCCAGCACCCGCAGGCCATCCTTGCCGCTGCTGCACAGCCGCTCGGAGACCAGCAGCTCCCAGGTCACCTCGCTGCCGGCCGGCAAGCCGGCCAGGGCGCCCACGTTGACCTCGGCGTAGTGCTTGCGGAAGCGCCCGATGCCACGCGAGCGGCGTGACAGCGGGCCGCGCAGCTTCGGCGTGCGCATGTGCAGCGGCGTCTGGCCACCTTCGAAGCCAGGCCGCACCCCGCCGCCGGCGCGCGAGCCTTGGCCCTTCTGGCCCCGGCCGCTGGTCTTGCCGCTGCCGCTGCCCGCGCCGCGGCCGATCCGCTTGCGCTCGGTCTTGGCCCCGTCATTGGGGCGCAAATCGTCCAGCCTCATTCGGCCACCTCTTGAACTGTGACGAGGTGATGCACCGTGTCGATCATGCCGCGCACCGACGGCGTGTCGTCATGGATCACCTGTTGCTGCAACCGGCGCAGCCCCAGCGCCCGCACCGTGCGCTTCTGGAACTCCTGCCGACCGCTGACACTGCGGACCAGGGTGACTTGCAGCTTGGCCATCGCCTACTCTCCCGTCCGCGCGATGAAGCCGACTTCTTCGACCTTCTTCCCGCGCAGCGCCGCCACCTCTTCCACCGTGCGCAGCTCGCGCAGGCACTCGATGGTGGCCCAGACGATGTTGACGGCGTTGTTGCTGCCGAGGCTCTTGGTCAGCACGTCGCTGACGCCGGCCGCTTCCATGACCGCGCGCACGGCGCCACCGGCGATCACGCCGGTACCCGGCACGGCCGGCTTGAGCAGCACTTCGGCCGTCTGCACCCGCGCCTGGATCGCGTGCGGAATGGTCCCGCCGACCATGCGCACCTTGACCATTTCCTTGCGCGCGCGCTCCGAGCCCTTGCGGATGGCGTCGGGGATTTCCCGCGCCTTGCCGATGGCGGCCCCGACGCGGCCCTGATTGTCGCCCACCACCACCAGCGCGCGCCAGCTCAAGTTGCGGCCGCCCTTGTGGACCTTGTCCACGCGAGCGATGGCCACCACGCGCTCGTCGAGCGCCGGCCCCTCTTCACGCCGCGGCCGCCGGTCACGTCGGCCGCGGTCAGAGCGATCACGCTCCCGGTCGCCACCGCGACCGCCCACGTTGTCGTTCCTCATAGCCGCAGCTCTCCTTCGCGCGCGCCGTCGGCCACCGCTGCCACGCAGCCGTGGTAGACGTAGCCGTTGCGATCGAACACCACCGCCTCGATACCGGCGGCCTTGGCCCGCTCGGCGATCAGGCGGCCGACCTTGCGGCCGGCGTCCTTGTTACGCCCGGTGACCTCGCCCTTCAGGGCGGGCTCCAGCGTCGACGCCGCCACCAGCGTGGCGCCGGCCTGGTCGTCAATCAACTGCGCATAGATGTGCCGCTCGGAGCGGAACACGCACAGCCGCGGCCGCTCGGCGGTGCCCCGCACCTTCAGCCGCACGCGGCGCTGCCGGCGCACCCGCCCGGTATAGCGGTCAACCTTGCTACTCATCGCTAGACCCCTTGCTTACCGGCCTTGCGCCGCGGCCGCTCGTCCTCGTAGCGGATGCCCTGGAAGTCGCCGCGGAAGATGTACGGCCGCGCCTTGCGCACCGAGCGAATGCGCGCCGCCATGTCGCCGACCAGCTCCTTGTCCAGGCCGCTGACCACCACCTTGTTGTTGCCCTCGACCTTGAGCTCGACGCCCTCGGCCGGCGCAATCAACACCGGGTGGCTCATGCCGACCTGCAGGTTGACCATCGACCCGACCTGCTCGGCGCGGAAACCGATGCCGGTCACCAGCAGCGCGCGGCTGTGCCCGGTGGTCACGCCGACCACCATGTTGTTCAGCAGCGCCCGGCTCAGGCCGTGGAGCGACCGCGACTCGCGATCCTCCGAGTGCCGTACCACGTACAGCACGCCCTCGCGCAGCTCGACGCCCACCTTGGCGTGGAACTGGCGGCTGAGCTCGCCCTTCGGCCCCTTGACCGTCACCGTGTTGTCCGCGGCCACGTCAACCGTCACCTTCGCAGGAAGCGGGATGGGGGCCAGTCCTACTCTCGACATGGGTTCCTCCTGCCCGCCTACGAAACGGTGCAGATGACCTCGCCGCCGACGCCCAGCCGGCGCGCTTCGTGGTCCGTCATGACCCCGCGCGACGTGCTGACGATGGCGACGCCCAGACCCGAGAGCACGCGCGGCAGGCGCCGCCGCGTCACATAAACGCGGCAACCCGGCTTGCTGACGCGCTCGAGCCGTGAGATCACCCGCTCGTTGTTCGGGCCGTACTTCAGCTTGATCCGCAGCAGCCCCTGCGGCCCTTCTTCCACCACCCGGTAGCTGGTGATGTAGCCTTCGGCCTGCAGGATCCGCGCGATCTGCGCCTTCAAATTCGAGTGCGGCATGTCGACCTGGTTCAGCTTCGCCTGATTGGCATTGCGGATGCGGGTCAACATGTCCGCGATGGGATCGGTCATCATGATAGTGCCAGACCTCCGCCGCCTGCTATCACCAGCTTGCCTTTGTCACCCCGGCCAACTCGCCGCGCAGCGCCCGCTCGCGGAAGCAGATCCGGCACAGCCCGAAGTGGCGCATGTACCCTCGCGACCGGCCACACACGCTGCACCGGTTGTAGCCCCGCACCGCGAACCGCGGCCGTCGCTTGGCCTTGGCAATCAGGCTCTTCTTCGCCATCCTCAGCTCTCCTAGCTTTCCCGCAGCGGCAGGCCCAGCCGGCGCAACAGCGCCAGGGCCTCGGCATCGCTGCGGGCCGAGGTCACAATGGTGATATTCATGCCCTGAACGCGCTGTACGCGGTCGGGGTCGATTTCTGCAAAGACGGACTGCTCCCGCAGGCCGAGGGAGTAGTTGCCGTGTCCGTCAAACCCATTCGGCGACAGCCCGCGGAAGTCCCGGATGCGCGGCAGCGCCGTGGCGATCAGCCGGTCCAGGAACTCCCACATGCGCTCGCGGCGCAGCGTCGCGCAGCAGCCGATCAACATGCCCTGGCGCAGCTTGAAGTTCGAGATCGACTTCCGCGCTTTGTTGATCCGCGCCTTCTGGCCCACAATGCGCGCCAGGTCCTCGGCCGCCGCCTGAACGTTCTTGGCGTCCTCGCGGCCTTCGCCCACGCCCATGTTGACCACGACCTTCAGCACGCGCGGCACCTGCATGACGTTCTGGTAGCTGAACTCCTGCATCAACGCCGGCAGGATCTCGCTCTGGTACCGCACCGCCAGCCGCGGCTGCACCTTTTCGGCGGCCTCTGCTGCCATGCTACTCCTCCACCTGCTGGCGCGCGATCTCCGCGCCGCACTTGCGGCACACCCGCTGCTTCGTGCCTTCGGCCACTTCGCACTTCGGGCGCGTCCGCTGGCCGCACGTGCCGCAGACCAGCATCACGTTCGAGACGTGCAGCGGGCCCGGCATTTCGATGCGGCCGGCCTGCTTCTGCATCGTCCGGGAGCGCCCGCCGGCCCGCTGGTGCTTCGTGACCAGGTTGACCCCGGCCACCCGCACCATCAGCCGGTGCGTCAGCACCTCGGTGATCTTGCCGCGCTCGCCCTTGTCCTTGCCGCACAGCACCTCGACCGTGTCGCCCACCTTGAGGGCGATCTTCGGCCGCGGCCGCTGGCGCGTATTCTCCGCTTCCCGCCGCATCACAACACCTCCGGTGCCAGCGACACGATGCGCATGTACCGCCGGTCTCGCAGCTCCCGCGCCACGGGCCCGAAGATACGCGTGCCCTGCGGCTCGGTGCCGTCGTCACCGACAATCACCGCCGCGTTGTCGTCGAAGCGGATGGTCGAGCCGTCCGCTCGCTGGTACTCTTTCTTGGTCCGCACCACCACCGCCCGGACCACTGTGCCCTTGGCCATGGCCGAGCCCGGCCGCACCGACTTCACCGTCGCCCGGATCAGGTCACCCGGTCGGGCGTACCGCCGTCCCGTGCCGCCCATCACCTGGATGCACAGGATTTCCAGCGCTCCCGTGTTATCGGCCACGCGCAGCCGCGTCTCTCTCTGAATCATGGCCTCGACCTCCTTCGTCCAGGTCGCCCTACTTGCGCTCTTCTTCGCGCTGCGCCTTACGCTCGGCGATGATCTTCTGAGCCAGGTCGCCCGGCACTTCCTCGTAACGGTTGAACTCGGTGCGGAAGCTGCCGCGACCCTGCGTCATCGACCGCAGGTCCGTCGCATACGTCGACATCTCGGCCGCCGGCACCTGCGCCCGGATGGTCTGCAGCGAACCGCTGCCTTCCGAGCCCATGACCGTCCCGCGGCGTCGCGGCAGGTCGGCCATGATGTCGCCGACACAGTCGTCCGGCACCGTGATCCACACGTCCAGCATCGGCTCCAGCAGGTACGGGTTCGCCTTCGCGAAGCACGCCTCGAGGCCAATCCGCCCAGCCATTTGGAACGCCAGGTCCGAGCTGTCCACCGAGTGGTAGCTGCCGTCGTACAGGCTGACCTTCAGGTCCACCATCGGGAAGCCCGCCAGGTAGCCTTCGACCAGCCGCGCCCGCACGCCCTTCTCCACCGACGGGATGTACTGCCGCGGCACCGAGCCGCCGAAGATCTCGTCGGCGAACTCGAAGCCCTCGGCGCGGCCGAGTGGCTCGGCGCGCAACAGCACGTCGCCGAACTGGCCCGAACCGCCGCTCTGCTTCTTGAACCGCCCTTGCGCCTCGACCTTGGTACGGATCGACTCGCGGTAGGCGATCTTCGGGCGCGAGGTATCCACCTCCACCTTGAACCGCGTGCGCAGCTTCGACAGCACCACCTGCAGGTGCATGTCACCCATGCCGCTGAGCACCTGCTCCTCGGTCTCCGGGTTGCGCTCGAACCGGATGCACGGGTCCTCATCGCGGAGCTGGTTCAGCCCAGCACCAATCTTCTCTTCCTCACCGCGCGACTTGGCCTGCACGGCCACCGCGATGATCGGCTCCGGATACGCCGTCCGCGCGTACAAGACCCCCGCGCTCTCGTCGCACAGCGTATCACCGGTCTCGGCGTCGACCTTGACCAGCCCGACGATGTCGCCGGCGCTGATGCTCTGGACGTCCTGGAACTTCTCGCCCAGCAGCGTCCCGATCGTGCCCAGCCGCTCCTTCTTGCCCTTGGTGGCGTTCAGCACCGTGCCACCCGAGGCCAGCGAGCCGGACCAGACCCGCAGCACGGTGATCTTCCGGCCTTCGCCCAGCACTGCCTTGAAGCAGTAGGCCGAGAACGGCGCCGCCGTGTCCGCCGGCCGCTCCACCGGGTCCTGGGTGTGCGGCTTGGTGCCGACCTGCGGCCCGCGGTCCGCCGGCGACGGCAGCAGGTTGACCACCTGCTCCAGCAACGGCAGGATGCCCAGCTCCTGCGTCGCCGAGGTGCCGACCACCGGCACCACCGAGCCACCCACCACGCCGAGGCGAAGACCCCTGACGGCATCCTCCGGAGTCAACGACTCCTGCTCGAGGAACTGTTCCATCAGCTCCTCGTCGTTCTCCGCCGCGAACTCCCAGAGGGTCGCGCGTTGGTCGGCCAGCTCGTCGGCCAACTCGGCCGGCGCCTCGCCCTTGTCCTTGCCGGCGCCGAACGCCGCGCCGCTGATCAGGTCGACCACGCCCTTGAAGCTGTGGCCCTCGCCGACCGGCAACTGGAGCGGCACGCAGCGTGCGCCCAGCTTGTCGCCCAGTTGGGCGATCGCCTCGCCGAACTCGGCCCGCTCGCCGTCCAGGTGGTTGATCACCGCCAGGCACGGCACGCCAAACTCGCGGCAGTAGGCCCAGACCTTCTCGGTTTCGACTTCGACGCCCGACTCCGCGTGGACCACCAGCAGGGCTGCATCCGCCACCCGGAGCGCGCCGTAGGTCTCGCCGAGGAAGTCGGCGTAGCCCGGCGTGTCGATGACGTTCAGCCGCTTGCCCTTGTAGTCGAACGAGGCCACCGCCGCCGAGATGCTCAACTGGCGGTTCTTCTCCTCGTCGTCGAAGTCGGTCGCCGTGTTGCCCGCGGTCACCTGACCCAGGCGGTTGGTCACGCCGGCGCAGTGCAAGAGCGCTTCCACCAGGGAGGTCTTGCCGGCGCCGCGATGCCCGATCACGGCCACGTTGCGAATGTCAGCGGTCTGTGCCACCTGGCACCTCCGGTCCAGCCTCGCGCCTATTCCTGGCCGAGGATCTCAATCACTTCCCAGCGCTTCAGCCGGCTCAGCGGACGGCGCTCCTCAATCCGAACGCGCTGCCCTTCCTGAGCGTGTTGCTGATCGTCGTGGGCGAGATAGCGCTTGGTGCGCTTGATCACCCGCTGGTACAGCGGATGCCGCACGCGGCTCTCCACCGCCACCACGACGGTCTTCTCCATCTTGCTGGAGACGACCACGCCTTCCATCTGCCGCTTCGGCCGGCTGCTTTCGCTCACGAGGCCTCTCCTGCCCGTCGGCGGTTGATCTCGGTCTCGATCCGGGCCAACTGTTTCCTCACAAACCAGATCCGCTTCGGGTTGTCCAGCGCGGAGGTGGCGGCCTGCACCCGCAGCCGGAAGTGCTCTTCCTTGAGCTCCTTCAGCCGCCGCTGCACGTCTTCGTCACTCGCCTCCGCCAGGAACCGCTTCAGCGCGGTGGTCTCATGCGGCATGTCAGCTCTCCCGGTAGACAATCTTGCACGGCACCGGCAGCTTGAAGGCCGCCACCGTCAGGGCCTCCTTCATCAGCTCCGGATCGGCCCCGGCCATCTCGAACATGATCCGGCCCGGCCGCACCACCGCGACCCAGTACTCCGGGACGCCCTTGCCCGAACCCATGCGGGTCTCGGCCGGCTTCTGCGTCACCGGCTTGTGCGGGAAGATGCGGATCCACACCTTACCGCCGCGCTTGATCTTGCGCGTCATCGCCACGCGGGCCGCCTCGATGTGGCTGGCCTTGATCCAGCCCGGCGCCAACGTCATCAGCCCGATCTCGCCGAAGCTGACCTCGTTGCCGCGCTGCGCCGCACCGCGCATGCGTCCGCGCTGTTGCCGCCGGTACTTTTCGCGTCGGGGCATCAACATGACTTACTCTCCCTCAGCCCCACCGGCGTTCTCAGCCGGCTCGGCCATGGCCGGGGCGGCGTCCACGTCCACCGCCTCCGCGGCGCCCTCGACGCCCTCTTCACCACCGCTGCGAGCCCGGCGCCGACCACGGCGACGGCCGCGCGGCTTGTCGTCTTCGGACTCGGCCGGCAGCGGGCGCTCCGGCTCGACGACGATGGCCGGACCCAGATCCTGCTCCTCGTCCTCCGGCAGCCGCTCGCCACGGTAGATCCACACCTTGATGCCGATGTTGCCGTAGGTCGTCGGCGCTTCGCACAGGCCGTAGTCGATGTCCGCGCGCAGCGTCTGCAGCGGAATCTTGCCTTCCTTGTGCACGTGGCGCCGCGCCATCTCACCACCGGCCAGGCGCCCCGAAACCGTCACCTTGACGCCCTCGGCACCGGCTCGCACCGTGCCCTGCACCGCCTGGCGCACGGCCCGGCGGAAGCTGATCCGCCGCGAGAGCTGCCCCGAGATCTTCTCGGCCACCAGCCGCGCGTCCAGGTCCGGGTTGCGCTCTTCCACCACGTCGACCTGCACCTGCCGCTTGGTCAGCCGCTGCAGCAGCGTCCGCAGGACCTCGATGCCCCGGCCGGCCTTGCCGATGATCATGCCCGGCTTGGCCGAGACGATGGTCAGCATGACCGTGTTGACCGAGCGGCCGATATCCACCCGCGAGATGCTGGCGTTCTTCAGCGCTTCCTCGACCTGGCGCTCCTCGCGATTGCTGGCCACCGTCGGCGGCCGCTTCTTCGCGAAGCGATCCAGGTACGTCCGAATGCGCATGTCCTCGGCGACGAAGTCGGCATAGTGCCGGTCGGCGAACCAGCTCGCATTGTGGGAGCGGATGTACCCGAGGCGGTACCCGATGGGATTGACTTTCTGACCCACGCTGCTACTCCTCTTCGCGCTCGGCGACCTGCACCGTCACCTTGCAGGTGCGCTTGCGGATGCGATAGGCGCGGCCCTGCGCCCGCGGCCGGATGCGCGGGATGGTGAAGCCCTCGTCGACCTGGATGCTGGCCACGAACAGGTCCTCGCGGTCCAGGCCGCAGTTCTCCTCGGCGTTGGCCGCCGCCTCGGCAATGGACTTCTTGACCAGCGGCGCGGCGCGGTGCGGCAGGAAATCACAGCGCATCAGCGCTTCCTCCACCGCCAAGCCGCGCACCAGGTCGGCGATGCGCCGGACCTTGGTGCCGGACATGCGCAGCACCGGCGACACGGCCACCGCGCGCGGCTCGCGAGCCCGCTTGGCCAAAGCCTTCTGCTTCTGTCGATTCGGCATCGCTCCACTACCTCCGGCGGCTGCCGCGCTCTTCTTTGTTGTGCCCGCGGTAGGTGCGGGTCGGCGCGAACTCACCGAGCTTGTGGTCGACCATGTTCTCGGTCACGTACACCGGCACGTGCCGGCGGCCGTCATGGACCGCGATGGTGTGGCCGATCATCTCCGGCGTGATGGTCGAGCGCCGCGACCAGGTGCGGATGACCTCTTTGGCCCCGCGCTGGTTCAGCATCTCCACCTTGCGCAGCAGGTGAGCGTCGACAAACGGACCTTTACTCAAACTTCGCGGCATGGTTCAGCTCCTATCGCTTCCGCCGCCGCACGATCAGCTTGCTGCTGGCCTTGCGAATGCGCCGCGTCTTGCGGCCGAGGGCCGGCTGGCCCCAAGGCGTCTGCGGACCGGACTTGAGCCCGATGTCGCTGCCGCCTTCACCACCGCCGTGCGGATGGTCGTTCGGGTTCATCGCCAGACCACGCACCGACGGGCGCTTGCCCATCCAGCGGCTGCGGCCGGCCTTGCCGATGCACTGGTTGCCGTGGTCGGGATTGCCGACCCGCCCCAGCGTCGCGCGGCAGGCCGTCGGCACCATGCGCTGTTCACCCGAGGGCAGGCGCAGGTACGCGAAGCCACCTTCGCGGGCCATCAACTGCGCGAAGCTCCCGGCCGACCGGGCAATCTGCCCGCCCCGGCCCGGTTGCAGCTCCACGTTGTGCACCACGCTGCCCAGCGGGATGCGGCTGAGCGGCAGGCAGTTGCCCGGCGCCACCGGCGCGTTCTCGCCGCTGACCACGTCCATCCCGACCTTGAGGCCGATGGGCGCGATGATGTAGCTCTTCCGCCCGTCGACATAGTGCAGCAGCGCCAGGTGCGCCGAGCGGTTCGGGTCGTACTCGATGTGCGCCACGCGAGCCACCACGCCGTCGCGGTTGCGGCGGAAGTCCACCTCGCGGTAGCGCCGCTTGGCGCCGCCGCCCTGGTGGCGGACCGTCAGCTTGCCCTGGTTGTTGCGCCCGGCCCGCTGCTTGCGCCCCGAGGTCAACGACTTCTCCGGCTTGTCCCGGGTCAGGTCGTCGCGCACCACCACGCTCATCGAGCGGCGGCCGGGCGAAGTCGGTCGGAATTCCTTGATCGCCATGCTCTGCTTCCTAACCGGTCTCGAAGATCGCGATGGTGTCGCCGGCAACCAGCGTCACCACGGCCTTCTTCCAGCGCTTCGTCTGGCCCTGCGGCAGCCGGCCGAGGCGGCGCTTCTTGCCGCGCACCCAGAGGGTGTTGACCGCCTGCACCCGGACCGAGAACTGCTGCTCGATGGCGCGCCGGATCTCGATCTTGTTGCTGTCCGGCGCCACCTCGAAGGTGTACTTGCCGGCATGGTTGGCCTGGTCGTAGCTCTTCTCGCTGACCACCGGCCGAATGATGATGTCCCGCGGGTCCTTGCTCACGACGCCGCCTCCTCCGCCGGCGCGAACTCGGCGGTGATCCGCTCGAGCGCGCCTCGGGTGAGCACCACGGCGTCGGCCAGGGTCAGGTCGTAGACGCTCGCATACGGCGCCGTCCCGACCTGGACCGCGAACACCACCGTGACCTTGTGCTCGTAATCGAACTCCACCGTCTGGATGTTCCGCAGCGCGCGCTTGGCCTCGCCGTCGCCGGCGCTGACCAGCAGCAGTGCACGCTGCCGCACCTTGCGGCGGCGCACCGGGCGGCTGTCGCCCTCGGGCCGCTCATCCGGCGCCTCGGTGACGCCCGCCACGCGGTCCGCCTGCGGCGCCAGCAGCGACCGCAGGGCCTCGACGGCCAGCTTGGTCTTCGGCTCGGTCAGGCCGAGGTCGTCGACCACCACCAGCGTGCCGTTGGCGGCATGGTCGGACCAGGCGGCAAACAGCGCCTGCCGCTTGACCTTGCGCGGCAGTTTCTGGCTGTAGTCGCGCGGCAGCGGCGGGAACGCCACGCCACCGCCTCGCCACTGCGGCGCGCGGGTCGAGCCCTGGCGCGCCCGGCCGGTGCCCTTCTGGCGATACGGCTTCTTGCCGCCGCCGGACACCTGCCCGCGGCTCTTCGCCTGGTGGGTACCGGTGCGCTTGGCGGCCAACTGGGCCACCACGGCCGCGTGCACCAGGTCCTGGCGCACCGCAGCGCCGAACACCCGCTCGTCCAACTCCACCGGGGAGAGTTCCCGGCCGCGGTTATCCCTGAGGGTCACGGACGGCATCGTTTACTCCTCCCCTCGAATCAGCACCACCGCACCGGTGGGGCCGGGCACCGCGCCGCGCACCGCGATCACGTTGCGGCCGGCGTCGACCAGCATCACCTCGAGGTTGCGGGTGGTCACCCGGTCATGCCCCAGGTGCCCCGGGCTGCGCTTGCCCTTGAACACGCGCGCCGCATCGGTGGCGCCCGCGCTGGCCGGCTTGCGGTGGATCTTCGCGCCGTGGCTCGCGCCCTGGCCGCTGAAGTTGTGCCGCCGCATGGTCCCCGCGAAGCCCTTGCCCTTGCTGGTCGCGGTCACGTCCACCGCCTCACCGACGGCGAACACCTCGGCGGTCAGCACCGCGCCGACGCTGAAGTCGGCCGGGTCCGCGACCCGTACTTCGCGCATGATGCGGTGGGCCGCCACGCCGGCCTTCTGGTAGTGGCCGCGCTGCGGGCGCTTGACCCGCTTGTCGATTCGCCGTTGCCGCTGCTCCGGCGACAACGCCCGGCTCGTCGCCTCGTCCAGCACCGGATCGAAGGCCAACTGCACCGCGTCGTATCCGTCCGTGGCGGTCGTCTTGCACTGGGTGACGACGCAAGGGCCGGCTTCGATGACCGTCACCGCGACGCGCTCCCCGCTCGGGCGGTAGAGGTGCGTCATGCCAACCTTGCGTCCAATCAGGCCTTTCATCTGGCGCCTCTCAGACCTTGATCTCGATGTCCACGCCGCCCGGGATATCCACCCGCATCAGCGCGTCCACCGTCCGCGGCGTCGGATCGACGATGTCGATCAGCCGCTTGTGCGTGCGCACCTCGAAGTGCTCCATCGACTCTTTGTCGATGAACGGCGACTTCGGCACGCAAAACCGACGCACTTCGGTCGGCAGCGGAATGGGGCCCCGAATCGTGGCTCCGGTTCGTACCACCGTCTGCGAGATCTTCTGGGCCCAGCGGTCCAACGCCTTATGGTCGAAGGACTTCAGCCGGATCCGGATGACTTGATGGGCCATCATGCCGCTCCCTTAACTGCCTACTCCAGGACCTTGGTCACGACGCCGGAAGCCACCGTGTGACCACCTTCGCG
>CAZHGD010000002.1:0-137871 GCA_964531735.1 uncultured Fimbriimonadaceae bacterium | reverse complement strand
AGTAGTGACCGCCGGCAGTGGCGCGCTGCTGCCGGCGGCCGGCGCGGCCGGCACCCGGGGCGCCACCTGCAACCGGTTGCCGAGGGCCAGCATGGCCAGGATCAGCCGGCGCCCGAGCGTGGCCTCGGCCGCTGGGGCCAGTGCCTTGGCGATCTCGGCCCGGGTGGTGTCCGGCGGCAAGTTGGTGGTGTAGGCCGCCACCGTACCCGGCGCCTGGCCGACCAACAGCAGGCAGGTCTCATCCAGACCCGCCGCCTCGAACAACCGCCTGGCTTCTGCCTCCGGGTCCGGGCCCTCCTTGATGACCAGCACCTTGACGGTCAGGCCCTTCACCGTGAGCGGCAGTGACGCCTGCTGGAGCGCCGTGCGCTGCTTCTCACCCAGCAGATCCTCGCCGGACTCGTCACGCGCCACGAAGCCGGCCAGGCTGAGGGCCTTCGCCGTGGGATCGGTGGGTTCGGGGCGCTTGGTGGCCGGGCGTGGCCCGGTGGAGCCAGCGCCCAGCTTGCCCTTGCCCATGGGTGGCGTCGCCACCGGGCGGCCGCCCGAGGTCGCCCCCGCGTTGGCCTGCACCGCACGCCAGGCATCGTCAAACTCGGTGCGGTCGCTGGCGAACACCAACAACGGATCGATCCGCTTGGCCTGCTCCAGATCCTGGCGAGCACCCGCATACTGCTTCAAGCCGAGCTGCGCGAGGCCGCGCAGATACAGCGCCTGGGTGTTGTTCGGCGACTTCGTCAGCACGGCCGCGGCCTTGTCGCGTGCGGTCGCGTACTGCTTGCCGTCCAGCAGCTCCCTGGCTCGCCTCAACTCGGCGGCGCCCGCCGTGTCTTCGGCCTGCAGGTTGGCCCCGCAACCCAGCAGCGGCAGGGCCAGCCAGACCCACAGTGAGCCGCGCAACAAGAACCGCCAGCCGCCCCGCTGTGACGTCAACATCCTCACCTCTTGCCGTAGTGCCGTTCGAAAAATGCCTGGCTCCGCGCGCGCATCGACTGCCACCAGTCGCCATGCGCCACGTACCATCGCACCGTGTCGCGCAGGCCCTGCTCCACCGGGACGGTCGGCTGCCAGCCGAGTGCCCGCAGCTTGCTGCTGTCGACGCAGTAGCGCACGTCGTGGCCGGGCCGGATCGTCGCGCTGTCGACAAAGCGCAGCAGATCGCGCGGCTTGCTCAGCTCGTCGATGACCAGCCACGCATTGTCTAGGATACTCCGCTCGTGGTCCGCGCCGATATTGTAGACCTGCCCGAGTTCGCCGCGGAGCAGGACCGTCTCGATCCCCGCGCAGTTGTCGGACACGTGCAGCCAGTCGCGGGTGGCTGAGCCATCCCCGTAGATGGTGATCGGCTGGTCTTGTAGCGCCTGGGTGGTGAAGAACGGCAACTGCTTCTCGGGATGCTGGTACGGCCCGTAGTTGTTCGAACTGCGGGTCGTCACCAACGGCACTTGGTGCGTCACGAAGTAGCTGTGGGCCAGGCGGTCGGCCGCCACCTTGCTGGCAGCATACGGACTGCTGGGCCGCAACTCGTCGCTCTCGCGGCTCGCGCCGGTCGGCACCGGACCGTACACCTCGTCGGTCGAGACCATCAGGAACCGTTCGAGCCCGGCGTTCCGAGCCGCCTCCAGCAGCGTGTGCGTGCCGAACACACCGGTGCGCAGGAACTCCTGGCCACCGTAGAGGCTGCGGTCGACGTGTGACTCGGCCGCGAAATGGACGACGTGCGTGCAGCCGGACATGGCCTGCTCGACCACCGCCGGATCGCAGATGTCGCCCTCGATGAACCGAACCTGCTCGGCCACGGCCGCCAGGTTCTCACGGCAACCAGCGTACGTCAGCTTGTCGAGGACGACCAGTTCGTCGGCCGGATGCTGCTCCACCCAGCGGAGCACGAAGTTCGTGCCGATAAAGCCGGCGCCACCGGTGACCAACAGTCGCATGGCTACCTCCTGACCTCGATGTCGATGGGCGCCGAGACGATCGGTGCCGCCTCACCGCCCAGGTACACGTGGTAGGTCAGTCGGTACCGCCCGGGCGCGACCGTCTCGCTGTTCCAGACCAGCGAGAACGGCGCCTGGTTGCTGATGCCGAGCGACCGCCCATCGAGCCGGTAGCCCACGTACCGCGGCCGGCAGCTACTGGGCAGGTGCGCCGTGAGCGACACTTGCCCGCGGACCACCGCGCCGGAGCGCAAGCCGACCAAGCCGTACTCGCTACGACTCGTCTCTTCCGGCTCCTCAAGCTCGAGCCTCGGCGCCGAACTGGGCAGCCCCAAGACCGGCGCGGACGCCAGGCGCGCCGCGGGTAGCACGGCCGCCGGCAGCGGGCTCAGGCCCTGGGTCATCACCGGCGGCAACGGCGGCAGGGGCCGCGGCACGTAGGAACCGTTGCTGACGCGGCTGAGATAGTGGCCGTTGCTCACCAGCCGGCGATAGCCCGAGACCAGTTCATCGTTCCAGGTCACCGAGTAGTTGTTACTGGCATTGCGCACGCCGCGCGCATCGAGGCTGAACCAGTTGATCGCCTTGACCCGCGGGAACTCGCGGGCCAGGTTGGCGTACAGCGTGGTCATCTTGTCCAGTGCGAAGCTGACCGTGGGCCGGTTGACCACCCGGCAGAAGCTGGTCGCGGCGTACTCGCAGATCATCACCGGCTTGCGGACGGAGTAGCGGTCGTAGAAGAACCGGAGTTCCTCACGCGGGTCCTTGTTCCCGGCGGGCTGCATCGGGTTGTTGTTGTGGTACATCAAACTGTACAGGTTGATGCCCACCCAGTCCACGCTGTCATCGCCGGGGTAGTACGAGGCGATGCTGTGCTGCGGGTAGGGGAAGACGCACCACACCATGGCCACATTAGGGGCCTCTTCGCGCATCACCCGCGCCACCAGGCGCCACTTGTCGATGAACTCGCTGGGGTGGCCGCTGTAGCGCGTCCAGCCGCCGTTCATCTCGGCCGCGAACCGCAGGAAGATCGGCAAGCCGGCACGCGCGGCGGCCTTGGCCCAGCCGCGCAGGTACGCGTCGTCGCGCACCGCGTCCAGGCCGTCGTTGGGTTCCCAGGCGATGTGGGCGGCGGCACCGTGCCGGCTGAGCCGGTCGACGAACTCCGCCGGGAACGGCCGGCCGTAGCCGCTGTAGGTCACGTAGCAGGCGTGGCGCTTGTCGGTCAGCTTCTCGAACTTCGCGATGTCGCCAACGCCATTCCGTGAGCATTCGGGGTCGCGCTCGATGAAGGCGCCCAGGTAGCAGCCGGTGCTGGGCTCGAACTTCGCCGGCGGCGTCTGAGCCACGGCGCTGTGCACCAGCACCGTCGCCCAGACGCCGACCCATACTGCGGCTGCCCGGCAGGTCATCGTTCGCCCGGCCTTCGTGTCCGGCCCGCTGCGGTCACCGGATGCCCAGCAGGACCTCGATGGTCAGTTGGTCGAGTCGCTCCAAACGGCTGCCCTTGGCGCCCAGCGCGGCGATGTCGAAGTCGCGCGCCTTGAGCGCGGCGGACTTGGCCGGCTCGTACGTTCCCAGCAGGTCGCTCACCCCATCGACATCCGCCTGCAGGTCGGCCACGATCTGCTGGATCTCCGGATCCGAGTTGAACCGGGCGACCTTGTCTTTCAGGATCAGGTATGTGCGCATGCACCCGGCGCAGAAGTCCCACACGCCGTCGCGGTCTTCGGTGCGGTAGGCATGGGCATCGAAGTGGCGCGGTCCGGCGTACTGGTAGTCCTCCAGCAGCTTGACCAGGAAGAAGCTCGCCTTGAGGTTGACCGCGCCGAAGCGCAGGTCCTGGTCGAAGCGACCGGGCTCCTGGTCGTTCAGGTCGATATGGAACAGCTTGTCGGCGGCCAGGGCCTGAGCCACCGCGTGCGAGAAGTTCAGGCCGGCCATGGTCTCGTGCGCCACCTCCGGGTTCACACCGCACATGGACGGGTCGTCCAACGTGGCGATGAACCCGAGCATCGCGCCGGTGGTAGGCAGGAAGATGTGCCCGCGCGGCTCGTTCGGCTTCGCCTCCAGCGCGAACTTGATGTCGTAGTGCTGGTCCTTGGCGTAGGCGATCAGGAAGTTGAACGCGTCGCGATAGCGGTTGATGCTGACGACCGGGTCCTTGCCGGCATCCACTTCAGAGCCTTCGCGGCCGCCCCAGAAGACGTAGGTCTTGGCGCCCAGCGCGATGCCGAGGTCGATGCCCTCCATGGCCTTCTTCAGCGCGTAGGCACGCACGCTCGGGTTGGGCGAAGTGAAGGCACCGTCCTTGAAGACCGGATGGCCGAACAGGTTCGTGGTGGCCATCGGCACACACAAGCCAGCGTCGTCCAGGGCCTGCTTGTACCGCCGCACGATGGCGTCGCGCTCGGCCGCCGTGGCGTCGATCGGCACCAAGTCGTTGTCGTGCAGGTTCACGCCGTAGGCGCCCAGGCTGGCCAGCTTGGCGGCGGCTTCGCAATGGAAGTCCAGGTCGGGTAGCGGACGCGTGGGATCGCCGAACGGATCGCGACCCGAATTGGCATAGGTCCACATGCCAAACGTGAACTTGTCTGCGGCTTTGGGATGGTACATGATGCCTGGGCTCCTCGACCCGTGCTCGCTCCGCGGTATTCTACACGATCTCGCTGGCTCTGGCAGGCCCCGCGATGCGGATACAGCCTGCGTCCGCATCCAGGTGGCACCACGCCCCCAGTGGCACGGTACACCGCTGCCGGATGTGCCCGTACTCGAGCCCACTGATCACCGGCAGCGGGCGGTCACCGACCCAGTCCATCACCAGCTCGTCCAGCGGCGGGCCGGGATCCGGATTGGCGGGCGGGAAGCACTCGCCGAAGTCGCCGACCACCAGGCCGCCTATCTGATCCAGACAACCCGCCAGGGCCAGTTGGGCCAACAGGCGGTCCACGCTGTAGGGCGACTCACCCACGTCCTCGATGACCAGCACCGCGCCTTTGAGCGGCGGCAGCCAGCGCGTGCCGATCAGCGCGCACAGCAACGACAGATTGCCGCCCACCAGTGGCCCGGACGCCTGCCCGCCACGCAGTGTGCGCAGCGGCGCGCCCGACGGGTTGGCCAGCGCGAACCCGTCGACCGGTGCGGCCAGGCAGGTGCAGAGCGCGTTCACGGTCGCCCCGTCGAGCGGTTGGCGCGCGCCGAACCCGTACCCCGAGGCGACCATCGGGCCCGAGTACGAGATCAGCCCGCGCTCCCGCAGCAGCCACATCTGCAACGCGGTGATGTCGCTGTAGCCAATGAGCGGCAGCGGCCTGGCGAAGTCCGTCGGCACGAGCCGGCGGAACAGGCGCATCGTGCCGTAACCGCCGCGCGAGCACCAGATGCCGCTCACGGCCCGGTCCTGCCACAGCGACTGGAGGTCCTGTGCCCGGGCCTCGTCACTGCCCGCCAGGTAGTGCCACCGGCGCCGCAGGTGCGGCCCGAGCTTCACGCCGTAGCCCAGTTCGCGCAGAGCAGCGATACCGCGAACGAGCGACGCGCCATCGATCGGCCCGGCCGGTGAGACCACGCCGACCACGGCTCCGGGGGCCAGCGGCTGGGGCCACTCGTACTCCATCGTCTCGCCTCCCGCTGCCACGCCCGTCTACGCCGGGTGGTGGCCGACCCCCAGAGCGAGTAGCACGAGCGCGAGCAACCCGACGGTCCAGCAGTAGTAGGCGAAGTACCGCATCCGCCCTTCACGCACGAGGCGCACCACCGCGCCGACGGCCAGGTAGCCGGTCACCGCCGCCACGGCGAAGCCGACGAGCATCGCGCCGCCGGGCACCTGCCCGCTCTTCGCCAGTTTGGGCAGCTCAAGGATGGCCGCGGCCGTCACCGCCGGGATGAGCATCAGGAACGAGAAGCGCGGTGCCGCGTCCGCGCCCAGGCCGCAGGCGAGCCCGGCGGCGATGGTCGCGCCGCTGCGCGACATGCCGTGGAAGATCGCCGCCAGGCCCTGAGCCAGCCCGCACCAGAGGGCCTGCCGCCAGGTCAACTGCTCGATGCGGCCCACGCCCCCGCCGCGGACCGTCATCCGGTGGCTGCACCAGTTCAGCGCGCCGGCGACCAGTAGCGTCACCGCGACCAGCCAGATGCAGTCCGCCAGGCTCTTCTCCACCTTGCGCAGCAGCAGCACCACCAAGCCCGTGGGGATCATGGTGGCGAGCACCAGCCAGGCGACGCGCGCTGCCGGGTCGGCTTCCAAGGCCCGGAGGCCGCCGCCGGCCACGCGCGGCACGGAGCGTGCCAGAGCAACCAGGATCTGCTTGAGGTCCTGCCAGAAGAACAGCACCACCGCAATCAGCGTGGCCAAGTGCAACAGCACGTCGAAGGCCAGCATCTCTTCGGCATTCCGCAGGCCAAAGAAGTACTCGGCCAGCTTGAGGTGACCCGAACTGCTGATCGGCAGGAACTCGCCCAGGCCCTGCAACAAGCCAAGCACGGCTGCTTCCCAAAGCTTCATAGATACCTCATCGGCCGCCGCGAGGTCCGGCGGCGAACAACGGTCGTGTCAGGTGCCCGGAGCAAAGTCATCGGGACGCTCGCCGCCCGCGAAGCGGTGCCACAACGCCGCCGCGATCCGGTCCGAGGCCGTCCCGTCGCCGTAAGGATTCACCGCTCGCGCCATGCCTTCGTAGGCCGCCGGTCGCCGCAGCAGCTCTAGCGCCCCCGCCACAATCGCCGCCCGGTCGGTGCCGACCAGCCGGGCGGTGCCCGCGTCGACGCCCTCCGGCCGTTCGGTGGTCCGGCGCAGCACCAGCACCGGCTTCCCCAGCGCCGGCGCCTCCTCCTGGATACCGCCACTGTCGGTCAGCACCAGGGTCGCCCGCCGCATCAGGCCGACGAAGGTGAAGTACTCCGGCGGCTCGATCAGCCGCACGCGGTCCAGACCGGCCAGCACGGAGGTGACCGTCTCGCGCACCTTGGGGTTGCGGTGCATCGCGAAGACGAGCAGTGCATCGGGCTCGGCGGCGACAATCTCGGCGAGAGCCTCGCAGATGTGGCGCATCGGGTCACCGAGGTTCTCGCGCCGGTGCGCCGTCACCAGGATCATCCGCCGCCGCGCCAGATCGGCCGACGAGACGCCGTCGGGCAGCGGCAGTTCCTGCCGGCTGACCTGTTGCAGTGCGTCGATGACCGTGTTGCCGGTGATGAACACCTCCTCCGGCGGGACACCTTCGCGCCTGAGGTTGTCGGCGGCCCAGGCGGTGGGTGCGAAGTGCATCATCGCCATGCGGGTGGTGAGTCGCCGGTTCATCTCCTCGGGGAACGGGTTGTAACGGTCAGCGGTGCGCAGCCCGGCCTCGACGTGGCCCACGGCCACCTGCTGGTAGAACGCCGCCAGCGAGGCGGCCACCACGGTGGTGGTGTCGCCCTGGACGAGCATCACGTCGGGCTTCTCCTGCGCCAGCACCGGCGTGAGTTCAGTCAACACCCGCGCCGTCACTTCGGGCAGCGTCTGGCCCGGCCGCATGAGGTCGAGATCGTACTGTGGCTCGATGTCGAACGCGTGCAGGACCTGGTCCAGCATCTCGCGGTGCTGGGCCGTGACCGCGCAGGTGACCTGGAACTGCTCGGCGCGGCCACTCAGCGTGCGGACCAAAGGTGCCATTTTGACGGCTTCGGGTCGCGTCCCGAAGACGAGTAGCGTATGGACGCGTGGCATCAGGCGCAGCCACCCTCTAGCTCGACCTGGGCGATGCGGTCGATCCGCCGCTGGTGGCGGGCATCGCCACTGAATGGTGTCGCCAGCCAGGCGGTGACGATGTCCATGGCGACGCCTTCGCCGATCACCCGCGATCCCAGACAGAGCACATTGGCGTCGTTGTGCTCGCGGGTCAGCCGTGCGGCATAGCTGCTGGTGCAGCACGACGCCCGCACTCCGGCGACCTTGTTGGCCGCAATCGACATGCCCAGCCCGGTGCCGCAGACGAGGATCGCGCTGGCCACCTCGCCGCGCCGCACCAGATCGGCCGCCGCCAGCGCGTAGTCTGGGTAATCGCAGGATGTCCGGTCGTGCGTGCCGACGTCCACGAACTCCACCTCGCCAAAGGCGGCGACGATGGCGTTCTTGAGGTCGTAGCCGGCGTGGTCCGAACCGATGGCGACTCGCATGTCAGCCCGCCTTGGGTTCGCTGTCGCCCATCGGCTCCAGCGGCAGTGTGAAGAAGAACGTGGTGCCTTGTCCTGTGTCGCTGTCCAGGCCGATCTGGCCGCCGTGGGCTTCGATGAAGAAGCGTGAGATGAACAGCCCAATCCCGCGGCCGCCGCGCACGCGCTCGTCGGTCTGCTGGAGGCGCGCGAACTTCTGGAAGATCTGCTCGTGGTGCTCCTTGGCGATCCCCAACCCGTGGTCGGTGACCTCCACCCGCACGCCTTCGGACACCGGCCGCACCCGCACCTCGATCGCGCCGCCGTCCGGGCTGTACTTCACGGCGTTGCTGACGAGGTTGTAGACCACCTCCTCCAGGCGCCCTTCGTCGGCCACAATCGGCGGCACGTCCGCGGCGATCGCGAACTCAAACCGGTGCAGCCGCTCCGTGGCGCCTTCGCGCTCCACCACTCGCCTGACCAGCGCGCCCAAGTCGAACCGCGTGGTGTTGAGATGGACGCGGATGCCTTGCTCCAGGCGCGAGACATTCAGGAGGTCCTGGATGTGCCGGCGCAACCGCTGGCACTCGGTGTTGACCACCGTGTGGATCTCGCGTCGCAAGCCGCCGTCAAACTCGTCTGGATCGACCTTCTGCAGCATCGCGGTGAAGCCCTGGATGCTCGCCAGCGGACCCAGCAGTTCGTTGGAGAAGGTCTGCACGAACTCGGCCTTCATGCGGTCGAGCCGCTTCACTTCGCTGACGTCGTCGAAGATCGCCACCACCCCGTTGAGCGAATCCTCGCCGCCCCTCACGCGCGCGGCCTGAATCTGGAAGATGCGTTCTTCGTCGTCGACTTCGAACGGCACTTCGGCCACTTGGTCCTCGTCCTTCATCAGCGACGAGCCGAGCACCTCGCAAGTGGACTGGTGGGTGATCAGTCGGTAATAGACCTCGCCCGTGCCGCGACCGTCGGGCACCTGGAAAATGCGCCGGGCCGTGCCGTTGATCAGTTGCACGCGCTCATCGGTATCGATGAACAGGAGCCCGGCGGGCAGGTTCTCGAACGTGGTGACGAGGGTTTGGTTGGTCTGCTGGATGTGCCGGAAGAACTCGGCGTTGGAGATGACCGCCGCCACCTGCCGGGCGAAGACCGTGAGCAACCGTTCGTCGTCATCACTGAACTGGCCGCCACCGCGCCGGTTCATCACCCAGAGCACGCCGATCGGCTTGGAGTCGATCACGCGGTTCTCTTCGTCGCGGATCTGCACCAGCAGCGGCACGCAGATCCCGTTCTTGACGCCAATCTCGCGTAACGGCTCCTCGCTGGCCCGCTCGTCTTCGGCGCCCACATCGAGCTTGACTGGCTTGCGCGTGCGGAAGACCTCGCCGGAGATGCCTCGCGTGACCAGCGTGCGGAAGGTGGACAACTCCTCCTCTTCGAGGCCGAGCGCCGGCCGCTGAGCCGACAGACCCTCGTTGCCGTCGAACAGCAGGTAGACGCACTTGCTCGCCTGGAGTAGCCGAGCCCCGTTGCGCAGTTGCCGCGCGATGGCCCCGCGCACCTCGATCTCCGAGATGAACAGCGTGCTCTCCAGGATGCTGCCCTTGTCGGAGCCACTGTCGGCATGCCCGCCTGTCCGCGCCGCAAGGTCGTTGCGCAGGCGGTCAATCTCCGCCTGACGCCGCGTCAACTCGGCCTGCAGCCGCTCAATCTCCGTACGGGCCCGCCCCAGGTCGTCCTGCGGGCCGCCGTGACCGCCGTCATCCATTGCTGGCGAACTCATCGTCTGCTCACGTCCCCAACCGGTCCAGCGCATGCCGCCGACGCCGTAGCGTCACGACGAACTCGGAACCCACACCTGGCTCGCTCTCACACCAGATGGTGCCACCGTGCTCCTCGACCAGACGTCGCGTCAAGTATAGCCCCAATCCGGTTCCGCCAACACGCCGTGTGCTGCTGCCATCGACCTGGAAGAACTTATCGAAGATCAGGTTGAGATGCTCAGGCCGGATGCCCACCCCCTGATCCTTGACCCGCACCTCGACCTCCGCGCCGCCCTCGCCCAGCGCCACCACCACCTCGCCACCGCGCGGTGAGTACTTCACCGCGTTGTTGATCAGGTTCGCGAAGACCTGGCGGATCTTGTCCTCATCGCACTCGATCACCGCCCGCGGCGGCGCCGCCAGCGCGAACGTGTGCCGCGTCGCCAACGCCCGCTGCGCCTCGATCACCTCGCCCAGGAGCGGCACCAGGTCCACTTCGGCAAAGTGCATCGGCAGTCGCTGACCGGATTCGAGGCGCGAGATGGTCAGCAGGTCGTTGATCAGCGCCGACAGCCGGTCACACTCGCGGTCGATGATCTCCAGCCACTCGTGCTGGTCCTCGACGCTGCCGACCTCGTCGCGCAGCAACGTCGACGCGAAAGCTTTGATGCTGGTCAGCGGTGTGCGCAGCTCGTGCGAGATCATCGAGACGAACTCGGTCTTCAGCTCGTCGGCCTGGCGCAGCAAGGTGGTGTCGTTGAACACCACCACCCGCCGCCGCAACTCGCCCTTACCGTCGAACACCGGCGCGATCCGGACCTCCAGGACGACCTTCAGGCCCTCACCGACGCGCACCTCAGGGAGTTGTCCGCCGCCCGTCGAACTGACCTGCTCCAAGATCTCGGCGATCGCCGGAATGGCCACCGCCTCGCGTACCGGCCGGCCCCGCGCCTCGGCCAGTGAAAACGAGAACAGCAACTCGGCCGCGCGGTTGGCCAGGTGGATATGGTTGTCCGGAGTCAGCAGCAGCGCCGGCGTGCGCAGCGACTGCAACAGCCCCTCGATCTCGCCCTCGGCCTCGCGCGCACGCCCACGTGCCGAGGCCACCCACTGCTCCAGCGCGTGGTTCCGCCGGTGCAGGCCGATCTGCTCGGCCACCAGCGCCAGCAGCGACCGCTCGACGCCACCGGTCTCCGGTCCGAGCGGCCCCTTCTTCAGGCCGACCACCAGGCCGCTGACCTCCTGCCCTTGGACCTCGTCGACCACCGGCACCACCAGCCAGTGGTCGGCGCCGTGCGTGCGCAGGAAGGACCGCTCACGTGGGTGCAGCAGATCCTCGCCCAGACTGGCGACTTGCGCGCGGCAGGTGCCGACCACGCTGCCCGAGAAGGTGTTGGCCAGGGGCAGTCGCAGACCGTCGTCCCGCGCCGGGATCTCGACCAGATGGGCGCCTTCGCGCGCGAGGTAGAAGCAGTGCGCCAAGCCACCCAGCCGCATGGCTCGGGCTGTCAGGTTGGCCAGCGCCTCCGAGTCCACTCCGCCGCTGGCACTGCCCGGTGGTAGTACGCTCAGCGTCGGCAGCACGCCACATGCCTCCCACTACGCCGGCCGCAGCCGAGCTATCGGACCAGAATGTCCGGCCGCCCGAACCGCCTGCCGGCGGCCTCCGTCTGTAGCAACGGCCAGTCCGGACTGGCCGAGATGATCTCCGGGCCATCCGGCGTGGCCAGCATCGTATCCTCGGACTTGGTGCCCGTGATCGATGGATTCCACGCAAACGCCTGCCACGACCTGACCACTTCATTACACGTCGCGGTGGCTTTGTAGTCGCGCCCGGCATAGCCCGTCGCCCCGCCTTGATGGTGCAGTTGCCACTCGTCGGCGAACCCAGCGTCGCGGTACGCCTGCACGCCCGCCGCCCAGATGGTCGAGACCACCGTGCCCGGCACCGTGGCGGCGATGAACGCAGCATCGACTTGGCAGACCGCCTGGTGGCGGCGGGCCAACTCGGCGGGCACCGCACTGAACTTGACCAGACGCGTCAGGGCCACGATCAGACCCTCACGGCGGCCGCACGCCACCAGCATGGCCAGGTCATCGACCGTCTTGGTCGTGGGGATCGGGTGGCGATAGCGGGCGATGCGGTCATCCGCCGCCACCAGCACCACGACCGGTGTGATCGCCCGTTCGAGCAGCCGGCCGGACAGCCGACCGGCGAGTTGGAACTCGCTCTCGCCACGCGCGAACTCACGGGCCACCTGCCCAACCGCCTCGCCCATGTCGGTGCCCAGCCGCCGGTAGGCCGCCACTTCCTCGGGCACCAACTCGTAGCGGAGCGGAGCCACGTCGACCAGCGCGTAGCCGGCCATGGCCGTATCCGCCGCCACCGCGCCATCGCCGTCGGTCAGCTCGGCGATCCGCCGCGCCGCGCTGCCATCCCACCAGTTGACCGCCTCCACGGCGATGCCGACGCGAGCGAACTCCTCGTCGATCAGCCGTGGACGCTCGATGTTGCTGGTGACCACGGTGACCCGGTCGCGCGCAACCACAGCGGACGCGATGCCACAGTCCGCATTGAGGCCGACGTGGGTGTCGGCACCCGCCAGCCAGAATAAGTTGTCCACGCGGCTCAACACTACCGCGTCGTAACCTTGCTGCTGCATCAGCCCACGAAGGCGCTGTAGCTTGGTCGAATAGGCGTCGGACACAAAGCCCTCCGATCCGCTGGGCGAACACTCCGCGCGGGGCGTCTGCAGGCCTTTGACACGGCCATTATAGGGGCCGCCCGAGGCCATGTCAACACGCCCGGATCCGCTTCCTAAGCGCGATAGAGCACGTTCCCGGCGACCATCGTCGCGCACACCGCCAGCGGGCCATCGGCCTCCGGCCAGCGGAAACAGGTCAGGTCAGCGCGGCGCCCGGGCACCACCTCACCGGTCACTTCCAACAGGCCCAGCACGGCCGCCGGCCGCGACGTGACCGCGCCGACGACTTCGGCCTCGGTGAACTCGGTACACCGCCGCAGAGTCGCCACACAGGTGTCCAACAGATGCCCGGCGCCAGCCAGGTACGGCGTGCCGGCGAGGTTCACCCGACCTGACGGCAGCACCTCGTGGCGCCCGTCGCTGTACAGCCCTGGCGGCAGGCCGCCGAGCGCCACGCAGTCGGACACCACGACCAGTCGCTCGGGTCCCTTGATGCGGCTGAAGCACTTCACGAGGTTCGGCGGCAGGTGGTGGCCGTCGGCGATGATGCACGCGGTCAGGTGGTCGTCGGCCAGTTGCTCCCAGATGTAGTTGTGGTGCCTCGGCAGCACGGCGTGGGCGCCGTTGCCCAGGTGGGTGCACAGGCTGGCGCCGGCGGCCACGGCGTCGCGGATGGACTCGGCGGTCGCATGGCTGTGCCCGATGCTGACCAACACCCCGCTGGCCACCGCGCGTTCCACGAAGGCTATCGCCCCGGGTCGCTCCGGCGCGATGGTCACGATGCGGATTAGCCCCGCCGCGGCCGCCTGCAGCCGTTCGAACACCGACCAGTCGGGATCGATGATGTAGGCCGGGTCGTGGGCGCCACGCGGGCCCTCATCGGGCGACAGGAACGGCCCCTCCAGATGGATGCCTGGCAGTGATGCCGCCAGCGCGGCGTCCTGGGCGCAGGCCGCGGCCACGGTGCGCAGGCCCGCCTCAAGCCAATCGAGGCGGTTGGTGATCAGCGTCGGGCACAGCAGCCCGGTGCCACTGGCAGCCACTTTGCGCACAATCTGCGCCGCGGTGTCGACTGTGACCGGCTGGTCGTTCCACACGCCGAGGTTGAAATCGAGCCCGCCGTAGCCATTGACTTGCAGATCGATGAACGCCGGGGACAGCACGCAATCGTGACCGCCCAGGTCCGCCGCGCCCACCGGCGGCCCGATGGTCTCGATGCGGTCACCCGCCACCACGACATCGACCACCTCCGCCTGTCCCGCCAGGCGCCCTCGAACCCGCATATCATCCTCCGTGGGGCTGCTCCCGCCTCACGCTGGCGCACTCTAGCCCTTCGGCCCGCCTGCGTCAAGCGCCCGCGACGCCCGATCGCAGCACCTGGGCCACGACCTCGCCCGGGGTCCAGCACGGGACCACCGGCACCTGCCAGGCCGCGGCCAGATCACCGACGGTCACCCCGTCCAGGAACCGCTCCTGCTCGTCCACCGCCCGCCCGGGCAGCAGCGCCAGGCTGCCCCGCGGTGGTGCCGGCACCTGCGCCAGAATGTCGCGCCCGCCCAGCAGACCGCTGCACTTCACGTTGCCGCCGAACAGGTCGTTGCGGACCACCTGCCGGACCACGTCCAGCCCGCCCAGGCGGTTGAGGGCGGTGACGAAGCCGTCGAGCGCCTGCGCGCCGTACTCGCCGGTCACGAACCAGACCACCCGCGGCGGCGTCAGCGCCGGCGCGGCGTCACGGAGCGCCACCTGTGCCTGGTCTTCGAACAGCCGCAGCGGGCCGATGCCGTTCTCGATCTGTGGGTAGTCGTCGTAGTACTCGGCCGCCGGCAGCGGCTCCGCGCTCAGCAGGAACAGCTCATCGGCGGCGTACACGCGCCGTCGCCCGGCCCGGCCGACGCGCTCACGCCAGGTGGCCACCTGCGCCACGGTGGCGCGGGCTTCGGCCGGCGTCAGGGGCCGCAGCTCCGGTTGCGCGTTGTACCGCGTCAGGCCCACCGGCACCACGCCGACGCTCAGCACGCCCGGCCCGAGCGCCACCAGATCGCCAATCGTCTGGTCGAGCTGCACACCGTCGTTGATGCCCGGGCACAACACCACCTGCGTGTGGCACTCCAGGCCGGCGGCCACCAGTCGCTGCAAGTACTCCCAGCCCGCCCGCGCCTTGGCGTTCCCCAGCAGTCGCTCGCGAACCTGCGGATCGCTGGCGTGAACCGAGACGTAGAGCGGGCTGAGGTGCTGGTAGACGATCCGCTCGAAGTGCTGCTCGGTGAGGTTGGTCAGGGTCGTGAAGTGGCCGCCCAGGAAGCTCAGGCGGTAGTCGTCATCGCGGACGTAGACGGTCGGCCGCAGCCCGGCGGGAGCTTGCTCGACGAAGCAGAACAGACAGCCGTTGTTGCAGGTCCGCAAAGGGGTGAACAGCATGCTCTCGAACTGCACGCCGAGGTCCTCGTGTTCGTCCTTCTCGAAGCTGTACAGCACGCGCTCGCCGTCGGCGTGCTCGACGAGCAGGTCGATCTCCTCGGTGGCGCACCAGAGCTGCCAGTCGATCAGGTCGCGCGGTGCCTGTCCGTTGAGCCGGCGGACGCGGTCGCCCGGCACCAACCCGAGCTGGTCGGCAATGCTGTCGGGCTCCACTGCCGCCAGCACGGCCTCGGGCTCCCGCACTCGCATCGGCCGCGCGTGGCCTTCGAACACCAGCGGCCGATCGGGGTCAATGTTCACGAGGTCACCTTCACTGCGTCGGTCCGCGGTCACTGCCGACCAGCAACTCCTGCTCGTCTTCGGCCAGGAGCTCGCCGCTCGAGGCGTGCAACCGGACACGCCATCGACCCGGTCCGGCGGGCACGTTCAACGGCAGCCACCAGCGCGGCGACGAATCGAGGTGAGCATCGCGGCATTCGGCCGACGCTGGGACCGGGCGCAGCGCGACCTGCCAGGTGATCAGCACTCCGCGTTCGACTTCCGCCGTGACCTCGGCAGTGGCCGCGCGGAGATCGCCGGCGGTGTCGTTCCGCACCGCGATCCGCAGCGGCAACGGCTCGCCGGGCCGCACCGCCGCCGCGCTCGCCACCAGTCGCACGGTCACCTCGCGCCGTTCAACGCCCACACTGCCACCTCGCCTCACTGCCGACTGCACCGTCGGCCCTTACCCGCAGATCATACAACCTGCGGCGCCTCCACGGCGCCGCCCGGCCGTTGACGTTGGCCCCGCGCCCGGTTATGCTCGCTGGCAGCGGAAGCACGACCATGACTCCCCCACCCCATCTCGAAGCGCCCGAACCGCCACCGCGCCGGACCAGAATCGCCGAATCGCTGCTGATCCTCATCTGCCTGGCCACCCTCTGGCTGCCGATCGCGGGCCTCCGCGGACCACTCGCCAACGCGGTGCTGCTGGTCAGCCTGGCACTGATGGTCTGGCTGTTCGTGCGCCAGAAGCGCCGTCTGGATGATCTCTTCGAGGCGCTGCGGCGGCAGCAGGAACAGATGGAGGCCATGGGCGGCTACCCGGGTCTGCCCGGCATGATGCCGCCACCCACCACGCGCGTCGCCGACGACCAGCGGTCACGACAAGTGACCAGCAACGGCAGCCACCATCAGTCCTGAAGTCGCTCCACCGCCGCGCGGACCGTCTCGCCGTCCACTGCCGCCAGGAACCAGTAGCGGTCGTTGAGCACCACGACCGGGACCACGGCACCATACCGCGCGGCCAGCGCGGCCTCAGCGTCCACATCGACCGCCACCAACCCCGCCACCCCGGCCTCGCGCAGTGTCGCCGCCAGCTCAGCGCAACGCTGGCACCCAACGCGCGTGTAGAGGACCGCGGTCAATACTGCACCTGCGTGCGCTGAACGTCGTCCACGAACACGCCGAGCACCGCGCCCGGCGCGCCCTTGACCTTGCGGCGGATGATCTGGCCGGCGTCGGCCTGCCCTTGGTAAGCCGTGCCTTCAGCGCCTTGCAGCCAACGCAGCTCGATGCGGTGTTTGCGGCCTTTGGCGGGCACGGCCACCTCGATGTTCGCTTCGCGCGCGCCGTCGGGCAGGTCACGCGGCTCGCCGGTGTGGACCGACACATCCGAAGTGGTGCCCGACTTGGCGCCCGAGCCTTTCTTGGGCGTGTCCTTGGGTGGCTCGTCGGGCGAGCCCGCATCTGGCTTGCCTGGATCGGGCTCGCCCGGCTGGCCGCCGGGCAGACCGGCACTCACGGTCAGGTTCACCGGGCTGCCCTCCGGCACCGCCGTACCGGCCGGCGGATTCGTCTTCATGACGATGTCCGGCTGGTAGGTCTCGCTCTCGGCGTCCTGTACATCGCCCAGGACCAGCTTGGCCTGCTTGAGCTTCTCCTTGGCCTCGTCCAGCGGCACGCCGACCAGCACCGGCACCTTGGCCGAGACCTTGCCGGTGCTGACGATGACACGAATGACATCGCCCTCCTTGATCGGCGTGCCGGCCTTGGGCTCCTGGTCGATGATGGTGCCCTTCGGCTGCTTGTCATCGCGCCGACCAGCCTCGACGACCTGCGGCGGCACCAACTGCATGTTGCGGTAGTCGGTCTCCACGAACTGGCGCGCCTTCTCGATGTCCTGGCCCTTCAGGTCCGGCGCGGTGATCTGCTTGGGTCCGGTGATCTCCGGCTTCGGCAGCGACGACTTGGGCGGCTCCGGCGGCGCGGCGTCGCGGCCCGAATAGATGATGCCAGCCGCCACACCGAAGACGACCAGGGCAATCAGCAGCACGATGGCCGCCGGGCTGATCCGCCGTGGCGCCACGCCTCGCGGGTAGCCCTCGCGCTGCGCGGTCGCGGGCTCGCCGGGCACCGCCGCCATCGCGCCGGCCGGCATGACCATCGTGCGCGTCGGGTCGACACCGCCCGACAGCGAGGCCTCCAGCGCCAGCCGCAGCTCGTCGGCGGAGCGGAAGCGGTCTTGCGGCTGCCGCGCCATGGCGCGCAGGATCACGCCTTCGAGGGCCGGCGGCAGGTCCGGCACCAGTTCGCTGGGCGGCTGCGGTCGGCTGCGCAGATGCTGCACGGCGATGGCGATTGGCGTCTCGCCGGTGTAGGGCGTCCGTCCGGTGACCATCTCGTAGAGCACCACGCCGATGGAGTAGATATCGCTGGCCGGCCCGGCCGTCTGGCCGCTGGCCTGCTCCGGCGAAATGTAGTGCGGCGAGCCGAGGATGGTGCCGGTCGCGGTGCCGCCGGTGGCAGCCAGCGCCCGGGCGATGCCGAAGTCGGTCACCTTGACCAGGCCGTCGTCGGTGAACAGCATGTTCTGCGGCTTGATGTCGCGGTGGACCACGCCGCGCTGGTGCGCATGGGCGATGGCGGACGCAATGTCGCAACCGTAGCGGACCGTGTCGGCGGCCGTCAGCCGCTGGTTGGGCTGATGCGCGATCAGGTCGCGCAGCGTGAAGTTGCGCAGCAGCTCCATGACGATGTAGTGTACCTCGCCATCCTGCCCGGTGTCGTAGACCGCCGCCATGTTGGGATGCGACAGCGCCGCTGCAGCATGGGCCTCGTGCGCGAAGCGCTCGACGAACTCGGGGTCGGCCGCGTACTGCGGCCGCAGCATCTTCACGGCCACCTGCCGGTTCAGTCGCAGATCGGTGGCGCGGTAGACCAAGGCCATGCCGCCTTCGCCGATGCGTTCGTGTAGCTGATACCGCCCACTGAGCGTCATCGCCGTCTCCTACCTCAGCTTCTCGAGCGCGTTCTGCAGCACCGCCATCGCGACCGGCCCGGCCGCCCGGCCGCCGTAGCCGCCATTCTCCACCAGCACCGCCACCGCGACCTGCGGGGCCTCCGCCGGCGCCAGGGCCAGAAACCAACTGTCCGGCTCGCCGTGCGGGTTCTGGGCGCTGCCCGTCTTGCCCGCCACGGACACGCCCCGGAGGCCGAGATGCGCCGCCGTGCCGCCCGGCTGCATGACCGCGCGCATCATGCCCAGCACCGTCGACGCCGTCGTGGCCGACACGACGGTGTGACTGGCGCCGGCCCGGAACCGGTACCGAGTGCTGCCCCGCGGCTCGTCAATCTGCTTGACGAGGTGCGGCTCGACCATCACGCCGCGGTTGCCGATCATCTGGCCCAACATCGCCACCCACAGCGGGGTGACCAGCAGCTCGCCCTGCCCGTAGCCGCAAGCAGCCAGCATCTGCGGCGTCAGCTTGTCACCCTTGGGGTAGCGCCCGCGCCCGACCAGGCCCACCGCGTCGCGCCCCGGCTCGAACAGTGCCGGTCGCTCGCCGAGCTGCGACGCGGCCAGCGTCGCCTCGAAGTCGCGGGCACCAAGCTTTAGAGCCACCTCGGCCATGGCAATGTTGCACGACTTGGCCACTGCGTCGCGCAAGGTCAGCGTTCCGTGGTGGTGCATGCAGCGCACCAGCGAGTGCCGGTACTGCTTGGTGCCTTCACAGGTGAAGGTGGTCGTTGGCTGCACCACTCCGGCCTGCAGCGCGGCCGCCGCGGTGAACACCTTCATCACCGAGCCCGGCGCCCGCAGGCCCTGGTAGGCTCGGGGCAAGAGCGGCTTGTCCTCGTCCTCTTGCAGTTGGTCCCACTGGTCGACCACGCTGTTGGGATCGTACCGCGGCCAGTCACACAGCGCCAGCACCGCGCCCGTCGCCACTTCGATGGCGACCGCCGCGCCGCGGCGCGCCCCCAGCGATCGCGCCGCCACCCGCTGCACGTCGCCGTCGATGGTCAAGGTGACGTCGTTGCCCTGCCGCCGCGGCGGCAGCAAGGTGAACCACAGCAGCTCTTCGACGTTGCGCGGCTCGGGCGGTGGCGCGCCGAGGTTGAGCAGCTCCTGGCTGAGCGCCATCTCCAGGCCGGCTTCGCCCATCTTGAGGTCGCTGTACCCGACGACGTGGCAGAACAGGTCGCCGGCGCCGTACTGACGGCGGTACTCCGTCCGCCGCCGCCGGGCCTCGCCCTCGCGTCCGGCCGGCTCGCTGCTCGCCAGCACCTCGCGCCCGGCAGCCAGGATGCGGCCCCGCTGCGCGCCCTTGACCATCTGCCAGTACCGCCGGTTGTGCTGGTTCGCCGCCAGCTCCGGCCCGCGGTAGAGCGTCCAGTAGCCCACCGCGCCGAGAATGGCCGCGAAGCCGAGCGCGTACGCGCGGAACACGAACAGAAGCGGGCCCCGGGCCATCATCGGCTGCCCTCGCTGGCGCGCAGCAGCAGGCCGAGCATCAGGTAGTTGGTCACCAGGCTGCTGCCGCCATAGCTGACGAACGGCAAGGTGATGCCCGTGAGCGGGATCAGCTTGGTCACGCCGCCCATGATGACCAGCGTCTGCGTGGCCAACAGGCAGCCCAGTCCCGCCGCCAGCAGGCTGCGCAGCCGGTCCGGCTGGGCCGCCGCAATGCGGAAGGCGCGGCCCACCCACACCAGGTACAGCGCCACCAGTACCGCGGCCCCCCAGAGGCCGAGTTCCTCACACACGGCGGCGAACGGAAAGTCGGTCGTGACGGCCGGGATAGTGGCGGCGGCGCCCAGGCCGAGACCCGTGCCGCCGACGCCGCCCGCCGCGATCGCGAACAGGCCCTGGGCAACCTGGTAGCCGCCCCGGTCGATGCTGCTCCATGGGTCCAGCCAAACGTTCAGCCGCAGGCGCACATGCCGGAACAGACGAGCGCAGACGTAAGCGCCACCGACAAAGCTGATGGCACCGGTCACCAGGTAGCCCGCCCGCGCCGTGGCCAGGTAGACCAGGGCCACGAAGGTGCCGAAGAACAGCAGGGCGGTGCCCAGGTCCTTCAGCCGCACCAGCATCATCATGCCCAGCGCCCACATCAGGATCAGCGGGGCGAGAAACTGCGGGTCGGGGACCTCGAACGGACCGATGCGGCGCCGCTGCTCGGCGATCAACTCGGCGCGCTCGCTCAGGTAGCCGGCCAGGAACAGCACCAAGGTGATCTTGGCCAGCTCACCGGGCTGCAACGTGGCCGGACCGACCTTGATCCACAGCCGCGCGCCGTTGATCTCGCGACCGATCAGCATCGGCAAGACCAGCAGCGCGGCGGTGAGCAGCCCGAGCAGGTACTTGTGCCGCGCGATCTGCTCGGGCTCCGGCGCGAACAGCACGGTCAACATGAGGATCGTCAGCGCGACCCACAGCCAGCCGACCTGCTTCTGCGCCGCCGCCGGATCGAGACTGAAGATGATGGCCAGGCCGATGGCGTTCAGTGCCAGGCTGGTGGGCAGCAACACCTGGTCGCACTGCGGCCGCCGCCAGATCAGCAAGGCATGGCACGCGAAGGCCGCGGCGCCGACCTGCAGCCAGATGAACAGGATCCTGGGCAGCGTCAGCGGTGGCCCCTCGACCAGGCCCTGATCGAGTGTCGCGCCGCGCGCCACGGCGACGAGCGCGGCGCCGGCCAGGCCGACGCCGATGGCGGTCACCAACAACGCTCGTTCAGACCGTCTGCGCACTCGCCGCTCCTCGCCCCCGGCCGGCTGCCGTCACGGCTCGAACCGCAGGATGGTGCCGCCGAGCACCACCCGCGCGCGGGGCGCCAGCGCCAGGGGCTCGTTGGCCACCAGCCGCTGCTGCTCCACCAGCGTGCCGTTGGTGCTCCCGAGATCCTCGATCCAGGCCTGCTCGCCGTCGAACCAGACCCGCGCGTGCCGGCCGCTGCAGAACCCGTCGTCGATCACGATCGAGTTGTCCTTGTGCCGGCCGATGGTCAACTCGGCGTCGAGCGGATAGGTCCGGCCCGGCGCCACCATGCCACTGCCCGCCAGCGCTACCAGCCGTGGCTCGCGCCGCTCGGCTCCGCCGGAACCGGCCGGCGCGGGGTCCAGGCTGCGCGCCAGGACCCGGTAGATCTGCTGGAGCAAGACCACCAGCAGCGCCAGGAACAGGTATCGGCCCAATGCCAGGGCGGCCTCGACCACGTCCTACAACTCCTCATAGGCCAGACGGACCGGCCCGATCTGAACGACCTGTCCATGCTTCAGCGGCTGCCGCGAGACGCGCCCACCATTCACCAAGGTGCCGTTGGTGCTGCCCAGATCGCTGATCACGAAGTGGTCGGCGGCCGGCTCCACCCGCGCGTGCCGGCGCGACACGCCATCGTACTCCAGCCGGATGTCGCAGCCCGGGTCACGTCCGATAACCTGCGGGCGCGTCGGCAGGTCGAACGGCTCGCCGCGCGGCGGCACCAGGCGCGCCGGCCCGGGACCCGGGACCACCGAGGCCTGCGCCTCGACTCGACCCACCGGCACCGCGGCGTCAGCCCTGACCGACACTTGCGGGCGCCCGGCCAAGGCCCATCCGTGCCCAGCAATCACTTCCCGCAGGCGCTGTCCCGCCTGCGCGCCCAGATCCTGCAACTCGCCCGCCAGAGCGTCCTGATCGGCCGGATTCAGCCGCAGCAGCACGTAGTTCGTAGCGACCTCGGTGCCGTCGGCCAGCCGCTGACGCTCGACCGCCGCCGCCGCCGCCGCGACGAGTTGCCGTCTGCTGAGACGCCCTCCGAGCAGGCGGCTGGAGCAGCCCTCAATCACCGCCGACAGCGCGCTCTCGAGCCGGGCCAGCAGCGCCATACGTATCCTCTGTCCGGCCTCCGCCGTGGGCTCGGAACTGGTCTCGGTCACTGTAACACGGCCACGCCGGCACCGTCAACGAAGCGTTGACACCGCCACTGAGCGCCGCTATACTGCGGCTCTGTTGCGGGGTTTACCGGCCGTCAAAGGAGCGTCGCGGCGATGCCGATTGTCCGTATCGACGGTACCGACCAACAGATCGAGGTCGGCAAGGGCGCCAACCTACGGCGCAGCCTGCACCTCCACGGATTGACTCCGCACAGTGGCGTCGAGCACTACGCCAACTGCCGCGGTCTGGGCCTCTGCGGGACCTGCTGGGTCGAGATCGTCGAGGGCGAGGAAGCCCTCTCGCCACCCACCAAGATGGAGCAGCTGCCGACGTCGCCGTTCAAGAAGACCGGCGTCAAAGGTCGGCGGCTGTCCTGCCAGACACGAGTGTTCGGCGATTGTGTGATCCGACTCCATCACGACTGACTTCGCGCCTCACCGCGGCGGCCGCCAACCTGAGCCTGCTGGTCATTGGCCTCGTCTTCGCCCTAGCCCTCGGCGAGGTCCTCGTGCGCGTGTTCGTGGGCAACCTGCCGGAGCTGATGGACAAGTCCGATCCGGTCTTCGGTGCCCGCTACTACCGCAATGCGGTCGGCGCCCGCTACGTGGACGGCCGGCGGGTCGACATCCGCATCAACTCCCAAGGCTTCCACTCGCCCGAGTACGGGTTCAGCCGTCCCGCCAACACGCGGCGGCTGCTCTTCCTCGGCGACAGCTTCACCGCCGCCACCGAGGTCGAGTTGCCCGCGACGTTCCACCAGCGCTGCGCCGCTTCGCTGACCGAACGCGTCGGCCAGGCCGTGCAGAGCGTCAGCCTCGGTGTCGGGGGTCTCAGCACGGCGCAGGAGTATCTCGTCTATGCCACCGAGGGCGTCAAGTACCAAAGCGACGTGGTGGTGCTCTGCTTCTTCCCCGGCAACGACGTGCTCGACGACGAACCGCAGCTCAGCCGGTCGCACCGCCCGTACTTCACGCTCGATGGCAATGGCAGGTTGCAGGCCCAGCCGTTCCAGCCCCGCTGGAGCAAGAACCGCAACTGGTTGCGGCAGAGCGCGCTGTACCGCTGGCAGAAACTGGTCACCAGCCGCGTTGCCGCCGGCTGGCAGCGGGGCCGCAACGCCGACCCGCGGTTCCACACCTACCACGAGCCGACCGACGCGCTCTGGACGCACGCCTGGCAGGTCACCGAGGCCCTGCTCCTAGCCATCCGCGACCTGGCCGACCAGCGCGGCGAGAAGCTCCTGCTGCTGATCATCCCGGAACGCTACCAGGTCAACCCGGCCGAATGGGAGTCGATCCTGCGGGCCTATCCGGCCATGCGCCAGACCACCTTCGACCTCGGCTACCCGCAGCGCCGCTTGGGCGAGTTCTGCCGCAGCAACGGCATCGCCATCCTCGACCCGCTGCCCGCCTTCCGCTTGGCCGCGCGGCACCAGCCGCTCTACAACCGCGAGGAAGGCCACTTGGCCGCTGCCGGACACACGCTGTTGGCGCAGCAGCTCAGCCAGCACCTGGCGGCGTCGGGCTGGCTCGACGACGCCCGCTGAGCCTCGCTACGCCAACGCCGCCAGACGCTCCTGGAGCCGCGCCACCAACTCCGCCAGCTCAGCCTGCCGGTCGCGCACCTTCTGGACCACCGCCGCCGGCGCCTTGTCCACGAAACTGGCGTTGCTCAGCTTGTGCTCCTGCGCCGCCAGGTCGGCCTGGGCCTTCTCCAGCTCCTTGGCCAGCCGCTCACGCTCCGCGCTGGCATCCACCGCCCCGGCCAGCAGCAGGTAGACATCGATATCGCCCGCGACGCCGGCGAGCGATTGCGCCGGCTTGTCCGCTCCGGCGGCCTGCACGGTGACCTCGGCAGCCTGCGCCAGCGACTGCAGGTACGGCACGAATCCGCTGACCACCGCCACGCTGTCGGCCGGCACGTGTAGCGCCACCGCCGCGCGCACCCGCTCGCCGACGCCGCCCTCGACACGCAGGTTGCGCACCACGCGGACGATCTCGGCCACCTGCGCAAACGCCCGCTCGGCCGCGTCGTCCAGCCACGCCGGCTCCGCCGTCGGCCAGGCCGCCACCATGCAGGCCTCGCCCTCAGCGCCGAGTTGCTGCCAGATCTCCTCGCTCAGGAACGGCGCGAACGGGTGCAGCAGTCGGAGCGTCTGCTCGAGCACGTGCCACAACACCGCCCGCACGGCCTCGTCGCCCTCGCGGAGCCGCGGCTTCGCCAGTTCGATGTACCAGTCGCAGAACTCGCTCCAGATGAACTCGTAGAGGCCCTTGACCGCTTCGTCGAAACGGTACGCCTCCAGCGCCTCCGTCACGGCCGCCACGGCCCGCTGCGTCCGGCTGAGGATCCAGCGGTCGGGCAGCTCGCTGAGGCTGACCTCACCCAGTGCTCGCGGCGCCTGGTCGCCCAGGTTCATCAGCACGAAACGCGACGCGTTCCAGATCTTGTTCAGGAAGTTGCGGCACGTCTCGGCGGTGGCCGAGCGCTCGATCTTGTTGTCCTTGATGTCGGCGTCGAACCGGATGTCCTGGGTCGTCGTACACTGAAACAGCAGCATCAGCCGCGTCGCATCGGCGCCGTACTCGGCGATCAGCTCCAGCGGATCGATGCCCGTGCCCAGCGAACGGCTCATGCGCTGGCCATCCTTGGTCTGGATGGTCGGATGCACCACCACATCGCGGAACGGGATCTCGCCGACGAACTCCTTGGCCGACATGGCCATCCGCGCGACCCACAGGTAGAGGATATCGCGCGCCGTGATCATCCAGGTGGTCGGATGGAACTTGGCCAGCGAGCCGACGTCCACGCTGCCGTTGCCCACATACGCGTAGTGCTCGGGGTCGGGCCAGCCCAGCACCGCGAACGGCCACAACGCCGACGAGAACCAGGTGTCGAGCACGTCCTCTTCCTGCTGGAAGGGCTCCTCGCCGAACTGCTCGCGAGCCTCGGCTTCGCTCAAGGCACAGACCACCTTGCCCGTGCGCTGGCCGTAGTAGATGGGAATGCGGTGCCCCCACCACAGTTGCCGCGAGATGCACCAGTCGCGGATGTTCTCCAGCCACTCGATGCCGTACTCGCGGAACCGGTCGGGATGGAAGCGAATGTCCTGGTTGCGGTACCAGGGCAGAATGGCGTCGGCCATCTGGCGCATCGAGACGAACCACTGCTCCATCGGCAACGGCTCGATGACCGTGTGGCAGCGGTCATGGTGCGGCACGCTGTGCGTGTAGTCCTCACGCTTGACCAGCAGGCCCTGCGCTTCGAGCTCGGCCAGCACCTGCCGCCGAGCCTCCTCGCGCGTCAGGCCGGCGAACCGGCCGCCGTGCTCGGTGATGCGGCCGTCGGGCCCGATGACCTTGATCTCGGGCAACTGGTGCCGGACGCCGATCTCCCAGTCGTTGGGATCGTGCGCCGGCGTCACCTTCACCGCGCCCGAGCCGAACGCCGGATCGGGATACTCGTCGGCCACAATCGGGATCGGCCGGTCCATCAGCGGCAGACGGACGTGCTGGCCCACGGCGGACTGCCAGCGCTCGTCCGACGGGTGGACGGCCACCGCAGTGTCGCCCAGCATGGTCTCGGGCCGCGTCGTAGTGACCACGACATCGGGTGCGCCGTCCAGTCCCGGGTAGCGGAGCGACCACAGCGAGCCGGTCACTTCGCGCTGCTCGACTTCCAGGTCACTGATCACCGTCTGGCACACGGGGCACCAGTTGACCATGCGCTCGCCGCGGTAGATCCAGCCGCGCTCGTAGTAGTGCTTGAAGGCGGTCAGCACCGCGTGGTAGTAGCCGTCATCCAGCGTGTAGCGCTCGCGGCGCCAGTCGTAGCTACAGCCGAGCGCGCGGAGCTGCTTGAGGATGCCGCCGCCGTTGGCCTTGGCCCAGGCGTGCGCATGCTCCAGCCACTGCTCGCGCCCGATGTCGTGCGGCGACTGCCCGGTGGTGGCCAGCAGGTGCTGCGTCACCTTGATCTGCGTGCCGATGCCGGCGTGATCCACGCCGGGCACCACGCACACGTTGTGGCCCTGCATCCGCGCCCAGCGGGTCAGCGTGTCATGGATGGCGTGCTGCAACGCATGGCCCATGTGCAGCGTGCCCGTCACGTTGGGCGGCGGAATGGTGATGCAGGCTGGCCGCCGGTCGTCTTCGGCATCGGCCTGGAAGTAGCCGCGCTGCTCCCACCAGTGGTAGAGCCGCTGCTCGGTCGCCTGCGGGTCATAGGTCTTGGACATCTCGGCCATCACGCACCTCCGCCGAAAACAACAAAACCTCCCATCCCATAGGGACGAGAGGTCGTCTCGCGGTACCACCCTACTTACGCGCCCGGCTATCAGGGCGCATCGCTCAGCGGCGCGATAACGGGCGCGAACCGGTCCGGCCTGGGCCACCTCAGCCAGACAGCTCCCGGGCGACGTTCGGCGCGTGTCTCGACCGGCCTTGCAGCACGAGGGCCGGCTCTCTGACGAGACGGAGGCGCCTACTCCTCCCATTCCACGCTGTTGCCCACAGTATAGAGGTGGTGCCCGACTCCGGTCAACCGGCATCGCGGCTCGCCCCGCTCACCGCACCCTACCGCGGCCCGTTCACCACCTGGAACGCCGCCCAGTGGTACGGCCGGCGCGTCTCCGGCGCTTGCAGCAACGCCAACTGCGCCTCGCGCAGGGCGCTCGCGGCGTCGCCGCGCCAGGTCTCGTAGAACCGCTCCATCAGCCGCGCCGTCGCCGCGTCCGGCACTTGCCACAAACTGCACACCACCTCCTGCGCGCCCGCGTACAGGAACGACCGCGTCAGGCCCAGCAGGCCCTCGCCGCTCAGGTCTTGCCCCAGCCCCGTCTCACACGCGCTCAGGCAGACCAGCTTCGCGTCCAGACGCAGCAGGTACACCTCGTGCGCCGTCAGCACGTCCGCCGTGCCCGGTTGCTCACCCGCCAACAGCAGCCCCGACAGGTCCGGTGCTTCCGGGTCGGCGTAGCCGTGCGTGGCGATGTGCAAGACCGGCTGCCCGGTCACCTGTTGGAGCAGCTTCGCCTTGGTCGCCTCGCGGCCGGTCAGCAGGCGGCTGCCCGGCAGGCGTTGGCTGACCGCTCGGCCCTCGGCCGCGGCGCCGGGCAAGGCCACGCGGGCCAGCTCCAGCAGCGAGGCGCTGAGGCCCCGGGCATCGCGCTGGCTCGAATGCACCTTCGGCAGCGGTGGCAGGTCGGCCAGCAGCGTCTCCTGCGGCGTCGGCTCCAGGCTCGGGGCCGCCACGATCAGCCCGGCTTGCGTCGGCCGCGGCGTGCGCTGGCTGGGCGACAGCGCCACACCCAGCGACGGCGCCGTGGCGATGGCGTGGGACTCGACGAGGAACCGGCCGCCGGCGTCACGCAGGGCCGCGAAGGGCAGCAACTGCAACGGCCCGTCGGCGATGACCAGCAGCTTCTGGGCTTCACCGATGGTCTCGGCGAACGGCGCGATGAGGCGTTGGTGCCATTTGCTCAGCGCTTCCTGCCACTGCCGCCCGCGGCCGACCACGGCTTCGCGCGCGTCGGTCACCTCCTTGGCCAGTTCCGCGGCCTTGATGTCCAACTGCCGCACGACCATCTGCCGCTGCGGGCCGATGGCCAGACCGACCACGGCCTGATCGGTGACGGTCAGCTCCAAGACCGCGGTCTTGGCCGGCAACCGGCGGACGAGGGTGTTCGGGTCGGCGTTCTCCACGCGGCTGGCCTCGCGATAGGCCGGCACCTGCTCGCGGATGACCGCTTCCAGCGAGGCTTCCTCTTCACCCACCTCGGCGACCAAGGCGCGCAACTTGGCCAGGTCGGCGCTGGTCAGCGGCGTCTCGCCGCGCAGCGGAATGGCGCGGCTGGGTTCGCCGGGCGACTCCTTCTCGCCGACCGGCGACCCGAGCCGGCGGAGCAGTTGGCCCACCTCCTCGCGCTTGGCGCGGAGGCGTTCGGCCCGCTGCCGCAGCGATGGCGGCAGGTTGACCGTGAAGTCGAGCTTGCGCCAGGCGAGTTGGTCCATCAGCGCGCGGGCGCGCATGCGTTCACCGGTCCACAGGGCCAGCTTGGCATCGTGGGTCTGCGCGCACAGGTCCAGCAGGCGCCGGTAGACCGCCAGGTTGCCGGCGAACCACTTGCGGCGCAGGAGCGGGTCGAAGGCCAGCCGGTCGCGCTTGCGCTCCTGGGCCTCGACCACATCGAGCAGCGCGTTGATGGCCAAGTTGGTCTGGCCCTGGGCCACACTCGCCTCGGCCAACTCGCGGGCGACCTGTTCGCGCACGAAGTCGAGTTGCGCCTCGTCGGCGTTGCGGCGGGCGACTTCGAGGTAGGCCAACTTCCGCGGCGGGTCGCGCGTCAGCCGCGAGAGGTCCAGCAGCGCGTTGACCTTGGTGGCGGCGTTGGTGGTCAGCGTCGGCAGGCTGGTGGCGATGGTCTGGACCAGCGTTTCGGCCAGGTCGGCCTTGTCCTGCTGTCGGTACGCCTGGGCCAGCAGCAGCGACCCTTGCAGCCACCACTCGCCCGGCGGCGCGCCGGTCAGGCCGACGGTCAGCAGCTCGTCGACGGCCTTCCAGTCGCCGCTGTCCGCCGCGCGCTGCGCGGCCAGGACGGAGCAGGCCAAGAGGGCGATGGGATGGCCCTGCGACAGCACCACGGCGGTGGCGCGGGCCTGTTCGGCGAGGTCCTTCCGCCCGCCGTCCTCGAGCAGCTTGGCGGCGGTTTCGAAGGCTTTGACGCGGACCTCGGGGTAACGGATACGCGGGGCACAGGCGGCCAGTTCCTGGCCGGTTTCGAGGGACCATTGGGCGCGGAGGTGGGCAGGGGCCATGGACGGGACGCGCGCGAAGGGCGCGATCGAGAAGTCGGCGTCAGCACGGTTGGAACTGAGGTGGGCCGACCTGCAACATAGGGCCACGACGTCGTGTCGCAAGGCGTCCGGCGTCTCAGCGAACAGGTGCTCGCCTGCGAAGCGGAAGTCCGAGCCCGCCAGGTTGCCGTGGCGGCGCTTGGCCGAGGCAGCATCGCGCCGCACAACCTCCATGGCGAAGCTGCGCTGACCAAGCGCACGCGCCTTGCGCGGCATGACCAAGTCGGCGAACCGCCAATCCTGCTCGAGCCTGACACGGCACTGCGTGTACAGGGCGAGGAATGCATCACCTCTGCCAGACCACGATCTGGCGGACGCGTGAGCGACCACGTACCAGGCATACGGACCACATCGGGGGAGCAGTCGCTCTTGCAGACTCGACAGCAATGGCACGCTGCCCGGCAGCACCAGGGCCGAGCACACCTGCTCTGCAACCATATCACGCACGACCACGTCGCTATGTTCTGCTGCTGCGTCGACCAGCCGGCGGGCCACCTCAATCGCCTCGCCGTCGTGTGCATCTGCCACGAGTTGCTGGAGCGCCAGGCACCGGCCGCTCAGATCGCCCAGAAGCTGACGGTGCCGGTCGAGTGAATGGAAAGGCAGCTTCAAGCCCTCCTCCCTCGCTCGACGCCAGTACTGAATGCGGTCGGTAACCGAACTGGGGATTGGCCCAGCCCGGCCGTAGGCCAGCAATGCTGCATCGCTCGCCAGCCGCTGCCGCTCGTACAGGAGCGGTGAGGGGACAGCGCCGGCGGAGTACGGCTCCGCCGCTTCTGCCCGCATCATGAAGGCGTCTCCGAGGAGCGTCCAGCGCCCTGCCGCCTGGGCTTTGGCCATCAGGGCGGTGGCCAGCGCGTTGGCGACAGGTGGCAGCGGCAGGCCCACCAACCGCGGCACCGCCACCCGCGCCACCGCCGCCATGCCATCGACGTCGTCGTCCTTCTCCGCCGCGCTGAACAGCCGCTCGGTCTCGTCAATGGCCCCCAGCGGGTCGGTCTGGAAGCGCTGCTCCAGCGCGGCCAGGTCCGGCGTCTGGGCGTAGGCGAGCGAGGCGAGCAGAATGAGGAGCAGCAACCGGTGTCCGCGCATGGCGCCCTCCCTGCGACGCCGACACGGCCAGCGTAGCAGGCGGTGGGCGGGCGGGTCAAGACGGTGCCACCAAGGAGCGTGCGCCCCACCGTGTGCGCCGACGCCGGCTCGTGGGACCGGCGTCTCGCCGGTCGGTCACCCGAGGCGTCGCAGACCGATGCGAGCGGCCGCCGCGCCGACCCTCAATGCCCGGTCTCGCGGTACGCCTGCCTGCCGGCGTCCAGACCGGCGAGGACGGCCGTCCCACGGGCGCCTGCGGGCGGGACGCCCGCGGTCCGGGGGGCGAGGAGGCGATCCAGGCCCACGGCGACCGGCGAGGACGGCGGTCCCACGGGCTCGTGTTCCGGGTTCGGGCTCGACGACGAGCGGGAGGGCGAGGCTCTTGCCGAGCCGGCCGTTCGCGGGCGTCCTGGGCTCCACACACGACCTCACTGCCACCGGCCGGCCGACGAGCCGCCGCTCAGCCTTTCGGTACGGCGGCGACCAGCTTGCCGGCCAGGGCCAGCCGCGCCGCGGCGTCGGTCGGCAGGCGGTGCCAACTCCAGTGGACCGTGTGCGTATAGGTCCGGCCGAGGCGGTAGTGGCGCAGCGGCGACAGCAGCTCCAGCTCGTTGTACGGCGCGGCTGGGTCGCCGTTGTGGTAGAACTCGACCGGGCAGCCCCAGTCCGGGTACTCACCCGGCGGTCGCTCGGCCCGCTGCGCCAAGGCGAGGTCGCCGTGGAACGAGACGATCGCCGCCGTCGGGCTGTCTGCGCCGATCTTCCACGGTTTGTCACCGAGCGGCGTCAGGCTCAACAGCTCATCCGAGACCGGCGCCAACTTCGGCGAGGGGTCCGGCGCGCTGATCCAGCGGAAGCCGCCGCGGTAGGCACTCGTCGGTGAGATGGGCAAGAACACGCGGTCGGGCCGGTTGACCTGGGTCACCGTCCACAGTGACAACTGCACCGGCTCGCCGGTCGTCTTGGTCGCCGACTGGGTGATGCGCAGGCGCCCGTCGGCGTCGAACTGGTACTCGCGCGTGACCACCACGCCCCAGCCGGCCCAGAGCGGGCCGACCACTCGCAGGCGACCGCCGGGCAGGACCACGGCCCGGTGCGGGTCCTCGTCCCAGCTCGGCGCCGGCGGCCAGCCCGGGCCATAGAGCGGCCAGGCGCTCTGGGGCGCCGGCCAGGTCTTGTCGCCACCGCGGTTGCGCCAGCCGCCGACCGGCGTGTCGGAGCCCTGCCAGAGCAGGTTCGGCCCGCCCGTGGGCCCGTAGGCCATGACACGTCCCCAGGCGGGCACGACCACGACGGTGGTCTGCGCGTCGCTGAGCTGGTAGGCGCGCAGGCCGTGCCAGGTGACGGGGCTGACCGTGCCCGGCGCCGCCAGGGCCGTGGCCGCGGTCAGCAGGACTACGCTGGCTAGACGTCCTCGCATGGTACACTCCCCGGCTGTCTGTGGTCGGCATGTTCCGACGTCTCGCCGCGCCTTCCTTCTGGCACCATCGCTCGGCCAGCGGCGTCTACCCACCAGGCGAGCCAGGAGTGACGCGATGTTCGGCAGGGAGCGCGGGTACGGTGGGCTGTTGGTGGTCTTGGCGGCGACCTGCGCGCCGTTGGCCGGGGACGCTCGCGAACTGACCCAGCGTGGCGTCTACCGGGTCGAAGCCAACACGGGCCGGGTGGACTACGTCGGTCCGTACCGGTACCCCAGCGTCTCGCCGGACAGCCGGCTGCTCTACGCCGATGACGGGCAAGGCGGCATCGTCTGCTGGCCGCTCGACACTCCCAGCGGCGCACCGCGCGTGTTCCTGACCACGCCGGTGGGCGAGCCGCGTCGGGCCGTGCCACTGGCCGCGCCGGCCGGTGGCCACGTCGCGTTGACGCGGCTGATGGGCGAGCGCGGCGCGCTGCGCGTCACGCTCGAGGTGTATGACCGCAGCGGCACGCGGCAGGCCGGGCCGCTGCCGTTGTTCGCCGCGGCGACCTGCCACAACCGCAACCTGGCGGCGGCCTGGCACCCCGAGGGCGACCGGCTGGCCTTCTGCGTGGCCGCCGGCCGCCCACGCCCCGGTGTCTACGTGATGACCACGCCGGACCACAACTGGGTGCAGGCCACCACGCTGGGCCGGCCGCTGCCGAACCCGCTCCCGGTCCTCCGGTGGCAACCCGACGGTCGGTCGCTGAGCCTGGTCCTCCACGGCCAACTCCAGATCCGCAGCGGCGCGCCCTATGAGGTGCTGCACTCCTGGCCGGTGAGCGGCTGGCTGCACACCTGGCTCGACGGTGACGGTCCCGCGCTGCTGGACGCGGCGGCCGGCATGGTCCTGCACGACCTGGCCGGCAACGTACGGCGCAGCCTGCCGTTCTGGCGGGCGGCCAGCGCCGACCAACTGAGCCTGCCGGTGGCGAACGCAGCCGGGGTGGCCTGGGTCGGCCCGGCCAGCGAGACGCCGCAGCGGCACAGCCTGTACTACCTGCCGAAGGGCGTAGACAGCGTCCGCGAACTGCTCAGCTTCGCGCCGGGACGGCAACCCTACGGGCGCCAGGCGGGCGGGCCGGTGTGGCAAGCGGACCAGGCCGTGCTGTTTGTGGATGTGCCGTGAGCAGACGGCTTGACACCGTCGCCGCGGCGGTGGTAGCGTCTGCCGCATGAAAGCGCTACGGTGGACCGTCTCGCTCTGCCTGCTGTCGCTGCTGGCCGGCCGCGCTCTGGCCGTGCCCGCACCGCAGGTGCTCGACAACTTCGCCACACCCGCACCAGACGGACGCCCGGCCGGCTGGGACCTGGTGACGATCGGCGCCGAGGCCGAGGTGAAGCAGGTGGCCGGCGACAAGCGCGTCATGCGGATCAGCTATCGCCTGACGCAGGCCGACGGGGTGGTCGTCGCGCTCTGCCGCCTGCGCCTCCGCCAGAAGCCCTGGAACTTCGAGCTGACCGCGCGCTGTGACGGCGGCGGGCAAGTGGTCGGCCTGCTCGTGCGCGATGGCGTGAGCGGGCAGCTCTACGAGTGCAAAGCCGACAGCCCGCTGAAAGAGACCGGCTGGGCCATTCGGGCCATCACGCCGACCTTCCTGAAGGACGGCAAGGAAGCGAAGGTCGACACGCTGGAGGGCGGCGGCGGCCTGCGCGTCGAGGGCCTGACCATCCGGCAGGGGCCCGGCGGCAAGGACCAAGGCGCGCTCGACTTCAGCAATCTGGTGGCCAACCACGAGCTGAACCCGAAGCAGGTCGGCATGATCGACATCATCCCCGGCCGCCTCGACGGGCTATTCGTGGGCGATGAGACGCCCAAGCCGGAGCTGATCGTCAACGGCATCAGCAACGAGGCTGTCAACGCCACCATCGAATACCAGGTCACCGATGCCGGCGAACGCAATGTGGGCCGCGGCAACACGACGGTCAAGACGAGCAGCGGTGAAGCCACCCGCCTACCCGTCGAGTTCAATCCGCCCGAGCCGTTTGGCTACTACACCGTGCGCGCCAGCGTCAGCGCCGGCGGCGGCAAGCGCTACGCCACCGCGCGGTTCGCCCGACTACCGGCCGTGCCCGACGCCGGTCGGCTGGTCGGCGTGACGGTCCGCGCCCCTGAGGTCAGGAACGACGCCTGGTACGACCTCCAGATGTACCGGATGCTCCAACGGGCCGGCGTGGCCTGCGTGCGCTACGAGTTGCGCTGGGCCGAGGTGGAACCGCAGCAGGGGCAGCGCAACTGGGCGCCGTTCGACCGCGTCCTCCAACTGGCCAAGCAGGTCGGCCTGCCGGTGGTGGTCTCGGCCTGTGACCCGCCGGGCTGGGCGCTGGCGGGCGGCCTCGGTGCAGTCGGCACCGGCTTCATCGCCTTCGTGGGCGAAGCGGCCCAGCACGGTGGCGACCAGGTCATGGGCTGGGACTTTTGGCGCGCGCCCAACGTCGGCCGCTTCTGGCCGCCCGAGCCGCAACCGTTCGCCTATCGCGCCCTGCTGGACCGGCTTGCCCGGACGGTGCGCGGCGGCGGGCGCAAGACCGAGGTGGCCAACGGTGGCTTGCTGGGATTCGAGCGCGGCTTTGCGGCGGTGCTGGTCTATGGCGACACGCCTGGGATCGACCACCTGGGTCTGGCGGTAACCCGCTCGCGGCACGCTTTCCCGCACCTGACCGGCGATCAGCGGCCCTCGGAGCAGATGCTGAAGTCGCTGCGCGCCTATCGCGAGTGGGCCACCGCCACCCAGCGCCCATTCCCGGCGCCTTGGCTCAGCGGCGCCGCGGTCCGCACCAGTGCGGTGAGCGAGAGCCTGTCCGGGCAGGCGGTGGAACTGGCCCGCTGTGCGGCCCTCGCGCGCGGCTACGGTGGCCTGCTGTTCTGGAACGAGGCGCTGGACGGCACTGACCCCAACGAGCGCTACGGGCTGATCCGCCGCAACCTGGAGGCCAAGCCCGGTCTGGTGGCCATCGCCGGCATCACCGCCCTGACCGCCGGCGCCAAGCCGGTCGGCAGCGCCAAGTCGGCCAACCCGGTGCTGGTCATGACCGGCCCGCAGGGCTTCGTGGGCGTCGGCTGGGGGAGCGGCTTCCGCGCTCCCGAGGGCTGCAACTCGTACAACCTGTGGGGCTCGCCGAACGGTGCGGTGGCGGGCGACGCACCGGTCATCTTCACGGGCGCCGCTGCGGTCAAGGCGCTCGCCGGGCGCTGACCCGGTTGGCCAGCGGCCTCACGGCGCCGCGCGCAGTACGGACAGGCCGAGGTCGACGTTCTGGCCGCCCATCGTCTGGCGGCAGTGCACGGCGAACGTGTTCTCGCCGGCGCGCAGGCGCCGGCTGATCGACGATGGCAGGACATCCTCGCGGTAAGCGGTGGTGTAGCCGGTCCGCGAGAGCAGCAGTTCACCGTTGAGGTAGATCTCCACGTCCTCATCGTGGTAGTAGCGCAGGATGGCCACGGCGCGCGCGTCCAGTTCGCGCTCCAGCCGGAAGCGCTTGCGAAGCCAGATGTCGGCCGTGCGCCAAGTCGTTCCGATCACCGCGCCGGGAGTGCCTTCGGCGCCAAAGCCGCCTTTGCCCTCGGCCCACGCCGAATCATCGAAGCCCTCGCTCTCCCACCCCGCCAGCGGACGGTGGATCGTGTAGCGCCAGGCCGAACCTCCTTCGTCGGCCGCGGGCACCACGCGCTCGCGCCGCGCCGACAGCTCATCGCAGGTTACCGGCTCGGTGGTGGTCCACCCGGCGGCCACCGGCAGCCGGGTCGCCGTGAGCAGGATGGTGGGCGGCAGCGGGTAGCGGCCCATGGTCTCACCATAGAGTGACAGCCCGTTGGCCTGAGGCGCCTCCGAGGGCACCTCCAAGGTGAGCTTGAGCGTCTCGCCACGGCTCAGCCGCGCCACCAGGGCCGGGTTCTCGCGCAGCGACAGCCGCATCTCGACGCGGGCACCATGGCTCCCGTGATGCCACCCCGTCAGGTGCGACAGCACGCCACGGCTGTCGGCGAAGTCGTCGGCCAGCGGCACCGTGCCCAGCACGGCGCCTTCGAACGTCGCCCGCAGCGCGGAGGGCGTGGCGCGTCGGGCCTTCGTCTGCGGGTAGTCCAGTGGGTTGCGCCGTGCTGGCCAGTCCAGCTTCGCGGCGCCGCCGCGTGCACCCGCCTCCACGACCAGCGCCAGCTCGTCGAAGGCCGTGCCACGCAGGATCGGCGGCAGTCGCAGGTGGTAGGTGAAGGACGGCCGGCCGGTCGCGCACAGCTTGTCGCGCCCGAGGTCAGCCAGCAACTGAGGGGCCTCCGGGGCGGTGAAGTCGGCCACGGCGCCTGGCCGGAAGCGGAGCGCCACCGTGCGATCGTCGAGCGCTTCGCCGGTCGGCGCCGGGACGTTGCCGGTGCAGACCAGGTTGACGTAGTTGGCGGCCAACCGCTCGCCGCCCGCCAGCAGTTCCACCGTCAGCGCCCCCAGTGCCAGGCGCGGCGGCAGCGCGTCGATCACGATCGGCTGCTGCCAGGTGACCGTCGCCGGCGCCCAGGTGGCACTGACCATACCCTCCTGGGCCGGCGGCAGCGGGCCCGGCCGTCCAGGCCCGGAGACCGGCCGGCCCAGGTTGTCCCAGCCGACGACCGTGTAGCGGATCCGCACCGGCCCAGGGCGCTCGGAGTAGTGGCTGAGGAACGGCCGAATGGAGACTCGTCCGCCCGGCTGGACCCGCAGTACCGGCGGACCTTCGGCGCCGATGAAGTCCGGGCCCTGCAGGTCGGCCCAAGTCATCTGCGGCACGAACGCATCATAGCCACTGACCTTGGGCGTGCGGTCGTAGCACAGCAGCCCATTGTGCTCCCATTCGATGTCACAGTGCTCGGTGTAGACGTAGCCCTGGCACTTCGGCTCCGCCCGCAGCAGCGTGGTCAGGTACTTGAAGCCCCACGAGACATCGCGGTCGCCGCTGCCGGCGCCGACGGCCCCGTACTCGCTGTTGAGCAGCGGTTGCTTGCCCTGCGTGAAGCCGGGACAGAAGTTGAAGCCACTGCCGGCGCGCGTCTCGGCGGCCACCTGCTGGAGATGGCGAGAGGCCGCCGCATGGTCGTCGATGTAGAAGTGCCAGGTGTTCAGGTCGGTGACGACATGATCGTAGAGGCAGGGCGAGTTGTCCTCGACCAGCCGGGTCCAGTCGAGTCGCTTGGCCAGCGCGAACATGCCCTGAACCCAACGCTGGGCACTGCGGTCGCGCTGGTAGCCCTCGCCGCCCAGGCCCCAGGTCTCGTTGAACAGGCACCACGCGATCAGGCTGGGATGCGAGCGGTCGCGCGCGATGGCCTCATGGAGCTGAGCCTCCCAGGCGTCGCGGGCCCGCGGCGAGTACTGCGCCGTGCAGGGCAGGTCGGCCATCAGCAGGATGCCCAGGCGGTCCGCCCAGTAGAGCAGCCGCGGGTCGGCCAGCTTGATGTGCAGGCGCAGGAAGTTCCAGCCGAGGCCCTTGGCCAGCTCGATGTCGTTGCGGATCGCCTGGTCGCTCGCGAACGTATAGATGCCCTCGGGGTTGAACAACTGGTGCAGGGCGCCACGCAGATAGACCGGCCGCCCGTTGAGCAGGATCAGGCTGTGCTCGCCGCCGGGCGCCGGTGCGGTCGACACGGTGCGCAGGCCGAAGTAGCTGCGGACGCTATCCTGCCCCGCGGCGCTGTCGAGCGTCAACTGGTAGTCGTAGAGCTGTGGCGACTCGGGTGTCCACAGGCGGCCGTTGGGCACGGGCACCACCAGCCGAACGGCGTTGGACCCGCGGGTCAGCTCGTGGCGCGCTTCGACCGGCGCGAAGCTGCCATCGACCGAGGTGACGCGCAGCGTCGCCGGACCAGCCTGCCCGGCCCAGACCGACGCGGTCAGCGTCGCCTGCGTGGGCGCCAACGCGGCCTCCACGGCCAGTCCGGTCACGTGCGTCACCGGCGCCGTCTCGAGCCACACCGGCTGCCAGATACCGCTGGTCGTGGTGTACCAGCCCACCTGCTTCCCGGTGGGCAGATGGGGATCGGTCTCATCGAGCACGCGCACCACCACCTGGTTCTCGCGCGACGCCAGGGCCTCGCTGATGTCGAGGCGGAACGGCGTGTAGCCGCCGGCGTGGCCGCCCACCTCACGGCCGTTGACCCACACACGGCAGCTCTGGTCGACGGCGCCGAAGCAGAGGTACAGTCGGTCGCTCGGGCGGCGCGTCGGCGTGCTGAAGCTCCGGCGGTACCAGGCGACGCCCCGGGCCGTGGGCGCCTGGATGCCACTGAGCGCACTCTCCCATGGGAACGGCACCACGATCCGCTGGTCGAAGCCGCCGGCGCCCGGCCGCATCAGCTCACGGGCCGCACCCGTGCCGTCCGGGTCGAAGCAGAAGTCCCACGCCCCGTTCAGCGAAACCCAGCCGACGCGCTCGAGATCCGGCCGCGGCGTCTCGTCGCGCGGCTCCGCCGCGATCAGCGGCAGCAGCAGAAGGAGGCTGGGCAGCAGCACGGGTTGGTCTCCTGGACTGACTTTCGGCGTGCGAGCGTCGTGCCCTCTCACGAAGGACCTCGCCGCCGGTGCGCCAAGCCACCGCAAGATGGAGCCCAGCCGCCAGATGAACTGCTTCCCGCCGGCCGACCGGACACCCGATGCGCACACCTGAGCCGGACCGCGACCCGTCGGTGGCCCGCGACCGCTACCCGCTGATCGGCATGGCGGTGCATGTGCGCAGCCTGTACAACATCGGCGCGATGTTCCGCGCCTCCGATGCGGCCAACGTGTCGCGGCTGTACCTGACCGGCGGTTGTGGACATCCTGGCAACCAGCGCGAGCGCATCGACAAGACGGCTCTCGGCACGATTGACGACGTGCCGTGGACCTACCGGTGGGAGCCGCTTGAAGCGTTGGCCGAGTTGCGCGCCGCCGGTGTCCGCGTGGTCTCGCTGGAGATGGCGCCGACGAGCCAACCCTTGTCGGTGGTCGACCGGAGCTGGTTCCCCTTGGCGCTGGTGGTCGGGCACGAGACCGACGGCGTGCCGGGCGATGTGGTTGCCGCCAGCGACGCAGTGGTCCACCTGCGCACCCACGGACGTAAGCCGTCGCTCAACGTGGCGCTGGCCTACGGGGTGGCCATACTGCGCCTCGCGGACGTGTGGGCCGCCGGCGACCCGGCCCAGACTGAGGGATGACGATGACCGAACACGCTCGTGAAGCCTACTTCCTGCCTGGCGCCGATCCCGAGCGCTGGCCCTACTCCGAAGCCCTGCGCGTGGGCGACTGGGTCTTCGTGGCCGGCCAAGGGCCGGTCGATCCGGTCAGCCAGGAGGCCGTACTGGGCACCATCGAGGACGAGACGCGGCTCGTCTTCGCGCACCTGGCGCAACTGCTGGCCCTGGCCGGGGCGTCGCTGACCGAAGTGGTCAAGGTCACGGTTCACCTCGCCGACATGGCCGACTTCGAAGCCTATAGCGCGGTCTATGCCGAGTTCTTTCCCGCGCCGCCACGCCCGACGCGGATCACCGTCCAGTCGGGGCTGTGGGGCGGCATCAAGATCGAGGCCGAGTGCACCGCCTACAGTCCGCGCCGTTGAGCCGCAGCGTTGACGGCGGCCGGACCGCGGGGTAGACTCCGCCCGGAGGCGCCGGGACGTGGTACCCGTTCGGCTGCAACTGCACAACTTCCTCTCCTACGGCACCGACCTGCCTGCACTCGACTTCAGCCACTTCACCATGGCGTGCTTGTCCGGGTCCAATGGGCATGGCAAGTCCGCCCTGCTGGATGCCATCACCTGGGCCATCTGGGGCGAGGCGCGCAAGGCCGGCGGCACCAGCCGGCCGCACCAAGGGTTGGTGCGGAGCGGTGCCACCGACATGTGGGTGGTGCTCGACTTCGACCACGAAGGGCAACGGTACCGCGTTCGGCGAGGTTACCACGTGCAGGGGCGCGGCGGACGCCTGGAACTGGACCTGTTCGTGTGGGACAGCGACCGCGCCGACTACCGTGTGCTGACGCTGCCGACAGCGGCGGCCACCGACCAGCGCATCCGCTCGCTGCTGCGAATGGACCATGACACGTTCGTCAACAGCGCCTTTCTGAAGCAGGGGCGCGACGACGAGTTCACCCGTCGCCGGCCCGCCGAGCGCAAGCAAGTGCTCACCGAGATCCTCGGGCTGTCGCGCTACGACGCGCTCCGAGACCTGGCCCGACAGAAACTCCAGGCGGCTGACCAGGACATCGCCACCTCCGAACGGCTGGCCGCGTCGCTGTCGGAGCAACTGGCCGACGCCGACGAGGTGCGCCAGAAGCTGGACGCGGTGACCGTCTCGCTGGCCGAGCTGAGCGCCCGCCACAGCAGCCAGACGGCCGAACTCGCCGCGCTCCGCGAGGCCTTGGCGGAGGATGCCCTGCGCCGTCAGCGGCTTGACGCCGCGCAGGCGGCCATCCGCGAACTGGCACCCGAGATCGACGGGCTGCGCCGCGAGCTGGCGCAGGGCCAGGCGCAACAGACAGAGACCGAAGCCTTGCTGAGCGAGCGCGAGGCGGTCAGTGCGGCTTGCCAGCGCCTCGCGGCCCTGGACGCGGAGCGCGGTCAGGTGGAGCAAGCCCTGTCGCGCTACCGCGAGCTGGACACGGAGCAGCACCGCCTGACCACGGAGATCCGGGCCCAGACGCGCGAAGCCGAGGCCGACCTGCGCCGATGGCAGGAGCAGATCCAGGAGGCCGAGGGCCGCCGGGCCGAGGCCGAGACGGTGCTCGCCCGTCGCGAGCGCATCCGACAGCAGATCGAGGCCCAGGAACACCTGCGCGAGCGACTGCAACAAGCCGAAGCCAACGAAGCACGCTTCCGCTCTCTGGAGGAGCAGGCCCGCGAGGCGGAGCGCCGCGTGGAGCGCGCGCGCCTGGCCATCGAGTCCCAGTTGCAGCAGGTCGTCGAGCAACGGACCCGCTTGCGTCAACGCGCCGATGCCGAAGCAGATCTGCGCAAGCAGCTCGACCAGGCGCGCGAGGCGCTGGCCGCCGCCGAGCAGGCGGAACAACTGGCCGTCGCCACGGAGCGGCGCAAGGCCGGCGTGGAGCTGGAGTTCGAACGCCTCCGCGGGCTGCACGCGCAGGTCGACGAGCGCCTGGCCGACCTGGATCAGCACCGTGCCATCCTGACCAGTGGCGGCGGGCAGTGCCCGGTGTGCGGCCAAGTCCTGGCCGCCGACCGCCGCGACGCGGTGCTCGACCGCTTCGCTCTGCGCCGCGAGGAGTTGCTCGGCGAACAGCGCGAGCTCAAGGCGACCGGCCGCCAACTCAAGGACGATCTGGCGGCACTCGAACAGCGCCTGCGCGAGTTGTCGGCGCAGGAGCTGCGCGCGGTCAAGTTGGCCCGCGACCTGGCGCGGGCCGAGCAGCAGTTGGCTGAGGCGACCGAAGCTGCCGCCGAGTGGGCGCGCGTGGAGGAGCAGGCCCGCGACCTGAAAGCCCGCCTGGGCGCGGGCGACTACGGCGGGCCGGACGCCGAGGACCTGCGGCGCCTGCGCCGCGAGATGGCGGCGCTGGACTACCTGCCCGAACAGGTGGCCGGGCTGCGCCGGGCCATGGCGGCGGGACGCGAAGTGGAGCGCGAGCGCGTCCTGCTGGAGCAGGCCGAGAAGCAGGCCCTGGAAGCCGCGGCCTTCCTGCCCGGTGCCACCACGGCGGTGGCCGAACTCGAGGACAAGCTGCGCCACCACGCGGTGGCCAAAGCAGAGCGCGAACGCCTCGCGCAGGTTGACATCGAGCTGGAGGCCATCACGTGGCGCGATGCCGACCTCAGCCGCCTCGACCAGGCGCGGCGCGAGCTGGTCGGCGCCCCGCTGCAATGGCAGCGCATCGAGGACGCCGCGGCGCGCCTGCCGGACCTGGTGCAGCGCGTATCCGTACTCACCGGACGGCTCGCCACCCGGGAGCGCAACCTGCGCGAGCGTGAGCGCGAGCGCGAGGAGCTGACCGCCAACCTGCTGGACGCGCCTGCCGAACGCCGGCGCATGGAGCACCTCACCGAGACCGTGACCGACCTGGCCGCCCAGATGGCCGCGCAACGCGAGCTGCGTGGCCAGTTGCAGGAGGCCACTGCGCGCCAGGAGCGATGGCGACAGGAGTTGGCCGACACCCGTGCTCGGCTGGTGGACGTGCGCCACCGCCGCGAGTTGATGGACCACCTGCAGACGGCCTTCGGCCGCGACGGCATACCGGCGCTGATCATCGAGAACGCCGTGCCCGAGATCGAGCAGGTCGCCAACGAGCTCCTCGGCCGGCTGACCGGCTACCGCATGAGCCTCTCGGTGCGGTTGCAGCGCCCGCTGCAAGGCGGCGGTGACCGCGAGACGCTCGATCTCGACATCAGCGACGAGCTCGGTACCCGCAGCTATGAGAACTACAGCGGCGGCGAGGCCTTTCGCGTCAACTTCGCGCTCCGCCTGGCCCTCAGCCAGTTGCTCACCCGGCGCGTCGGGGCTCGGCTGCGGACGCTGATCATCGACGAGGGCTTCGGCACCCAGGATGACGACGGCCTCGACCAGCTCGTCGAGGCCATCCACGCCGTGCGCGAGCACTACGACCTGGTGCTGGTCGTCACGCACCTGACCGCCCTGAAGGAACGCTTCCCGACGCGCATCGAGGTATCGAAGGAACCCGACACGGGCTCGCACTTCGTTCTGGTTGGCGCGGCCGAGGCCAACTGACGCGACGGCAGTCTGCGCACCGCCATCGGCCGGCCGTGGAGAGACCCTTGGAGCTGATGACCGCCGCCGACTGTGCGGCCAGCGTTGACCTGCTGGCTCGCCTGGTCCGCATCCCGAGCGTCAACGAGAACACCGTGCAGGCCGACCGCGACCAGGCCGAGGCGGCCATGGCCGGCGCGGTGACCGCCGAACTCGAGCAGCTCGGCATGGTGGTGGACCGCCAGGAGATCCGCCCCGGTCGCCCGAATCTGGTGGCCGCCTGGCCGTTGGCCTCGGCGCGCCCGCCGCTGACGCTGGAAGCGCACCTGGACACGGTCAGCGTCGCCGGCATGACCGTGCCGCCGTTTGGCGCCGAGGTGCGCGAGGGGCGGCTCTATGGCCGCGGGGCCTGCGACACGAAGGGCTCCATCGCCGCCTTCCTGACCGCCCTGCGCCTGGCACGTCGCGCGGGATGGCAGTTCGACCGCGCCATCCAGTTCGTCGCCACCATGGGCGAGGAGACCGCCTGTGAGGGCTCCATTCCGCTGTCGCGCTCGGGTGTCGACCTGGGCTGGGTGGTCGTCGGCGAGCCGACTTCGTGCCAGGTGGTGACGGCGCACAAAGCCTGCTTCCGCTTCCAGGTGACCTGCTCCGGCATCGCTTGCCACGGGGCCACACCCGAAGCCGGCCGTAATGCCATCTACCTGATGCGTCGGGTGCTGACGCACCTGGAGGAGGTGTGGCTGCCGAGGTTGCAGTCGGCGTCGCACCCGTTGCTCGGGTCACCGACGGCTAACGTCGGACTCATCCAGGGCGGCTCCGCCATCAACATCGTGCCCGCTGGCTGCACCGTCGAGGTGGACTGCCGTCTGCTCCCCGGCACGACCGCCGACGAGGTCCTGGAGCAGCTTCGCGAGGGACTGCGCGCTGATCTTGGCGACGAGTGCGCGCACGTTGCCTGCGAGCCGCTGGCCGATCTCTTCGCCGGCCTCGACCTGGCACCCGAGGAGCCGCTGGCGCAGCGTCTGCTCGCCGCGGCGCGCGCCGAGGATTGTCCTAGTGAACCACTAGGAGTAAGCTACTGCACAGACGCTGGGCCGTTTCGCACGGCGGGGTATCCGGTGGTGGTGTTTGGCCCCGGGGACATTCGGGTCGCGCATTCGGCTGCGGAGTACCTGCCCCTCGAGGATCTCTACCGCGCGGTCCGCGTCATGCTCAGGTTCCTGGCCGGATTTCGGAGCCGCCAGGACTGAAGGAGTCGTCCGATGCAGTCAACGACGTGCTCGCCGGGTCTGTTCGAAGACGCCATATCCCGGCTTGACCGCGCCTTCCCCTATGCCAACATCAGCCAGGAGGCGCTCCAGAAGCTCAAGTGTCCCAAGGAAGTGCTGACCGTCTCCATCCCGGTTCGTATGGATGACGGTCGGCTGGAGATCTACGAGGGCTTCCGGGTCCACCATGACGACACCCGCGGGCCGACCAAGGGCGGCATCCGCTTCCACCCCGGCGTGACCCTCGATGAGGTGAAGGCGCTCGCCTTCTGGATGACCTGCAAGTGCGCCTGCGTGGACCTGCCGTACGGCGGGGCCAAGGGCGGCGTGGTGGTCGATCCGAAGCTGCTCAGCCCATCCGAGCTGGAGCGCCTGTCGCGCGGGTACATCGACGCCATCGCCGACTTCATCGGCCCTGACCGCGACATCCCGGCCCCAGACGTCTACACCAATGCCACCATCATGGGCTGGATGGCCGACGAGTACAACAACATCCGGCGGCAGAAGTGCCCGGCGGTGATCACCGGCAAGCCCATCGCCCTCGGCGGCAGTCTCGGCCGCGACGACGCCACTGCGCGCGGCGGCTACTACGTGCTGGTCGAGGTCGCCAAGGACAAGGCGTGGAGCCAGGATCAGGTCCGGGTGGCCATCCAGGGCTTCGGCAATGCCGGCTACCACATGGCGCGCCTGCTGGCCGCCGACGGCTTCCGCATCGTGGCGGTGAGTGACAGCAAGGGCGGCCTGTACCAGCCCGAGGGCCTCGACGTGGCGAAGGTCGCCGACCACAAGGACCGCACCGGGTCGGTGGTTGGCGCCGTGCCCGGCGATTCCATCAGCAACGCCGAACTGCTCGAGCTCCCGGTCGAAGTGCTGGTGCCGTCGGCCCTCGAAGGAGTCATCACGGCCGCCAATGCCGCGCGCATCAAGGCGCAGGTGCTGATCGAGCTGGCCAACGGGCCGGTCGCCTCCGATTCGGACGAGATCCTCCGCGAGGGCGGGACGATGGTGATCCCCGACATCCTCGCCAACGCGGGCGGCGTGACGGTCAGCTACTACGAGTGGGTGCAGAACAAGGCCGGCCTGTACTGGACCCTATCCGAGGTCCACAACCGGCTGCGCAGCACCATGTCGACCGAGTACCGGCGGGTGCGGGCGCTGTCCGACACCCACCGCATCGGCATGCGAACCGCTGCCTATGCGCACGCTCTGCACCGGATGGGCACCGCCGTCGACGCGGGCGGTAACGAGGCGTACTACACCAGCACCTAGCCGCCTTCCGACGGAGCATGGTTGGTCACGTAGACCAACAGGTCGCGCTGGCCGGTGGGCAACCCGATGCGGTGCCCGCCGGCCACGTGCTGTAGTGAGGTCGGCGGCAGCCACTGACCGGTCCAAGGGTCGTACACCATGGCGTGCCGCTGACCCGGCAGCACGCTGTCGACGACCACCGCCACCGGACGCGGAGCCGCGCCGACAGGTCGCACCCAGATCACCCAGCGCCCGCCGCCACTGAGCGCCAGCGTCTCGTAGCCCGGCTGCTCCGCGTGACAGGCGGCGGTCGGCTTCAGGTCGTTCCAGCGCACCTGACCCAGGAACCGCGCGACCGCACGGAAGCGCGCATAGAGATCGCGTTGGTGGACCATGCTGTCCCACCACCACGGCATGGCTCCGCCCAACCCGCCGCTCATGATACCGGCCAGCAAGGCATCGTGCAGTTGCTCGCCGGCCGGATCGGCCAGCGCCCGCGCTCGGTCGCCGTAGCCCCAGGCCGAGACGAGCGTCGGGCGGTTCATCAGGCGCGTGGCGTGCCGTACTGAGGCCGCCGTCTGTTCGGGCGACGAGACCTCCAGCGTGATGAAGTCGATCGCGCGTAACGGGCGAATGGCGTCCGCGGCAGCGACCGTGGTCGACGTGCAGAGCGGCCGCTGCGCCGGGTCGAGGGCGCGGACGTAGGCCGCCATCTCGTTGAGCCACGACACGAGTTCGGGCGTGCCTTGCGCGGCGCGGGCCGCAAACTCGAAGGCGCTCAGGTTCGGGTAGCCGGCGAACCGGGCCAGCAGGTAACGCAGGCGGTGCTTGGTCAGCCGCCGCGCCTCCGGCGAGCTGAAGAAGTCCTCCGCCCGCTGGAGCGGCCCGCCGTTGGCGACGGCGTACGGCCATCGGTTCCAGGCCTTCTCGTCGCGGCCGGGCATCATCGGCACCGGACAAACGGTGAGCACGAAGTTCAGGCCTTGGCGCTGGCCACGGTCGAGCACGTACTCCAGCCGCCACGCGTTGGCCAGGTCCCACGCGAAGCGCCCATCGCCGTGCGGCACGGCCTCCAGGTCGAAGGTGCGGGCAGGGCTCCACAGCCACAGGCGTGCGAAGTCGACTCCGGCGCCGCCCATCCGTGTCAGCCAAGTGTCGTAGTCGAACGTACCACCGGGGCCGCCCCAGCAGAGGTTGGTGCCCAGCACCGGCCGGGCCAGTCCGTTCTCGCGACTGGGGAACGACGTGCTCGGATCGATGCGGGTGTAGCCCGGCGCCCGCGCCCGGTCAGCCGTAGCGCCGAACGGCCGGCTCCGCGCGGCACCACGGCGGTCACGGGCACGCACCTCGAAACCGTGGCGGCCTGGCTCGACCGGCGTGAACCGTAGCTTCCAGACCGGCGGACCGGCCTGCCGCAGGACCTCCAGCATGCGCCCGTCGGCCTGGTGCTCCAGGCTGCGCTGGTACGGCACATCGAGGTAGCAAGGCACGAGGTGCTGCCGCGACGGCGCCGACACCACCGCCTCCACTCGGATCTCTTCGGGATCCAGCGGGTCGCCGTAGTCGGTCGGCAGCGCCAGCCGCGCCTCGAAAGCTTCGTTGACGCGCATCCGGTGACTGGACGCCGACACCGCGAACCCATCCACCAACTCGCCCGCCGAGGCGCTGGCCAGCACCGTCAACAGGGCCAGCCAAGAACCCCAAGTCGCCGTCGATCGTCGCGGAAGAGGCATCTGCACGCTCGGCCCGAACCTGCTCCAGGCCGCCCTGATTATGCCTGAGCTCCGTCCCGTTGCCAAGCCGCCGCGGCAGGATGCCGCCCGGCCCGGCCGAACGGAGCGGCGAGGTGAGTGCGATGCAGAGTCCCTTCCCGACCCCGTGGCCCAACGGCACGCGCGCCGCGGTGTCGCTGACCTTTGACGACGGGCTGCCGGACCAGCTTCAGTTGGGCGTTCCCCGCATGACCGACCGCGGCCTATTCGGTACCTTCTACCTCGGCGCCGGCGGCGATCACTACGCCGACCGGCTCGGCCCCTGGGCGACGGCGCTGGCCGCCGGCCACGAACTCGGCAACCACACCTTGAGCCACACCTGCAGCGAGAACTTCAGCAACGAGCGCCGGCCACACGGTCTGGAGTCGCTGACGCTCGACGATATCGAGGCCGACATCGTCGAGTGCGAGCGTCGCCTGGTGGCTCTCTTTGGGCCGGTGGACGGCCGCTCCTTCGCCTACCCGTGCTATATGGACCATGTGGGACGTGGACTGACTCGCCAGAGCTACGTCCCCGTGGTCGCAAAGCACTTCGTGGCCGGACGAGGCGGCGGCGAAGTGGGCTTCTGCAACCATCCCTACCACTGCGATCTGCACGCGGTGGCCGGGCTGACCTGCCAACAGATGACCGCGCCAGAGATGATCGGGCTGTGCGAGCGGGCCTTGCATCAGGGCCGGTGGTGCGTCCTCTGCTTCCATGGGCTGTCCACCGGTCGCCTCGGCACGCCGCTGAACGAGTTCGAGGAGCTGTTGGAGCACCTGGTGGCGCGCTGCGAATCGCTTTGGACCGCACCGGTGGCCGTGGTGGCGAAGCAACTGGCGGCCGCGCGGGCTCAGCTTGGCGCGTGAGGCAGGCTCAGCCGCCGGGACGCAGCAGGACCTTGAGCGCGCCCGGCACGGCCGCGCGCTCAAAGGCGCGCAGCCCGTCGCGCAACGCGTACTCCGCCTCGATCAGTTGGTGCACCTCGATGGTCCCGCGCTCGAGCAAGTGCAGCGCCGGCGCGAACGGCCCGCAGCGTGAGCCCACGACGGTCAGTTCCTTGACCACGATGTCACTGGGGTTGAGTTCCTTGGGCGTCGCGTAGGTGGACTTGAGCGCAATCGTGCCCAACGGGCGCGTCAGCCGAATCGCCTCGTGGAGCCCCGAAGCCGTGCCGCTGGCATCGATCACCAGGTCGAAGCTGCTATCGGGCACGTACGCCGCCAAGTCGCTGTTGAACCCGAGCCGCATCGGCAGTTCCAGGGCCTCGGCACGGCGGCCCAGCACGGTGACCGTGGCGCCGTCGACGGCCAGCACCTGGGCGATGAGCAGACCCAGCCGGCCAGGGCCGATCACGGCCATGCGGTCGGATGGTCGCAGGCACAACTGCTCGCGCAGACGCAGCGCCGCCGCCAGCGGCTCGCAGAACAAAGCCGCTTCATCCGCCAGCCCAGCGGGCACGCGGTGCAGATTGGGCTCGGGCACAGCCACCAGCTCGGCAAAGGCACCGTCGCGCCCGAGCACGCCGAGCACAGTCCGGTCCGCGGCGTGGCGGTTGTCGCTCGCCGGACCGCAATTGATCTCGGCGACCACCCGCTCGCCCACCCAGGACGCTGTCGGCGCGGACTCGACCACACCGACGAACTCGTGTCCGAGCACGCCCTGGAACTGGTGGTACCCGCGTAGCAACTCGAGGTCGGTGGTGCAGATGCCGGCCACGTGTACGCGCACCAACGCCTCCCCGGGTCCGGGCGTCGGCGCAGGATGATCGGTGACGAACCTCAGACGGTCGCTCAGACACAGCGCCTGCATGGTGCACCTTGGCGAGAACATGGCTCTGACCAGGCCATTCGGCGCCGGCCAGAGCCTCCCTTCTCAGCACGCGTGCCGCACCGGCGCAGCGTCACTTGGCCGCCTTGGGCGGCGTGGTACTCAGGCGGGCCAGCGACGGATGCGTGCAGTAGGCCACGAAGCCTTCCTGGCGTGCGTTGGCATACACCTTCTCGGCCTCGGCCCGAGCGTACTCCAGCAGGAACACGGGTAGCTTCGCCTTCTGCTTGGTCTCGCGCAGCAGCAGCAGCGCGCCAGCCGAGATCTCTCCGTCCTGCGGACGGTCATAGGCGTCCGGATCGTCGAACTCGCCGTCGCCGCCGTCGTACCACAGACCTTCGTAGGCCACGCCATCCACCGCCGGCGACAGCTTCCCGTCCGCGTTACGCAGGTTGAGCGCGCCCTGCTGCACGATCAGGAAGCCCGGGTTCCGCTGACGTGCCTGCTCGCGCAGGGCCGCAATCAGCTTCAGCATCTCAGCCTTGGCGTCGACCTTCGCGGCCTCGGCGGCTTCCGTCGTGCCCGACCAGTTGACCGCGTCGACACCCACCAGGTAGACGCCGTCAAACCCATCCGCCAGCATCTCATCGAGCGCGCTGGCGTAGTCTCGCGACGGCTCGGCGGGCACCCCGGCGTAGAGGACCTTCTGCCACTCGGGATTCCAGAACGCCACTGGGTGGACGCCCGTCGGCAGTTCCTCGGTCTCCGGCAGGATGTACTCCGGCCAGCCCTCGGGCCGATCCGCATCGGCCGGCCAAGTCGGCGACCAGGTCCAGTACCACCGACCAACCTCGGCCGAGGCCACGTCCAGCACCGCCAGGACCAGCTTCCGGTGACCGGCCACCGTGGCGGGGGTGGCCTTGACCTTGGCCACCAGGTCCTTGGTCTTGAACTGACTGTGGTCTTCGGGCGCCACCATGGTGCGCGTCGGCTCAATCACCAGCATGTCGTATGGGGCGGACGCCAGCGCCTCGGCGGTGCCATCGCTGGCGATGCCGTCGTTCTGGAACGCCCAACTGGACACCTTGCCAAGCGCCAACGGCGTGCCGCTGGCAGTGCCGCCAGTCGACGGCGGCGTGGCTGGTCCCGTGCCGGCACGACGACAGCCACCCAACAGGACCAGTGGCAGCACGGCCAAGGCCAGGAAGCGGACGGATCTCACAGCTTTGTCCTCCGGGTGCGACACCCTCTGCCCGCACATTATAGCCGCCCTGCGCCAACGGCCGGCCGACTGACGGACGGCGCGCTTTGACATCTGCGCCGCCGCGAAGTTGCCGTCCTTCGGACATCTGTGCCAAGTGGTTGGCACGCAGCTTGCACTTCCATCGGCGGCAGGTGCTTCACGGCGTTCATGCCGCGCGCCCAGCGAGCGGCCGAGGATAGAGTGCATGGCGACGACGTTGGCGCGACAGCTACGGACCGGTCGGCGACGAGTGCAGCCACGGCGGATACTGGTCGTGGACGAGGATATGCTCGTCGGCTCCGTAGTGGTGCAGGGCCTGGCCGCGCTCGGCCATCGGGCCACCCACTGCACCAGCGCCGATGAGGCGCTGCGTTTCTGTGCCGATGGCCTGGCCGACGCGGTGCTCATGGAGGCCCGCCTACTGACCTCCGCCGGCGACCGGCTGGCCGACCTGCTCGCCGCCCGGCATCCGCAGCTTCCCTTGGCCCTGTTGACCGCCTGGAGCGACCACAGCGACCTCGCCGCCGGCGAGCCGGCGAGCATCCGCATGCTGCTGCGCAAGCCCATCCGCCTCGATCAGCTCGACCTCGCCGTGCGCGCGCTGGTCGGCCGCACGCTCGCACCGGTCGAGTGCCCGAACTAGGCGGCCGGCCGGATTCAGGCCAACTGCCGGCTCAGGTAGACCGCCTTGCCGAGAATGCGCAACTCGTCCTGCGGCCCGTAGTAGAGCGGCCGCATGGTATGGTTGGCCGGCTGCAGTCGGATCCGCTCGCCTTCGCGATGGAAGCGCTTCAGCGTGGCCGTGCCTTCCTGGTCATGCGGCGACAGAGCCGCCACGATGTCGCCGTCGTCAGCGGTCTCCTGACGCCGCAGCACCACCAGGTCGCCGCTCAGGATGCCGTCCTCAATCATCGACTCGCCGTTGACCTCGAGCGCGAAGAAGTCGCCCGGCCCGAGCAGATCCTCAGCGACCTCCAGCGCCCCACGGAGGTTCTCCTCAGCCAGCAGCGGCTGCCCGGCGGCGATGGTGCCCAGCACGGGAATGGCGCGCATCGCACCCGGCTTGAACTGCGCGTGAACGATTTCGATCGCGCGGGCCTTGCCGCGCTCGCGCTTGATGAACCCGCGCTTCTCCAGTGTCTCCAGGTGCCGGTAGACCGTGCACGGTGACGAGAGGCCGACCGCGTCACCAATCTCCCGTACCGCCGGTGGGCGCTTCAGGTTCTTCTGGAACTCACCGATGAAGGTCAGGATCTCCCGTTGCCGGTCCGTGAGTCCATCTCGCATGGGACCTCCCTTTCCGCCACGCGTACTGGTGCCGCCATCACTCATGCGCCGCTCTCCTGCCGCCGCCGAGGCCGCACTATAGCACACCGAGGACCGCATGGCAAACCAATGTTCTTAGAATGTTCGTTTGCCCCAAAGTGGCGGTCGGCTCGGGCTAAGTAGCCGCTCGGAGATCCTGTCCGGTAGGGACGAGGCCTGGTGCCCGCCCTGTCACTGCCCGGTTGGCGCTTGGTGGCCCGCAGCCGGGCGACCCAAGGGTCGCCCCTACGGGACAACATCACCGGCAGGCTGCTTAGGGTGCGCCGGGCGGCACCACGGCGGCCTGGAGCCGCAGCGGTTCACGCGGTCCGCGCACCGGCCAGGCCAGTGTCCACGGCGGCAGCAGCCGCGCCGCAGGGAACCGCGCCAGCCACGCCGCCAGCGCCGCCGGCGCCTGGTCCGACCGCGCTTGGCGCCCGCTCGGGTCCGCATACCAGAGGATGAGCCCGCCGCGCGCCCGGAACTCGGAGTCGGTGATCCAGTCGTTCTGTGCCGGGTCGAGTTCGGCGTAGACGACCGCCCGGTCGCGCCCGTACAGCGCCACCTGGCCGGCCAGCCAGCCTGGGCCGGCCACCACCGGCAACGGCCCACCGACCGTGTCGCGCCAAGCCTGCTCGGCCAGGGCCGCCAAGGCCGGGCCGGGGCAGTTGACCCGCTCGCCGCGGCCCGTGAGCCGCGGGGCCACCACGTTGCGTCCGATGAGGGCGACGACCGCCAGCACGGCCAACGCGCCGGACAGCCGCAGCGACCGCCGCACGCGGTCGGGCTCGATCCGGGTGCCCCACTGCACCAGCAGGTAGACACCGAGGAAGGTCCACAGCGGCGTGCCCCACATGTTGCGCAGCTTCATGCCGGTCAGCGCGGCGACCACCAGGTGGAGCGCCACCGGCGCGAGCACGACGGTGCTCAGGTAGGCCCGACCGAGGTCGCCGGGCACCGGTCTGGGCCGCCGGCCAAGCAGCGGCGCCAGGGCCAGCACCAACGGCAGCACGGTCAGCGCCTGGTCCGCGGCGAACCGCAGTGGGTGGAGCAGATGCGCGCCCAGCCCGGCCGGCCCCCCACCCCGCTCCGCGGCGTAGCGCAGCGTGATCCAGTGGTGCGCCGCCGCCCACTGGCAGTGCGGCCCGAAGCAGCCGGCCGCCACCAGCAGAGCCAGGTACGGGCCCGGGCTGCGCCAGCACTGCCGCGCCTGCGGGTGCAGCAGCGTGAACGCCAGCAGCGGCACAGCCAGGAAGGCCAGGCTGTACTTGCTCAGCAGCCCGGCGCCCACCGCCAGCCCCAACGCCAACCAGGCCCTGGTGCGGCCGGTGCGGAGCGCCACCCAGCCGAACCAGACGGCCAGCGCCCAGCAGGCCAGCAGCGCGACGTTGTTGTTGAACTCCGGCGTGGTGAAGTTGTAGTAGAACACCCCTTCCAGCGCCGCGGCCGCGGGTAGCGCCGCCACCTCGCCCAGCAACTCGCGCCCGAGGCGCCAGGCGGCCCACACCGCCGCGAGAACCATGAGCTGGCTCAGCAGGTAGACCGCCCAGACCCCAGCGCCGTCCCAGACCGCCGCGGCGAGCCACGCCGGCAACGGCGGGTGGCGGGGATAGCCCCACTGTGGCTGCCGGCCCCAGTAGGCAAGGATGACCACGTCCAGCGGCGCGCACTGCTGCGTCAGAGCCGGCACGACCGTCCACACGACGGCGTGAACGGCCGCCAGCCGCGCCAGCACCACGCCCGGCGCCGCCCTCTGGTCGGGCGGCGCCATCAGTGGTGCTCGCGGCGGAGCAACGGCCGTCGGCGGCGCGGAGCTAGTATCCCAGCACCTCCAGGAGCGCGTTGGCGATGACCAGGTGCCCATCGGGGTTCGGGTGCACCGGTTCGCCACACCAGTGCTCGGGCGGGAGCTGCCCCAGCACGCGCAGCCAAGCGGCCTGCGTCTTGACGTGCAGCGCGTCGTAGTCGGCGGCCAGTCGCTCGACGACGGCCAGATAGCCTTCGAGCAGTGCCAGCACGCGCCCCTGGTCGCTGTCACGGCCGTGCTCGAGGCTCAGGTAGAACGGATCCAGCAGGACCAGCCGAGCACCGGCCGCGCGCGTTCGGTCGAGGATGTCGCGGTAGCGCGGCTCGTACTCCACCGGCGGCAGATGCTTGATGTCGCCGAGAGTCCGGTGCAGGTCGTTGATGCCGATCATGATGGTGACCCAGTCGGGCCGATGGTCGAGCACGTCCTGCTGCCAGCGGCCTTGCAGGTCGTCCACGCAGTTGCCGCTGATGCCGGTGTTGAGGATCTTGATGCCGCGCTCGGGGTAGCGCGCGGTCACGAGTCGGTTGGTGAACCGGGCATAGCCCCCACCCAGCCCCAGCGCATCGCCGCCTCGTCCGCAATCGGTGATGCTGTCACCGGTCATCACCACCGTCGCCCCGTCCTGCCACACGAAGTCCGACATGCCACAACTCTCCCGTCTACCGCCCGTGCGGGCCGGTGCCAGCATAGCACAGTCGCCGGGAAAGAGGGTCCCAAACGGCCGCGCCGGCCGCCGTGGGTGGGACGGCGCCGGCGCGGCTTGGGTCGCTCGCTGTGCCAATAGCTGCGTTGCGTAGCGGGCGCTGGGGGAGGACGCCTCGCCGGGGGGCCGCAACTAACTACTGGCCTCATTCACTATAACGCCGCCCCCTCACCGGTGTTCTCCACCTGAGTGTTACATATGCTTAATGCTCCACGACCGGCGGCGGCCCGCTGTGAGCGGCCCACCAACGCTCGGCCAAGAGCACCGCCACGACGTCGTCATAGGGCTCGGGCGGCAGGCGCATCGAGGTGGGTATCAGCCGCCAGAAGCCGCGTGGCGGGTGGTCGCGCCAGTAACGGTCGCGCGCTGCCAACGTGGTGCCGTGCTCGTCGACGCACGCCAGCGGCGCCGCCGGGAACCGCTCCTGCAGTTCCGCAATCACCGCACCCGAGCAGGTGCCGTCGCCGACCACCAACTGCGTGACCGGGTGGGCGGCCAGCCATTGCCTCACGGTCGCCAGCAGGTCCTCGCGCGCCACCACGGCCGCGGCCACCACCTGGCCGTCGGCCGCCACCACCGCCAGACCGCACTTGCGGTGGCCGGGATCGACGCCGAGCACCAAGCCCTCAGGGGCTGCCATTGCCGCGTACCCGAAACTCCACTTCGAGGCGGTCGCCGGCGCGGATCTCGCCCACAGCGACCACGTCGACCGTGACCACTTGGCCCGCATCACGGATCCGGCGCATCGCCGGCAACCACTTGTCTGGGCCGACGATCGCCAACCGCTCATCGGGCCGCGGCAGCAGGCCGCGACGCTGCGCCAGCGGGTTGACCTGCTCCTTGACCAGCGTCTCCAGCCGCCGGGCGATGGCCACCTCGTCCTCGCGGCCGTCCATCGCCGCGCTGGCGATGACCTCGCCGTCGCCGAACACCAGCCGGTCCGGGTCCAGCCGCACCGAGTAGAACACCGGCCGCCCACGGACCGTGTTGCGCAGCGCGATGGCGCGCAACCATACCGGGCGGTTGAGGTCGCTCAGCACGCGCACCAGGTTGAGCCGGAAATCCTCTCCCGCGTAGGCGTTGCCTTGCGCGTCGATGCCAAGGAGCACGGCGTACTGCGAGCCGTAGCGCTCATCGGTGCCCGCGCCGAGGTCTCGCGCTCGCGCGTTGCTCGCGCGCAGGAAGGTGTCCATCTGGTCGACCACGCGCTCGCGCGGCTGGTAGCTGTTGAACCGGCTGCGCGCCAACTCGCCGCCATAGCCCACCACCACCTCGCCGGTCAGCGCCTGCGTGGCCTCCGCGCGCAACTGCGCCGAGGCCACGCGCGCCTGTTGCAGCTCCGCGCGCAACTGCTCGCGCTCGTTGCGCAAGCGCTCCAACTCCGCCGCCGCCTTCGCGATCTGCTGCTCGATCTGTTCCAGGTAGAACCGATTGTTGGCGTAGGTGCGGCTGAACACCGCCTGCGCCGAAGCCAGTTCCTTGGCCGCCGCCTCCAGGTCCTTGGCCACTGCGTCCAGTTTGGCCTGGGCCGCCTTGAGTCGCTCATCGAGTTGCCGTTGCGCCGCCGTCGCCTGCGCGACCTTCGCTTCGGCCTCCTGGTAGCGCCGCTGGGCCTCCTGATAGCGTTGCTGCGCCTCCTGGGCCCGCTGCTGCGCCTCCTGCGCGCGCTGCTGGGCCTCCTGCGCCCGCTGTTGCGCCTCCTGGGCGCGTTGCTGGGCCTCGCGTGAGCGCTGGTCGGCCTCGTTGCGCCGACGCTGGGCCTCCAGCAGGCTGCGCCGCGCCGCCTCGACCTTGGCCTGCGTGGCCCGGGCCTGCTCGGCCGCCGCCGCCGCGCGCTGTTGCGCCGCGCGCTGATCGGCCTCGGCCCGCCGCAACTCGCGCTCGGCGGTCACCAGGTGCTGCTCCGCCGCCGCCTTCTGCTCGGCCGCCAGCTTGGCCAGGCGCTCGGCGTCCTGGCGCAGCCGCTGCTGCTCCTGAGCGCGCGAGATCAGCGTCTCCACCGTGCTGCTGTAGTGCAGGATGCGCTGGCGCGCGCCTTCGGAGGCCAGCAGCAGCGACGCGATGGTGAGGCCAGCGATGAGCATCCCGGTGAGCACGGTGAAGAGGATGGCGGTGTTCCGCGGCCGCAGTCCGAACAGCGTCAGCCGCCGACGGCCGATGCGACGGCCGATCAGGTCACCAAGCCAAGCCACCCCGCCGCTGACCAGACACGCCAGGACGAAAGCCGCCCAGACCCAGCGATCGCCAGCGGCGACACCCATCCAGCACTCCAAACACACGCACTCAGACCGCGACGGGCCAACGCCAATCCCAGGTGACCGGCGTTGCCTGCGTCGCAGCATAGCCGCCCGTTACAGGGCCTGTCAACCCGCCCGCCAGCTCAGACGGTCAGCGGTCCAGCGCCAACTCCGACACCTGCACGCGCCACGGCCCGCGCCCGTGCTCGGGGTTCAGCCAGGGGCCGATGGTCAGGTGCCAACTGACGACCTGATCGGGCCGCACCCGGTCCCCTTGGCCACCGCGGCCGGGCACCTTGTGCCAGTGACCAAAGTAACGCAGTTGCGCCACCGGCACTTCAACGTCGCCCCAGTCCGGCGGCACCACCACGGTGGTCCCCCAGGCGCTGCCGTCGGCTTCGCTCAGCACCACCTCCAGCCCGGTCGACGCCGGCGTGAGCCCGCGGACCTTTAGGCGCAGCCGCTCGCACCGCGCCATGGCCGCGCGGCGAACAGGCGCCTGAATAGGCAGCGGGCAGGTCACGCCGAAGGCATCGGGCGGCGGCCCGAAGCCGCTGCACGACAGCTCGATGGCGTCCTGGTCGGCCGGGCCACTCACCAGCATCAGGCGTCCACCGACGTGCTGCACCCCCCGCTTGCTGGCCTCGGCCGCCTGCAGCAGCGACACCGGTGGCCCGACGGCCTCGATGGGCACCGCCCAGGTGCTGAGCGGTGGCGCCAAGTCGATCTGCGCCAGCTCCACAGCGTGCGGCCGGCTGGCCGCCGCGCCATACAGCCAGGTACCGAACACGAGCGTGACCTGCCGGACCGTCGCCGGGTCGATGGTGCCCGGCGGCGTCGCACCGCGTGGCTTCCAGTTGAGCAGCGGCACGTTGACCTCGCGCCAACGCTGGCCGATGCTCTGGACCGTGTCGTACTGCTTGCCGTCGGCGCACGACAGGATCACTTCCACGGCGTTGGTCGCTGGCTCGCCGGCGCGCAGCCGCAGTCGCAGTGCGGTCCGCTCACCGGCCGGCCGGCCGGTCACCGGGAAGCTGCACGAGAGGCACGAGCCTTGGCGCTGCGAGAATGCGGTGGCCGCGATGCGCAGCACACCATCGACCAGGCGCGTCGTCACCTGCTCACCGGGCGTCTCGTGCAGTTGAGCCGCCGGCGGGGCGGCCAGGGCGCGCGCCGACCAGATGGTCTCGGGCGCCACCGCGGCCAGCCGGTCCGGCGCGCCGGCCAGGGCGCCCGGGAACGTGGTGGTGCGACCCTCGCGCGTCATCGCCACCGCGTACTCCAGCCGTCCCGGTGTGAGCGCCGCCGCCGGCACCACACCCTCGTAGCGGAAGGCGCCGTGACGCTCCAGGCGCCGTTGCTGCCAGCCGCCGTCCGTCCGGTACCAGACCGTCAGGTCGGCCGCATCGTCGGTACAGGTGGCGCGAATTGGCAGATCGTCGCCCGCGAGCGTCGTCGGTGCGGGGTCGTGCCAGACCAACGTCGGCCGTCCGGGCTCCTCGGGCGGCGCGAAGTAGGGCGCCTTGCCGCCGGCCGGCGCGGTCTGCCCGGCGCGGCACAAGCGGTAGACGCCGGGCCGCACCGTCACGCGAGCGCCGGCCACCGTCGGCCGGAACTGGTTCCCGGCGTCCAACGCGGCCGCGCTGAAGCCTTCGCCGAGATCGGGCAGGCGCACGGTCATGGCGCGGCTGAGCCAGCGGACCCGCGACACCTCGCGGTTGAGCGACGGGTGGCCGTGCGGGTCGGCCACCCAGACCACGTCTGGATAGACTTCCAGCCGCCAGACGCCCGGGGCCTCCTGGTCGAGGAAGTAGGCACCCGTGCCCTCGTAAGCCACGACCGGCGAACTGCCCACGCCGTACACGCGCTGGAGCGCCGCGGCGTTCTTCGCCGGCGTCGTGGTATCGCCGCTGTGGAAGTACTCGCGCTGGCCGACCATCTGGCTCAGGCCCTGCTGGTAGCTGACCTGGAACTCCGCGAAGCGGTCGCTCTCGGGATGGCGCCCGGCTGGGAAGTGCCGCGGCAATCGGCGGAACGCTTCCCCCGCGATGAGGAAGCTCATGGCCTTGCCCGGCGCGAAGGGCAGTGACAGGAAGTGCGTCATCCAGTTGACATTGGTCCGCGCCAGCGGCCAGGCGTCGTACTGGAACTGACAGGCCCACTGCGCCCCGCCGGAGCGGAAGGCCCGGGCCATGGCCGGGTACATATAGGAGGAGCCGACGTCGGCCGCATCGAACTCGTAGACCGCCTTGACCTTGGACGCCAGGGCCGGCTGCCGCATGTCGGCGAAGTCGTCCACCCGGCCGAGGTAGTCCTCGGTCAACATGCGCCCGGCCACGAGACCGGTCGGGTACCAGCCGAAGGTGATGCCGTCGATGCGACTGCGGCCCACCGCCGTCAGCCGGTTGCAGAAGTAGCTGTAGAACAGCGGCTTGCGGCAGCCGGTGGCGCGCACGGCGTCGGCCAACGCGTCGATGTAGGCCGTCACCTGTTCGTCGGTCGTGCCCGCGGGGTAGATCGGCTCGTTGATCATCTCGAACGCGAGCACCGCCGGGTCGTCGGCATAGCTGCGCTGGGTGTAGCGATTGGTATGCTGCACGAACTGCGCCAGGTAGCGTCGCTGCGCCGCGCGCGGCTCACCGGCATCGGTCGTCATACGGTCCATGCCGAAGAACGTGGAGAAGCCCGGCGACGGGTTGGCCGTGCCCCACCAGGCGATGGGCGTCAGCATCGTGTACAGCCCGTGCCGCTTGGCGGCGGCGATCAGGTAGTCGAGTAGCGCCAGGTGCTCGTTGTCCAGCAGGTTGCCGGCCCGATCGCTGATCTCGCGGTCCCAGCAGTGCAGCCGCAGGCAGTTGAGGCCCAGGCGCGAGAGGTGCAGCAGGTCCTGCTCGATGACCTGCCGGTGGTCCAGGCCCAGCACCTTGAGCTGCGTGTAGTCAATGGCGAACGGCGGGTAGTAATTGACGCCGAACAGGGCCACCTCGGAGCGGTCGTCCTGCCAGCGCAGAACACCGGCGTCGACCACCGTCGGCCGCTCGGCCGGCGCGGCCGCCATCAGCAGGGCCATCAGCATCGAGACCATGGCACACCTCTCTCACGTCAGGCCTCGGCGACCATGTCACCGGTGTCACCGGGCAGGCCGGCCGCTCGACGGTAGCCGTCGAACCAGGCCGGCATGAGGAACTTCTCGCTGAAGATATGGCGCACCGGCCCCAGGCCCCAGACGTGGCGCTGCAGGTGCTCGGTGACCGCCAGCCACTCATCGCCCAGGGCGATACGCGAGGCCGGCCAGTCGTCGCCCTCGCCGATCCGGGCGTGGAGTTCCAGCAGGCGCAGCTTGCCGGCCCACTGCTCGAGCCGCCAACTGGGACGCGCGGCCGCCACCAGCGAGCGCCAGGTCCGGCGCAGTTCGGCCAGGTCGGCCTGGAACGGCCGCGAGAACGCCAGGAGCCAGCGCGCCCAGTCGGCAGCCGTCGCCGCATCGACCACGAAGTGCCGTTCGGCGTAGGCCGCCACGGCAGCCGTCGCGTTCGTCGCCAGCCCGCTGCTCAACGCGCCGAGCAGCGCGATGTTCACGTCCTCGTAGAGCCCTTCCGAGTAGGCCATATAGCCGTCAGCGCCGCTGCGGACCAGTCCTTGCAGCGTCGCTGGAATGCGCCCACCGGCGATCACCGGGCCCCACTTGCCATAGACGTCGCGCGGCGTCTCGGACAGGTCGGAGTAGCCGTTGTGCAGGAAGGCCCGGCGCGCGGTGCCGGCCGGCATGGTCACCTGGGCCGGCGCCACTTCGCCGTAGGGAATGTGCAGCGCGATGCTGGCCACGGCGCCGGGCGCTTCGGCCTCGGCCCAGCGGGCGAAGTCGTCGTGCTCCGCGGGCTGCCACCACCAGCCGATGGCGTGCATCTCCACTTCGGGGTGATGGACGCGCGCCGCCGCGTGGATATCGCGCATCAGTTCGGCGAAGGTCACGATCCAGGGCTGGCAGTGTTCGCACAGGCAGCCGCCGTAGTCATACGGGCAGCACGCAATGGCGCGGAGCCGGACGCCGCATCGGGCGAGATCGGCGAACAGGTTGGTGTGGTTGTCGCGTATGAGGCGCCGCACGCCCGGCTTGCTCGGACAGACCAGTTGGCCGAACACGTGGCTCTCGTCCTTGACGGCGGCGTTGTCCGGCGTGACCTGGTCGGCGAACACGTGGTTGGGCGTGATGACCAGACTGGTCTCCAGACCGACGGCCTGAGCCGACTGGAACGCGGCCCGTTTGCGATCCCAGAGCGCGTGGGCCAGGTCGTAGTGGCGCGTGTTGACGTACGGGTCGGACAGGTTCTGCGTGTCGAACCAGTCGCTGTACCGAGTGAAGCCCCAGTGGACCAACTCGGCCAAGTGGGCACGCATCTCGCCACGGCCCATCACCTCGTAGCTGTTGCCGAAATGGGCCGGGCAGTAGATCTCCCTGGTGCGGACCTGCATGGTCGAACTCCCGCTGTCAGCAGCAGACGCCACACAGTTCGCCGGAGCCGTCCGCGGACCTTCGCGTCAGCGGCGCCGCCAACGCGACGCTGACGCCGGGCGCGGCGGCTGGGGGCTGGCGGACGTGGCGGTGGCGTCGGGCGCAGGCGCTTCGCGCTTCGCCTCGAGCAGCGGGCGGACCTCGGCCTGCAACTGCGCGTACCGTTCCTCCGCCTCGGCGAGGCGGGCTTCGAGCAAGCGAGCCTCGGTGCGCTGGTTCTCCACGTCGCGCCGTAGCGCGGTGTTGTCGCTGCGCAGGTCGGCCGCATCGCGTTCGAGCCGCCGGCGTTCACGATAGGCACCCCAGGCCAGGCGCAGGTAGGGCATGGCCATCAGCACCGCGCCGACCAGCATCGAGAGGCCGACGATCTCCAGGACCGACGAGGTGACCGTGTACTCGCCACTCCACCCCGCGACACGATAGACGACCGGCTCTGGGTTATGCTGAATCAGCATGCCGCCGACAAACATCATGACCACGAGCAGTGCCAGGTAGAGGAGGACCATCGCCGGTTTGCTTCCCGCGTGATTATCGACGTCGGCGGCCCCGGCGTCAAGCCGCCCTCGCGTTGACACCCGGCGCCGGCTGGGGCATACTAGCAGGCACCGAAGACCCTTACGCGCCCCTTTGTGGTTGTGGAGAGCCCCATGGCCGAGACCCGCCCGACCCCGGTTCGTCTGTTCACTCGTGCCCATGCTTTCGTCTGTGCGGCCGTGCTCTGCTACGGCGTCATGACGCTCGTGGTCGGCTACGAACTGGGCCGCCGCCGGGCGCCGCTGGAGAACCCCACCGGCCGGGTTTCGGTGAACGTGGGCGACGCGTTGCTGCGCGCGCTGACCCGACCCACGACGCGGCCCGGCGCGTTCGAGCCCGACCCGCTCGAAGCCTTCATGGAGGTCTTCGGCCACCTCAAGAGCAAGTTCGTGGAGCCCATCGGCGAAGCCCAGAAGAAGCGGCTGGCCTATGGCGCCATCAAGGGCATGTTGCGCGAACTGGGCGACCCCTATACGCGGTTCATGGAGCCCAAGGACTTCGGCAACTTCCAGGTCGAGAACCAGGGCCACTTCAAGGGCATCGGCGCGATGCTGGGCATCGACCACGATACCCACAAGATCCAGGTCATCCGCGTGTTCCCGAACCACCCGGCGGCCAAGGCCGGCATCAAGGCGGGTGACTATGTCATCGCCATCAACGGCGAACCGACGGCCGACATGAGCCTGGACGTGGCCGTGTCCAAGATCCGCGGCGAGGCCAACACCAAGGTCAAGCTGACCATCGAGACGGCCTCGAAGCCGAACAAGCCCGATCCGGAGCTGCTGAAGAAGTACGGCAAGGATCCCGAGGAGGCACGCACCGACCCGGCCCCGGTGATGGGCAAGACCCGCGACGTGGAGATCACCCGCGCCGACATCGATGTACCGGTGGTCGAGAAAGAAATGCTCGCCGGCGACATCGGCTACCTCTACCTGGGTGCCTTCAACGAACTGGGCTACAAGCAGTTGCGCGCCGAAATGGACGACCTGATCCGCAAGGGCGCCAAGGGTCTGCTGCTCGATCTGCGCAACAACCCGGGCGGCCTGCTCGAGGAGGCGCGGCACATCACCAGCTTGTTCGTCAAGGACGGTGCGGTGGTCTACATCCAGGAGCGCGACCGCGCCGCCGAGACCCTGGCCGTCTCGCCACAGCACTTCTTCGACGGGCCGCAACTGCCCATGGTGGTGCTGGTCAACCGCTTCAGTGCCTCGGCCTCGGAGATCGTCGCCGGTGCGCTGCAGGACCACCAGCGGGCCACGGTGGTTGGCGAGACGACCTACGGCAAGGGCCTGGTGCAGACCGTCGTGCCGCTGAGCGACAAGAGCGCCGTGGCCATCACGACGGCCAAGTACCTGACGCCCAACAAGCGCGACATCAACAAGAAGGGCATCAAGCCCGACGTGGCCGTGGCGCTCGACCTCGATGAGAAGGCCTACGTGCAAGCCCTGACCAGCGGCAAGCCACGCGACGAGTGGGACCCGCAGGTCAAGAAGGCCATCGAGACCTTGCGCCCGCAGATGAAGTGACCACGCCATGAGCACGCCCGAGGATACATCCCCGGAGTTGCAGCAGGCGGAGGCCCGGCTGCGCCAGTTGCAGCGCGAACGCAATCTGTTGTTCGCCACACTGCTGCTGGTCGTGGCGCTGGCCTGGCTGGACCGCATCGGCACGCGCGTCTACGCCATCGCGGTCTGGGACGCGCAGCGTGAGACGTTCATCGAACGGGTCTACCTGCCGCAGCGCGCCCAGGCCGAAGAGGCCCTGTCGACGGTGCTGGAAAACGCGCGCAAGCGGCATCCTTTCTACAAGGACGCGCCGAACGACTTCACGGCGGGCCAGCCCTCCTTCCAGGAGCGCTGCGTGATCCGCCGCGTGCGGCGGCTCTACCCGCTGGCCATCGGCGGCGGTGGCCAGTCGCCGGTCCAGCAGGCGGCCGAATCGCTGACCAACGTCCTGCACGTGCAGGTCAACGCGGTCAGCATCTACAACCTGGAACGCCGGCGGCCGGTGGTGGTGCTGCCGTCGGTGGGCATGGCCACCGAGGCGCAGGACACCCGCCTCGAGAACATCGGCCGGCGGGTCAGCCAGGACCTGCGCGCACCCGACTACCTGGTGGAGAAGCCGACCTTCCTCCAGAAGGTGGCGCTCAAGCCGGTGGTCTGCCCGGTCGAGAAGGTCCTCACCGTGCAGCAAGCGGTCGACTATCTGACCCACGGCGACACGCCGGCGCTGCATGAAGCCCAGCCACGCGACACCGCGCAGTCGATTGCCGAGAAGTACAGCGCCAAGTTGGCCGACTTGGCGAAGTGGAATCCGGGGCGCGACCTCAACCTGGTGCGGCCCGGTGACAAGCTGGTGGTCCGCCGGCCCGAGCCGCCGCTGACCGTGCTGACCGTGGAGCGGCGCATCTCGCGCAGTACCGAAGCGGTGGACGGGCAGCAGCAGTCGTTCCGCGTCACCGTCGAGATCCGCCGGCACGACGGCGAGCAGAAGGCCCGGACCGAGATCGGGCGCGAGAAGGCGGAGTAGACGTCAGCGATGCGCCCCGTTTTCGCCGTTGACCTCGGCAGCACCAACACCGTCGTGGCCGCCTCGCTGCGCGCCGGCGAGCCGCCGCAAGCAGTTCGGGTACCCGGGCTGTCGCAACCGGACGAGGCGCTGCCGCCGCTGATCCCGTCGCTGCTCTACGTGACCGACGCCCGCCGCGTCGAGACGCTCGTCGGCCACGAGGTCGTCGCCGCCGGCCGGGCGCATCCCGCGGACGCCCGCTTCCTGAGCGGCTTCAAGCGGCGCATCGCGGCGGAGATCCAGGGCCTCAATCCCGATCTCGACGGTCTGGAGGTGACGCCGGAGCGGGCCGCCGGGTGGTTCCTCAGCGAGGTACTGCGGCGCATTCCGGGCCTGAACCGCGACGGCGACACCGTGGTCTTCACGGTGCCGGTCGGCAGCTTCCAGCGCTACCTGGCCTGGGTCGAGTCGTTCTGGCCGGTGCGACACTGGCGGGTGGTCGACGAGAGTACCGCCGCAGCCATCGGCTATGGTGTCGCGGCACCCGGCCGTCGCGTACTGACCTGTGACCTCGGCGGGGGCACCGTCGACCTGTCGTTGGTCCGGCTTCCCGACGCCCTCGACGCCGGCGCCGAAGCGGTCACCTCGACGGTGATCGCCAAAGCCAGCCAGATCCTCGGCGGTGACGACATCGACGCCTGGCTCGTCGAACTGGTTGCGGCCCGGCTGGGCTGGCCGGCCGACCGTGACGCGGCGTGGTGGCGCGAGGCCACGGCAGTGGCCGAGCAGGCCAAGATCGCCCTGAGCACCTGCGGCTCACTTGCCTGTCAGATGGACGGGCCCGACGGCCTGCCGCAGGAGGTCACGCTGACCCGCGATGACCTGGAAGAGGTGCTCGTCGGACACGAGTTCCTGTCGCGGCTACAGTCGGCCATCGACACCATCCTCCGGCAGGCGGCCCGCAAAGGCATCGAGAAGGACGACATCGAGCACATCCTGCTGGTCGGCGGCACCAGCCAGATACCGGCGGTCCGGCGCGCGCTGCAACAGAACTTCGGCGCGCCGCGCGTCCACTGCGAGCGCGTGTTCACCGCCGCGGCCCTCGGCGCGGCCTGCCTCGGGCAGGGCGTCGAGGTGAACGACTTCCTCTACCATAGCTACGCGGTGCGGGGTTGGAACCATCACGCCCAACGGCACGAGTACGACCTCGTCGTGCCGGCGCTGTCGCCCTACCCCTTCGGCCACCCGGTCATCCGCGAGTACGCCGCCAGCGCACCGAACCAAACGGCGATGGAGATCTACATCGGCGAGATTGAGCATGGCGATGTTTCGCGGCCCGAGGTGTTGATGGAGGACCGCCACATCCGGATCATCAACGCGCCGGCCGCGGCCCACCGCTACGCGCTCGTCGACGCCGATCGGGCCGTGCCGCTGAACAACGGCACCGTGGTGCCCTTGGAGCCGCCGGCGCATCCGGGCGTCAACCGCGTGCGCGTGGAGTTCATGGTGGACGACCAGCGCCGGCTGCGCCTCACCGTGGTGGACCTCGAAGTGCAGCGCGTTTTGCTGCGGGACGTCTCCGTGGCGATGCTCACCTGATGCGCGCGCTCGGTCAGTCGCTGTTCGGCTGCCTGCTCGGCACGGCCGTCGGCGATGCCATCGGCCTGCCGCGTGAAGGGCTGGCCCCGCAACGCGCCCGGCGCCGCCTGGGCGGTGCGCCGCTCGGCCACGCCCTGTTCGCCGGCCGCGGGATGGTCAGCGATGACACCGAGCACACCTGCCTCGTCGGCCAGGCGCTGCTGACGGGGTACGCGTCACCAGAGCAGTTCGCGCGGGCGCTGGCGTGGCAGTTGCGCTGGTGGTTCTGCGGCCTGCCCGCCGGCATCGGCAAGGCGACCGCGCGCGCCTGTCTGCGGCTGTGGCGCGGTGTGCCGCCGGAGCGCAGCGGCGTCCGCTCGGCGGGCAACGGCGCCGCCATGCGCGCGGCACTGATCGGCGTCTACTACCGCGGCGATCCGGTGCGCCTGCGCCAGTATGTGTCGGCCGCCAGCCGCTCGACCCACACCGATGACCGCGCGGTCGAGGGCGCGTTGGCCATCGCCCTGGCCGCCCGGCACGGTAGCCTGGGGCGGCCTTGCCCGGAGACCGTCCTGGCCGAGATCGACGCGGCGCTGACCAACGATGAACTGAGGCGCGCCGTCGCCGCTGTGGCGGACCACCTGCAACAGGGCTCGTCGGCCGAGGAGTTCGCGGCGGCCATGGACTGGACCCGCGGCGTGAGCGGCTATGTGGTGCCCACGGTGGCCGCCGCGCTGTTTGGCTGGCTCCGCTGGCCGGATGACTTCCGCGAGGCGGTCGAGCAGGTCATTCTGCTCGGCGGTGACGCGGACACCACCGGCGCCATCGTCGGCGCGCTGACCGGCGCCACGCTCGGCGCGCGCGCCATTCCGCGCGAGTGGCTCACCGGCCTGTGCGAATGGCCGCGCACGGTGCGCTGGATGGCCGAGATGGCGCACCGGCTGAGCCGCACGGCGCGGGGGCAAGCCGCGGCGCCCATGCCGGTGTCGCCCGCGGCCCTGCTGCTGCGGAACCTGTGGTTCCTGCTGGTGGTGCTGGGGCACGGGTTGCGGCGGCTCGGGTCAGCGTCCTGAGACAGCAGGGCAGTTGCGCCTGGCCAAGCCGCAGCGACGCCCCGGCAGTCGCCGCATCACCTGCGCAGGAAGAAGCCGGCTTCGACGACGTTCAACGTGGTCGGGGTGGCGGTCGGCAGAACGCCGTTGCCGTGGTCGGCGGCCTCCATGCTCACCAAAGCCCAGAACGCGTTGTCGTGGTGCTCGATGCGCTGTGCTTGGCCGCCGGGCAGCATCGCTATCAGCTTCGACACCTGCTGCCGGTCTGTGACCAGCCTGCAGGCGGCCTCAGTACCAAGCGCCGACCGCCCAGCCAGTACCATCGCCATGCGTGTCGGGTGACCATGGCGCGGGCACCTGACCACCAAGCCGAAGTCACGGACCCGCCGGTCACCCGAAGTGGCGAAGTCCCACCCGTTAGGGGCGTATGGCGCGCCATCCCGCTCGATTGAGACCTTCGCATTGAAGAGGTTAGGCGAGTAACGCTCGGCGATGAACCTGAATGACGGCGCCCAGTGCGTCGCCATCTCGGCCAGTACAGCGCTTGTCCAGCAGTTTGACTTCGGACTGCCGATGCAGTACAGGTTGGCGTCCGGATCAGGCGCTGCCACGTCGTGGTCCTCAGGGTCCAGCAACTCGGGTAGGCTGTCCCAGCCGAACAGCACGCCAAAAGCTTGGAGCAGTCCCCGAATGCCTGTGTAGTCCGATCGTGTCTCGTGCAGCGCGGCCAGCCCTCCAGGTAGCCGGTGGTGCTTGCGGTACGATATGGGACTGGCCGAGACGACGAACCGGGCCTGTGTGATGTCGCCCAGGGAGGCTGGCGCGACCAGCCATCTCAGTTGCTCGTCCCGCGACGGTTCCTGCCGTAGAGCCTCGAGCAGCTGGTGTCCCACAGAGAGGGGCTCCGAGTAGCCGATGTACTGGTTGACGCTGATGTTGAACGGTAGTTCTCCCTGCCCATCCCATAGCATGATCACGGGCTTGTCCCAGGCTTGGGCCAAGCCGATCTCGTGCATCACGCACGGCCTTGTGCCGCTCAGCACCACCACCACAGCCCTCGACTGGCGGATCCCTCTGCGGATCTCATCGTTCACGAACTGGCGGTAGTCAGGCTGGCGGTCGGTCCGCACGGGCGTCATGCCGTTGGCCCTTACGGCCAGTTCAATCATATCGTAGAGTTCATTGAGAGCATCCGTATACGGCATGCTAACAAACACGGTGCCGGGCATTGCTTCGCCTCCTGCGCGTACTGCGATTGTCCATTTACGCACCACCTCCTTCCGGCGCCTCTTGGTTTACCATGCGACCGCGCGACCTTGATGCCAGTTGGTTCCGCGACTTCGCGCAAAGCACTGTTGGCCGGCAGACAGGCTGCTACGTGACGGCTAGTTCTGGCTGGTGATACCGACGCCGGTTGCAGCCGATGCTGCTCATCGGGCTGCACGGCAACCGACACCAGGAACGTCGTGATGCTTGCAGGACCCCGCTGCCGCAACTGCGCCGTGCGACGTGCCGTCCTGCGCGCGAGAGGCAACGGCGCTTGCGGCCACACCTTACTGCTGGCATCCGACGGTGGCCCCGTGTGCCCGGTACCGCTCCGCTGTGGCCGCCGCTGGAGTCCTCGTCCACGGCGGCGCCCATGCCCAGGCGGTGTGGTGGTCCTGTCGATCTGGAGCCTCGACCAGTACGCAGCCTTCCGGTGCACGCGGCAGCACGAACTCGGCCACGACCTCGGCCGGCCTTACGCCGGACGCCTTCGGGTGAAGCACCGCCAGACACGCCACGGCCGTGCGACCGGACCTGGCCAGGCCCAGCCGCACGGCCGTCAGGTTGGCGCTACCTGGTCCGCCTCAGTACCACTGGAACCCGTTCGGGAACAGGCTGACCATGACGTTCTTGGTCCGCGTCTGGGCCCGCAGCCCCTCTTTGCCCAGTTCCAGCCCGACACCGCTGGAGCCGAACCCGCCGTAAGGCGCGCCGGGCAGCACGAAGTTATGCATGTTGAGCCAGATGGTCCCGGCGTTGATGCGCCGCGCCAAGGTGTGCGCGTGCTTCAGGTGGGTGGTCCAGACGCTGGCCGCCAACCCATAGTGGGTGTCGTTCGCCAGCGCCACCATCTCGTCGAGGTCGCTCGCCCGGGTCACGGTCACGACCGGCCCGAAGATCTCCTCGCGCCAGATGCGCATCGCCGGCGTCACGTCGGCGAAGACCGTCGCCTCGAGGTAGCTGCCCTTGCCGAACTCGCCGTCGGTGCGGACATTGCCGCCGCACAGCACCTTGGCGCCTTCGGCGCGGCCGCTGGCCACGTAGTCGACCACCTGCTGCAGGTGGTCGGGATGGACCATCGCGCCCAGCCGCGAGCTCTCGTCGCGCGGTGGCGCCAGCTTGATGGCCTGCGCCGCCGCCACGAAGCGTGGCACGAACTCGTCGTAGATGTCGTCGTGGACGATCAGCCGCGTCAGCGCGCAGCAGCATTCGCCCTGGTTGAGGAACACGCCGAACAGCGTGCCGGCCAGCGTCTCGTCCAGGTCGCAGTCGGGCAGCACCAGGCCGGGGCTCTTGCCGCCCAGTTCCAGCGTGCAGCCCTTGAGCCGCGGCGCGCAGGCGCTGTACAGCCACTCGCCCACCTCGGTCGAGCCGGTGAACGAGATCTCGCCCACCTCGGGCGCCGCGGTGAGCACCTCGCCGGCCACCGGACCGCCGCTGGGCACGACGTTGAGCACACCGGGCGGCAGGCCGACCTGGTCGGCCAGTTCGGCGAACAGGATGGTGGTCAACGGGCCCCAGGACGACGGCTTGAGCACCAGCGTGTTGCCGGCGGCCAGCGCCGTGCCGATCTTGCGGGCGGCGATCAGGAACGGGAAGTTCCACGGGATGATCGCGCCGACCACACCGATGGGCTCGTGGAGCGTGTAGTCGAGCACCTCGTTCATCGGCGTGGGCTGCATCTCGCCGGTGACTTCGTGACAGATGTCCGCGAAGTAGTGCAGCGCCGTCGCCGCGCCCGGGATGTCGATGTTGCGGCTCTCGGCAATCGGCTTGCCGATGTCGTCGGTCTCGATCCAGGCCAACGCTTCCTGGTTGGCGGTCACCGCGTCGGCCAGCTTGTGCAGCCAGGCGCCGCGCTCCGACGGCGTCGTCTGGCTCCAGGTCTGGTCGTAGGCCCGCTGGGCCGCGGCGACCGCGTCGCGCAGGTCGGCGGCGGTGCCTTTGGACACGTTGGCCAGAGTCTCGCCCGTCGCCGGGTTGAGCACGCTGAAGGTGGCGCCATCCGATGCGTCGCGCCACTGCCCGTCGATGTAGAGCTGGGTGCGGATCTTCACGGGTGCTACTCCTTGACCACCGGATTGGTCAACGTGCCGATGCCCTCGATCTCGACCGACATGACGTCGCCCTCACGCAGCCACCGCTGCGGCTGGCGGCCCATGCCGACGCCTTCCGGCGTGCCGGTCATGATCACGCTGCCAGGCAGCAACGTCATGCACCGCGAGACGTAGCTGACCAGTTGGCGGCAGCCGAAGATCATGTCGGACGTCCGCGAATCCTGCAGCTTCTCGCCGTTGACCGTCATCGAGATGGCCAGGTTGTCGCCGTCCACGTCGGTCTCGATCCACGGTCCCAGCGGCGCGAAGGTGTCGAAGCACTTGCCGCGCGCCCATTGCTTGTCCAGGCGGAGCTGGCAGTCGCGCGCGCTGACGTCGTTGGCGCAGGTGTAGCCGAGGACATACTCGAGGGCCTCGTCCTCCGAAACGTCGTAGCACTCCTGGCCGATGATGATGGCCAACTCGGCTTCGTAATCCACCTCGTCGGGCGCCATCTTCGGCAGGAACACGTCTTCTTCGGGCCCGACCACGGTGTTGCCGGTCTTGATGAAGATCACCGGCGCGTCGGGCTCGGGGAAGCCGCTCTCGGCCGCGTGTCGCCGGTAGTTCAGGCCAATGGCCACGATCTGCGGCGGCTCCACCGGCGCCAGCAACCGGGCGCTCTTGAGCGGGACCTTGGCCGAGGTGACCTCGTAGGCCTCGAAGATGTCCCCCGAGATCAGCCGGTAGCCCGTCTTCTCGACGCTCGCGTAGGACATGCAGCCATCGAACATGATGCGCGCAATCTTCATGGTTGACGCCTCTCCCAGACTTCAGGATTGACCAGGGCCGTCGGCCGCTGGCCTTGCAGTATCCGCGCCATCTCTTCGGCCGCGCGGCGCTGCAGGCTCGGAATGGCGGCCTCCGAGTACCAGGCGCTATGCGGAGTCAGGATCACATCGTCGCGGTGCTTGAGCGGGTGGTCGTTCGCCACCACCGTCTGGTAGTCCTCCAGCAGGTCGAGGCCAGCGCCGCTGATCTGGCCCTGTTCGAGGGCGGCCAGCAGCGCCTCGGTGGAGACGATCTCGCCGCGGGCGCAGTTGATCACCAGCGGACGGCGCGCCATCTTGGCGAACGCCGCCTCGTCCAGCAGGTGCCGCGTCTGGGGCACCGACGGGCACTGCACGAAAATGGCGTCGCAGGTCTGGTACAACTCATCCAGCGTGACGGGCGCGGCGCCGGCCGCCGGTTCACCGCGCACCGGGTCGTGGAAGACGACCTCGGCACCCAGCGGGGCCAGGCGCCGCGCGATGGCCTGGCCGATGCGGCCAAACCCGATGATGCCCAGGCGCATCTGCCGGATCGCCGGCATCGGTTTGAGGTACGACAGCGACCACTCGCCGGCCCGCACCCGCTGGTCACCGCGCGGCAGGCGCCGGGCCAGAGCCATGAAGTGGGCCAAGGCGTGGTCGGCCACCTCATCGATGCAGTAGTCCGGCACGTTGGCCACCACGATGCCGCGCTCGGTGGCCGCGGCGATGTCGATCGTGTCGAGGCCGATGCCGTAGCGCACCACGGCCCGCAGCGACGGCGCGGCAGCGAACACCCGAGCGTCCATGCCCGGCAGATACGTGTTGAGCAGGCCGTGCGCGCCCGCCATGTGCTCGACCAGCTCCTCGGCTGAGCGGCACTGCAGGACGCGGAGTTCGGCGCCGATCGCGCCCAGCACTTGCTCCTCGGCGGTGAAGTTCTCGAAGACGTGGTCCGAAACCACGACGGTGTAGGCGCTCACAATGGTCCCTCTCGCCAGCCCGACGGCTGGAATGGCGGAACGTAGCATGTGCGCCACCGGTCGTCAAGCGCGCCCCGCGCCCGGCGCGGTCAGCCTGCCGCGTCGAGCACCTGCCGCACCTTGTCGGCCAGGTCCTGCGGCGTGAACGGCTTGGCCAGGAACCAGAAGCCCGCCTCGACCACCCCGCGGGTCGAGATGACGTCGTCGTCATGGCCGCTCACGAACAGCACGCGGACTCCGGGTCGCACCATCGCGAGGCGCTCGTGCAGTTCCTTGCCGGTCATCCCCGGCATCACCACGTCGGTCACCAGCAGGTCGACCGGGCCGGTGTGCCGCGCCAGCGTGGCCAGGCAGCTTTCGCCGCTGCTGGCCACCAGCAACTCATAGCCCCGGGCCCGCAGCACCCGTTGGGCCAGTTCGCGAATGCCCTCGTCGTCATCCACGAACACCACGGTCTCGCCGGTCGCCTGCCGCGCCGCCGGCCTCGGCTCGCCGGCCTGGTCGGCCGCCAGCGCGGTGGCCTGGAGCGCAGCCGGCAGGCGAATGCGCAAGGTGGCCCCCTGGCCCGGCGCCGATTCCGCGCTCACCGTGCCGCCGTGCTGGTCGATGATGCCATGCACCGTCGCCAGGCCGAGACCGGTGCCCTTGCCCGGCGCCTTCGTGGTGTAGAACGGCTCGAACACCTTGGCGAGTGTCTCCGCATCCATGCCGACGCCCGTGTCGGAGACCGACAGCTCGACCGTGCCCACACTGCCCACGTCGGCGGGCCGATGCACCACCTCGATGGTCAGAACACCACCGGCTGGCATGGCGTCCTGCGCGTTGACCGCCAGGTTCATCAGCACCTGCTCGATCTGCCCGATGTCGGCCATGACCGTGGCGCTGGCCTCGGGCAGCACGACGTCGAGGCGGATGTCCTCGCGCACCGTGCGCCGGATCAGCTTCTGGAAGCCGTTGACGACCTGCCGCAGGTCGACCGGCGACAGCTCCAGCACCTGCTTGCGGCTGAACGCCAGCAACTGCCGGGTCAGGTCCTTGGCTCGCGCGGCCGCCTGCTGGATCTGCTCGAGGTCGGTGTGGCGCGGATCGTCGGCGCGAATGGTGTCGGCCAGCAACTGCGCGTAGCCTTGGATCGGCACCAGCAGGTTGTTGAAGTCGTGGGCGACGCCGCCGGCCAGCCGCCCAATCGACTCCATGCGCTGCGCGTGGCGCACCTGCTCCTCCAGCAGCGTGCGCTCGGTCACGTCGGTGGCGATCCCGAGGACGCCGGCCAACTGCCCGTTCGAATCGAACAGCGGCACCTTGTTGGCCTCCATCATCCGCTCCGGCTGGCCGGGTATGGCGACCTTGCTCACCGTGTGCGTGGGGCGACCCGTGGCCTTGACCTCCTCGTCGGTGGCGCCAAAGGCGCCGGCCACCTCGCGCGGCAGCAACTCCTCGTCGGTGTGGCCGACGATGTCGGCGGCCGCGCGGCCCAGCACCTCGCCCAGGCGCCGGTTGGCGAAGACGTAACGGCCGTCCAGGTCCTTGCGGAACACCGCCTGGGGCAGCGATTCGACCAGCGACTGGTAGAGGGCCTCGGAAGCGCGCAGGCGTGCTTCGCTGCGCTTGGCCGCACTCATATCCGCGACCATGACCAGGGCGCCGGGCTGCCCCTCCACCTCGAACGGCGCCGCGCCGACCGAGACGTCGACAACGGTGCCGTCAAGCCGGCAGAACTGCGCCTCGGCCACCGGCGCGGCCTCCGGGCCAGTGCTCACCTGGCGCAGCCGCGCGGCCATGCTCTCCACGGATCCCGGCGCGACGCGGCCGAGCACCGGCTGGCCCAGCAGGGCGGTCGGGTCGGCACAGCCGAGGAGGTGCGCCATGGCCGGATTGACGAAGGCAAACCGTCCATCTACCTGCAGGAAGATGCCGATCGGCGCCAGTTCCACCACCAGGCGGAACCGTTCCTCGGCCCGCCGCAGTTCTTCGGTGGCCCGCTTCCGGTCGGTGACGTCGGTCACAGTGGTCAGCGCGTGTGGCTCACCACCCAGGCTGACCACCTCCGATGACACCAGGCAGTCGATGACCTCACCCGACTTGACGCGGAACTGGACCTCCGTGTTGCGGACGCCGAGACCGGCCCGGAGCTGTACCAGCACCGCGTTCCGCGTGGCTTCATCAGCCCACAGCCTCAGTTCCGGTGTCGTCCGGCCCAGGGCCTCTTCGCGGGCGTAGCCACTCAGCGTCACGAAGCCATCGTTGAAGTCGACCAGCCGGCCGTCGCTCACCCGGGTCACGGTGATGGCATTCGGACTGGACCGGAACACGGTCGCGACGCGCTCGTCGCTGGCCCGGACGGCTTCCAGATCGGCCAGGCGCCGACAGGCCACCGCCAGCACCTCGGCCGACTGTTCCAGGATGTGGATCTCGGCTGGGCCGAGCCCGTCTGGTACGGTGCCGCTGAGTGCCACGGTGCCGCCAGGGAAAGGCACGTCGACGATCACCGCCACCTGGGCGCTCTGGCCGCTGCCGAACAGAGCGTCGCCCCGCTCGCGGCGGACCGGACGCCCGGTGTGCGCCGCGCGTGCCAACGCGGGGTGAACACCGGTGACCACCTCACGGCCGACCTCGCCACCGCGACCAACCACGTACGAGGTGACCCGCGACTCGCCGGCGTCCAGAAGGTTGACGCTGCACGACTCGAACTCGATCAGCCGACGGACCTCGGCGGCAAAGCCGTGGACGACCATCGGCCAGTCGTCTTCGCCGGCCATCTGCAGGACCAGATTGCGCAGGCGCTGCAGGGCCAGTTCGACGCGTATGGCGGCCTCGGCACGCTTGCGGTCGCTGATGTCGGTGATGACGCCTTCGGTGCCGAGCCACTGCCCGTCGGTGGCGTAACGCCAGCGACTGCTGACGACGGTCGCCACCTCACTGCCGTCTCGACGCCGGAAAGTGACCTCGAAGCCGGTCACCCGCCCGTCGTGGTGCTCCATCGCGGCCAGGTACTCGGCGCGACGCTCAGGCGTCGCCCAGAGGTCCTCAGGGCTCAGGCCAAGCACCTCGTCAAGCGAGGCGCAGCCCAGCAGGTCACACGCCGATGGGCTGGCCATGACCAGACGGCCATCGACGTCGGTGCGGTAGTAGACGTCCTGCATGTTCTCCACAATGGCGCGGTACTTGGCCTCGCTCTCCTGGAGGCTCTCCTCGGCCCGCTTCCGCGCAATCAGGTCGATGACCAACGAGCTGAGCACCTCGACCATGGCCACATCGTCGGGCCCATAGTCGGTCGGCTTGTTGCCCACGCCCAGAATGCCGACCACCAGGCCATCGCGCAGGACGGGCACGACCAGTTCACGGACGACCGGTGCATGCCCTTCAGGCAGGCCCCGGCGATGCGGCAGCGACGCGTAGTCGTTGTGGATGACCGGGACCCGAGCGTGAACGCAATCCACCCAGACGCCAGCCTCGCTGATCGGGTAGTGGTCGCCCTTGCCCGAGGCCGTACACAAGTGCGCGACCGTGTTGGTCGACCACGCCTGCAGTCTGAGATGCACCTGGTCGGCATCGACGAAGTGGAAGAAGCCCACCTGACTCCCCGTGAGTCGCTCGGCCTCGTCGACGGCCACGCGCATGAACTCGTCGAGCCCGCTGCTGATGGCCAGGTCAGCCAAACGCAGCCGTGCCTGCATCAACTGCTCGTGGCGCTTGCGCTCGCTGATATCACGGATGGACGAGCGGTACCCCTGGCAGGCGCCGGTCGCGTCGTGGACGGCGTGGTACGAGACCGCCGCCCAGAACACCGAGCCGTCCTTGCGTCGACAGCGGAACTCGGTGTCCCTGCCCCCATCACCGCCAACTGCTTGGTGGAACAGCGCCGCCATACGGCTCCGGTCCTCGGGCGCCACCAGCGGCGTCGGGTAGTCCGGCATGGCCAGGCACTCGGCGACGGTATACCCGGTCATCCGCTCCACCGAGGGGCTCGTCCAGAGCAATTCGCCGTTCGGGCCGACCCAGTTCTCCCAGTCGGCCGTGTAGTCCGCAATCGTGCGGAAGCGCTCCTCGCTCCTGGCCAGTTCCGCGGCGGTGCGGCTCTGATCGATGGCGACCGCCAGACTGTCACACAGGCGCTCCAGCGCCGCGATCCGCCGCTCACTGAAGCGCCCGGCGCGGTGGTCGTTCAGTTGCAGGAGGCCGAGGGTCTTGCCGTGGGCGCGCAGCGGGAGCAGCGCCACCGATTCGAACCCGTCAGCAGTGCAGCGGTTGCACGTGCGAGCCTGACGCTCCGTGTCGCTGGTGGTGGCCAGCAGGTCGGTGGTGTGGTTGCTCCAGAAGCTGCCGCGGCTGGTAAAGAAGGGCTGGCGCGGATCACAGCGTCCGCGCAGCACGTTGCCGCACATGCACTCGAGGACCGCCCTGCCCTGGCCGTCGCGGACGATCTGGCCGCTGGCATCCTCCTGGCAAAGGTGCGTCTCCGCCGCCACGAACTCGGGTGCGAAGCCGCGGGTCTCGTAGTACGGGAAGTCCTCGCCCTCGACCAACCGCACGCCGACGGCGTCGCACCCCGACCAGCGCTGAAGGAAGCCGGTGACGGCCCGAACCAGTGCCTTCAGCTCATGGTGCTCGTTGGCCAGACGCAGCACCTCGATCACAGCCTGTCGCTCGTCCTCGGATTCCAGCCGTTCGGTGATGTCGCGTCCGATGGCCACGGCCACCCGCCGCCCACCGGCCACGACTGGCTGCACCCCGACCGCCATGTGCAGGAGCGTGCCGCCCTTGGTCGTCACTGCGGCCCGGAAGCGCCGCCGGCCGGCCCTCAGCAGCCGAGCGTGCCGCACCGCCGCGTCGCCCGGGGCGGCAAAGAGCGCCACCAGCGGCAGGCCGGGCAGCTCGTCGGGCCCGTAGCCGAGCATCTCGCTGGCGGCCCGGTTGGCAGTCAGCACTCGCCCCGGCCGGTCGCCGTCGTCGAGTTCGTAGACGACGATCGGGTCCAGGGCGCTCTCGACCACCGCGCGGTGCATCGCCTCGGTCTCGCGCTGCGACTGGCGCACCCGGGCCTCGGCCAACTCACGTTCGATCGCGGGCAAGAGGCGTGCCCGGCGGTCCTTCATGACGTAGTCGTGCGCCCCGCGGACCATCGCCTCGACCGCCAGTTCCTCGTCGATGGCGCCGGACATCAGTATGAACGGCACATCCAGGCCGCGGTCCTTGACGATCTGGAGCGCGTCGAGCCCCGTCAGGTCGGGCATCGAGTAGTCCGACACCACCAGGTCCCACGCATCGGCGGACAGCGCCTGACGCAGTGACTCGGCGGTCTGGACCCGGGTGATGGCAGGCTGATAGCCGCCGCGCGCCAACTCGAGAGCCAGCAGCTCGGCGTCGTCGGGGCTGTCCTCGACCACCAGCACACGAAGCACGGCTCCCATCGGCACCACTCCCACGGGTCCGACCCAGCGGCCAGCGGCGCCTGGCCCACTGGCCGCAGCGGATCGTGACCGCTGCGCGCCGCTAGGCTGGCGGCGGCTCGTTGAGCACCAGCCAGTACAGGTGCAGTTGCCGCACCGCCTCGGCGAACTGCTGGAAGTCGACCGGTTTGCGGATGTACGAGTTGGCCCGCAGCCGGTAGCTGTCCACCAGGTCGCGCTCCTCGTCCGAGGCGGTCAGGACGACCACCGGCAAGAGGGTGGTGCGCTCATCGGCGCGCAACGCGCTGAGCACCTCCAGACCGTCCACCCGTGGCAGCCGCAGGTCGAGCAGCACCAGCGCCGGCAGCGGCGCGCCGGCCCGCGCCGCATGCTCGCCGCGGCAGAACAGGTAGTCGAGGGCCTCCGCGCCGTCGCGAGCCACCACCAGCGGATTCGCAATGTGGTGACGCTCGAGGGCGCGACGCGTCAGGTCGATGTCGTCTGGCGTGTCCTCGACGAGCAGGATCTCGCGCTCACGGTTCGCCCAACTGTGCTTCGCGGCCATGCCACTGCCCCTAGTCGTCCTCCGCGCCAAGGGTGAACCAGACCGTCGCACCTTGGTCCACGGCACCCTCGGCCCACACTCGCCCGCCATGCCGGCGGACGACCCGATGCACCGTGGCCAGCCCCACCCCGCTACCCTCGTACTCGTCGGCCCGGTGGAGCCGCTGGAACGGTCGGAACAGCTTGCCGGCATAGGTCATGTCGAAGCCGGCCCCGTTGTCGCGGACGTAGTAGGCACGCTGGTCGTCATCAACGGTGACGCCGAGCGCGATCACGGCGCGGGCCCGGCGGCCGGTGAACTTCCAGGCATTGCCGAGCAGATTGGCCAGCACCGTCTCGAGCAGCCGCGCATCGCCGCGGGCGGGCAGCACCTCGGGGATCTGCCAGTCCGCCTCTCGCGCCGGCTCGCCGGCTTGCAGTTCGCCGGCCACGCGTCTGGCGAGCGCCGCCAGGTCCACGCGCCGCCGGGCCAGTGAGCCGCGGGTGGCCCGCGACAGGTTGAGCAGGTCGTCGATCAGGCGCCCCATCCGACCGGCCGCCGCCCGAACGCGCTGGAGGTAGCCACGGCACTGGTCGTCCAGCGCCTGGTCGGCCTCCTCGCTCAACGCCTCGGCGAACCCGTCGATCGCCCGCAGCGGCGCCCGCAGATCGTGCGACACCGAGTAGCAGAAGGCCTCGAGTTCCTCGTTCGCCGCGGTCAGTTCCGCCGTGCGCTCCGACACGCGCTGCTCCAGTCCGGCGTTGAGCAGACGCAGACCCAGTTCGGCCTCCTTCTGCTCGGTCACATCGGTGGCGTAGGCTCGGAGCGTCGACGCGTGGGGCGCCACGATGTAGGCCACACTGAACACCCGTCCGCCGAGCGCTTGGTCGCGCCGCAGGTACGTCGGCCCGCCCGACCGCGCCGCCACCAGCAGCTCCGGCAGATCGTCCGGCAGGAACGCCGCCGGGCCGGCCGCGCCCAGGCGCTGGGCGGTCTCGACCGCGCCGGGATTGGCATAGCTCAGGCGGCCGTCGGCGTCGGCTTCGACCACGGGCGACGGGTTCAGTTCGGGGAAACTCGCCAGATGCCGAATGCGGGCCTCGGCCAGCCGCCGCTCGGTAACGTCGCGGAACACGCACGCGAACCGCCCCGGCCGGGTCCGGAAGGCCACCACCTCGAAGTCCTTGCCCAGCGCCTCGGCCCGCTGCTCGAACCGCGCCACCTCGCCCGTCAGCGCCACGTGGCCGTAGCGCTCGATCCACTCGGGCTCGACGCCTGGCACGACCTCGGTGACCAGGCGGCCGACCACCTCAGCGGCGGTCACGCCAACCATGCGCTCGAAGGCCGGGTTGACGGCCATGAACCGGTAGTCGACGGGTCGCCCGGCGGCGTCCGTGACGAGCTGGTGCAGCGCGAACCCATCGAGCATGTGCTCAAACAGCAAGCGGTACTCGACGGTCACTCCCAGCCCGGCACACTCCGGCCGCTCGCTACCCACGCGGAGCGCACGCAGGTACGAGGCGTTGTCCGCTAGCGCGTCGTCTGGCACGTCAGCGGCCGACTTGGCCAACTCCTGCCTGTCGCTCATGTGACGGCCCTCGGCACGACCCGAGACGGACAGCTCACACGACGCAGTATAGGCACGCGCATTCGCTTCCCCTTCTTGTGATACTGTTACCAGACGCGTTTCTGGTCAGCATTCCCGGCTTCGCAGTACGCCGGGGCCGCCAAGATGCCCTGCGCGGTATCGGACGGTGCCCGGCCGCCAGGCGGCAGCGCGCCGCAGCCGCAACCGATGCGCGCCAGCCGGCGGCGCGTAACTTCGCGGCGCGGGCCCGGGCACTCAGGCGTATAATGGTCGGGTGAGCCAGAGGAACGAGGACACCGCGATGCGCGAAGGCCTACCTCAGTCGCCACGGGCGGTCGGCGTCAGCGATGAAGCTGTCGTCGAGATGTGTCTGAGTCAGGGCAGCGAGCACTTCGCCGAACTGGTCAGCCGCTACCGCGAACCGCTCTACGGCATGGCCCTGCATCTCACCGGTGACGCCGAGGAAGCCCGCGACCTGGCACAGCAGAGCTTCGTGAAGGCTTTCTGCGCCCTCGGCGGCTTCCGCGCCGGCTACAAGTTCTCCACCTGGCTGTACACCATCGCGGTCAACCTCTGCCGCAGCTGGTTGCGCAAGCAGAAGCACCGGCCGGTCAGCATCGAAGCCTTCGCCGACCCCGAGCAGTTGCCGTCGGCGTCGGCGGTGGTCGAGTCGCCGGCCGAGCAGCACTCGCGCGAGGAACTGCGCCGGCTGGTGCTGAGCGCCGTCAACGACCTGCCGACCAAGTACCGCGTGGTGGTGATTCTCAAGCATCTGAACGACCTCAGCTACAAAGAGATCGCCGACATCCTCAAGCTCCCCCCCAGTACGGTCGAACATCGCCTGCGCACCGCCCGCGAAATGCTGCGTCAGCGACTCGGCCGCGAACTGGCCCTGGAGCCTGAGGACTGATGCCGGCACGGCGTTACAGCGAAGCCGATCTGCGGGCCATGATCCCGCTCTATCTCGACGGTGCGCTCGACGACGACGAGCGCGCCGCTGTCGAGCAGTACTGGGCCGCCCACCCCGAGGCCCTCAGCGAGTTCGCCACCTCGACGCGGCTCATCGACCTGCTCGACGAGGCAGTGACGGCCCCGCCGCTCGACGCCGACTTCACTGCCGAGGTGATGCAGCGAGTCAGCGAGGTCGGCCCGATCCGGCGGTGGTGGGAGCGTCTCGGCCTGACCCCGCCCCTCACCCGCTTGCGGTGGGCCGTGGAGTTCGGCCTGCTGGTGTTCATGGTCGCACTGCTGGCCCCGCATCCGTGGGCGCCAACCATCTGCCCCACCGAGTGCTGGCTGTTTGGTGACCCGCAATGGGTCGCCGGGCGACCCGCGGCGGTGCGCCTGATCGCGCGCGACCGTCGCAGCGGGCGACCGGTGGTCAACGCCGATGTCACCATCCGGCTGCAGCAGCAACTGCGCCGGTGGGCCGTGCTGCGGGCGCGCACCAATGACCAGGGCACGCTCGACGCCGACATCAGCGCCGCGCTCGATGTGGAACCCGGCGACTACTGGCTGTCGGCCGATGTTCAGGCGGCGACCGGCCGCGTCCGCGTGTGGCACCCGGTCACCGTGGCGCGCCACCGGGAACTGCTGCTCGAACCGCTCTCGTCCACGGTCCTCGCCGGTGACCGCGTGGCCGCCCGCGTGGTCGTCCGCGACGCCGGATCGGGCCGGCCGTACGGCGGCGAGTCCGTCGCCTGGCGGCTCGAAGACCGACGCGGCGCCGCGCTTGCACAGGGCCGCACCGTGGTCTCGGCGGCCGGGCAGGCCTGGCTGGAGGTGCCCCTGGCCGCAGGGCTGCCCGCCGGTGAGGCCACGCTGTGGGCCACGTCGGGCGATGCTCTGGCCTGCGCTCCGGTGCAGGTGGAGCCGCCCTGCGCACGTGACCTGCAGGTCGAGATCCGCACCCCGGCGGTGCTCTCCGGTGGCGCGCCGCTGCCAGTGCAGGTCCGCGTGCTGCGCCCGCCCGCCGAGGAAGTGCCGGCGGCGCGGGTGACCGTCACCGTTCGCGACGGCCAGCAGCGGGTGCGTCAGTCGGGCGTGGCCGACAGCACCGGGCAGTTGGCCTTCACCATGTCGGGCTGGACGCCGACCGGTCGCACCCGCCTGCTCGTCACGGCCGACGTGGTGGCACCCGATGGGCAACGCGGCCGCGGCTACGCCACCGTCGAGCACTGGCCGGCACCGGCGGTCCTGCTGGCGGTCCAGGAGGGCAGCTTGGTGGCCGGGCTGGACAGCCGGTTGCGGATCGAGGCCAGCCGCCCCGACGGGTCGCCCGCGGCTGACGCGGTCGAGGTGGCCACCGACGACAGCGACTGGGCCGCGGTGCCGTTGGAGCACGGCCGGGCACACTGGGTGCTCCGGCCGGCGCTCGGACCCAATCGCGTGCGTCTCCGCGCCCTGGTCGATGGCCGCACCCTCGTGCAGGAGAGCACCGTCTACGCCGAGGCCCCCGAGCACGCGCTCATGGTGCAGCCAGTCCGCAGCCCGGTCGCCGCCGGCGAGCGGCTGCAGGTCGCCCTCGCCACCACCGCCGGCGCAGGCGACGGCTATCTCGACGTGGTGGCCGGCGGCCAGACCGTCGCCACGCGCAGCATCAGCCTGCGCGGCGGCCGGGCGTCACTCGTCCTGCGACTGCCCGCGACGGTCAGCGGGCCGGTAGCGATCCGTGCCTACGCGCTGGACGCCCGCGGCGTCTGGCGGGCGGGCGCGGCGCGGGTCGACGTGGCGTCGCCGCCCGGACCTGGAATGGTACTCGAACCCGCCGCTCGCCAGCCCGGGCAGGTCGTGCCTCGGCTGACCGACACCGACGGCGCCGCTCGCGCCGGCGAAGTGCTGCTGGCCGCCGTCAGACAGAGGCCGGTCGACCGAGCCGTGGCGGCTGGCGCTCCCGCCGACGCCGGCGGCTCGCCTGCGTTCGGCTGGCAGGCGAACTCGACGCTGCTGGCGCGGCAGGAAGCGCTGGCCGCCCAGCAACGGTTCTTCCGGCGCTCGCCCTACTACGCCGTCGGCGTCGGCGCGTTGCTGCTGGGCGCACTGCTGCTCTGGCTGCACCAGTTCCTCGGCGACCCGTTCGAGTCCGTGAGGCGAGCGGAGTGCCGGGCGTGGGGCCGCGTACCGCAGGTGCATCGCCGCGGTGCCTGGGCCGGCTATGGCGCCGTGGCGCTGGCGCTGCCGCTGGTCCTGGCCATCAGCCTGGGCGTGCTGCTGGCCGGCCGGCAGGCGCGTGAACTGGCCGCTCAGGCGACGGGCCCGGTGGCCGCCTGGCAGCCGTGGGGCGACACCAGCTTGAGCCTCACCGCGCAGGCTGCCCGGCGGAACCTACGCTACGCCATCCGGCCCACGCCGGTCGACATGCCGGTGCCCGGCGCCCAGGTGAGCCGCCTCGACGGTGGGCGCGCGTTCGAGTTGCCGGCCACTGCTCAAGGCACCTGGAGCATCCAGGCGACCGCCTTCGCCGGCTTGGGTCGCCCGGCTCGGGCCACCACCGCGGTGACGACCCGACCGCGTGTCGAACTGACCCTCCGGGCCCCGCGTCGCCTGGCCATCGGCGACGATGTGGCGGTCCCGGTGACCATCCTCAACCCGACCGCCGAGCGGCTCGCGGTCGTCCTGACGGCGCAGACGGAGTCCGGACTCGACTTGACCTCGGCCCCCATTCAGCGCCTGCTGCTGCCGCCTCAGTCCCGCACCGACCTCCAGGTCCCGGTGCGGGGCGCCGAGTACGGCCGCCCGCGCCTGACGGTGAAGCTCAGCGGTCAGGCGGTCGACCAGACCGCCATCGGCGAAGTCGAGGTCGTGCCGCCGGCACCGCGCCTGGCACGCTGTCAGAGCGGTCCGTTGGCCGGCACGGCCGACTTGGCGGTCGAACTGCCGGCCGGAGCGACCGCCCGCCTGCTGCGCGTGTCGGCCTGGCCCGACCCGCTGGCCGCCTGGGACCAGTCGCTCGCGCGGTCGACCCGCGAGCCGGTCCAGTCGTTCCGCGAGGCCGTGGCGCACGCCGACGCGCAGGCCACACGGTGGACCATCTGGTCCGACGCCGAGAGACTCACCGCCGAGCGACGCGCGGAACTGTGGCCGCAGTTGTTGGCGGCGTATCAGCAACTGCTGCGCTACGAGGTGCAGGACCGCCAGGGCCGCTGGAGTGGCGCCTTCGCCGCTCAGCCAGGCGGCTTGGCCGACCGCTGGCTCACCGTCGAGGCCCTGCGTGTACTGCAGAAGGTCGACCGCTGCACGCCGGTGGACTCGGCCCTCCTAACCCGCTCGCGGCGGTGGGTACAGCGCAGCCTGAGCGGTTTGGCGCGGCAGCAGCCGGCCGCGTCGGGCGGCGAGCAACCCGGCGGCCTGGTGTCCGGCCAGGCCATGCACCTGTCGGCGCTGGCGCTCGGCGGCGCGCTCGAGGGCAGCAGCGAGGTGGCGGCCGACCGACTGCTCGGACAGGCCCATCGGCTCACCGACAATCTCTCGCTGGCGGCCGTGGCCGAAGCCGCGGTGGTCACCCGGCGGCCGGCCGCCGTTCGGCGCGAGGTACTGCAGCGGCTCGCCACCATGCGCCAGCAGCGCGGCGATGGCTGCCACTGGTACCCCGGGGGCACCACGCCACTGGGCGCCGCCGGTCGCGGCGCGGCCATCGAGGTCACCGCCCGGACGGTGGCGGTGCTGGCGGCGGCCGGTGACAGCGATCTGCGCCGCGTCGCCCGTGACGGCGCCCGGTTCCTGGCCACGCAGCAGACTGACGACGGCACCTGGGGGTCGGCGCGCCTGACCGCCCTGGCCGTGGATGCGCTGCGGGCGGCGGCGCCGCCGCCCGCCGGTCCGGGCCATGGGACGCTGACCGTGACGCTCGATGGTGAGCGGGTCGGCCGCCTGGCGGTCGATCCCCGCGGGGCCTCGCCGACGCAGGTCTACTCGCCGTCGCCCGGGCGGCACAAGCTGGCGCTGTCGTGGTCGGGACGCGGCCGGCCAAGCGTCGCTGTCGAGTCCGCGTGGACGCAGTCGCGACCAGTGGTCGAACCGGCCCAGATGGCTGTCCGAGTGGCCTTCGACCGGCCCACGGCGCCGCCGGGCGACAGCGTCACGGCCACCGTCGAGGTCACCAACACCGGCGAGCGATCGGCCGCGGCCGTAACGGCCTTCCTCCCAGTCCCGGCAGGCTACCAGCCGCGGCCCGGCGGCACCGCAACCGTCGATCAGGACGTCCTCGAGGTGCCGCTGGGGGACTTGGCACCGGGCGAGCAAGCCGTCAACACGGTGGTGCTCAACACGCCGGTCGGCACTACGCGCATCACGCCGGCAGACGCCGAGGTGCGCTCGCTCTACGACCCCGGACGCCGGACCCGAGTACGCTTGCCCCGGCTGTCCACACCGTAGCGGAGGATCCTCTCGCCGCGCGCCGAAACGCTCGGCGACGAGGAGAGCCAACGATGGCCAGCAACGTTCTGCTGCTTTCGCTCGATACGCTGCGAGCCGACCGACTGGGTTGCTACGGGTACTACCGCAACACTTCGCCGCACCTGGACAGCATCGCCGAGAACGGGACCGTCTTCAGCACGTGCATCGCGCCGTTCATTCCCACGTTCCCTGGCCATACCACGCTGTTCACCGGTCACGACGTGTTCACGCACCGCATCGTGGGCCAGCACGGCGGCGAGAGCGACCCGGTCCTCGACGAAGGCCTTCCGCAGCTTCAGGAGATCCTGCACGACCACGGCTACTTCACCGCGGCCGCGGACAACATGGGGCGCTGGTTCAAGCGCGGCTTCGACCGCTACGAGAGCTACCAGTGGGACCGCGACACCTCGGGCGCCTGGCGCAAGGCCGAAGCGGTCAACGCCACCACGCTGAAGCTGATCCGCGAGTGTGTCGAGCAGGACCAGCCCTGGTACTTCTTCGGCCACTACTGGGACCCCCACACGCCGTACCTGCCGCCGGCGCCGTTCAACAAGATGTTCTATGCCGGCGATGAGAAGGATCCTGAGAACGACAGCGCCGAGCACATGTGGCAGTCGTACGACGCCCTCAACGGCTACTTCAATAGCTGGATGCCCGGTATCACCGACATCGACTTCCCCGCCCACCAGTACGACGCCGAGATCGCCTACATGGACGTCTGCCTCCAGCATCTCTGGCAGAGCCTGGCGGAGATGGGCGCTTTCGATGACACCCTGATCATCATCACCAGCGACCACGGCGAGGAACTGACCGAGCACAACATGTGGTACGACCACCACGGCCTGTACGACACCAACCTGCACATTCCGCTGATCATCGCCCATCCCGAGCTGCCCGCCGGACAGGAACTCGGCGGCCTGGTCACCCACATGGACGTCGTGCCCACAGTGCTCGAGTTCTGCGACATTCCCTACCAGGCCGACTTCGGCGGGCAGAGCCTGGTGCCGTTGATGGATGAGGGTTTGGACCTGGGTACCTGCCAGGAGACCTACATCATCGAGAGCACCTGGATGAAGAAGTACGGCTGGCGGACGCACGAGTGGAAGCTGCTGGTCGACATCGAGGATCCACACCACCACACGCCGCCCATCGAGCTCTATCACTTGCCCACCGACCCCGACGAGCAGCACAACCTGGCCGACGAGCGACCCGAGATGGTGGCCGCCCTGCGCACGCGCTGTGAGGACTTCCGCCGGCAGCGCATGCAGGAGACCGGGCGCGACGACCCGCTCCTGGCCGTCGGCCTGGCCATCCGCAAGATCGGTGATCCCAACGCCGCAGTGCCCGAGGATCCCAAGGACAAGGCCAAGCGCTGACGCCCGGACGCGGAGGTGGCCATGGCCGTCTATGAAGAGGTCGCCCGCAGCGGGCAGGACCTGCTGGACTCGCTGTCCGCCGCTCGACCGGCGGACGGCGAGATGGTCTTCTGGTGGCTCGGGCAGCAGTCGGTCATCCTGAAGATCGGCACCAGCCTGGTGTTCATCGACCCCTACCTGAAGGAGTCCGACCGGCGGCGCAAGCCACCGCTGCTCACCCCGGCCCAGTGCGCCGGCTTCGACCTGGTGATCTGCAGCCACGACCATAGCGACCACGTCGATCCAGACGCCATTCCCGGCCTTGCCGCGGCGTCGCCGGCGGTCTTCGTGGCGCCGGCCGCCATCCGGGAGCGGATGATGTCGCTCGGCGTGCCGCCCGACCGGTGGATCGGCCTCAATGACGGCGAGACGGCCCAGGTCCGGGGCGTCGAAGTGACCGCGGTCAGGTCGAGTCACGAGTTCTTCGATCAGACCGCCGAGGGGCTGTTTCCGTACCTCGGCTATGTGGTCAGCGGCCACGGCGTCCGCGCCTACCATCCGGGCGACTCCGTGTGGTGGGAAGGGCTCCAGGCCCGCTTGCGCTCGCTGTTGCCCATCGACGTGGCGTTCATGCCCATCAACGGCCGCGACGCGGCGCGCTACCGGCGCGGCTGCATCGGCAACATGGGCTTCGCCGAGGCCGCCGATCTCGTCGCCCCGCTGCCGGTCGGCCTGGCCGTGCCCACCCACTTCGACATGTTCGACGGCAACCGGGAGGATCCCACGCGGTTCACCGACTACCTGGCGGCCAAGTACCCGGCCCAGCCCACCTGGCTCGGCCGCGCCGGCGAGCCGGTGGTCGTGCGGGCGCGGCGATAGGCTCGGGCCGCCGCAACCAATGCCAACGGCGCGGTGGCCAGTGGCTCCCGCGCCGTCTGCATATGTCCCCACTCCATGGACATCAACGTCTGTTGGTCAGTATTTGACCAGCGGCGCGAATGGTCAAGCACCGTGCGTAACGCCAAGGTTCCGCGCCACGGTCGAGGCAGGCCGCGGCGCAGCCGCGGTGAAGCCCGTCGGAGGAGACTGATATGCCCATACCGCAGGCCGTCGAGCGGCTTCTGCAGGTCATCGGCGGCCGTCGCGTCGGACTGGTTACCGGACCCACCGGCTGGCTCGGCCAGCCGGGTCACCTGATCGACATCCTGCATGAGCGGCGCTGTCTGGCGTCGCTGTTCGCGCCGGAGCACGGCGTCTGGGGCGACCTGCAAGCCGGCGAGAAGGTCGCCGGCGGTCGCGACCCGCATACCGGTGTGCCCGTTCACAGCCTCTACGGCCACGGCTGGGGGCCGACCACCGACCTGCTGGCCGACATCGACGTCCTCGTCGGCTGCCTGCAGGACGCCGGCGCGCGGCCCTACACCTTCTCCACCACGCTGGCCGCCTGCCTGGCGACCTGCGCCCAGGTCGGCAAGCCCCTGGTGGTGTTCGACCGCCCGACGCCACTCGGCGGCATCGTCGCGCAGGGCAACGTGGCCGCCGGCCACTTCTTCCCGGCGCCGCTGCCGATGCGCCCGGCACTGACCATCGGCGAGCAACTGCGCTGGCAGGTGGTGAGCCAACGTCTGACCGTCGACCTGACCGTCGTGCCCTGGATCGACGCGCCGCGCGAGCTCTGGTACGACGAGCTGGGCCTGCCGTGGCTCGCACCGTCGCCGAACCTGCCGACGGTCACCAGCGCGTTGTGCTTTGCCGGCACCGTCCTGCTCGAGGCCACCAACGTCAGCGAGGGACGTGGCACCACCCGCCCGTTCGAACTGTTCGGTGCGCCGTGGTGCGACGCCTACGCACTGGCGCGCGAACTCAGCCGCCGCGAACTGGCTGGGGTGATCTTCCGGCCGACGGCCTTCCAGCCGACCTTCTCCAAGCACCATGGCGCAGTCTGCCACGGCGTGCAGATCCACGTCACCGACCGGCACGCCGTCGACGCGCCGCGGCTCGGCCTGCACGTGCTGGACGCTTTGTGGCGACTGTATCCCGACCAGTGCGAGCTGCGCAACGCCGGGCTGGACACGCTGCTGCACACCGCCGCCGTCCGCGAGGCCTGGCAAGCCGGGGCCACACCGGACGACCTGGCCGCCGGGTGGGCCGCGGAGGTGACCGCGTGGCGCGAGCAGGTCCGCGCAGCGGGGATCGGGCCGCTGCGGTAGCGCCGACGTCGGCGTCGGCTGTCGCGCTGGCCCAACGTCCGGCAAAGTGAACCGCGCGGTCGCCCGCGTCGTATATGATCGCGTCGGCGTTTAGCCCGCCGAGCAACGGGTATCAGGTAGGTGGCGGAGTCTCTTACCGGCGATGGTATGGACTCCAAGGGCGGAGTCCGGTTACTATCGGCCGGTGTGGACAAGGTGTTTGGCAACGGCACGCGACGAAGCGAGCACGCGGTCGCGGGAGGGCCAAAGTGAGGACTGGAGGCATCGCAATGCGACTTCACACGCGACGCGCGTTTACGCTGATCGAGCTGTTGGTGGTCATCGCCATCATCGCCATCTTGGCGGCGATCCTGTTCCCGGTGTTCGCCAAGGCTCGCGAAAAGGCCGAGCAGTCCGACTGCACCAGCAACCTGAACCAGATCGGCAAAGCCCTGATCATGTACGCCTCGGACTACGACCAGAAGGTCCCGGCGGCCAACTTCGCGGGTGGTACGGCCCTTGAGTACTACTGGGCGACCCCGCTCTACAGCTACACCAAGAGCACCCAGGTATTCACCTGCAAGGCGCTGCCCGACGACCAGACCTGGAACTACGCGGCGGCGACGGTCGCCACATGGCGGCCGCTGGTCGACAACAACGGTATCAGCTACGGCATGAACCTGCGCCTCGGGGCCCCGTCGGGCGGCTATGGCGGCAACGTGCTGCTCGGCGGCGTGGGCGGCAAGACCTCGCGCGTGGCCTTCCCGGGCAACACCATCATGGTCTATGACGCCAAGATGCTGGACGGCACGGTCGCCGGTCAGGACGGGGTGCCGTTCACCGCGTTGGACGACACGCCGACCAACGCCGGCTCGGTGTCGCTGCACATTCGCGCCACCCACAACGGCGACGACAAGAAGGGCGCGCTGGACAACGGGCTCTGCGTGGTCAGCTTCGTGGACGGTCACACCAAGTCCATCAAGGGCGAGACCATGCTCAAGGGCGGCACGGGCGAGAACGGCAACCCGTGGGCGCCGCGCCGGTAGCCTGACGGTATCGATTGAGGCAGAAGGGCCGGCCGCGGCGGTCGGCCCTTTCTGTTTGGGCACTTGCCAGCGGGAGGATCTGGCGCGCTGCGGCCGTATCACAGACGCACTTCCGACTGCAATCGGCACGGGACAGGAGAGCAGGCGTGTATCGCAACGCAAGCTGGGGCGCCATCGGCGTCAATGTCGACTTCGAGCCGGGGCTCGACCTGGCGGTGGACACCGGGTTCGAGGGCGTGGACGTGCCGATCGGCGTGGCGGCCGACCGCCTCGACAGAGAGTCCGCCGCGTCGTTCCAGGCGCTCTACTCCGAGCGCGGGCTGCAGATGGGCCCGTGGGGCCTGCCGATCCGCTGGCAAGGCGGCGACGAGGACTACGCGACCGATCTGGCCAACTTGCCACGGCTGGCCGCGGCCGCTCGCGAAGTGGGTGCCGTGCGCTGCGCCACCTGGGTGCCGAGTTGGTCGGACACTCGCGACCTGGAGGCCAACTGGGCCTTCCACCTACAGCGCTTCGGCCCGGTCGCCAAGGTGCTCGCCGACCATGACTGCCGCCTCGGCCTGGAGTTCATCGGGCCGGCCACGCTGCGGCGCGGCAAGCAGTACGAGTTCGTCTACACGCTGCCACGCATGCTCGAGCTGTGCGCCGCCATCGGCCCGAACGTCGGCCTGTTGCTCGACATCTGGCACTGGTACACGTCGGGCGGCACCGAGGCCGACCTGGCCTCGCTGACCAATGACCAGGTGGTGGTCGTCCACGTCAGCGATGCGCCGGCCGGCATTGACCGCGACGAGCAGTTGGACAACCAGCGCTTGCTCCCGGCCGCCAGCGGCGTCATCGACACCGCCTGCTTCATGAAGCACCTGGCGCGCATCTGCTACGATGGCCCGGTCACCGTCGAGCCGTTCAACCAGGAACTCCGCGACATGGAGAACGTCGCCGCCGCGCAGAAGACCAAGGCGACGCTCGACACCATCTTCGCCATGGCGGGCATCGCCTGACACCAGGCCGCGTTCGCGTCGGCGAGTTGTGACGCCCTGTTCCTGCCAGCGGGGACAGGGCGTCGTGCTTGGGGATCGGCGGCGACTGCGCCTGGGCGACATCCGGCCCTACGGCGGGCCGCATTCGGGCTTACAATGGTGCTACCATGCACGAGGGCAGTCACGGACTGCCGGGGCCAGGCGCTAGCGTGGCTCCACGGGAGGCGAGACGGGCTATGTTGGGCAGGAAAGCGGTGACTGCGGACCAGGTACGTGAGGCGCTGAAGGTGGTCATCGACCCGGACCTTCACCGCGATATCGTCAGCCTCGGCTTTGTCAAGGACATCACCATCGACAGCGGTCAGGTCGCGGTCACCATCCAGTTGACCACGCCGGCCTGCCCGCTCAAGGAGCGCTTCAAGCGCGAGGCGACCGAGGCCATCGCCAAGCTCCCCGGCGTCAAGGAGGTCGTGGTCACGCTGACGGCCCAGGCTCGCGGGAATGGGCACGGCGGCGTGCCCGAACCCAACGCCGACATCATTCCCGGTGTACGCAACACCGTCGCGGTCACCTCGGGCAAAGGCGGCGTGGGCAAGTCGACGGTCGCCGTCAACCTGGCCGTAGCGCTGCGCCAGGAAGGGGCCAAGGTCGGCCTGCTCGACGCCGATGTCTATGGGCCGTCCATCCCCACCATGTTCGGCGTGCCGGCCGACGAGAAGCCCTACGTCAACGAAGACCAGAAGATCCAGCCAATCCAGCGCGAGGGCCTGCTGCTCATGTCTATCGGCTTCCTGGTGGGCCAGGACGCCGCGATGATCATGCGCGGACCGATGCTGGCCAAGTATGTCCAGGACGCGCTGGCGCGCGTGGACTGGGGCGAGCTCGACTACCTGATCATCGACCTGCCGCCGGGCACGGGCGATGTCCAACTCACGCTGTCGCAGACGATACCGCTCACCGGCGCGGTGGTGGTCACGACACCGCAACGGGTGGCCTTGGCCGACGTGCGCCGCGCCGTGACCATGTGCCAGAAGCTCAACGTACCGATCCTGGGCATCGTGGAGAACATGAGCGATCCCGTCGGCCCGGACGGCTCGCGCCAGACGGTGTTTGGCCATGGCGGCGGCGCAGCGGCGGCGGCCGAGTGGGGCTTGCCCTATCTGGGCGAGGTGCAACTGGACAGCACGATTCCCACCAGTGGCGACGGCGGACTGCCGATCGTGGCCGCGCAACCGGGCTCATCGTCGGCGCTGGCCTTCACGTCGCTGGCCGGAACGGTCGCGTCGCGGGTCAGCCAGATCAACTTCGACGGGCAGGCCGCCGCGCCAGCGATACGCATCGTGGACTAGCGGCCGCGGCCGGCTCACCGGCGTCGGCGTTCGTAGTTCCGGTGCAGTTCCACCATGGCGACGGCACCGACCACGCAGGCCAGGCCACACGCCAGCGTGGTGAAGGTGATGTCGCTGAGCGAAGGCATGGGTGGCGCGGCTTGGTGGGTGCCACCCAGGTGCGGCTCGTGACCGGTTTGCAGCAGCATCACCACGACGGAGACGACGGCGGCGCTGATGGTGGTCAGCAGCGCGACGACCAGGGCCGGCATGCGGCGCTGGACGACCAGACCCGCCGCCGCACCAGCCAGCAGCCAGGCCACCACCGGCGGCCACTTGGCATTCGGGGCGATGCGCGCCAGACCGCCGGCCAGCACGGCGGCGACCAGCACCGCCAGCACCGCGGCCAGCCAAGTGGTCGGCGAGCGGCTGCACCGCTGCGCGCCTGGCACCGTCGAGGCCGGCCTGTCGCCCTCCATGGCCACTCTCCTACCCCATCGGCAGTCCGTCCTCAGCCGGCCGCGTCGCTCTCGCGACCGGCCGACGCGCCCTTGGTCGGCGGTGGCGCGGCGTTGCCGCTGTCGCGCAACAGGAGCGAGCGTTCCTTGCTGCGCGTCTCACCCACCGCCGTGACATACACCGCGCGGCGGTCCACCACCGGGCACTCGTGTTCGCAGATGCCACACCCAATGCACCGGTTCGGATCGATGTACGGCCGTTGCAGCACCAGCGGCTGGCCCCAGCGATCGGTCGTCCGGTGCTCCCGTGTGTAGATTGCTTTGGGCGAGACCGGGCACACCTCCTGGCAGACCACACACGGCGTGTCCATCGCCCAGGGCAGGCAACGGCCCCGGTCGTAGAACGCCGTGCCGGTCTTCACGCGGCCCAGGTCGGCGAACGCGCCGAGTCCGCGCTTCTGCTCAATGCTGATGCGCTGGATCGCGCCGGTCGGGCAGACCTGCCCGCACAGCGTGCAGTTGAGCTCGCAGTAGCCCATCCGCATGTTCATGATGGGCGTCCAGAGACCTTCCAGACCGGCCTCGAACAGAGCCGGCTGGAGCACATTGGTCGGACACACCCGCAGGCACTGCTCGCACTTGATGCACCGGGCCAGGAACTCCGGCTCTTCGGTGCTGCCCGGTGGGCGGATCACCTGCGGCTGGAAGTTGCGGTCCACGTCGCCGGTCGACCGCGCCAAGCCGTAGCACAGCACGCCCGCCAGCCCACCAAACGCCACCGCCCGGCGGTCTACGTCGGCGCCGGTGACCTCGCCGCCGCCGTCCGGCGTCGGTTGGGCCGCCGGTAACCACGCGTAGCGCAGCGCGCCTTCGGGACAGTCGTCGAGGCAGTTCAGGCAGGTGAAGCACTCGGCCTGCCGCAACGCGGAGTGCGGATCACACGCGCCCTCGCACGCCTTGAGGCACAGATCGCAGTCGGTGCAGCGCGCCACGTCGCGCTCGATGCGCCACAGACTGAACCGCGACAGGACACCCAGGAACGCGCCCAGTGGGCAGAGCACGCGGCAGTAGAACCGCGGGATGACCGCGTTCATGCCGATGAAGAAGGCGAACAGGGCACCGACCAGCCAGGCGAACTGATGCGCGTGCGGTCGCACGTAGACCCGCTCGGTGAGCATGTCCAGCAACGGCAGCACCGCCACCGTGAAGCTGCGATGCATGGTCGGCGTCGGATCGAGCAGGCCGTTCTGTAGCGACCCGAACGCGGCGGCGACCAGGATGAACGCCAGAATGGCGTACTTCAGGCCGTACAGCCGGCGGTAGCGATTACCGTCGATCCGCTGCCGGCCATTGGCCCCCCGCCAGAACAGGCGACCCGACAACTGCATCAGGATGCCCATTGGACAGAGCCAGTTGCAGAACACCCGGCCGAGCAGAATGGTCGCCGCAATCAGCACCAGCGAGTAGATGACGTGGTGGTACACGTGGCGCGAAGCGATCGCCGACCCGACCCCGACGAGCGGATCGAGCTCCATGAAGCCGCTGACCGGGAAGCCTTTGAGTGCACCGTACGAGGTCACACCGACGAACAGCAGGAAGAGGCTGAACGCTACGGTCTGAACCACCACTCGGACGCGTGTGATCCGCATCGTAACCTTCCGCGTCTAGACGTTCTGCTGAACCGGCTTGAGCGCCGCCCAGTCGGTCTCACCCAGCCCGCGCTCCTTGGCCAAGGCCAGATAGCGCGGCGGCGGTTGTCGCCGCTCGAACAGCGAGTAGCCGTAGCTGTCCACCGCCACCATATCGGTGCCCACCACGATGGTGTTGCCCGGCTTCAGGTCGCTGACGCTGCCGCCGGTGGGCCCGTTGCGCGTCAGGATGCGCGTCGCGTCGAGCACCACCAGCGTGGGCTTGATCATCAGCGGGAAGTCGCTGACGATATCGTGGATGTGCTGGTGGAACTGGTTCCGGCGACCACCGAGCAGGCCGTACCAGTTCTTCATGGTCAGCGAGGCACCACACAAGTTGTGGTCCTTGCACGGCGAGATGCCAATCACCTTGGTCGCTTGCTTGAACGGCTCCCAGAAGAAGGGCCAGACGTCCAGGGCGAGACCGGCCTGGCCCTGCCGGCCCGAGGCCGTGTCGAACCGACCGATGGCCACGTCCTGGAAGCTGCTGGGCGTCGGCATGACCAACTCACAGCCGAGTTCGCCGGCCACGGCGGCAATGCCCGTCTTGGCGAACGACCCCTCCGGCTGGTTGATCGGGTTGTCGGCGATCAGGATCCGGCGGGCGCCCGCGCCCTTGACCAGCCGCGCCACCGCCCGGAGCACGTCCGGCGACGTCGTGGCGCCCAACTGTGGGGCCCGGTCGAAGGCGACGTTCGGCTTGAGCACGACGACGTCGCCGCGCTGGATGAAGTGCTCGATGCCGCCCAAGGCACCGATCGCGGCCTTGACCATCGCCTCGGCGTCATGGCCATGCACGATGGCCAGGCTGCTCGTACCCGACGCTGGAGCCACGTCATAGCGCTTGAGCGTCGCGGTGCGCGCGGCCGCGCGGTCGCGGAAGTAGGCGTCGCCCGCGCGCGGGTCACGCAGCAGCACGCCGGCCGCGGTCAGGCCGCCCAGAGCCACCGCGGCACCGCCCAACCGCCGGAGCGCTTCGCGCCGTTCGACCGGCTCGTCCGTCATCTCGCCTCCGCTCAGGGAGCGGCCGCCAGCCGGGCCGCCACCACCTCCGCCGCCGCCTGGTCCTCGGCATAGGTCGCCCCACCGAAGACCGCGCCGTGCTGGTAGACCACGTCGAACCGCCCGCCCTGGTCAGCAATGTGCAGCGTCACCTTGCCCGCCGGCTTGGTGCTCATCTTGGCCGTCTTGGCCAGGAACTCGCAGTACTTGGTGAACAGCGACTTGGCCTCCGCCTCGTCCTTGCGTCGGCTGAGGAACGCCTCTACGGTCTTGTCCTTCACCGTGTAGCGGGCGGTGTAGACATCACCCAGCCATTCCTGCCCTAGGGCCTGCTGGCGCACGTAGGCGATGCTGTTGGCCACCAGACCTTCGGTCGGGAACCACTTGCGCCCGGGGATCTCCGACTTGCCCTTCGGCAGCTTGCCCGACAGCGCCTTGGCGACCTTGGCCGCCAACGTGGCCTCGGCGGCATCGCCAGAGCCGGACAGCACCTGTGCGTAGTAGCGGCCCTGCCAGTAGTAGAGACTGCCACCGGAGTCGTAGCCGTCTTCGCCGAGCGCCGCGGCCTTGGCCTCGGCGTTGCGCTCGATGCCGAACATGCCGAACGCCTGGAGCGGCGTGCCCATATCGTAGATGTAGACATCGACCGACTTGCCCGCCTTGGTGAAGCTCATCGTTTCGAGGCCGACGCAGCCATAGGCCAGATACGCCTCGGCGCGGCCGTCGATCTTCTCGTAGAGCTTCTCGGCGTTGAAGGTCTCGACCTTGCCCGCGGTCCAGTCGTCACCCGCGACCGGCAGGAAACGCTCACCGGCGGTACCGCCGGCCGGGGCCTTGGCCTCCTTGGCCGGTCCGGCCACGGCCTGCTTGGCCGTCGGGGCCGCTGCGGGCGGCGGGCCGGCCGGGGCCGCGACCACCGGAGCCGTGAACAGGCTGGCGTCATAGGCCCCCCACAGCACACCTTTGGGTGCCAGTCCACGGACCAACACCCAGGTACACAGCAGCATCGTCAGGGCCAGGATGCCGATCCCGACGTAGTGCTCGGTTGGCCCGACCGCGCGCAGCTCCGGGCCGCGCCGACGTCCCTTGGTGCCCCGTTGAGGGGTGAGTTGCTCAACTGCGTCCATGGAGCAGTCCTCCGCGCCGTTGCGACGACGCACCCAAGGCGCCAGGCTGCGCGGGATGGTCGTTACGTAGCCTCGCCACGGCCAAGCTGCCGCCGGCGGCCGACGGCAGCCTGACTGTGGGGATTCCGGCCTCAGGCGCCGGCGACGTCGTGGATGCGGTCCATCACCGACAACTGGCGCTGACACGAGTGGTCGCAGCGGCCACAGCGGTTGCACATCGCCAGCGACTGCCGCTGCGGGATGGCTCGGACCAGGTCGGTGGCCAAGGCGATATCGCCCCGGTCGCGGTAGTTCCACGCTCGCAGGTACTCGCCGACCGCCACGCCGCGCTGACACGCCTGCTCGCAGCGACCGCACATGCTGCACACTCGGCCGGCGCAGGAGTCCACGTAGTGCCGGTCGCTGGGCTCAGCAATCGACGCGCCGCGGCTAGCCAGCGCGGCGATGTTGCGGTCGACCTGGTCGACGCTGGCCATGCCGAGCGTGATGGTCGCGAGGTTCCGGTTGGCCAGCAGCCCGCGCAGCCCGGCGGCGAAGTCGCCGCCGATGCCCTGCGAGGCCTTCATGGCCATGAAGCCCATCTTCTGGCTGCTGACGGCCGACGCCATGACCGGTGCCACCTCGCCCTTGCAGCCGGTGTTGTAGCTGGTCAACACGCAGTCCCACCAGCCGGCGGCCGTCGCGGCCTTGATGTCGGCGGCCATGTTCTTGTGCGTCGCGAAGCCGATGGCGCCGATCTTCTTCTTGTTCTGGAGGCTCTCGAACCGCCGGTACAGGTTGCCGTCGGACAGTTGCCCGCCGCCGACATTCGGAATCAGGATGTCGACGTAGCTGACGTTCAGCTTGCGCATGGCCGACAGGACCGTGTTCTCATCCGGATGGCACTTGAGCGCGAGGAAGACGCTATCGCGATGCCGCTTCATCACCTCGCCGACCTGCGCCAGCGCCTGGCCGCCGGTGTAGTCGGGCGACACGTGCACCAAGTTGACACCTTGCTTAATCGCGCGCTCGAGGACCGAGGCGCCGCGGTTCTGCGCAGTCAACTGGATCGCCCCGAACGACAGCACGGTGGCATCGATCTTCGTGCGCCCCATCCGCCGCGTCGGCAGCGACGCGGCCTGCGCCGGCGTCCAGTCACCGAACACCAATGCGCCACCGGCCAGCAGCGCGCTCGTGGTCAGGAATTCGCGGCGCGCCGGTCCCATGGATTCGGCTTCACTCATCAGGATCTCCAGGCTCCAACACCCGTGGACAGCCAACAGCCGTCGGTATACCCACAACTTGCAAGGATCATGCCTGCCACGCCGAACCGACTCGGCGGCAGAACCCGACACCCGCGGCGCAGCCACGAGTCCTTCGACGCCGCCGCGGTGGCCGAGGTTCGCCGGCCGCGCCGCACCACGGAGCGGTGCCGGCGGCGAGAAAGGCGGTTCGTCATGCAGGTCGGCTGCGCTAAGGTCACCATCACCCCACCACTACCCGTCCAGCTTGCTGGGTTCGGCTGCGAACGTCCCGCGAATGCGGTCGCCGACGACCTGCACGCTCGCGCCCTGGTCTGGGAGCATGAGGGCCAGATGGCCGCGCTGCTCGCCTGCGAGCTGCTGTGGGTCGAGCGGCGGCACCTGAAGCTCCTGCGGCCGATGGTCGAGGAACTGTGCGGGCTGCCCGGCGACCGGTTGATGGTGGCCGCCACACACACACATTCCGGGCCGGACACCATGGACTGGTTCCACTTCGCGCCGGTCGATCCGGCCTGGCTGCACGTCTTGCTCAAGCACTTGGCGAGTGCGGTCTACCTCGCGGCCAACAACCTGCAGCCCGCCCGCGTCGAGTACCTCCACGGCCAGGTGGCCCTGGCCCGCAACCGTCGCGCGCCACGGGCCGAAGGTGGCATCGGCATGGCGCCCAACGCCAGCGGCCCGGTGGACCAGACACTCCGCGTGATGCGGGTGCTCGGCTCCGGCGACGAGTTGCTGGCGACGGTGGCGCACCACGCCACGCACCCGGTGGTGCTCGGCGGCGCCAGCCGCGTGGTCAGCGGCGACTGGCCCGGTGAGCTGTGCCGCTTCGTCGAGCGCGAGTGCGGCGGCGTCTGCCTGTTCCTCAACGGCGCCTGCGGCGACGCCAATCCCCAGGTCGGCTGCGGGCGCTCGTACCAGGACATGCTCCGGGTCGGCCGGCAAGCCGGCGGTGCCGTCGTCGAACTGCTGAGCCGCGATAGCGGTCGGACGGAAGACGCGCTCGCCGCCGCTCGGCACGAGTTCCCGGTCGCCCATCGTCCCCACCCCTACCTCGATGTCGCCTACGAGCGCCGACTTGCTGAGGACGGCGACGTCGTCTCCGAAGCCCAGGCCCTGCGACTCGGCCCGGCGACGCTGATCTCGGCGCCGGGCGAGTGTCTGATTGAGACCGCCTGGATGGTGCAGCAGCGCAGTCGGGCCGCCGTGCCGCTCGTCGTCGGCTATGCCAACGACTACCTCGGTTACCTGCCACTGCCCCACATCTACGAGGAAGGGGGCTACGAGCCCAGCGCCACGATGCTGCAGCCCGCCGGCGTGCTCACCTGGGTCGACCAAGCCATCCGCGTGGCGGACCTCGCGGGGGCGGACGCGGCGCCGTGAGGTACCTGCTGCCCGAGGATGTCGCCGCCCTCCTGGACCGGTTCGCCGCCGATGCCCGGTACCGCGTGACCACGCTGGCAGACCAGCCGCTCGGCCGCTGGCTCCGCGTCGTCACCGTCGGTCACGGGCCGCGTCACCTCGTCGTGCAGGCCAACGCCCACGCCGACGAACCGGCCGGCTGCGTCACGGCGGCCAGGCTGGCCGCCGCCCTCGTCGACGTCGCCGACCTGGCGCCGCTGGCACGGGCGGTCACCGTCCACTTCCTGGTCACGGCCAACCCGTATGGCCTGGCGCGGAACCGGGGCTGGTTGCACGCCGAGCCGACCATGCTGAGCACCTGGTTCGCACAGGTCTACCGCGACCCACCCGAACAGGACCGCGAGTTCGGCTACGGCGAGTCACCGGCCCAGGCCCGCCATGCCGAGTGCGCCGCCTCGCACCGCTATCTCGATGCCCTGCCACGTGTCGATGGCTACGTCAGTCTGCACAGCATGGCCTTCGCCGGCGGCGCCTGGTGCCTCGTGCAAGCCCTCGATCGCGATGCCGTGCGGCCGTTGCTCGATCGGCTGGCGGCCGCCCTGACGCAGCTCGGACTGCCACTGCACGATGAGGACCGCGGCGGTCGCAAGGGCTTCCACCGCTTGCGGGCCGGCTTCTGCACGGCCCCGACGCTGGCCGAGATGCAGTCCTACTTCGCCGCCGGCGGCGCGCCCGACGCGCACCAACTGGCACTCAACTCGATGCAGGTGGTGGCGGCGCGGCACCAGACGCCGGTGGCGCTGGTGTCGGAGCTGCCCATCTTCGCGGTGGCTGCACTCGCGGACATGACGCCGCTCCCGACGCCACGGGCCGCCCTCGACACCGCCCTGAGTCAGCGGCTGCTGGCGACGCTGCCGGAGCTGTCCGAACTGGTCGACCGGGGATCGGCCGAGGCCGGCGCGGAGTTCGCCCACCGCGGCGACTCGGCCCGCTCGTTGGCCGCCCTGGCCAGCCAGTGGGGGCCGACCAAGGCGGCCCGCCGCGACGCGGTGGCCGCCGACCTGGCCGAACTGCGGGCCCTCGCCACCAACGCGGCCATCGCGGCCCGCACACCGGGTCTCGACGCGACCGCCCGGGCGGCGTGGGCCGAGCGCCTGACGGCGCGCGTGGCGCGCCTCGAGGGCGAGCTCGCACCGCGCGCGCTGCCGCTGGCCGGGCAGGTGGCAGCCCAGACGCAACTGGTCCTCACGCTGGCGGGAGAACTGGCTTGACCGGCCACAGCCACCCGACGCAACTCCAGTGCCGCTGGCTCGGCCACTACGGCCGGCGCGAGGTGGTCGGCCTGCCTGGCGAGTGCGTCGCGTGCGGCTATCGCGGCGAACTGCAGGCGTTCACCGCACGCGAATGGTTCCGGCTCGGCCCGCTGCCGGTCTACCCGCTTCGGACCTACCGTGTCTTCGACGCTTGCCCGGCCTGCCGCCACTTCCGCCGGCTGCCGTTGCGCGAGTACCTGGCCTGGGCGCGTGAGCAAGTGGCCGAGGCGGCCGACGCGCTGCTGGCCGATCCCAGCAACGACGCCGACCGGTTGGCCCTGGCCTGGACCTGGTTCGGCTTGGGCCGCTGTCACGAGGCGCTGGCCGTCCTGGCCCCACGCCTGGCCACCGGCCAGGCCAGTGCCGCCCTCCGCCACTGTGCCGGCTGCGTCTGGATGGCGCTGGGCCAGCGCGCCAATGCGCTGGCGGACCTGCGCGCGGCCGCCGATCTCGATCCCGAGCAGGCGCTGTACCGCCGTGACCTGGGCCGGCTGCTGAGCACGCGGCCCGATGGTCTCGGACTGGCCGAGCACCACCTGGCCGCGGCGGCCGAGCGCGACGGCGGTGATGCCGCCACCTGGGCACTGCTCGGGTCGGTCCGCGCGCGCCGCGCCGACTGGCCCGGCGCCGCGGCCGCCTGGCGGCGCTGCCTCGAAGCCGATCCCAGCGGCGGCCACCTGCTGGCCTACAGCACGCTGCTCGCCGCCACCAAGCGCGCCCTGGAGACCGACGACTGAACTACTGGGTGTGCAGTGCCGAGAGCCAGGTCGACCAGGCGGTGCTCTGCGCGAAGGCGTTGGTGGCATACACCGCCCGCCAGTTGCGCCAGGTGTTGGCGCTCGGCAGCCAGATGCCCAGGCCGTTGGAGCCGCTCTCGCTGGTGCCGTACCGGCCGTTGGCGATCAGCGCGGCGCTGAAGGCCGTCTTCACCGCGTCGCGCCCGGCGATCAGCGCGGAGTCACTGGTGGTCGCCGCCACGCGCGTCGCAAAGTCGACCAGGTCACGGTAGCCCTCGTACTGCGACGAGCTGCCCCCGTACTGCTGGCTGGCCGCCCGTGCGTTGCCGATCGCGGTCCGGTGCACGTTGAGGCTGTTCTGCAGCGTCGTCCCGTAGGTACTGACCACCTGGGCGAGGTTGGCCACCTGGCTGGTGCGCAACGCCGACTGGCACGAATCGGTGCGCTGGGCGGTGTAGAAGGTGTTGAACCCACTGACGATGTGGCTGGCCAGCTCCTCGGTGCCGACGCTGGGATTGCTGATCGGCAGGTCGAAGATCTGGTCGTAGGGATAGCCGTCGCCCGGCGTCAGGTCCTCACTGCCGACCACGACATCGCAGTTGTTGCGGATCTGGTAGGCGATCTCCAGCATCTGCATGGCGCAGGCGTCGAACATGACCAAGTCGATCTTGGCGGTGCCCACCAGCGCGTCGCTGAGCTGGGCCGTGGTCACGTAGCTGCCGGTCGCGTCATCGAACAGGATGCCGCGGGTGAGCCCGGTGGCGCCGGCCGCCCGCGAGCGCAGGACGCCCGAGCCGTGGTCCCACAGGTCGACGGCGTAGTGGTCGGCGGGATAGTTGGCCTGGGCCCAGGTGATGAAGCTCTTCACATTGGCCGCGCTGCCCATGTCGACGGTACCCAGGGCCTCGGCCGAGCCACCCTCGCTGGCCGTCCGCGCCGACGACATGAAGTGCGGGTCGCTGTCGTGCGTCACGCGGAACCGGCGGGCGCCGGTCCAGTTGCCGCTGGTCGTGTCGCTGGCCGCCAGGCGCGACATCAGGACCACAATGGCCACCTGACTGCTGTCTGGCAGCGACTCCAGTTGGTTGACGTTCTCCACGGCATAGGGCTCGAGGTTGGAGTCCGCATACCGCGGGTCCTGGTTGGCGTCGATGAACACCATCAGTGTCCACTTGAACCGGTTAGTCGAACCGGTGGCCACATTGCTGAAGCTCTGCGTCGTGTCCGCGTCGGCGGTGACGGTAACGTCGGCGGTCTGCGAGCCGACCACGGCGCGGTACGCGCCCGGCGTCAGGTTGCCGAAGACATAGCTGCCCGAACTGCTGCTGGTGGTGGTGATGGACCCGCCGCTCTGGCGGCTCTGGACCAGGCGGTAGAGCGTCACCGTCACGCCGCCGGCGCCGGTGCCCGAACTGGTGAGCAAGCTGCCGCGCAGCAGGCCGTAGCCCGCGGCCCGATACGACACGCCGGGCTGGGCGCCGGTGAAGGCATAGCTGGTATCGACGGTCGTCGACCCACCGCCGCCGCCACCACCGCACCCGTTGAGCAGAACCGACAGCCCCAGCATCGCCACCGTGGCCACCAACACGTATCGCTTCATCCGTCGACCTCCAGCCGTCCTGATTGCGCCTCGCTGGTGGCCTGCAACGCCGGGCCACCGGAGGTTCTTCAACAGACGTTCGTTGCGCGCGGTTTGGCTACACCAGTCGGCGAGGAAGCCGGCTCAGTTCACACCGTACAGCTTGTCGAGGAACTTGGCCCAGCGCACGTTCTGGCCGAAGGCGGTCTCCAGGTAGCTGCTACGGAGCGAGACCCAGTCGGAGTTGGTCGGAATGAAGATCGACAGGCCGTGCGAGTTGGCCACCGCGGTGCCACTGTGGCTCTCGGCGGCCAGCGCCGCCGAAAGGGCCGCCTGCAACGTGTCGCGGCCGGTGGCCAGGCTGGTGTTGCCGGTCTTCGTGGCCACCAGGCCGGCGAAGTCCATCAGGTCGCGATAGCCCTCGTAGCTGTTGTAGGGCGAGCCATAGCGCTGCGCGGCCTCGCGTGCCGAGAGGATCTTGGTGCGATAGTCGGTCAGGTTGTTGGACAGCAGGTCGGCATAGGCGGAGATGGCCTGTCCCAGGGCGTCGAGTTGGTTGGCGCGCAGCGCCGACTGCGTCAGCGCGTAGCGCGTGCCCATCTGCGCGATCGTGTTGTTGACCACATGGATGGCCAGGGCCTCGGCGCTGGTGCTCGGCGTGGCGATGGGCAGGTCGAAGATGTGATCGTAAGGGTAGCCGTCTCCCGGCGGCGACTCCTCGCTGCCGACGATGTAGCTGGCGTTGCTGCGCAGTTCATAGGCCACCTCGGCCATCTGCATCAGCGACGAGTCGAACATGATGATGTCGATCGGCGACGGCCCGGCAAACGCCTGCGCAGTCTGCGGCGTGGTCAGGTAGCTGTTCGAGGTGTCGTCGTAGAGCACCCCGCGCCCGAAGCCGAGCAGATCGGTGGCGGCCGCGCGCCGCCGCCAGCCGGCGCCGTGGTTCCACACGTCCAGCAGGTAATGGTCGGCCGGATAGGCCGTCTGCGCCCAGGAGATGAACTGCCTGACGCTGCTCACCGTGCCCGAGTTGACCGCTCCCAGCACGGTAGCCGTGCCGCCCTCGGCCGGGCTCTTGGCCGAGGTCATGGTGGCGGTGTCGGTGTCGTGCCGCACCCGGAACCGGCGCGCCCCGGTCCAGTCGTTGTTACTGCTGTCGTAGCCGCGGATGCGGTCCATCTGCACCACGATCGCCACGTCGTCGCTGTTCGGCAGCAGCTCCATCTGGTTGACGTTCAAGACCCCGTACTCTTCGAGATCGTTGTCCGCGTCCAGGTAGATCATCATCGTCCACTTGTACTTGCTGTTGCTGCCCGGCCCGACGTTGGCGAAGTCCTGCGTGGTGTCGGCGTCGCCCGCCACGGTGACGTCGGCGGTGACCAGCAGCACCTGCACGCGGTAGCTGCCCGGCTCCAGGTTGCCGAACACGTAGTGCCCGTTGGCGTTGCTGACCGTGCTGATGTAACCGGTGGTGGTCTGCCGCGACCGGGTCAGGCGGTAGAGCGTCACCGTGATACCGCTGGCGGCCTTGAGGGTGGTGTCGGTCAGCGTGCCCGCGATGGTGCCGCGACCCGCATTGCGCGTCGAGATTCCGGGCTGGGCGCCCGGGAAGGTGTAGCTGGTGTCCACCGAGGTCGCGATGGTGCCACCACCGCCGCCGCCGCACCCGGCCGTCAGGAACAGGACCGCCGCCACCACCGGCTGTAGCCGCCGCCGCCACACCATCGTCTCTACCTCCAACCAGCGATCTGTCTGCGCCACGGCCCCCAACGTTCGGCCGGCGCCCGTTCTTCAGTCACCGCGCCAATTCGGCCACTTCGGCGTCGCTCAAGCCGCGGCGCCAGATCTGGAGTCCGTTCAGCGCGCCTTGCCAGGGCCAGCGCCGACTCGCGGGATGCCAGCCCAGCGCCCCGGCAAAGTCGTCCAGCTTCGGCGGCACGTACCGCCCGGCGCGGTCCGCCACCGGCTTGCCATCTACCAACAGCGTGCGCCGCTCCGGTGTCCAGCGCAGCGCCAGATGCGTCCACACGCCCTTCTGCAACGGCGAGGCGATCACCGCGAAGGGACCATCGTTGGCACCGGCGCACTTGGCCACCAGTTGCCGGCCGTGGCAGAACAGGCCGATCTCATCGTAGCCGTCCGGCAGACCGTTGCCGTCGGTCTGCATCAGGTAGGCGATCACGCGATAGCCGTCCCACAGGCCGTCGGGCAGGTCCGTCGGCGCGAAGTCCGGCCGCACCCAGACCGCCACCGTGCCCTGGTCGGGCTGGACGCCCAGCAGCTTCGCGCCGGCCGGCAGATGCACGCGCGTCTGCTCGCCGAACGCCAGCGCCTGCCCCTGCCGGCCGGGTACGCGCTGGGCCGCCTCGACGCGCCCGTGGTTCAACTGACCCGAGCGGTCGAAGGCGAACGGCACGCCGTTGTCGAAGTCGTAGCGCAGCACCAAGCCGTCGGCCGGTGCCAGCGCCGGCTCCGTCCACGGCTTGACCGCGCCGGCGGCGGCCGCCTCGATGGCCTCGGGTGGCAGCTTGCTGACATCGTTGCCCGGCCGGCGGCGCGGGCGCGCCTTGACCTCGGGCTCGTGCCCGAGCGCAGCCACCGCCGCCTCCAAGGCGTCCGACATGGCGCGCCGAGCCGCCAGCAGGCGCGCCGGGTCCTGGCTCCACTCGCGCACGCTCTTGACCACCTGGTCATCGACGGCCACCAGCGCGCGTATCCGTTGGCGCAGTTCGGCCGAGCCGCCCTGGGCGGCCAGTTCGGCCTCCGCTGCCTTCAGCAGACACAGCACCTCGTAGTCCTCCAGACCGTCGCGCAGGCACTCCCAGCGAATCGAGTCGACCGGCTGACCGTCCTCGCCCGGATACAGCAGGTGGCCGTCGCCATTCGCGCCGGGATACATCATGCCGTTGCGCCACGGGTTCCCTGACCAGTAAGTGACGCTCCAGTACAGCATGCCGTCAATGTCGAACTTCCAGGTCATCCACGGCCAGACCCGGCAGTCGAGAGCTGGGTAGTCGATCCAGATGTTGGGCACCGGGTGCCGGCATGAGAAGGCCACGTACCACCAGACGCTGCGCTTCCGGGCCTGCTCCTGGCGCGCGGTCTCGCTCTGGTAGGTATGGGCCTCGGGGCACCAGATGTCCACGTACTTGAGCTCGGGCGGAAAGGCCCGGGCGGTCATCATGTTGCGCAGACCCGGTGCCGCGCGCTTGACCGCGCCCTGGAGGCGGTTGACCTCGGGGTAGTCCTTCGGCTCGGGCTCGTCCATCAGATAGGTGTACGCCAGGTCCAGCCAGCCCTTCTCACTGAGGTGCCGCTGGTACTCGCGCGCCCAGGCCGCGTGCGGCTGCGGCAGGCTCGCGATATGGCTGGACAACCCGAGCGGCAGGTAACGCTCGACGGCCGCGTCGAACGCGCTCCAGTCGATGCGTGCCGCCACGTCGGGCCGGTCCCAGCCACTCTCGGTCCAGGTCGGCCAGGCGCCCAGCCAGCCGTCGTGAGCCACCTCGACGACCCGTTCGACCTTGTCGGCCAGCACGGTCTGCTGGTCCTCGCCGACCAACCGCACCGTACCCGTCGCCTTCAGTGGTCCGACGGCCGACAGCGACCAGCGCTCGACGCGGGTCCGCGCCGGCGCCAGGTCGAACTTGAGCCGGTTGTTGCCCGCCACCAGCGGCTGCGCCGGGAATGCCACGGCGTGTCCGTCGGCGGCGCGCACGCTCAAGGCCAGGACGCCGGGCCGATCGCTGGTGATGTCGGCCTCGAGCGCGCGCGCCCTCGTCCAGTCCTGCGCCGGTGCCTGCAACAGCTTCGGTGAGCCCACTCCGTACGGTGTGACGCGGTGCTCCAGGGCGTTGCGGATATAGGCGTCGTGGTCCTGCGGCACCCGCCAACTCGCATTGACGCCGAACGCGGTCACCAGTGACGGCCGGGCCGGAATGGTGAAGTTGCGAACGCGCACCTCGATCGGCACTTTGGTCGGCTGGGCCGCGGCTGAGACCAGCTCGAGCTGACCGCGGTAGACGCCGGCCGCCTGACCCGCCGGGACGCGGACGTCCACCCACAGCGTCTCGAACGAGTGCGGCGCGACGTCGAACGGTGCGCCGGACAGCAGCGGATCGGGCCACAAGCCGACGTGTGGCACCACGTACGTGGGCTGTTGCGTCTCGACGTAGCCCACACGGCGCACGCGGAAGGCGCTCGCCGGCAGCACCGCCCCGGCCGCCGAGCGTGCCTCGCCGACGGTCGCGCGCACCTGCGGCAGCGGTTGGCTGAAGGCGAACAGCATGACCTGTCCGGCATCCATCTCACGGCGCGCGGCGTCCAGCCGCAGCAGGCCACCGGGCTGACCCGCAAACGGTTGGTGGCGGAGCCGCTTGGTCAACGGCGACTCGACCCCGTAGGCAACGCTGCCCGGCGCCGCCCCGGACTGCTCAGCAGCCCCCGCCGCGAGCAGGTGCGACGCTTGCAAGTCCACCTCGCGGAGGCCGGCCTGCACTTCGCTGGTCAACTCGGGCGGCGCCGTCTGCACCAGCTTGCCCAGCCGCTCCAGCCGACGACTCAGCGCCGTCCGCTCGGCCCGGCAGCCGGGCTGGTCCGGCACCGCGGCGACGCGGCGGCGGGCCTGGTCCAGCAGACCCTCCAACGGCTCGACGAACAGCGACCAGGGCACGCGCAGAATGGCCCGCCCTTGGTAGACCGCGGTCAACTGCAGGCGCGACTCCCCTTCGGCGGCCACGGTGAACCGACCGTCGGTGGGCTCGCCGTTGAGCCTCAGTTGCACCTGTTCGGCCACCTCGGGACGGCACCATTCCAGGCGCACCCGGACCTGCTTGCGAGCCGTCTGCTGCCACTCCACCAGGACCGGCCAAGGATCGTCGCCGAAGCGGATCTCGCCGAAGCGCTCCGGCTGGTGGAAGCCACCCTCGGTGGCCGACCACGCCGACAGTTCCGGTTCGGGGCGCCGCGAGCGGCAGACGTTCAGGCGCCAAGTGTCGCCGGCCTTCGGCGCGCCGCCGAGGGCGGCCCACGGCAGGCGCCATTCCACCTGCCAGCGGTCGGCCTCGCTCCGGGCAGCCACCTGCCAGTCCGCGTTCCAACGGGCGTCACGGCCCAGCTCGTCGAACTGGACCCCCAGCGGATTGACCACGAAGTGGCGGTAGGGCTGACCCGGCGGCTGCACGAACACCTCCAGGCAGTCCTCGGCCCAGACCTCGCTGTCGCGCTCACGGTGCGTCGGCTTGACGCGCTCCATCAGCGGTTCGAAGCACTCGGTGGCCAGGCACAGGCCCGCCGCGGTGCGGGCCACGCGCACCCGCGTCCAGGCGGCGGGGACACCCGGTCGGTCCAGGTACGGCAGCCGGCCCAGGTCAGCGGCTCGGCGCCAGAACGGACCGGCCAACCGGCCGTCGAGCGGCGGTTCGTCGGTGGCCAGCGGCACCGCGACCAACGGCAAGGGCCGAGGCTGGGCCACCGTGACACCGGCGGCCAGGAGGAGCAGCGCGAACGGTAGACAACGCATCTTCAGTTCCCACGTTGAACGATGTGGGGTACGATAGGGGGGTACTGGTTCCTTCTCGTCGAGGCCGAGCCGGCGCGTTGACGGTGGTGGCCGGTGGTCGTAGAATGCGGCTTGTTGAATGGAGCGCGCATGGCGGAGCTGACCCGAAGAGCATTACTGGCCCGCCTGCCGGACCTGGCGGGGCTGGATCTGAGTGGGATCGACCTGAGCGACGCCGACATCGCCGGTGCCGTCCTGCGCGGTGCCAACCTGCGCCAGGCAGTGCTGCGCCGCGTCAACCTGCTGCAAGGCGACCTGACCGAAGCCAACTTGCTCGGCGCCGTGCTCAGTCGGGCCAGCCTCCGCGAGGCTTGTCTCAACGGCGCCAACCTCTACGGCAGCAGCCTGCGTGAGGCGAACCTGTCCGACGCCACGCTGCAGTTCGCCAACCTCGGGGCCGCCAACCTGGTCGGGGCCAACCTGGCCGGCGCGGATCTCACCGGCGCCAACCTGACGCGCGCCAACCTGAACGACTCCAACCTGGGCGGCGCCATCTTGGTCGGCGCCAACCTGCGCAGCGCCTACGGCGCCGCCAACCTCAACGGCGCCTACTACTCACGCGGCGGCAAGCTGCCGACGCTGTTCCCAGCCGACTTCAAGCCTCAAGCGCACGGCATGATCCTCATCAGTGAGGACGAGCGACCGCGGTAGCAGGACCGCCGCGGCCGGCGGCGTAAGCGTCGCGGTGACTCATCGAGGACACCGCCATGGCGCTGGCTACCGACCGGCAGCAGGACCTGTTCGTCGCCGGCCAGGCCGGCTACGACACCTATCGCATACCGGCCCTGATCGCTGGGGCCAGCGGCGTGCTGCTGGCCTTCTGCGAGGCCCGGCGGCACAGCAGCAGTGACACCGGCGACATCGACCTCGTCATGCGCCGCAGCACCGACGGCGGCGCCACTTGGTCACCGATACGCGTCATCGCCGATGACGGACCACACACTGTCGGCAACCCTTGCCCCGTCATCGACCGGGCCACCGGCACGGTGCATCTGCTGCTGACCCACAACCTGGGCCACGACACCGAGGCGCAGATCGTCGACCAGACTAGCACCGGCACTCGCCGCGCGCTGATCATGAGCAGCGTGGACGACGGCGCCTCCTGGAGCGACCTGGTCGACCTGACGCCGGACGTCAAGCAAGCGGACTGGACCTGGTACGCCACCGGGCCCGGCGTGGGCATCCAGACGCGCGCCGGCCGCCTCGTGGTGCCTTGCGACCACATCGAGGCCGAGAGCCGGACCTTCTGGTCGCACGTCATCGTCAGCGATGACGGCGGCCGGACCTGGCGCCTCGGTGGCCGGGTCGGTCCAGGCATCAACGAGTGCCAGGTGGCCGAACTCGCCGATGGGCGGCTCCTGCTCAACAGCCGCAACCACCATCGACCCGTCGCGCACCGGCGCGCCGTCTCGTGGAGCAGCGACGGCGGCGAGACCTGGTCACCGGCCCAGACCGACGCGGCGTTGGTCGAGCCGGTCTGCCAGGCCAGTCTGGTCAGCCGCACCTGCGAGCGCGGCGGCTGCCTGCTGTTCAGCAACCCCGCGGCGACCGTGCGCGAGCGGCTGACCGTGCGCGCGAGCTGGGATGACGGCGCCTCCTGGCCCGAGTCGCTGGTGCTCCACGAAGGCCCGTCGGCCTACTCGTGCCTGTGCTGGTTGCCGTCGGGCGCGGTGGCCTGCCTCTACGAGCGCGGGCAGGCGCAGCCCTACGAACGCCTCACCTTGGCGCGCTTCGCGCTCGAAGACCTGACCGCGTGAGGCAACGCCAGGAGGATTCCGGCGCTGGCCGGACAAGAGCGCGCGCCGGCCGCTCGCGGCCACGCACAACCCAATTAGTGAAAGAGATGTGAGCATGACTGTTGCTCTGTTGGTGCTGTTCTTCGTGGTGATGATCGCCATCGGCGTGTGGGGACAACGAAAGACCAGCACCCTGGGGGACTTCTTCCTCGGCGGCCGGAGCATCGGCCCGTGGGTCTCGGCCTTCGCCTACGGCACGACCTACTTCTCAGCCGTGCTGTTCATCGGCTTCGCCGGCAAGCTCGGCTGGGGCTACGGGCTGAAGGCGATCTGGATCGGCGTCGGCAATGCCGTGTTCGGGTCGTTGCTCGCCTGGTTCGTGCTCGGTCGGCGCACCCGCCGCATGACCCACAACCTCGGCGCCATGACCATGCCCGAGTTCTTCGAGGCCCGCTATGGCAGCACGGCCATGAAGGGCTTCGCAGCCCTGGTCGTGTTCATCTTCCTGCTGCCCTACTCCGCCTCGGTCTACAAGGGCCTGAGCCACTTGTTCGAGGTCACGCTCAACCTCGACTATGCGACCGCGCTGCTGATCATGGCGGCCGTGACCGGTGTCTACCTGGTCCTCGGCGGCTACTTCGCCGTCACGCTGACCGACTTCATCCAGGGCATCATCATGCTCTTCGGCGCCATCGCGATGGTCATCGTCCTGGCGGGCAAGGCCGGCGGCTTCGCCTCGGCGGTCCATCAGGTCGCCACCAACTACCCGCTCCACGTGCCGGCCGCGAAACAGCCCTCGCTGCTCCTGCTCGGCGGTCTGGTGTTCATGACCTCGTTCGGCACCTGGGGTATGCCGCAGATGGTGCAGAAGTTCTACTCCATCGAAGATGAGCGCCTGATTCCGAAGGCGGCCTGGGCCACCTTCGGCTTCGCCACGGTGATTGGCCTGTCGGCCTACTTCTGCGGCGCGCTGACGCACGTGCTGATGGCCGCGCCGACGGGCAAGCCGAACTTCGACAAGCTGATGCCGGACATGCTCAACGCCAACCTGCCGCCGGCGCTGATGGCGCTGATCCTCCTCCTGGTGCTGTCGGCCTCGATGTCGACGCTGTCCTCGCTCGTGCTGGTGGCGGCTTCGGCGGTGACCATCGACGTCTACAAAGGCATCCTCAACCCGACCATGGAGGACCGCAAGTCGCTGATCCTCATCCGCTGTCTGAGCGGCCTGTTCGTGGCGCTGTCGTATGGCATTGCCACCTACCAGTTGTCCGTCATCGTCACCCTCATGGCGCTGAGCTGGGGTGCTGTCGCCGGTTCGTTCATGGCACCGTTCATCTACGGCCTGTTCTGGAAGCGCGCCACGCCGGCGGCCGCCTGGGCCGGCATGGTGGTCGGTCTGGCCACCTCGGTGGCGCTGTTCTTCGTCTTGGGCCCGGACCAGAGCCCGCTGTCGGCCTCCATCGCCATGGTGGTGCCGTTCGCGGTGGTGCCGGTGGTCAGCCTGTGCACCGCGCCCACCGAGACCTCACTGATCGAGCGGGCGTTCGACTTCTCCGAGCCGGTGGAGCAACCGTCATGACTCATCGTCGCCTGGGCGCCCTGGCGCTCTGTCTCGCCGCCTGGCAGGCCACGGCGCAGACGACTCTCCATGTGGCGCCCGGCGGCAACGATGCCTGGTCCGGCCGCCTGCCGGCGCCGAACGCGGACCGCAGCGATGGCCCTCTGGCGACGCTGCCCGCCGCGCAGCGTGCGGTCCGACAGGCGCTGGCGGCCACCGGCCGTCGGGCACCCGTCACCGTGCTGTTGCGCCGCGGCCGCCACGAACTGAGCCAGCCGCTGGTGTTCAGCCCGGCCGACTCGGGATCGGCGGCGGCCCCGGTCACCTGGGCCGCCTTCCCGGGCGAACGGCCGGTGGTCAGCGGCGGGCGGCGCGTCACTGGTTGGCGCCGTGACGGCGACCGCTGGACCACGACCATCCCCGAGGCGCGCAACGGCGGCTGGAAGTTCACCCAGTTGTTCGTCAACGGTGTCCGGCGGACCCGCGCCCGCACGCCGAACCAGGGCTTCCTGACCATCGATCGCTACCTGGGCAAACCCGGCGGCGCCGAAGCGGACCAGTCCAAGACGGCGTTCGGCTTCAAGCCCGGTGACCTCGCCGCCTGGCCCGACCTCGATCAGGCCATGGTGCTGGTCTACCACTCCTGGGAGACCTCGCTGCTGCCGGTCAAGTCCGTCGACGTCGCCAAGCGCGTCGTGGAGTTCGGTGGGCCCTCGTGCTGGCACTTCGGCTACTGGGGTCCCGGCCAGCGCTACCACGTGGAGAACGTGCGCGCGGCACTGGATGCGCCCGGCGAATGGTACCTCGACTATCGCACCGGCGAGTTGACCTACCTGGCACTGCCGAACGAAGACCTGGAGCGAGCCGAAGTCATCGCGCCCGTCACCGCGGAGCTGATCCGGTTGGGCGGCGAGACCGCGGTGGGCCTGCCGGTCGCGCACGTCGCGCTGCGCGGGATCAGCTTCCAGCACGCCGACTGGCAGTTGGAGCCGACCGGCCACAGCGACCCCCAGGCCGTCTACACGCTGCCCGCGGCCATCAACGCGGTCGGCGCGATCGCCTGCACCGTGACCGACTGCGAGTTCGCGCACCTGGGCCGCTATGCGCTGTGGTTGCGCCGCGGGTGCCGCGACTGGCGGGTCGAGCGCAACCACCTCTGGGATCTGGGCGGCGGCGGCCTGCGCGTCGGCGAAATGGCCATGCCCGGCGACGACACGCAGGTCTGTGGCGGCCATGTGCTGGACAACAACTACGTCCATGACTGGGGCGTCGTGTACGCCGGCAGCGTCGGCATTCTGGTGGGCCAGAGCAGCGACAACAAGATCACCCACAACGAGGTCAGCGATGGGACCTACTCCGGCATGTCGCTGGGCTGGAACTGGGGCCCCGGCCCCACCGCCGTGCATGACAATCTGGTGGCCGACAACCACATCCACCACGTGCTGCGTGGGCTGCTGAGCGACGGTGGCGGCATCTACACGCTCGGCACCTCGACCGGCTCCGTGCTGCGCGGCAACGTCATCCACGATGTCTTCTCGTACTCACAGCCACTGCTCGCCTGGGGCATCTACCTGGATGCCGAGAGCAACCACCTGACCATCGAGGACAACCTCTGCTACAACCTGCAGAACGGCGGGCTGATGATGCACAACGGCGCCTTCGCCAACGTCGTGCGCAACAACATCTTCGCCCGCGCGTCGCAGGAACTGGTCTGGCGCTCGCCGGCCACCGTCGCCATCCCGAACCGCTTCGAGCGGAACATCTGTCAGGTCACCCAAGGACTGCTGTTCCTCGGTGACGGCGTGCCCGACACCAAGTCGGTCTGGGACCAGAACCTGTACTGGCGCGCCGACGGTCGCGACCTCGAGTTCATGGACGAGACCTTCGCCGAGTGGCAGGCTCGCGGCATCGACCGCGGCTCGCTGGTCGCTGATCCCGAGTTCATGGATGCGGCGCACGACGATTTCCGACTGCGGCCGTCATCGCCCGCCCTCACGCGGCTCGGGTTCAGGCCGGTCAACCACGCGGCTGCCGGCCTCTACGGCGACGCGGCCTGGGTCGCGCTGCCCAAGCGCCAGACGTACCCGCCGACGGTGATGCCGCCGGACCGCAGCACGGCGCTGGAGCGAGTGGACGACGACTTCGAGAGCACGCCGCCCGGACAGCCACCGGCCCTGGCCGTCTCGTCGCTCGGCCCGGTGCCCGGCGGCGCGATCGCGGTCACCGAGGAGCGAGCCGCCTCGGGCCGCCACAGTCTGAAGGTGCAGGACGCGCCCGGCCTGAAGCACGTCTGGGACCCGCACCTGTTCTACCAGCCTCGCCTGCGCAAGGGCCTGGCGCACCTGCAGTTCAAGCTGAACTTCTGCCCCGGCGCCGAAGCGTGGATGGAGTGGCGCAGCGGCGGCTCGCCTTTCCTCACCGGCCCATCGTTCAAGGTGGATGCGCAAGGCAACCTGCGGGCGGGCGACCAGGTGCTGATGCCACTGCCGGCGAACCAGTGGCTCGCGTTCGAGGTGACCTGCCGCCTCGGCAAGCACGCCATCGGCACCTATGACCTGCACGTCACGCTGCCGGCGGGTACCACGCGCGAGTTCAAGGGGCTGAAGTGTGACCCGCGCTTCAACCGCCTGGCGTGGGTCGGGTTCGTCAGCCTCGCCGATGCCGCGACGGTGTTCTACCTCGACGACGTCAAGCTCTTCGCCGAGCCGCTGGACTGACGCTGGCCGCGTCACACGAGGAGTCCGACCGGCCGAGCCGAATCGGCCGGCGTGGAGTTGTTGCCATGAGTGCTGCCCGTGCCGTGTTGCCCGAGACCGTGACCGATGTCGCTCAGCTTGAGGATCTGCTCAGCGAGCCGACGGACGGCGTCATCGAGACGCTGGGCGCACTCGCTGGCGACATCATGGTCCTCGGTGCCGCCGGCAAGATGGGTCCCAGCCTGTCGCGCATGGCCCGGCGGGCCTCCGACGCGGCGGGCACCAAGCGCGAAGTGCTGGCCGTGTCGCGCTTCTCGTCGGCGGACGCGGTGGCGCAGTTCGAGTCGCACGGCATCCGCACCATCAAGTGTGATCTGCTCGATCCGCAGCAACTCGCGGCGCTGCCCGAGGTGCCGAACATCATCTACATGGCCGGCATGAAGTTCGGCAGTACGGGCCAGGAGGCCATGACCTGGGCGATGAACGCGGTCCTGCCGGCATTCGTCTGCCAGAAGTTCGCGACCGCGCGCATCGCGGCGTTCTCCACCGGCAACATCTACGGCTTGCAGCCGATGGCGCACGGTGGCGCGCTCGAGACGACACCGTTTGACCCGATGGGCGACTACGCCATGAGCTGCGTCGGCCGCGAGCGCGTCTTCGAGCACTACAGCCGAACGCTCGGTATCCCGACCGCGATGATCCGCCTCAACTACGCCATCGACCTGCGCTACGGTGTGCTCTACGACATCGCCGCCAAGGTCTGGGCCGAGCAGCCCGTGGACGTCGCCATGGGCGTCGCCAACGTCATCTGGCAGGGCGATGCCAACGCGATGACGCTGCAGGCCCTGGGCCACGTGGCCAGCCCGCCGTTCGCGCTGAATGTCGCCGGGCCGGAGCTGCTCAGCGTGCGGCGCCTGGCCCAGCAGTTCGGCGCGCTCATGGACAAGCCGGTGACCATCGAGGGGGCCGAGTCACCGAACGCGTTGGTGACCAACGGCCAACTCGGGCACCGGCTGTTCGGCTACCCGCGCGTCAGCGTGCAGACGCTGCTCCGCTGGATCGCCGACTGGGTCATGCGCGGCGGCGCCAGCCTGGGCAAGCCGACCCACTTCGAGGTGCGCGACGGCAAGTTCTGATCAGCTCTCGTCGGCCGGCCCGGCGGCGGCCTCCGGCGATGCCGGCTGCCCGAACGACCGCGGCGCGGCCGACACTGGAGCGTCCATGGGCGCCGCCGGATCGTGCGCGAAGCGCTTGGCGAACACGACCAGCCCGAAGGCACCCAGACCGGCGAAGGCGAGCGGCGCCAGCATCGGCGGCCGGTCGACAGTGACAAACGCCCGCCAGCCGTGCTCGGCGCGCTCGCCGTTGTGCAGCAGGAAGCCGACCACGCCGGCAAGCAGCGGTAGCCACATGGCCCACCAGGCCAGTCGCTGCAGCGCCGGTGTCCAGCGGAGCCAGACAATGCAGAGCACCGCCGCCATGGCCAGGGCGACCATCGGCGGCACCCACGACAGCGGCTCGGAGCCCAGCTTGTGCCGGTGCTCAATGAGCGTGTCGAGCAGCAGGTAGGCTGAGCCGGCGTTCAAGAGCGCCGCCAGCAGGCGTTGCTGTGTCCACGGCATGGAGGCCATGCTCCTTCGCGGTCGCACGGCCTCCATGACGACGAGGTCCGGACCGCGGCGGCTACTTCTTCTCGCCGGCCGGCTTGTCCTTCTCGCCCTTGGCATCGCCGGCCTTGCCGTCCAGCTTGGCCAGGTACTTGTCGGGGTCGGCCTTGAACTTGTCGATGCACGACGAGCAGCAGAAGTACACCGTCCGGCCGTTGTGCTCGGCCGAGAACTGCTTCTTGGCCGGCCTGCCTTCCATCACCGGGCAGACCTTGTTGGCACCGGCCGGCAGTTCGTCGGAGCCGTGCATCGGGCTCGGCTCCATCATCTTCGTCGGCGAGGGCATCTCGCCAGGCTGCGGCGCGCTCGTCGTCTTCGGCGCCGGAGCAGCCGGCGCACTGCCCTTCGGCGGCTCCGGGGCCGGCTCGGTGCAGCCCGCCAGCACCAGCACCCAAGCCGCACCCAGCAGCCACGCTCCCACACGCTTCATGCCTCACATCTCCTCGCGACCCGGCAGGCCGCACGCACTCGCCGTCCAATCAGCCACCACCGGATCCACCGGAACCAGGCTGCCGGACCATCGACACCAGCACTTCACGCATCATAGAGCAGATCGCCGAGATCGTCGCCGACAACTGCCGCCGCACACCGGCGGCGACCCATCTCGCCGTACTCGCCGGCATCTGGCGGGCGCAGACCGGCGCGGGCTGGCCCGCGCGCCTGGCCGCGGATCTCTACCCGGCCACGGTGCTGGCCGAGGCCAGGCCGATCGGCTCGCCCTGGCAGATGAGCGACCTGCCGTCGGTCGTCGAGGCTCTGGCCGCCTGGGACGGCCCGTCCGCCGCCGACGGGCGGGCGCGCCGGCGGCGCCGCCGGCACGGCACGTACTACACCCCCGCGCCGCTGGTGGCCTGGATGCTCGAACGCACGCGATCCGCCGGTGGTCTGGACCGCTGCTGCGACCCGTCCTGCGGCGCCGGTGCGTTCCTCGTGGCCGCGGCTCGTGACGGCGTCGCCTTGCGGCAGCTTCACGGCTTCGACTGCAACCCACTGGCCGTGCTCGCCACGCGCCTGGCCCTGGTCCAGGCCGGTCTGCCGCCGGAATCGGCCTGCCGCCAGGTCCGGCTCCTGGACGCCCTGCGCGAGACGCCGCCGACTCGTGGCTTCGATGTCGTCTGCGGCAACCCGCCCTGGGGCCTGGCGCTGCCGCAGCGCGAGCTCGGTCCGCTCAGGCGCCGGATGGACCGCTGGCCGGAGCTGCTCAACGGCGAGGTGTGCTCCGCGGCTCTGTTCGTGGCGGTGTCGCTCGACCTGGTCAGGCCGGGCGGGACCGTCTGCCTGGTGCTCCCGGAGTCGTGGCTGTCCAGCCGCCGTGGCGAGGCGCTCCGGCGCCATCTGCACCAGCACTGCGACGTGCAGTCCGTCGATGTTCTGCGCAAGGGCGTCTTCGCCGACGCGCCGGACATGATCCCGACCATCCTGACGCTCAGCGCCCGGGCGCCCGCGCCGACCGCCTTGACCGTCCGCCGGTACGGCCAGACGCGGCGTTGGGACGGCGCGGTGCCGTTGTCGTTCGCCGAGCAATGCTCGCTGCCGCGCTCGCTCTGGGCGGGCGAGCCGGCCGCCGTGCTGCCGGTCGGCCTCAGCCCCGAACTCGTCGGGCTCTGGCAACGCCTGGCGTCGCATCGCCGCCTCCACGCCGTCGCCGACCTCCACGACGGCGCCTACAAGACCCGGCTGCTGCCGCTGCTCGGACAGGCTGGTCCACCGGTCCTGCTGGCAGCCGCCGAACTGCGGCGCTACGTCGTGCGGCACGCCGGCGCTCACGTGGACGAGGCCGCGGTCAGCCGCTTGCCCAAGTCGGAGCGCCTCTCGCTCGGCCAGCCCGCCGTGCTCGTCCACGCCATCCGCAAGTCCGCTCTGGCCGACCGCGTCGTCGCGGCGGCCGATCCGAACGGCGCGGTGCTCGCCAGCAACAACTTCGTGCGGGTCCGGCCCCGTAGCGACGGCGGCTGGTCGGTCCACGCGCTGTGCGCCTTGCTCAACTCGCGCCTGGTCAACCGCTGGTTCGCCGAGCGCTACATTCAGGTCAACATCGAGGGCTTCGCCCTCGGTGCCATCCCGCTGCCCGCCGAGCCGTCGACCCGCCTCGCCGCACTCGGGCGCCGGGCCGCGGCCGGTGAGCCGGTGGACGAGGCGGTTGACGACGAAGTGGCGCGCCTGTACGGGGTCAGCACCTCGGAGCGCGAAGCCATCGACCGGCACTGGCGGCAGGAGCCGCCGGCCCCGGCGCGAACTTCGGCCGAGCCGCCGTCGGCAGGAGACCGGCAGTATGTCTGATGGCCGTCTACGCGTTGGTCTGGTGGGTTGCGGCCACAATGGCCTGGCGCACGCCGACTGCTGGCGCCGCCACGACGACGCCGAGCTGGTGGCGGTCTGCGACCTGCTGGCCAGCCGCCGCGAGGGGGCCGCGCACCGGTTCGGGGTGCCGGGGTACGAACGCGTCGAGGACCTGCTGGCCGCCGAGTCACTGGACGTGGTCTGCGTCAACACGCCCGACCCATTCCACGTCGAGCCGTTTGTCGCCGCCCTTGAGGCCGGCTGCCATGTCTTCGTCGAGAAGCCGATGGCCGACACCATCGCCGGCCTGGAGCGTATGGTTGCCGCCGCCGCCGCGCGGCCGGCGCAGCGGGTGCTCGTCGGCCAGGTGCTGCGGTTCAACCCGTTCTTCGGTCGGGTCAAGGAGCTGTGCGACGCGGGTACGCTCGGACGGTTGTTCTACCTCGAGGCCGACTACCTGCACAATCTGTTCATCCAGGCCGAAGCCGCCCGCTACAACGCGGCGCTGGGCATGAACTGGTATACCGAGCGCGAGGCCCCGGCCATCGGCGGCGGCGTCCACCCGCTGGACCTGCTGCGCTGGTTCGCCGGCGAACCGGTGACCGAGGTCACCGGCTACGCCAACAAGCTGGCCTTCCCGGCCATGCAGCAACCAGACTGCCAGGTGTTCCTGGCGCGCTTCGCCGGCGGCGCGATCGCCAAGGTGACCAGTGCCTACGGCCCGGTCGGCCCTCGGCCGCCGGCCAACCACCTGAGCCTCTACGGCACGCGCGGCACCATCCGCGAGTACGGCCTGTGGCTGGGTGAAGGGCACGAGGCTGAGTACCAAGACCTCAGCGAGTTGGACATCGCGGGTCATCCCTACGACGGCGAGGTCGCTGACCTGGTCAGCGCCATTCGCGAGGGCACACCGACCCGCTGCGGTGCGGCCGACGGTGCCAACAGCGCCGCCGTCGTCATCCGCGCCGTCGAATCGGCCGCCCTGGGCCGGCCGCTGCCGGTACCAACGTACTGAGCGTCACTCGCTGGCGACGAGCAGCTCGGCCAGGCGGTTGGCCGCTGTGATCAGCCAGAGCAGGAACAGCGCCACCACGCCCACCACCGGCCAGAGGCCGACCTGATAGCGGTCGGCGAGCGACGGTGTCGGGGGCCGCGCAGCATGGGCCTGTGCTCGCATGGCTCGCCATCCACAGTGCCTTGCGACAGCACCTACTGTAGCTAACGTAGAGCGCCGCCAATGGTTCCCGCGGTGAGGCAGCCGGCGCACCTCGGAGCAGGCTTGACGCCCCTACCCGGCCCGACTACCATGCGCCCAGCACGAGCGGAGGACACCCATGAAGTACGGCGCCATGCAATACCTGCTGGGCACCCAGGAGCAGCTCTTCGAGACGGCCGCAGCCATGGGCCTGGACGGCGTCGAGATGGGCTACGGCGAAGCCAGCGACTTGACCACCAACGCCGACCGCCGCCGGGTGACCCGCATCCAGGCCGAGGCCAACGGCGTCGAGATCCCGTCGCTCTGCATCGGGTGCCTCAACAACGGGGGCTTCTCCAGCGATGATGCCGCCGTGCGCCAGCGCGCGCTGGACCTGGTCAGCGGCAGTCTGGATGCCGCCGTCGAACTCGGCGCGCGGGTCATTTTGGTGCCGTTCTTCTTCGCCGGCTCACCGCAGTCCGACGCTGAGGTGCAGCGCATCGTCGAGCACTTCCGCGAAGTCGCGCCGGCCGCCGAAGCCAAGGGCCTGACTCTGGCGTACGAAGGCGACCTGCCCGCCGACCGAATGCTGGCCCTCCTCGACAACGTTGGCTCGGCCGCACTGAAGTGCTACTACGACCTGGGCAACGCACTCTGGCTCGGCTATGACCCGCTGGTCGAGATCCGGCAACTCGGGTCGGCCATCGCCCAGGTCCACATCAAGGAGTTCTACGACAAGCTCAGCGACCGCCTGCTCGGCGAGGGCAAGGTGCCGCTGCCCGAATGCTGCGACGCGCTCCGCGAGATCGGCTTCGATGGGTACCTGGTCCTCGAGACCGGCACCTTCCGTGATCCGATGACCAACACGCCGGCGCAACTGGCCTATCTGCGGCAGTTCATCTAGACCGCCCGTCGAGTGGGCGAGGTCGCGCCGGTGCACCGGGGTTCCGGGCACCGGCGCGACGGCCCGCTACACCGCGTTCGCCTTGGTCCACTCGACGAGTTCCTGCACGTAGCCGAACGCCAAAGCCACCACCGTGTCGGCGCCACCGTAGTAGATCGCCAGTCGGCCGGTGGCCGCGTCGCACAAGGTCGCGCACGGGAAGGCCACGTTCGGCACGTCGCCGACGCACTCGTAGGTCGCCTGTGGGCTGAAGATGTACGGTGCGCCGCGGTAGAGCACCTTCCACGGCTCATCGAGATCGAGCAGCGCGCAGCCGGCGCTGTAGACGAAGCCGTTACAACTCGTCAGCACGCCGTGGTAGATCAGCAGCCAGCCCTCGCTGGTCTCGATCGGGATGGGCCCGGCGCCGATCTTGGTGCTCTGCCAGCCGCCACACGGGCGCATGACCCAGCGGTGCCGCCCCCAGTAGCACATGTCCGGGCTCTCGCTGTAGAAGATGTCGCCAAACGGCGTGTGGCCCCAGTCGCTCGGGCGGCTGAGCATCGCGTAGTTGCCGTTGATCTTGCGCGGAAACAGCACGCCGTTGCGATTGGCCGGCAGGTAGGCGTTCTCCATCTGGTAGTAGGTCTCGAAGTCGTGCGTGTAGGCCACGCCGATGGTCGGACCATGGTAGCCGTTGCACCAGGTCACCCAGTAGCGGTCCTCAATCCAGACCACGCGCGGGTCGTAGCCGTACTCCCAACGCCCGATCTCGGGCTCGGCGGCCTCGAACTCGATCCGGGCCGGCTGCAGTTCCCAGTTGATGCCGTCGTCACTGCGCCCGCTGTGCAACTGCATCGAGCGGCGCCGGTCGTCCACGCGGAAGACACCGGCGAACTTGCCCTGATAGGGCACCACCGCGCTGTTGAAGATGCTGTTGGAGCAGGGGATCAGGTGGCGCCGGATGACCGGGTTGCCCGAGTAGCGCCACACCACCTCGCCGCAGCCGGCCGGCCGGTCTTCCCACGGGATGTTCGGCAAGGGCTCGCCCACAATCTTCACGCTCATCTCGTTCTCCTGCTGTCGATCGTCCGCGCGACGGCGATCCGGTTAGGTCGTCGCCGGTCAGTTCCTGCTAAGCAGCCGCTCGGCGATCCTGTCCGGTCGGGGCGGGGCCTGGTGCCCGCCCGGTCACTGCCCGGTAGGCGCTAGGTGGCCCACAGCCGGGCGACCCAAGGGTCGCCCCTACGGGACAACGTCACCGGCCGGCTGCTTAGCGCTCGGGCGCCCAGTTGCGTGCCCATTGCGAGCCCGGTGTCGGCGCGGCCTGCCCTGGCGCCAAGGGCTGCATCGAGGCCAGCGTGTCGATCCGCGGCTCGAACTGCTCGCGCCAGAGCCGCTCCGTCTGCCCGAACGACAGCGGCGCCGGGTGGGTCGGCTGGGCCTCATAGTCGGCCAGCAACGTCCGCGCGCGGTGGCCGAGCCAGCGCGCCGCCTCGGCCACCATGTGCTCGCCGCGTTGGCGGTTGGCCAACGGCGCGTCCGGCGCCATCGCGAAGAACGGGCCCGGCTCGGTCGGCCGGGGCAGCCGCGAGGTGTCCACACAGTCCGGCTCGAGGGTCCAGAGCAGCGCCGTCTCGCCCTGCCCGGCGTGGTCGCCGATGACATAGTCCACGCCGTCGAAGCCGCCATCGTGAACGATGTCGAACCGCATAGCCAGATGCGGCTGCATGACCTCGGTGACCAGCGGCAGATCGGCGTTGTGCGGCCCGCCGTGACCGGTGAAAGCGATGGCCGCCTTGAAGCCGAGGGCATCGACCGCGCGCAGGTGGTAGCACAGGTTCTTGAGGAACAGCCAGGGCGGTATGGCGGTCAGCCACGACCGCGCCTCGCCGATCAGCGGCTCGGCCCAGGCGGCGTAGATGCCCAGTTCATGGATGTGCCAATAGGACGGCGGCGCCACGATGCCGCCAGACTCGGCCGCGGCGCGGCAACAGATACCGTGCGCGCGCAGCGCATCCATGCCCAGCGCGTTCTGCGGGCCGTGCGGCTCGCACAGACCGTACGGCAGGTAGACCACCGGACAGGCGGCCAGCGCCGCCTCCAACTCGTCGGGGAACAGCCGCTCCCAGCGCACCTCGCGACCCAGCATGTCGGTCTCCGCAGCCGGATTCGACACTGCACGGCCGGGTCCTGGCGCGGGCAACGCCGCCGCGGCGGCCGGATATGGCGAGGGCGTTGCACCGTCAGGCCCACTCGTAACAGGACCGACGCATACTGGGACCAAGACGCATGACGAAAGGCAGGTCACGATGCTGAACGCGAAGCTCGAGGCGGCGCTGAACGACCAGATCAACCGCGAACTGTACTCCGGCTACCTCTACCTGGCCATGGCAGCCTACTTCGACGACAAAGGGCTGAAGGGCTTCTCGCACTGGATGCGCGTCCAGCACCGCGAGGAGGAGAACCACGGCCTGATGATGTTCGGCTACGTCGCCCAGGCCGGCGGGCGCGTGGCGCTCCGCGCGATTGAGACCCCGGCCACCGACTGGGCCTCACCGCTGGCGGTGTTCCAGGAGGTGCTGGAGCACGAGCACAAGGTCACCCGCTGGATCCATGAGTTGGTCGACCTGGCCCAGAGCGAGAAGGACCACGCCACGCTGAACTTCCTGCAGTGGTTCGTCAAGGAGCAGGTCGAGGAAGAGGAGAAGGCCAAGGAGGCCGTCGACACGCTGAAGCTGATCGGCGAGGGCGGACCGGCCTTGCTGATGTACGACCGCGAGTTGGGCGCGCGTGTCTTCGCCGTGCCGCCGGAAGCCACGGCGCTGGGGGTCATCTAGCTGCCAGGAGAGAGCCAGGCACCGCCGCCGGGCGGTGCCTGTCTCTGCTCAACACGCCCCGCTACTGGTACCGGATGGCCACTTGGTCAATCCGGTTCCACTTGACGTGGCCGTCCACGAAGAGGTAGTTCGACCCGTCATTGTGGCGCGGGTCCTCGGCCAAGTTGCTGGTGAAGTTCGCCTGCACCGTACCCGTCGCATCGCCCATCGCCGGAATCTCGGCCGGCTTGTCGATCTGGGCCAGCGCGCAGGAGTAGGTACCCGCCGGCGGTGCCCCGAACAGCCGGTAGCTGCCACTGGGGATGGCGGTGCCGACGTCCACAAAGTAGCCCATGTTCGGCTTGGCCAGGTTGGTGGCCAGGTCGACCGCGTCCTTCTTGCTCGGGCACTGCCAGATCTGGCTGTTCTTGATGTACGGGGTCAGGACCTCGCTCAGCACGTAGATGTACGGCGGCGTCCCGATGGCCGCCGGCGGCATGACCTCGTCGTAGTCCTGAACGTACTGGGCAATCGACAGGCCCAACTGCTTCAGGTTGCTCTGACAACTCGACTGGCGCGCCTTCTCGCGAGCTTTGGCGAAGACTGGGAACAGAATGGCGGCCAGAATCGCAATGATTGCGATGACCACCAGTAGCTCAATGAGGGTGAACGCATCACCTCGGCGAGTCCGCATAGGTTTCTCCCTCGCAATGCGTTGCCGTCCGGCCCGCCGACTCACCCGACCATCGGCGCGCCGCCGCAACACCGCTTCGCGCTCCCCGGCTCCCCAGGCCCGTTACCGAGCCTGTTGCCCCGAACCGACGCGACGCCGGTCCGGTTCAGTTGTTACCTCCACCCAGCGACCACACGTCAAGAAACCGTGAGGTCGCCCACACACAGACTCTTCTACCCTCTCCTACCGAGTCCTACACCATTCCGCCCGACTCACTCGGTCATTCCCATACTCGACTATTCCGACCGGCTTTCCACTTGACAGCGCAGCCGCAGCTGGTACGATAGTCGAGTACACCGGTCTGGTTACAGGGATTGCGGCTCGTCGAGTGGGCGGTGGTGGTCGGACCGAGTGAAGGAGAGGACCCATGATCAGCAGAGCGTCTCGTTGGTGGGCACTGAGCTTGGCGGCCGTGGTCGCAGTTGGCGGCGCCGTCGGGGCCGCACCACCAACTCCAGTCGACGGGGCCGGCGGCGGCGGCGCGGCGGCCGAGTATGCCAAGAAGTCGGACCTCGGCTTCCAGTGGAGCGGCGACGTGAGCTTTCGTCTGGAAAGCCGCTTGCCACGCAACGCCCCAGTGCAGAACCGGTTCCGGGCTCGACTACGGATTGGCGCCACCGGCAGCTTCCTCGGCGAGCAAGCCTTCTGGGGCTTCCGGCTGGCCACCAACACCACCAACCCGGTCAGCCGCTACCTGACCCTCGGCGGCGCCGACGCGAACGGCGGCGGCGCGAACTTTGGCATCGACCAGGCCTACCTCGGCTTCCTGCCCCACCGCGACCTGACCGTGATCGTGGGCAAGGTGCCGGCGCCGCTCGGCTACTGGACCTCGCCGGCGGTGTTCGACAGCGACGTCACGGCCGAAGGTCTGACCGTGCGGTGGGACCTCCACCGCGGCCAGGCCGGTGACCTGGTCCGCAACGTGAGCAGCACCTCGGGCATCTACACCGTGCGCGACATCCCGACCAAGGCCAGCGATCCGTACGCCTTCCTGACCCAGTTCAAAGGTAACCTCGGGCCAACCACCCTGGGCCTTGGCGTCTACCATGTCACCGGCCTCAACTCGCTGCTCAATGCGGCGACCCTGGCCACGCTGAGCCAGTGGCAGACCACCATCAGCTTCCCGCAGGACCGCATGACCATCCTGCAGTTCCGTGCCGAGTACCCCTTCAAGGTGGCCAGGCTGCCGGTCGTCGCCGGCGGCGAGTTCCTCTGGAACGTCGAACGGCGCAAGCACAACATCGGCTACCAGTTGTCGCTCGACTTCCCCAAAGTCGGTCCGGGGCAACTCGGCTTGCAGTACCGCGAGAGCAACCAGAACTCGGCCGTTTCGCCCTGGGTCGACAGCGAACTGGGCGAAGGCACCGGCTACCGCGCCGGCGTGCAGGTCTCCTACAGCGTGCCCGTGTCCAAGCACGTCACCGCCGGCATCAACTACTACCGCTGGGACACCTTCCGGCCACTGACCACCGGCCGCGGCCCAACGGTCAACAAGCTGCAACTCGAAGTCGGCGCCAGCTTCTAGGGCGCGAGAGAGCAAGGAGTCTCACCATGGCAGACCGTCAGGCCTTCGGTACCCGCACCATCCACGCCGGACAGGTGCCGGACCCGACCACCAACTCGCGCGCGGTGCCGCTCTATCAGACCGCGTCGTACGTGTTCAACTCCAGTGACCACGCCGCGGCGCTGTTCGGGCTGCGCGAGTTCGGCAACATCTACACGCGCATCATGAACCCGACCACCGATGTGCTGGAGAAGCGCCTGGCCGACCTGGAGGGCGGCGTCGGCGCCCTGGCCGTGGCCAGTGGCCAGGCGGCCATCACCCTGTCCATTCTGAACATCGCCCAGGCCGGTCAGAACATCGTCGCGTCGTCCTACCTCTACGGCGGCACCTACAACCTGTTCCACTACACGCTGCCGAGGCTGGGCATCACAGTGCGCCTGGTCGACAGCTCCGAGCCGGCCAACGTCGCTGCGGCCATCGACGAGCAGACCCGCCTGGTCTACACCGAGTCGATTGGCAACCCGGCGAACAACGTGGACGACTTCGAGGGCCTCGCCCAAGTGGCCCACGACCACGGCCTCCCGTTCGTGGTGGACAACACCGTGCCGAGCCCGGCGCTGCTGCGGCCCATCGAATGGGGCGCCGACGTCGTCGTCCACTCGCTCACCAAGTACATCGGCGGCCACGGCACCAGCATCGGCGGTGCGATTGTCGACGGCGGGCGCTTCGACTGGACCAACGGCAAGTTCCCCGAGCTGGTCGAGCCGGACCCGAGCTACCACGGCGTCAGCTACACCGGTGCGGTCGGCCACCTGGCGTACATCATCAAGGCGCGGGTCACGCTGCTGCGCGACCTGGGTCCGGCCTTGAGCCCGTTCAACGCCTGGCTGTTCCTCCAGGGCCTGGAGACGCTGCACGTGCGCATCGCCCGGCATGTCGAGAACGCCACCCGCGTGGCCGCCTGGCTCGCCGCGCATCCGGCCGTGGCCTGGGTCAATCACCCCAGCCTGCCGACCCACCCGGACCACGAGCGGGCCCGCAAGTACCTGCCCGACGGTGCCGGGGCCGTGCTGGGGTTCGGCCTTCGCGGCGGCTACGAGGCCGCCCGCAAGCTGATCGACGCCGTCTCGCTGGCCAGCCACCTGGCCAACATCGGCGACGCCAAGACGCTGATCATCCACCCAGCCTCGACCACCCACCAACAACTGACGCCCGACGAGCAACTGGCGACCGGCGTGACGGCCGACTTCGTCCGCGTCTGCGTGGGCCTTGAGGATGTCGACGACATCATCGCCGACCTCAACCAGGCCATCGCCGCGTCGCAGCGGTAGCCGGTCACCTCAGGGGGACCGAGTGCCGGTTCCGGATCAGACGCTGGGCGTGCCTTCGAGCAGTCCTTCGACGCGCAGCTCGATCAGTTGATCCGAACCGTCGCTCAAGCGGCCGGTGCGCGCGGTGGTCTCCACGGTCACCGCGCGCTCGGCCGTGCCGAACTCGGCCGCCACCGACCGCAGGTGCTGGACGACCAGCTCGCCGGCCGCGGCCTGAGCGGTCTCCAGATCGCTGTACTCGCCTCGCCCCAGGGCGCTGAGCAGGTAGTAGACGCCGGCCACGTCGGGCCGGATGGACACCGACGCGCGCAGGGTGACCTTGCCGGCACAGGCGCCCACGGCGTTCGCCACCTCGGCGTGCTCCGGCACCACCACCGGCGCGTGGATCAGGCGCCCGGCATCGGGCAGGAACACCGCCGCGGGCGCCCCGATGCCGACGACGGTGCGCCGCTGCTCGAAGCGCACGCGGTACGGCTCACCATTGCCCGCCCGGCCGGCGAGCATCTCGTCGAACAACCGCGGCAGCAGGCGGCCGCCGTCATGGTCCGGATCCCCCAGCGTCAGTGACAGCTCCCGCCGCAGCACCTGGTAGGCCAGCCGCTTGACGAACTCACCGTGCGCGAAGCTGGCGAAGTCAGCCACCGACCGACCGGCGCAGGCCGCGAGCACCGCGACACCCAGACGGGCCGCCTCGCCGTCGAACCCGGTGAAGCGTTCGAGCACGTGCAGCACATCGGTCGGCGTCACGCCGGCCCGGCGGACGACGCCGAGGTCCTCCAGCCGCTGCGTGCGCACCGTGTGCAAGGACAGCGCGCCCGTGGCTTCGGCCAGCGTGCGTCGTGAGGCCGGACCGCGACTGAGCAGGTCAACCAGGGCCCGCTCGCCATCGGTCAGCGGCAGGCGTGCGCGCAGGTTGACCAGTTCGAAGTACTCCACCTCGGCCGGCGAGACCGGCTCATCCTGCGCGCGGGCGGCCACGTCGGCCAGTTCCTCGCGCACGTAACCGTAGCGCGCCGCCAGCGTGCTCAGCGGTACCGCGCGGCGTGGCCCGATGCTCAACGCCAGGCCGCCTTCGGTGACCTGGATGTGGCTGTCACCGCCCAGCCCGCTGGTGAGGATGTCGACGGCCGCCACGCTGGTCCGCCAGACGCCGACGGTCGGACCCTCATCACAGACGGCCACCCGGCCATTGGTGACGATGGCCACGTCGGTGGTGGTGCCGCCGACATCCACCGCCAGCACGTCGTCGTGACCAGTCAGGAAACGGGCGCCACCGGCGCTCGCGGCGGGGCCGGAGAGCAACGTCTCAATGGGCCGGCGGCGCGCCATGCCGACGTCGATCAGCGAACCATCGCCGCGCACCACGAACAGCGGTGCGGCGAGGCCGTGATGCACCAGGGCCTGCTCGACCGAGGCCATCAGGTCATCGACCACCGGCAGCAGGCGCGCGTTCAGCACCGCGGTGTGCGCCCGCCGGATGAAATCGAGCTTACTGGACAGCTCGTGGCCACAGACCACCGGCAGGTCGCTGACCTCGGCGATCAGTTGCCGCACGGTCTGCTCGTGGACCGGGTTGTGCGTGCCGGCATATCCGCTGACCGCGAACGCCTCGACGCCGTCGGCCAACAGCTCGCGCACGGTGCGGCGCACGGCCTCGGCGTCAACGGCGTCCACCTCTTCACCATCGATGTTCAGCCGCCCCGGCACGATGCGCACGGGATCGGCCTCGATCTGTTCGAGCGACCGCGGGTTCCACGGCATCAGCAGCAGACCGACGCGCGCGCCGCGGCCCTCAACGATGGCGTTGGTGGCCAAGGTGGTCGACAGCGACACCAGCCGCACGTCACCGAACCGAGTGGCGTCGAGACGGCCCACCGCCTCGTCCACGCCGCTGGCCAGGTCGTGCGGTGTGGTGGCCGCCTTGGCCTTGCTGAGCACGCGCCCGGAGTCGAGGTCGAGCAGTACGGCATCGGTGAATGTGCCGCCGGCATCGACGCCGAGGCCGAGTCCGCGAGCGCCGGCCGACGTCGGGCCGTCGCCGGCCACGCGCACGCGGCCGCCGGTGACGGTCGCCGTGCCGGCCTGGTGGGCCGGCACGGCCGCGATCAGGCGCGCATCGTGCGTCGCCACCACGCGGTGCCCCGGCGGCACCGGCAGGAATCTCGCCTCGCTCGGTGCGGGGCCGAGCAGCTCGGCCAGGAAATCCAACTTGCCGGGCAGTTCCTCGTAACGCCACTGGGCCGCAGTGGCCAGCTCGCGCGCCCGTTGCCGGTAGGCCTCGATGTCGCCGAGCCCGTTGTTGATGAAGGCCACGCGCTGGTAGTGCTGCCGCCAGCTCTGGTGGAACTCGGCGATGAAGGCCGCGTTGGCCTCGCCATAGTCCTCGGCCCAGGCGGCGAACTGCGGATGGAAGATCGGGTCAGCCGAGCCGCCGGCCGCCTCGAGGCGGTAGCGGTCCGGGTGCGTGCCTTTCTCGCACCAGCCCGGCGTGAAGTAGACCGTGCCCGGGCAAGAGCGGAACTGGCGCCACCACAGGTCCACGTCGCCCAGGAACATGGCGATGCAGTCGTGGACGCGCGGCACGATCAACGGTACGTCACGGGCCGCCAGTCCCACCACGGCGCGCCCGCAGAGGCCATAGGCCAAGGCCACGCCGCGGTAGCTGTCGGCGGCGGTGCCCTCAATTTCGGCCGCCAGCCGCCGGTGCAGCGCGGGCGGATCGCTGTGCAGGCCGGCGTCGAGCAGGACGACCTCCAGCGCGTACTCGGCCGAAGCGGCGAGGTGCGCCAGTTCCCTTTCGAACACCCCACACGCGATGACCTTGAGCGGGCGGCAAGCCTTCTGATCCGACGAGTTCGACATGATGGTGACGGTCCGGTCTGAGTTGGTACGGTGGCTGCATGATACCGCGTTGCGGCCCGAAGGGCATGAGTGCAGGGAGGATTCCCAGCGACTCTGGCGCATGGTTGGCGCAGCACAGAGGCGAGGCACACGATGCGGTTGGCAACGATTGCGGCGTTCCTGTTGGCGAGTCTGCCGGTCATGGCAGCCACCATCACCAACGGGCCGTGGGAACTCAGCTACACAGACGCGGGGCCCCAGGCACTGACCCACCAGGGCGAGACACTGATCCGCTATGGCGGCTTCGGCTCCTACCGGCCCGACTGGAAGGGCGCCAACTTCGCGCTCACGGGCCTGCGCGCCACCGCCGACCGCGATGGTGACGCGCCGCGCGTCACCTGGCTACGCTCGAACGCGACCGATGGCGACGTGAAGCTGACGGTCACGCTCGGAGCTGACCGTGTGGTCTGGTCACTGGACGCCGAGGTGAAGCCGGCCGGTCCGTGTGAGTTCGGGCTCCTGGCCGCCGCCGCGCCGTTGGTGCAGGCCAACGGCGGCCTGACCTACACCAACGGCCAACGCCTCAACCGGGCCGATGAGCGGCCGTTCAGCAACCACGGCCTCGCCGAGACGTTGACCTTCGAACGGCCTCAGCGCACCTTGCGCTGGGACTTGCGCGCTTCGGCCGGCGGCTGGCAGTTGCAGGACTGGCGCCAGCGGCCTGACCAGGCGTTGCGCGTGATCGCCGTGTTCGAAGGCGGCAAGGGGCCGGTGCATCTCTCGGCCGCCCTACAAGCCACCACCTATCCCGCCGCCGAAGTAGCGGCCCGCCAGGCCCTGCTGGACCAGCGCACACGCTGGCGCGACACCGTCGAAGTGCCGAATACCGGTTTCGAGGACGGCCCCGGCCAGTGGCAGTTGTCGGCCACGGGCCGCATCGTCGACGAACAAGCCCGCACCGGCCGCCGCTGCGCCCGTCTGCAGGTGGCCGATCCGGCCAAGGACGCGGTCTACATCACGCGCCAGATCCCGATCGTGCCAGGCGCGACCTACACGGTCCGCTGCCAGGTGCGCACTGAGAACGTGGTCGCTCGCCCGGCGCGCATGTCGAGCGTCGGCGCCGGCCTGATTGTCGAATGGGCCGACGCGCAAGGCAAGTGGCTGGCAGCGGGCGAGTACTCCTGCGGGCTGTATGGCACCAAGCCGTGGACCCTACGCGAGTGCCGCGATCTGCGCGCCCCCGAGAAGGCCGGCTTCGCCGTCATCTTCCTGGCCGTGCGCGCCGCCGGCACGGCGTGGTTCGACGACCTGGAGGTGGAGCGCGTCCACTGCGCCGTCGCACTGACCGGGCCGGCCACCGGTGCCACGCTGAGCGACAACCGTCCGACGCTCACCTGGCAGCCGGACACCGCGGCCAGCCGCTACCAGATCGATGTGTCGGCGGATCCGGCGTTCCCGGCCGCCGAGACCATCAGCGGTGAGACCGAAGACGAAACCTGGATGCCGCCCAGCCGCCTGAAGCCGGGGCGCTGGCACTGGCGGGTACGGGCGCCGGGCTTCGACCCGAGCGCGGTGTGGTCGTTCACGCAGCACGCACCGGCCGACCGCGACACCACGCGCCCCCAGGTCACCACGCTCTTCGGCCGCGTCACTCGCGCGTCCGAAGCCTTCCGCCTGGCGCTCACCGACGACTCGGGTGGGCCGGTCTCGGTGCAGGCCAGCCTGGGTGGCCAGGCCCTCGCGGTCACCGCGCAAGGCCCGACCACGGCGCTGCTACGCGCCCCGGCCGGCTGGCCCGAGGGCCTGAACGATGTCGCCATCACGGCCCGTGACGCCGCCGGCAACACCGCCCAGCAGACGGTGCGACTGCTCCACCGCCCGCTGCCGGCCGAGCCGGTGCGTATCCTGCCGGATGGCACCTACACCAGCGGAGACCAGCGCATCTTCCCGTTCGGCATCTACCAAGTCTCGCCGAAGGCCATGCCGACGGTCAAGGCCGCCGGCATCGACGTGGTGCACACCTACGAGTTCGAGGGCAGCCAGAACGACGTGCGCGCCGCCGCCTACCTCGACGCGGCGCACGCCGCCGGACTGCGCGTGTTCATCGGGTTCGACCGCGGCAACGGCTCGGGGCGCGGCCTGGTCCAGGGCAACCTGGAGCATGTGGTCCAGCGCGTGTCGGCCCTGTGCAGCAACCCGGGGTTGTTCTGCTGGTACCTGTTCGACGAGCCCGAGGTGCCCGGGCAGGTCGTCGTCCCGCGGGTCCTGATCCGCTACGCCGACACCATCCGCCAACTCGATCCGTATCACCCCGTGGTGGTCACCACCTGGGGCAACAGCATGGCGCGCTACCGGCGCAGCTTCGACACCCACTGGACCCAGGCCTACACCACGCCGGCCGGTGTGGTGGCGCAACTGGCCGAGCACCGCGGTCTGTTGGGGCCGGAGTGCCCGCTGACGCTGTTGGTCCACTGCTACGACCAGAAGCAGCAGGCAGCGCGCGGTCAAGGACAGCCGTTCGACCCCGCCCGCTTCCAGCCCGATCCCGACTGGCTGCACGCCGCCGCCTTCGCCGGTGCGACGCAGCACATCAACGGTCTGTGGTGGTGGTGGTATGCCGATGAGGCCAAGGACTGGCTGACCGCGGCCCGCGTGCCGGCGGCCTGGCAGGCGCTTGGTCGCACCATCGCCGAGCTGCGCGCACTGACACCGGTCCTTGCGGCGCCGGACGCCGACCACCGCCAGACGGTCAAGGTCGGCGACGGTCTGGTGCAGGTCTGGCGGCGAACCACTGGTGGCGAGACCACGGTGGTCGCGGTCAACACGTCCGAGCAGGACCTGCGCGTGCAGGTGCCCGTGACGGGTGACGGCCCGGCGCAGGTGTTGTTCGAGAAGCGGCAGGTGGCCCGCCAGGCCGGCATCATCGAGGACCGCTTCACGCGCTACGCCGTGCACGTCTACCGGTACCGCTGAACGCGGCCTACCAGCCCATGGCCTGGAGCCACTCGGGCAGGACGGCCGCCGACGGCAGGACGTGGGCCGCGCCGGCCTCGCGTAGCGCGGCTTCGTCCGCATGACCGGTCAGGACGCCCACGGGCAGCAGGCCGGCCCGCAGGGCGCACTCGACGTCACCGCGGAAGTCGCCCACCAGCAGGGCCTCCGCGCGCGGCACCCGCATGGCGTCGAGGGCGGCCCAGGCATGCTCCGGCGCCGGCTTGACCTGCGCGACATCGTCGCGGCAGAGCAGCACGTCGTACTCCAGCGGCACTTTGGCCAGCACCGTCTCGATGACCGCGCGGCAGTTGCGCGTAATGATGCCCACGGCCCGCTGTTGCTCGCGCAACCGAACCAGCGCCGCCGCCACGCCGGGCACCTCCTGCGCCTCGCGCGCCGCAGCCACCTCGATGCTCAAGATGTGCTCACCACACCGCCGCCGCAGCTCGTCGCCCGCTACGGGAGCCAGCGCTGCCGCGGCCTCTTCGACCACCTCGAGCGTCAACTTGTGGTCGCGGTCGGCCACCTGGAGGCGCTGCTCATCGAGGATGTCGTAGACCCCTTGCCGCATGGCCGCGAAGTCGATGGGTGAATCGACCAAGGTGTGGTCGAAGTCGAACAGCACGCCGGCGACGCGCATCAGCCGTCCATCCGCCGCTGCACCTGCTCGTGCAACTCGCGCAGGCGGCCGAACTCCGCGCTGAGCGTGCCGGCGGGCAGGTAGCGGATCTCGGCCACCGTGGCCAGCGCAATCCACTTGGGCGTCTGCTCGACGCGGAACGGCTCGCGGAAGCCGAGGTTGGCCGGCACACTCAGCTCGACGAACTCGAAGCCGGCCGCGCTGTAGTCCACCGCCACCGGCAGCACGCCGCGCTGCACGGCCTTGTCGGCGCGCTGGAACTCGATCGCGGCCTCGATGCCCTCCGGCAGCGGCTCACTCACGCCAACTCCTCCGCAATCCGTTGCGCCGCGGCCACCGGGTCGGCCGCAGCGGTGATCGGCCGCCCGATCACCAGGTAGTCCGAGCCCTGTCGCACCGCTTCCGCCGGTGTGGCCACCCGTTGCTGGTCATCTAGTGAGGCCGACGCCGGCCTGACGCCCGGCGTGACAATCGCGAAGCCAGCGCCACAGGCGTGCCGCACGGCGGCGGCCTCGAGCGGCGAGCAGACCACGCCGTCCAGCCCGCACTGCTGCGCCAGCCGCGCCAGGTGCACCACCTGCTCGAGCGGCTCACCGGCCACGCGGAGTTCATCCCGCAGCATCGCGCCGCCAATGCTGGTCAGCACCGTGACACCAATCACCAGCGGCTTGACCTCGGCCGTCTGCGCGGCCGCCACCGCGGCCTTCATCATGTCGGAGCCACCGGTCGTGTGAACGTTGATCATCCACAAGCCGTGCCGCGCCGCCGCGCGGACCGCACCGGCGACGGTATTCGGGATATCGTGCAACTTGGCGTCGTAGAACACCGGCACGCCCAGGCCGGACAGGCGCGCGAAGATGGCCGGGCCGGTCACGTTGAACAGCTCCAGCCCGACCTTCATGGCCCCGACGTACGGCGCCAGCCGCTCCGCCAAGGCGACGGCCGCCTCGGCGTCGGGCACGTCGAGCGGGATGATGATGCGTTCGTGCGCTTGCAGGTCAGCCACGGCTGGTTGCGCTCCTTCGGTGCTCGGGGCCATGGGCCGCGCCGACCAGCTCGTGGGGGCTGTCGACCGCCTGGCGCTCCAGGTAGTCCGCGATGCCGTCCAGCACCTCGACGCAGGTCTGCGGCCGCTGGAAGCTGGCCGTGCCCACGGCCACGGCCGTCGCACCGGCCAGCATCATCTCGATCGCATCACGCCCGCAGGTGATGCCGCCCATGCCGATGATGGGCAGGTCCACCGCCCGGTAGACGTCCCACACGCAGCGCACCGCCACCGGACGGATCGCCGGGCCACTGAGCCCGCCTGTGACGTTGGCCAGGATCGGCCGGCGCCGCTCGGTGTCGATGGCCAGGCCCAGCAGCGTGTTGATGACGCTGATGGCGTCGGCGCCACCCGCCGCCACGGCGCGGGCCAGGTCGGCGATGCTGGTCACGTTCGGCGACAGCTTGGCGATGACCGGCTTGCGCGTCGCCTCCCGAACCGTTCGCGTGGCCGCCTCGGCCAGGTGCGGGTCGGCCGAGAACTGCATGCCGCCGTGCTTGACGTTCGGGCACGAGAGGTTGACCTCGATCGCGGCCACGCCGTCGGCCGCCTCGAAGAGCGCCGCCAGTTCGGCGAAGTCCTCGGCCCGCGATGCGTTCAGGTTGACGACTACCGGCACCCCGAACCGCAGCAGGTAGGGCAGCTTGTCAGCGATGAACGCCCGCGCGCCGGGGTTCTGCAGGCCGATGGCATTCAGCATGCCGCTCGGCGTCTCGACCGTGCGCGGTGGTGGGTTGCCGGCCCTCGGTTCGAGGGTCAGGCCCTTGACCACCACCGCGCCCAGCCGCGCCAGATCGACGTACGGCTCATACTCGGAGCCATACCCGAACGTGCCCGAAGCGGTCATCACCGGGTTGCGTAGCGACAGCGCGCCGATCTGGCAGGAGAGATCCACGGGCTCCTCGCTAGCGCCACACGGTGCAATCGACCGGCTTGCCGGTCTTCGCCGATTCGTTGGCCGCCAGAGTCACTTCCAGCGTCCGCACGGCATCGGCGTACGTGCCGCGAATGGTCGAGGCGTCGCCGGTGGCCACCGCCTGCACGAAGCCCGCGTCGATGCTGAGCGGCGCCATGGTGCTGGCGAGCTTGCCGTCACCACCCTCGGGCGCCGGCATGACACTGGCGTTCTGGCCGTCGATGGTCACGCGCTGGCCGTCCAGCAGGATGTCCCAGCCACCGCCGCCGCCACCGGCGTGGGTGGCGCAACTGCAACTGAAGAGGCCGGCCGTGCCGCTGGCGAGCTCAAAGGCAATGGCCTGCGAGGCCGGAATCGTGAACTTCTCGTGGTGCGCCATCGAGGCGTACTCATAGCGCGCCCAGACCGTCTTCACCTCACCGAGGATCCAGCGGATGGCGTCCATGTTGTGCGTCGCCTGCTCCACGAACTGGCCGCCCGAGATGGACATGTTCCGCCACCAGTGGTCGGGTCCGCCGGCGATGCCGCCCCAGCGCGCGCAGGAGACCAGCGACGCCGTCCTGCCCGCCAGGTACTCCTTGGCCGCGCAGATGCCGGCCCAGTAGCGCATGACGTAGCCCGAGGAGGACAGCACACCGGCCTGGTCGATGGCCTCGGCCACTTCCAGCGCCTTCTCCATGGTCAGCGCGACCGGCTTCTCGACAAACAGCGCACAGCCCTTCTGCGCCGCGAGCACCTCCTGGTCGGTGTGGAATTTCGGCGGAATGCAGACGTAGACCGCGTTGAGGTCCTCGTTGTCGAGCATCCGCCGGTGGTCGGTGTAGGCGGTCCCGCCGAAGTCCTTGGCCGCGGCCTGCGCCGCCGCTTCGTTGACGTCGGTGTGCGCCACGATCTCGGCGGCTTCCAGCCCCTTCAGTTGCTGCAGATGGTGCCGCGCAATCCCGCCGACGCCGATGAACCCGATGCGCACTGTGCCTGCCATGTCACCCGCCTTTCCGCGCCCGCCGTGCGGGCGCCCACCCAAACGTTCGCGGCCGGCGCGCCGAGTCCTTGCCGGACCGGCGACACCGGCCGCGCCAGCGGCCAAGCGACCGCAGAGGCTACCGGCGCCCGCCACCCAGGATGCGCAGGATGGCCAGGAACAGGTTGACGAAGTCGAGGTACAGGCTCAACGCCCCGGCGATGTACTCCTCGTCGGGCAGGTCGCGCACGATCACCGAGGTGTCGTACAGCACGTACCCGCTGAAGATCACCACCGCGGCCCAGGCCATGAGGTAGTGCGTGAACGGCGACTGGAAGAAGATCGCATTCAGGAACCCGCCGACGATCAGGCCCAACAGGGCGACCGTCAGGCCGGCGCCGAGGTAGCTGAAGTTCTTGCCGCTCAACATGGCGTAGCCGGTCAGAGCGACGAAGGCCAACGTGGTCAGCGCGCCTGCCATGGGCAGCGTGCCTGGCGTAAAGCGGGCCGCGATGTAGAGCCGCGGGGCGATCATGACGCCCGAGGCGGCGCAGAACGCGAGCATCATCACCAGATTGACGCCCGGCGTGCGCCGCACGGCGCTGGCGATGAAGAAGAGCCCGAAGAACGCCAGGATCACCAGCAGGTAGCTCTGCAGCGTGGCCAGGACCAGCGCTTGCGACGAGCAGATGACCGCCGCCGACCCGACCGACACCAGGATGCCCAGCAGGAACACCCCGTAGACCTTCTGAATGAACGGCAGGCGGTTGTCAATGGCCGCCGTCATCACATTGCTGTACCCGCCATCCGGACCGTAACTCATCGTCGTGCTCCCGTCCACACTGCCCGTTCAGCTCCATCCATTATAGCGCACAGAGCGGCGACAAGGTTTCCCAGACCACTTCGGCGCCGTCGAACACCGGTCCTTCGGTACACACGCGTTGGTAGCGCTCCCAGCCCTCGCGGCGGGTCTCCACCACACACGACAGGCAGGCACCCACGCCACAGGCCATCCTGGCCTCCAGGCAGACCTGACTGGGCAGACCGCGCGCGATCGCCAACTCGGCGGCGGCCCGCATCATCGGGGTGGGCCCGCAGGTCAGCACCTGGTCGGCGGCGTGCCGCTCCAGCCAGTGCTCCAGCGCCGCCACGGCCGTGCCCTGGTAACCAGCCGATCCGTCATCGGTACTGGTTACCACATCCACTCCCAGTGACGCAAACTCATCGGCACATAACAGGCGCTCGGCGCTGCGGGCACCGATGAACACGGTGAACCGCGGCGCCGGCCCGGCCGCCAGGGCCCGTTTGGCGACAAAGTGCAGCGGCGGGATGCCCACCCCACCGCCGACCAGGGCCACGCTCCGCGCGCCCGGCAGCAAGCTCAAGCTGCGACCGCCCAGCGGACCCATGACGTCCAGTTCGGCGCCGACACGCTGTTGCCGCAGCCACGCCGTGCCGCGGCCGGTCACGCCGATGATCATCGAGACCTGCTCGCCGTCCGCGTCGTGGAACGAGATGGGCCGGCGCAGGCAGAGGTCACCGTCGCCGATCAGCAGATTGGCGAACAGCCCCGGACGTGCTCCGGCCGCCAGTTCCGGCGCGCGCAGTCGCAGTCGGAAGTAGTCCGGCGACAGGTCCTCGCGCGCCGTGATGCTTGCCTTGCCCTGCCAACTGCCCATGCCGCCTCCGCCAGGCCCTCGCCGGCCACCGTGTCATCGTACCACGTCTGGTCGGCCGGCGCCGGGCCTCGCGCCGCCCCCGTGCCGGATCCGCGGTTGCCCTCGGCGCGGCGATCTGATATACGTGAGGCATGTGTCAACGCTTGCGCATCCGCATGGGTAATGCCGCCGTGAGCGTGCGACTCAACGATAGCGCCACGGCGCAGGCGCTGGTGTCGGCCTGTCCGTTGACGGCTACCGCGCACACGTGGGGCAGCGAGGTCTACTTCGCGGTCCCCGTCGCTCCGGTGGCCGCCGAGGCAACCGCCGAACTGGTGCCGGCCGGCGCGGTGGCCGTCTGGCCCGGCGGACCGGCTCTGTGCCTGTTCTGGGGCCCGACGCCACTCAGTGTCGGCGACGAGATCCGGCCGGCGAGCGCGGTGGCGGTGGTCGGCCTCATCGAGGAGTTGGCGGCGGCGACCGCCGCCCTGGACGCGGTGGAGTCAGGCCAAGCGGTTGAGGTGACACTGGCGGTAACGGGCAAGTGAGGTTCAGGCTATGCCAAAACGCATCATGATCTGGAGCCTGGTGGTCCTGGGTGCCGGTCTGCTGCTGTTGCCCCCGGTGCGGGCGCAGGAACAGCCGGACAAGGCCAAGGAGCTGGAGACTCAGCGCGCCAAGCTGGAGGCCAACATCGCTGAGGCCGAGAAGCTCCTGGCGGGCAACCCACCGGCCGCGCAGAAGACCGCGCTCCAGGCGCAAGTGACCAAGTGGCGCGACAAGATCGCTCAGATCGATAAGGATCTGGCCAAGCTCAAGGGCACCACGCCGGCCAAGCCGGGCGACAAGCCCGCGGCCGGCGGCGAAGGCAAGGACGGGCCCAAGGAGGTCTCGGCCGAAGCCAAGAAGGAGATTGCGCGTCTCGAGCGGCAGGTGAAGGCACTGCTGGCCCGCATCGCGGCCCGCGCCGACGAGATCCGCCGCACGCCCAAGGACGAGCCGCTCGCCGCGCCCGGCATCCCCGGTGGTCCCGGGGTGGTGGCGCCGGGCGGCCCACCAGGGCCGGGCGGCCCGCCGCCCGGTGGACCCGGCGTGGTGCCGCCCGGTGGACCCATGCCCGGTGCGCCCGGTGCCGGTGGACCGATGCCCGGTGCGGTGGGTCCGGAGGGCATGGGCCCGGCGCAGCCGATGACCCGCCGCCAGAAGCTCGAGCAGGAGCAGCGTGACGACCTCGACAAGCTGGCCGAAGCGCGCCGCAAGATCGAGGAGCTGAAGGCCGGGCCCAAAGACGTCGACCCGATGGCCGATGACAACGTCCCCGAGATGAACCCGCTGGTCCTCTATGCTGGCGACCTGGAGAAGAACATCCATGGCCTCAAGGTCGGCAGTTGGGGCAGCGGCTCCGTGGTCGAGACCCAGTACGGCATCCTCGAAGGCATGAAGTCGCTCGAGGTGCATGTCGACGGTTACTACCGCGGTGTGCGCTTCGACTTCGCCAAGCCGCCGGACATCAGCAAGTACTTCGGCAAGCTGGAATCGTCCTACTTCCAGATGGACGTCATGTTCTTCCCGAAGGAGCAGACCCCGGGCGCAGGTCCCGGTGCCCCGGGTGTGCCGGGCGGGCCCGAGATGGGGCCTGGCCAGCCGCCGCCGGGCATGGTCCCGGGCGGCCCCGGTGCCCCACCCGGCGCCCCGGGCGCGCCTCCGGGTGCG
>CAZHGD010000001.1:151466-156246 GCA_964531735.1 uncultured Fimbriimonadaceae bacterium | reverse complement strand
GGCCGGGGCGGCGTGTACTGGTAGAAGTACCGGTTGAAGTTGATCTCGTAGCCCACCAGCCCGACGCCACTGTCGCGCTCGTCGCACTTGCTCTCATCAACCCAGGCATCGGGGACATGCGGCAGGACTTCGCGCTCCATGTACTCGCCGATGTCTTCGCCCAGCGGCACCCGTTCGGTGTCCCGCAGGTCGGTGTCTGGTTCGGGCCGCCCCTTGCTGTCGCGGCAGATGGCTGCCTCCTCATCGCGCTCGGAGAGCGCCGACAGGACGGCTTTGCGCAACGGCGCTTCGAGTTTGAGCTTGGCGGTCTTGCAGATCATGTCGAGCGCCCGTTCGAACTCGGCGCGGTCGGTGAAGACGCGGTCGCTGGGCAGCAGCCCGAGCAGCGCCAGGATCGCCTCTTGCTTGCGCTGTCCGTCCGCCTCGGCGTCGCGCTCCATCTCGGCGAAGGCGGTCTGATCCTGGCCGCGCTTCTTCTTCGGCGGTTCGACCAGAGCCGCGAACGCTTTCTCCTGGTGCAAGCGCTCCAGCCGCTCAGGCGAGGCTTGGAAGTTGAGGCGCAAGGGGCGTTCGACGGTGATGCGCCGGTAGCCGAAGGCGGCGTTGTCGAAGATGAGCGAATGCTCGGTCTCGGCGAAGCCTTGGTGGATGGCAGCGACCTGCTGGATCTGGTTGGGCGATAGCTCACGCCGCTTGTCGCCCAGGCTGCGCCGCATTGGCACCCAGAAGTTGGAGGCGTCAATCAGTTGCACCTTGCCCCGGCGATGCGCTTCCTTGCGGTTGGTGACCACCCACACGTATGTGGCGATGCCGGTGTTGTAGAACAACTGCTCAGGCAGGGCGACGATGGCTTCGAGCCAGTCGTTCTCCAGAATCCAGCGCCGGATCTCCGTTTCGCCGCTGCCCGCGTCGCCGGTGAACAGCGGCGAGCCGTTCATGACGATGGCCACACGGCTGCCGCCGTCATCGGGCCGCTTCATCTTCGACAGCATGTGGCAGAGGAAGAGCATCTGCCCATCGGAGATGCGCGGCAGACCAACCGGGAAGCGGCCCATCGTGCCTTTGGCGTGCTCGTCCTTGACTGCGTCCTCGTCGAGCTTCCAGTCTTTGCCGAACGGCGGATTGGTGATCAGGTAGTCGAAGGTGCTGCCCAGATGCTGGTCAGCGCCGAGGCTGCTGCCGAAGGCGATGTGCTCCGCGTCGCGGCCGTCGCTGCTGGTCATGAACAGGTCGGACTTGCAGACGGCGTAGGTCTCGGGGTTCACCTCCTGGCCGAACAGGTGCACATCGGCCAGTGGGTTGAGTTCGGCGATGCGCTCCTTGGCGATGGTGAGCATTCCGCCGGTGCCGCAGCACGGGTCAAACACGGTGCGGACGATGTGCTCCTGCCGCAGCGTGCCGTCGGCATCGCCGTTGAGCACCAACGCCACCATCAAGCGGATGATCTCGCGCGGCGTGAAGTGCTCGCCAGGGTTCTCGTCCAGCGCTTCGTTGAACTTGCGGAGCAACTCCTCGAACACCAGGCCCATCTCGTGATTGGAGACTTGGTCGGGGTGCAGATCCACTTGCTGGAACCGCTCCAGCACCTTGAACAGCAGGTTGGCCTCGTCGAGCTTGGTGATGGTGTTGTCGAGGTCGAACCGCGTGATGACCTCCCGCATGTTCGGCGAGAAGCCGTTGATGTAGCTTCGCAGGTTGGCGGCCAGCGCAGCGGGGTCATCCAACAGACGGCGAAAGTTGAACCGCGAGGTGTTGTAGAAGGCGAAGCCCGAGGCGCGTCGCAACTGCGGGTCGAGGTTGTCGAGGCGGTCTTTGAGCGTGTTGTAGCGCTCCAGCACGGTCTCCCTGGTCGGCTCCAGGACGCAGTCGAGGCGACGGAGCACCGTGAACGGCAGGATGACGTCCTGGTACTTGCCGCGCTTGAACGAATCGCGGATCAGGTCGGCCACGCCCCAGATGAAGGCGGCACGCTCGCTATGGTTGGCCATCGGCTACTCTCAATCGGGATGGCGTGGCCTGTCGCGGCGGGTCAAGTCTCAGCGGTGGTCACCCGACGCCCTCCCGGCTGCGGATACCTTTTGTCGCCCGTGGTGGGGTTCCTCCCAGTGCGGCGGCCAAAGCGCCCAGCGCCGACAATCGGGCACTTCCGCCTCGACCTTCGCAGTCCCCTGGACATCACATTCAATGACCTTTACGATCAGGCTCGGTTCGTGGTGGACCAGATGGCTGAACAGACGCCCTAACCGAGTCCCTGACTTGGGGGCGATTTCGGAGGCACCCAGTGGCAACCGCTCGTTTCCGCGTTGATCCTCGACTGGCGACTGTGTTGGGGGAGACCTACAAGTCAACCGAGGATGCCATCAAGGAGTTGGTTGACAACGCCTGGGACGCGGACGCCGAGCGTGTGGAGATCGAGCTACCCGACATCGTTTCATCAGAGCCGATCCTCGTGCGGGACTACGGCACGGGCATGACCGAGGCGGAGGTCAGGCAGGAGTACCTCCACATCGCCAGCGCCAGGGCGACGCGGAAAGGCGATGTCACGCCGGGTATGAAGCGAATCGTCAAGGGACGGAAGGGTGTCGGCAAGTTCGCAGGGCTGACAGCCGCCGAGATGATGGAACTCGAAACCAGAGCCAGGGGAGTAGCCACCCGTTTGCAGATCAGTAAGGGCGAACTGCTCGCGGCGGCGCTGGACTTGGAGCAGGTTGACCTGCCGATCTCGACTGCTTCCTGTGATCCTGATGATCACGGCACCACCGTCACCCTATGCGGGCTTAACCAAGCCCTTGCTCGACCCAGCCCCGAGCGACTGAAGGGGCTATTGGTTCTCGACTACGGGCGAGAGCCTGACTTTGCGATCACCGTCAACGGCGAGCCGCTCTGCGCCGAGGATCTCCCCGGCCAGCGGTTCTCGAAGGAACTCGACCTGGATGGCGTTGGACGGGTGGCCGTGACCCTGAACATTCTGGACAACGGACTGGCAAGGCGCAACCAAGCGGGCGTAGTGCTGCGCGTCGGAGGGAAGGTGGTCGGGCGACCGCAGTTCTACGGGCTCGACGAGCGGGATGACATTCCCCGACGGTTCATGAATCGCCTAGTCGGCGAGATCGAGGCGGACGGGCTGGAGGACGTGGTTACGGCGGATTGGGCAGGCGTGATTGAGAACAGCGTCGCCTATCAGGCCGTGCAGCAGGCGGCCCGAGAGGCGGTCATAGCTGCTGCTGAAACGGTGTTTGCTGCCGATATCCAGTCGGCCAATGCCCGCCTCGGCCGCCAGATCAGGGAAAGGCTCAAGCTCCTCCCCGAGCACCGACGGCATTACGCCGAGCAAGCCGTGGATCGTGTCCTACGACGCTTCTACAGCGAGGCAGGCGACCGGGTTGACACGCTGGTCACGCTCGTATTGGACGCGATGGAACAGGATGCGTACTACCTGGTCTGCCAACGGATCGAGGAGGCGGGACAGGAAGGCATCGAGCAGTTGGCTGAGGCGCTCGATGCCTTCGGGCTCATCGAGCTTGCCACGATCGCGGACAGAGCGCAGCAGCGTCTGCGGTTCCTGGACTACCTTGATGCGCTGGTCGCCGATCCCGCAACCTTGGAGCGCACCATGCACACGGCATTGGCGAACAACCTCTGGGTGCTGGGGCCCGAATACACGCTCCTCTGCTCTGACCGAACGCTTCAGGAGATCGTCTCCAAATACCTGCATGGCCAGTACACCGGCGACCGAGCGAAGAAGCGGCCGGATCTGCTGCTGTCCGCCGGGCCCTTCGAGCGGCACCTGCTGATCGAGTTCAAGCGACCTTCAGACGAGGTCGGATGGGATGCGGCCTCGCAAGTTGGCAAGTACCGGGCCGACTTGGAGCAGTACGTCAGCCCGATTGCTGTCGTGACCATCGGCGGCCGTGTGGACAAGGACGCGAGGCAGAAGCATGAGACGGCGGACTTCCTGCTGTGGAGCTACAGCGCGATCATCAGCAAGGCGCGAAGGCAGTTGGAGTGGGTGACCAATGAGTTAGGCTCGCGCATGTCCAGCGAGGATGGATAGGTAGGCAGCAAACGCCCTGGCCCGACTATCTGGACGTCTGCTTCACGAAGGTCAGTTCGTGCCGATGAGAACCTAACTGTTGGCGTCTCCGCCGCCTCCTATCAACGCCGCCGCCAAAGCCTTGCGCTGCTCCGCGCTCAGGCCAGCCAACGCCGCCGCCAACGCATCGACCGGATCGGGTGCCACTGGCTGCCTAAGATCGCGGACGGCTTCCTCGACATCGCGATCAGCCAAGTGCGAATACACCGTGGCCGTGGTGGAGATTCGGGCGTGCCTGAGGGCCTTGCGGGTCAACTCCAGATTGCCGGTCTTCCTGAGCAAATGGGTGGCGAAAGTGTGCCTCAAGCTGTGCGGCGTGACCCTTTGCTCAATCCCAGCCCGTTCGGCCGTGCGGGCAACGGCAGTCCGAACATAGCGCTGGTCAACCCGCTTGCCCGCCGCCAGTTCGCCGCCCGCACCGAAACCCGTGGCCTGGCCCTGGCTCACCGTGCAGAACAAGGCTCCACCGTGCAGGCCAGCAGCTTCGCGGTCATCGAGCCAACGAGCGATACGGCCTGCGCATCGAGCAGTCACCGGCACTGTTGCGGGCTTGCCGCCTTTGCCGTTGCGCACCTTGACCCCGGTCACCACGCCGCCTTCGCGGAGGAGGTCTCGTACATCGAGGGCCAGGGCTTCGGCCACGCGCAAGCCGCTGTCCGACATGAGCGTGAACAAGGCAAGGTTGCG
>CAZHGD010000001.1:0-151366 GCA_964531735.1 uncultured Fimbriimonadaceae bacterium | reverse complement strand
CTTCGGCCACGCGCAAGCCGCTGTCCGACATGAGCGTGAACAAGGCAAGGTTGCGCCGCCCGCTGGGCCCACGCGTTGAGACCGCAGCGAGGAAAGATTCGAGTTGCTCTTCGGTCAGGGCGTCCTGTGCGGGCATTGGGGGCTCCTTGGGGCGATAGTTCCGTTTCTGAGTTATTATCGGAACTATATCATCACAATATGGCCGAGTCAAGCGAATGAGCCCAATAGCAGTACTATATAGCGGTGCGCCGCGCTGGATTGCAAGGATCACGAGCACGGCCAGAACTTGACGCTATCATTGGGCGAGAGGCCAGTACCGAGACACGGCGGCACGGCAGATCCCGCTCAACCGGTGGCGTGCTGGTGGGTCTTGAGGCCGATTCCCCAAATCGGGAGGCTGAATCTATGGCAGACCCGAAAACTGGCGGCAGCACAGACGACAACCGCGCAGTCGGCTATATCCGGGTGTCGAGCGCCGAACAGGCCGAGCACGGCTTCTCGCAGGACGTAGACCAGCCGCGCGAGATCGAAGCCATCTGTGCCCGCGACAGACTGGATCTGGTCAGGACGTTTACCGAGAAGCCGCAGTCGGCCAAGACCAATGACCGCCCCGAATTCAGGGCGATGATGGACTTCTGCGTCAAGCACGGCATCCGCCATATCGCTGCTCGGATGTGGGAGCGGCTCAGTCGCTCGGAAGACCCACTGGAGTACGGCGACTTCCTGAGCACGCTCAAGCGGCACCGAATCCAGGTACATCTTTCCAAGGACACTTTGGACGTGGCCACGGCCTCCGGCGACATGCTCCGCGCCCTCATCGAGCAGTGGTTCGCCAGCGAGGACAACAGCAAGCGGTCGGAAAAGGCGTTCGGGGCTTGGCGCACGCGACGCGGGCAACATCGCTACCTCGCAGGCAGGCCGCCGCACGGCTACGACTACGTCCGCAAACACCGCAGGGAAGATGGCACCGTAGTGGTGGGCCGGTACGAAATCGCCGGGCACGAAGCGCCTGCCGTGCGCCATGTCTTCGCCCGCTTCTTGGAGGGCGCTGGGAGCAACACCATCGCCAAGGAGTTGCTCGCCAACGGCTGGCGGCGGCGCAACGGTCAACCCTTCAACCCCGGCGACATCCGTGAGTTCCTCGACAAGCCCATCTACGCCGGTTATCTGCTTGACAAAGGCTCGTGGATTCGGGTCGTGAATGTCGAGCCCATCATCACCTTTGCAGAGTGGCGGGCGTGTCAGGATGTTCGTACCAGCCGACGCCAGCCCGAGGGCCGCAGCCTGATGTCGCTGGGCAACTCTGTCTTTGGCGGCCTGGTGGTCTGCGGCCACTGTGGCGGCCCGATGCTGCTCTATAGCTGTTCAAGCACGTTGCAGGGCGGCGAGCGGCGCAAGTACGTCTACTACAGGTGCAAGGCATACTACCTCGGCGGGCCGGACGCTTGTCCCAACAGCACCTACACCCCCAACCTTCTGGTGGCCGAGGTGATGGAGCCGGTGATCGCGGCCGTCGCGGTGGAGTGGTCGGCCGAACGTTCGCGAGCCTTCTCCACGACTGAACTTTCAGACTTGGAGGTCCAAAAGGCGAACCTTGAGCGGCGGCTCATCGAGTATTCCAGGCAACGCGCAGAAGGCGAGATACCGCAGGTAGTCTATGCCGCCAACGTCGGCCCGGCCAAAAAGGAATATGACCAAGTCCTTGAGCAGATAGCTCTGGCGTCTGGGCCGCCGGTTGTGCCAATCCACGATGTAAGTGAGCTTCTGGCCGAAGACGATGCCGTTCGTATGGTGCTTGCGGCCAAAGTTGACAGCATAGTGGCGCTGGGGCACGAGATCGTTGACATCCGGCTGAAGGAGAGTACGCGCGTTCGCGTGGCCAAGTACTCGTTCGGGCAGTGGGTGGTCATCAACCCGTGGCTTGTTGAGACCGCCCCAGACGGCCGCCGCGTGATCGTGGACACTGAGCGCTCACCATCCGTTGCCCGCTAATCCGCTTGCAGAGCGACTTTGTGGCTGTTCTGTATTTCGCGGGGAACCTCTCGTAATTCGGGCCCCAGAACGCCGGGAAGCGGCTGCCGCCGTGGCTGGTGCTGAAGTTGCTGACCACCGCGGCTTTGGCCGGCTCGGTCAGGCCGAGGCAGGCGGCGTGCACAGCGTCCTGCTGCCAGCCGCCGCTCCGCTGGAACCGGCGCCGCGCGAAGGTCTCGCGGCCCACCGCCAGCTCGGCCCGGCCGACGCCGTACAGCCGGTAGGGGAACACCGCGTAGAGCTCGGGGTTCTCGACGTTGGCGATCTGGCCGCGGATCTCGGCGGCCGGTGCCAGCCAGGTGCGGTCGCCCGCACGGCTCAGCGGCAGTGGCGGCAGCTCGTCGAGCAGTCGCCGCCAGTTGGCGCGGTCCGCAGCGGCGACCTGCGCCTCCGGCAGCGCCAGCAGGCGTTGCAGCACCTCGCGCAGCCCGGCCACGTCCGGCGTCGGGTTGACCGCGTCCTGCCAGGTCTCCAGCGACTGGCACGGGTCGAGCCGCAGCTTGCCATCGCGGCGCGGGTAGTGCTGGTCGTAGAAGGTCAGCACGCCGCGGGCCAGCGGCATGAGCGTGTCGCGCCGGAAGGCGTCGTCCGGTGCCAGCGCCAACCGGTCCAGTGCCAGCGTCAACAGTTCCAGGGCGCCCGACCAGTACCAACGGATGTAGGTGTTGGCCACCTGGCCGACCGGCTTGCCCTGCCGGTGCCAGCCGTAGTTCTCGTTGGCGTAAGCGCCCCAGAAGGTCAGCGTTTCGGGGAAGAACGCGCCCTCGTGACCGAAGTAGAGCCGCGTTCGCTCCAGCGCCAGCGGCAGCGCCTCGCGGTATAGGCGCCACAGCGGCTCCATCGACTCCCAGTCGCCGGCCGCCAGCATCGGCCAGTAGGCCAGGCGCGTGTTCTGGAACCAGTAGGTGTCGCCCCAGCGGCGGTAGTCGGCGTCGTAGACACCGTCCTTCTCGCGCGCGTCGACGCAGAACAGCGAGCCGTTGAACTTGATGGGCTGCGCGCCGCGCCCGGCACAGGCGAACAGGAAGCGCTGCAAGGCGTAGCCCTGCGTCACCACCTGCCCGACGGACTGCCCCGCACGGCGCCGCGCACTGGTCAGCTCCATCGTCGCCACCGGCCGGCCGTTCACCCAGAGCTGCGCCCGCCCCGCGACCGTGTCGCAGGTCGCCGCCACGTGCGTCCAGCGGTCGGTGGGCAGTATGGCGTCGTAGGTCAGCGTGCCGGCCTGAACGATCAGCCGCAGCGAGCGGCCCGGGTAGGTGTCCAGCAGGTAGCCGTTCGAGGTGCCGGCCTTCGACTTGTCGATGAGGCGGCCACCGGCCGGCGACAGGTGGCCCGGCCGCACCCAGGCGGCGAGCGTCAGCGCCTCGGTCAGGTCGAGTGGGTCGGCATGAGCCACCTGGAGGTAGCCCCGCCCATCGAACTGCGCCGCACCGTCGGCGAAGCCGACCGGCCCTTGCGCGCTCACCGCGCCCTCGGCGCCGGCCAGCGCCCAATGGCCCACCAGGCCCGCGGTCGGCCCGGGTGCGTCGGGGCCGGCCGCCAACGCCTGCACTTCGGCCGCCGTGAGCGCGCGCCGGTACACGCGGGCCTGCTTGAGCCCGCCGAGGAAGCGGTTGGCCCCTTCGCTGTCGGCGCCGAGGCGCAGCGGCAGGCGGTTGGTGGTGATGCCGCCGGCCCCGGCCACCGGGGTGGGATCGGTGACCCGGATCCAGCTCCGGTTCCAGAACTCGTCCCACCACCGCCGGTGCGCCGCCAGTGCCGCGGCCCGGTCGGCGGCGCGCGCCGTGGCGGCCAGCGCGCGCACCCCTTGCAGCCAGTCGTCCACGCTGCCCTGCCGGGTCAGCGCCGCCAGCACCACATGGTGCTGTCTCGCCGCCTGGCTGGACACCAACGTTCGGGCGTCACGCCGCACCAACCCGTCGCCCTCGACACAGACGCCGAACGTGCGGTGCAGCAGCGGATCGCGGAACCGGTCCAGCAGCGGCGCCAGGCCCTGGTGGCGCATGGTGGTCGCCCAGGTCGAGCGCTCGTTGCGGTGGTACCAGACCAGCCGGTCGCCCTGGTCGTCGCGGACGGTGTCGGCCTCGACCACCACCGGTTCGGGACCACCGGCGAAGCCGTAGGCGCTGAACAGCTCACCGCCCTTCAGCGTGCGCCGCTGGGTGCGCCACGGCTCCGTGCTCACGGTCAGCCGGCAGGCCACTGGCGACTGGGCCTCGACGCGCACGACCGGCGCGTTGGCGTCGACCCAGACGCGCACGGTGGTCTCACCGGCGACCACCTCGATCTCGCCTTGGCGCAAGCGCAGCGTCCACCGGAACGGCTGCCCGTCGCGCACCAGCGGCGGATCGAGCCGCACCCGCACGCGGCCGAGCTTGAGCAACCGGCCCATGGCGTCCCAGGCGTCGGTCTTGGCCAGGTAGCAGAGCAGGTCGCCGTTCGGCTCGACCCACCCGTTGAGGGCCAGGTCACCGTTGCCCAGCGGCATGGAGCCCGACGAATCGGCACTGGGCGTGGTCCAGACCACGTTGGCCGCGTCGAGCGCGTCGGGCTCCGGCGCCGCACCGCACAGACACGCGGGCAGCGCCAGCAGAGCGGGCCAGCCGAGCGGCATATCAGAAGCTCCAGGTGCCGAACAACTCGGGCTCGATGAACCCGCGCACGGTAGCCGACCAGCAGCTCAGCTCCGATTTCGGCGTGCGCTGCCGGCACAGGTTCGCCCGTCGCCGGTCGCCCGGCTTCGGCGCGCCGCCCAGGAGCTGCCACGGGATGGCCAGTTCGGCGGTCCATTCGCCCGCGCCGATGGCGGCCTTGCCCAGCCAGTCGCCGTTCCAGGTCACGTCGTCGGTCTCTTCGCCCGAGGCGCCGTCCCACTGCACGCCATGCGGACCGAGGATGAAGTGGCGGTAGTCCTTCTCACCCGGCCCGGTGCTGCAGAACAGCTCGACGGAGTCGCCTTCCCAGACCGGATCGTCCTTGCGGCTACCCACCGCCTTGAGCTGCTTGACCTGCGGCTCGGCGCAGCGGAAGGCCACATAGAGGTGCTGCGGGTCCCAGGTCACCTGGGCCGTGGTCGTCGCCGGCTTCTCGGTCGACGATTCGGCGGTCGGCACGAACGGCTCCAACGGCTTCACCGCCGCCCAGAGCGGGTCGTCGAGCTTGCCATCGATGACCGGCGCCGGCTGGTTGGCGCGGGCCACGATGCTCGCCGAGCGGCGGATCAGCCGCGCGGCGACCTGCTCCTTCTGCCGCTGCTGCGCGCGCTTGATGGTCTCCTGCAGGTCGAACCCGAGCGGCTTGCCGGCGGCCACCTTCTCGCGCGCCGAGACCACCGCCTGTTCGAGATCGGCCGGCAGCTCGTTCTTCCACCAGTTCATCTTCTCGCTGTAGAGCCAGACGTACTCATCGGTGGTGCGTAGCGCCCAGTAGACGTTGTGCTCGAAGAACCGCGCCCGCTCCGCCGGCTCCAGGTAGTTGGCGAGCACCTTGGTGTCGCCGCGGAGCGCGAAGACCTGGTCGACATACAGCGCCACGCCGGCCTGCACCTGCGCCACGTAGCGGCTGCGGTTGTCGGCGGTGACCATGGTCAGCGCGCGCTGCTTCATCAGGTGGTAGGCGCGCAGGTAATCGATCTCGGCGGTGTAGTAGTACGAGTTCTCGTTGCCGTCGATGATCCGTACGTTCGGCGCGGCCACCTCCAACATGCCGTTGAGGAACGCCGGCAGCAGCGCATAGGACTGGCCGGCCAGTGCCGCCGCGCGGCGCACCGGATCGTCGATGTCGCAGAGGTGCCCGAACAGACTGAGCTGGAAGAAGGTCAGCAGCTTGACGTCGGGCATGACCGCTTGCAGCGCGCCGATGAACTGTGCCCCGCGGCGGCGGGCCGCCTGCTCGGTCTCCCAGAACGACTTGCCCGTTTTGGCGTCGTAGACCCACGGGTTGGCGCCGTAGGGCTCCGCGTCGAAGCAGATGCCCACGCACCGGCCGACGCGCGCCGCCTCGGCCAAGAGGCGCATGTTGCTCTCGATGGTGGTCCACTGGGCGTCGTCGAACCAGCTCACCTTGGCATCATTGGCCGAGTACAGCGTCAGGAAGTTGTCGGTGAACCGTCGCCACTGCGTCGCCTTCAGGTCGTCCATCTGCGGCTGCAGGTCCGCCGCGGTCCAGGCCTTGCGGTCGAACAGGAAGTGGTAGTTCTTCAGCCGGAACACCAGCCCGTCAAACGGCTTCTCCTCCATCTTCGCGATGTTGGCCCGCACGTAGTCCGGGTACGGAACGTCCCAGCCGTACTCGAGCAGCTTCTTCTGCGGTCGGTCACCGGCCGACAGCGGCAGCACGGCCAACAGCACCAAGGCACCCAGCCAGAAGCGACGCATGGTTGTCTCCGGCGCGGATTGTACACGAAATGACCAACCGGGAGGAGCACCCGCGCGAACGGCCAAGCGCGCGGTCGCATGTCCGGCCCGCGAGGTGACGAATGTCCGTGTCTGTTTGTCTGCCGCTCCTCCTGGCACTCGCCACGGTGGCCCCCGAGCCGCCGAACCTGCTGGCCAACCCCGGCTTCGAGGACGGCGCCGCGCCGTGGGCGTTGCAGCCGGGCGCCAAGCTGGTCGAGACCACCCCGCACGCGGGCCGCTGGTGCCTGGAATACCGCCGCACCGATCCGGAGCAGTACCAGCTCGTCGCCATCCCCGTCACGCTCGAGCCCGGCCGGCCCTATGAGATCTCGGCGTGGATTCGCACCGCCGGCGTGACCGCCGGCGAAGCCGGCGCGGCCACCATCTGCCTGGAATGGACCAAGCAGGGCCAGTACTACGAAGGCTGCTATCCCCAGGGCATCGCCGGCGACCAGGGCTGGACCAGGGTCAGCGACGTGGCCAAGGTGCCGGCCGACGCCGACCGCACGGTGCGGCTGGTCTGCTACCTGCGGCGCAAGTCCGTCGGCACCGCCTGGTTCGATGACCTGTGCGTGCGCCGCGTCACCACCTGGCCCGCCGTCAACCGCGTCTACACCCACGCCTACCGTGACCGCACGGCAGGCGCCGCGGTGAAGGTCGCCGCCCGCCTGGAACTCGACTGGGCCGGGCTGCGCGCCGAGAGCGCCCGCGTCAGCCTCGCCGTTCGCGATGCCGGCGGCCGCGTCGCCGCGACGCTCAAGCCCGACCGGCTGACCAGCGACCGCGCCGAGTTCACCGTCGACCCGCGTGACCTGCCGGTGGGCGACTACGAGTTGGCCTGCCAGGTGACCGGGCCCGATGGCGTGGAGCGTGGACGCGGCGCTTGCCGGCTCCACCGGTTGGCGCGCCTGCCCGACTGCCATGCCTATGTGGACGAGCACCAGCGACTGATCGTCGACGGCCAGCCGTTCTTCCCGCTGGGCACCTACTGGAACACCCACTACCACCGGGACGACCACACGCCGGCCCAACGGCAGGCCATCTACCAGCGCCACCCGAACTCACGCGACCGCCAGCTGCTCGACCTCTACGCCCAGTCGCCGTTCAACTGCCTGATGCCCTACGATTCGCCGGCCTGGCAGCCGGCTGACCTGGACTACGCGCGGGCGAAGGGCCTGAGCGTCATCTTCAGCGTCAAGGACGGCTACCACGGCATCTGCGATGGCTACCGAATGAGTAGCCCGGCCGACGAGCGCGGCGTGCTGGAGCGCGAGGTCAGGCGCGTGGGCGGCCACCCGGCCATCATCGCCTGGTACACCAACGACGAGGTGGATCCGGCCGAGCCGCGCCTGCGACTGCACCAGCAGTGGATGGAGGAACTCGATCCCGGCCGGCCGACCTGGGCGGTCTCGTTCCACAAGTACGCCGACTACCTCGACACGGCCGACGTCTTCGGCATGGACTGGTACCCGGTGCCGTGGACGCAGCCCGGCACCGTGCTGGACAAGGCGCGCCAGGCCGCCGTCGGCCTGGCCGGTGCCCGCGCCATGTGGCATGTGCCGCAAATCAGCGATGTCGGCACCTACGGCGACATCCACAAGTCGCGCCCGCCGACGCTCGACGAGCTGCGCGCCATGGCCTGGATGTGCCTGACCAGCGGCGCCAACGGGCTGGTGTTCTACTCGTTCTTCGACCTGATCCGCGCCGAGGACCTGCAGCCGTTCGATGGACGCTGGGCCGACATCACCAAGATGGCCCGCGAGATCCGCGACCTGGAGCCGGTCCTACTGTCGGTCGAACCGGCACCCCGGCCGACCAGCGCGCCGGCCGCCGACAGCCCGGTCAGTTGGCGCGTCTACGGCGAGCGCGGCGGCCTGGTCCTGGCGGTGGTCAACTCGCAGCGCGAGGCCACCACGGCCACGTTCGCCTTCCCCACCCCGTTCTCACGCGCCGAGGCGCTGCTCGGGGGCGCACCGGTGGCGGTGAGCGGCGGCAAGCTGAACCTGGAACTGGGACCACTGGCGGTGAAGGTGATGCGGCTGCGCTGAGGGCGGGGATCGAGGAGCAAGCACCATGCCCGTGTACCGCACGCGGGAGCAGGCGATGGGCGAAGGCAACCGGCCGGCCTGGTGTCAGGTCACCAGCGCCGGCATCTTCCGGGTGCCCACCGACGGCGGTCGGTTCGACTGCCACTACCATGACTGCCACGAGTACTGGCTGATCTTCGCCGGCCAGGCCAAGGTGATGACCGAAGGCCAGGTTGGCTACGTCGCCGCCGGCGACATCGTCTGCACCAGGGCCGGCGACGAGCACGACGTACTGGAGGTCTACGAGGACCTGGCAGCGTTCTGGTTCGAGGACGCCACCCCGCCGGGCGGTCGCGTCGGCCATCTGCACCGCACGCCGGAGCAGGCCCGCGGCCACGCGGTGCCGGCCCTGCCCACACCGGAGGACTTCCCCGCATGACCACACCACTCCGCTACATCCAGATCGGCGTCGGCGGTTGGGGGCAGCATTGGTGTACGGTGGTCGGGCCTCGGCTCAAGGAGCTCGGCCTGGCCGAACCGGTCGCCGCGGTGGACCTGAGCCGCGAGCAACTGGCCAACGCGAAGACTCAGCTCAACCTGAGCGACGACCAGCTCTACGTGAGCGCGGAGCAGGCGCTGGCCGAGCGGCCCGCCGACTTCGTCACCATTGTCGTGCCCCCCGCCAGCCACGAGGCCATGGTGCAACTCGCCGTGGCGCACGGCTGCCACATCCTCTCCGAGAAGCCCATCGCAGACACCATGGCCGCGTGCTGCCGCGTCTACCACCAGGTGCGCCGGGCGGGCCTGAAGATGGCCGTGACGATGAGCCATCGCTTCGACCAAGACAAGCAGACGCTCGAACGGGCCATCCGGAGCGGCCGGTACGGCCGGCTGAGCAGTCTCATCGGACGGAACACCTGGAACTGCCGCCGGTTCGCTGGTTGGGGCAAGTTCCGCCACGAGATCGCCGACCCGCTGCTGATCGAGGGCACGGTCCATCACTTCGACATCATCCGGGCGCTGAGCGGCGCCGACGCGCAGACGGTCTACGCGGTGACCTGGAACCCGCCCTGGGGCGAGTATGCCGGTGACTCGAACGCCTTGCTCACGTTGACCATGACCAACGGCGTGCGCGTGCTCTACGAAGGCAACAAGACCAGCGCCGCCACGCTGAACGGCTGGGGCCAGGACTACTTCCGCGCCGAGTGCGAACTGGCCACGCTGGAACTGGACAACCGCCAACTCCGGGCCATCAGTGACCTCGGTGGCGAACGCCAGACCACCGATCTGCCGCTGGCGGTGCAGCCGGCCTGGACCAACGCCTGGCTGGCTGAGCTGTTCGCGCGCTGGTTGCTCGGCGGCGCTGCACCACCCAACACGCTCGACGACAACATCCGGTGCGCCGCGCTGCTGTTCGCCGCCATCGAATCGGCGCACACGGGCCAACCGGTGGACGTGCCGGCGTTCCTGGCGCAGCACCTCGGCCAGACCGCCTGAGGCCAAACCGACGTCAAGGCCGTCGCGCCTCGCGCAGCGCCGCCGCGAAGACCGGATCGCTGGTTGGCGAGAAGTCGCCGGCGCGCGCGGTCACCAGCACGGCCGGGCGCAGACCGACGTTCTCGAACGGCTGCCGGTCGGCGTCGAGCGCCAGCCATTGCGGGACGGTGATGGTCAGGCCGCCGGCCAGTTCGACGGTCTGCGGGTTGCCGCTGGCCCCGGCGCTGAAGTCACCCACGGTGACCACTTGCGGACAGGCGCGCAGCATGAGCAGGAAGCCCTCGGCCGAGCTCATGGTGCGGCGGCCCTGCAAGACCACCACGCGCCGCTCGTAGCGCCAAGGCCCACGCGGACTCAGCGTGCGGCCGCGCGGCTCGCTCAGGTCGCCGTGCGCGGGACCGGTCCGCACCCGCGACCAGGCGTAGGTGCGCTCACGGTCGACGAAGCGTCCGGCGACCTGCCGCGCCAGCGGCTCGTTGCCACCGCCGTTGAACCGCAGGTCCAGCAGCAAGGCGCGCGTGTCCTTGAGCTGTTCGAGCACCTCGTCGACCACCGCCGGCAGGCGCTCGTCGGTCAGCGCGTCCACACACAGATAGCCGACGCCGTCGTCGGTGCGGGCCCAGTAGACGTCGCTGCTGGCCTTCCGCAGCCCGCCCAGCGCGCGCGTCACGGCTCGCGCATGGGCGTTGAGCAGGCGGTCGCGCTGGTAGCCCGGCACCACCTCGTCACCCAGGCGGACCACCACGTGCAGGTCTTCCAGCGGAGCGGCCAGCGCCGTCAGCACCAGGCCCAGTTCGTATGCGTCGCTGGCCTGCCGCGCCGCCGGCAGATGCTGGTCACCCAAGGCCGTCCAGTCGACCCGCGGTTTGAGGCCGAACATGGCGTAGTGGCGGTCGAACTCGGCCCAGGCGCGCCGGTAGGCCGCCTCAGCCTCCTGAGCCGTCAGCTTCGCCGCGACCGGTAGCGACGGCCCGGACACCTCGTCGAGCACCCGCCACCGCCCCTGCTCGAGGTCGATCACGAACCCGCGTCGGCCGCCGCCGGTGTCCAGATCGAGCCGGAGCGCGTCGCGCGCAGGCACCACGGTCTCGCCGGCCACCGGCGACTTGCTCGCCACGCGCCAACGACGGCTGCGCTCGGCGTGGGCCACCGCCATCGCCGGGCCGGGTCCGGTCACTCTCGCCTCGGGCAGGAGCAGGCCCAACCGCGAGGGATGGCAGCGCAGCCAGGCCCCGGTGACCGCCTCCTGGCGCTCGCCTTGACGCAGCACGCCCGGCACTAACGGCCGGAGCATGGCCCACAGCACCTGGTTGCCCGACTGGTAGAGCACCGCGTGGTAGTCGCCCAGTTCGACGGTGAGGCCGGGCAGCCGGAGGCGCAGGCCGCTGACCGCCCAGACATGCTCCCGACCCGTGGCGACCGTCACGGTGCGGCCCTCGGCCAGATCGCCCGGGTACCGTTCGGTCAGGTTGACCGCCCGGGCCGGCCCGACCCACAGCAGCGCCACCAGGCACCAGCGTCGCCCGCGCATGTTCGGCCTCCTCCAACCCGCCCCGGCCGACCTTGCGCTGGTCAACCCAGCAAGGCCAACAGCATGTCGGCCACGCGCTCGACCGTGTCGCCACCGGCCAGACGCGCCGCGGTCTCGGTCAGTCGCGCCACCATGGTGCGCCGCTGCGGCGTGTCGCTCAACAGCGGGCGCACCTCGGCCGCCAGCCGCTGTGGGTGGACCCGGTACTGGAACAACTGCGGGACCACCAGGTCCTGGGCCAGGATGTTCGGCATGGCCCAGTATTTCGGCCGCGGCCAGTAGTAGACACTGGCCACCAGATAGGCCAGGTGGCTCCCGCGGTAGACCACCACTTGCGGCACGCCGAGGAGCGTGGCCTCCAGCGTGATGGTACCCGATTTGACCAGGGCCGCGGTGGCCGGGCGCAGCGCGTCCAGACTGCCCTCGACCACCTCGAACCGCGCGCTGGAGCGGGCCGCGACGCGCTCGAACAGGTCGGCCGGCGCGCTGGCCGCCCGCGAGACGATCACGCGCAGGTCGGGCAGCTCCGCCTGGAGCCGCGCCGCGGCGCCGAGCATCGGGGCCAGAATGTGCCGGATCTCCTGCCGCCGACTGCCGGGCAGCAGCGCCAGGACCGGTGGGTCCAGTGGCGCCGCGGCGCGCTCGGCGACGACCGGCGCCAGCTCCTCGACCAGCGGGTGCCCGACCATCTGCGCCGGCAGACCCAACTCCGCATAGGCGGCCATGGGCTGGGGAAACGGCGTGGCCACCGTCGTATAGGCTTCGGCCACCGAGCGGGCACGCTTCCGCGAGCCGCTCCACGAGCCCGGCGGGAAGTAGCCGAGCACCGGCACGCCGAGCGGCTTGAGCGCCCGGGCCAGTGGCAGGTTGAACGCGCCGCAGTCCACCAGCACCGCGGCCGTGGGCGGCGTGGCGGTCGCCGCGGCGATCAGCTCCCGCAGCAGGCGCCGGCCCTTGACCAGACTCGGCAGCGCGTCGGCGGCGCCGATGGCGCTCAGCGACACGAGGTCGCCGGTCACGCGCACACCGGCCGCGGCCATCTGCGGCCCGCCACAGCCGTACAACTCCACGCCCGGCCGGCGGCGCCGCAGTTCGACGGCCAGGCGGGCCGCCTGGTGGTCGCCCGAAGGGTCGCCCGCCACCATCAGGATTCGTTCAGCCATGCGGTCCTCGTCGCTCGGGCGGTCTTTCGCCGTCGCACTTCGCTGGCCTGCCGGCAGGAGGCGACCACGCGCCGGCGAACCCCACCCGGTGTCGGGAGACAAGCGGATGCGCGGCTTTGCGTTGCTGATCCTGTGCGGTCTGGCGGCTCCACTCGCCGCGGCTCCGAAGGTCGCCGTGGTCTACAGCGACTGGAACAACAACTCGTTCCAGCACGAGTTCGACACGCACCTGCGGGCGCTCGGGTGGCCGTTCGAGGCGCTGGAGAACAAGCAGATCAAGTCGTGGATCGGCCGGCTCAGTGAGTTCGACCTGGTCATCAGCGCCAGCGTCGGCAACTACACCAACGCCGTCGACATGGCGCCTTACGCCGACGCCTGGCGGGCCTTCCTGGAGCGTGGTGGCGGCCTGTGGATCGCCGACGCCAGCTACGATTCCGTGCTTGGCCTCTGGATGGGCAAGCTCGGTCCCGACTGCGGGCTGACTTCGGCCGGCTGCGCGCCGCACACCAAGGCGCACGGCGGCTCCACCGAGATCACCTGCGATCCGACGCATCCGCTGCTGGCGGTGCCCACCGAACTGCCCAGCCTGCTGCGCAACAAGGGCGGCATCTGGGCGCACCTCGAGACCTGCGGCAAGGCCTGGCGCCCGTTGGTCACCTGCGCCGACGGCAAGAGCCTGGTCGTCACGCGCGACGTCGGCCGCGGCACCATCGTGGTGACCAGCTACTTCAGCTTCGGCAGCTCGGTGCCGCAACCGGTGGTGACCGGCCTGCTGGAGAACCTGTGGACCCGCGTGCAGGGCCAACGCAACGGCGTCGCGGCGACCGTTTTCGACGTCGGCCCGGCTGCGCCCGGGCCCCATCGCGCCACGCTGGAGCTGACCAACACCAAGGACCAGGCCAGCAGCGTCGAGGTGACCTTGCGGGCCGCCGGTGACACCGCCACTCGGACCAGCCAACTGCCGGCCGGCGGCCGGGCCCGCTTCGAGGTGGACTACGCGCTGAAGGAGCGCGGGAACCAGACCGTGACCGCCGAGATCCGCTCGGATGGGCGCCTGCTGCTCACGCTCAAGCGCACGCTCCAGGTGCCGCCGCTCATCGCGCTGGCGCTTCGCTCGCGCCACGCCTATCCTGATACGGCGACACTGCCGTTGCGCTGGACGGTGGTACCCGACAGCGACGTGCCGCGGGCCGAGTGCCGCGCCGAGATCAGCATCGACCAGCAGGTCGTCCACCGCGTGGCCGCCGCCGACTTGGATGGTGCGGTCGAACTGCCGCTGGCCGGCGTGCCGGTCGGCAAGCACCAGTTGGCCTTGCGGCTCTACCGCGGCGAGCGCCTGCTGGGCACGCAGGAGTCGCCGTTGACCTGCCATCCGGCGCCCAAGGTCGCCGTTCGGCGCGACGGCACCACGCTCGTCGGCGGGCAGCCGTTCTTCCCGTTCGGCTTCTACCATGTCTCCTGGTCGTTCAACGCCGCCGAGCGGCTCGACGCCCTGCGCGCCATCGCCGCCGGCGGGTTCAACGCCATCCACGCCGGCATCAAGCAGCTCGACGAATGGGACCCGTTCCTCGACGAGGCCGAGCGACTGGGCGTCAAAGTGGTCACCGAGTTCGGCGTCGACATGAACCAGGTGGTCACGCGCTATCGCGACAAGCCGGCCGTGCTGGCCTGGAACCCGGGCGATGAGCCCGACGGGCAGCACATCGATCCCGCGGAGATGCGCGAGCGCGGCGAGCGGTTCAAGGACCTGGATGCCACGCACCCGTCCTACATGACGCTCTGCGTGCCGCCGACCTACCACCGCTATGCGCACTGCGCCGACATCATCGCGCCGGATCCGTACCCAGTGCCGCACGCGCCGCTGGGCACGGTCTACGACTCGCTGTCCGCGGCCATGCGCGAGGCGCGCAAGCACGGCAACACCGTCTGGGGCGTGCTGCAATCGTTCGGCTACCCGCAAGGCCCGTGGCGCGTACCGACGGTGCCCGAAGTGCGCGCCATGACCTACCTGGCGCTGCTGGCCGGCGTGAAGGGCATCATCTACTACACCTACACGGACGGCAAGGACGCGAAGACCTTCCGCATGTGGGATCACGCGGCGCTGTGGGACGGCATGAAGAAGCTGCCCGCTGAGATCAAGGCCTTGGAGCCGGCCTTGCTGGGCACCGCGCCGGTGCCGCTGGAAACGGGCGACAAACAGGTCTACGCCGGGCGCTGGACCGTTGATGGCACCACCTGGGTCATCGTCGTCAACGCCGACGGCAAGCAGCCGCATCCAGTGGCCCTGGCCGCACCGGCCGGCGCACCCAAGGAGCTGTTCGCCGAGCAGGCCGGCCCGCTCGCGGTCAAGGACGGCAAGCTGGCCGGCACACTGCCGCCGGTGAGTGTGAGTGTGTGGCGGTTCGGGCCGTAGGCAGCGCCCTACTCCACCGCCACCACCGCGATATCGTCCAGGTAGGCCACGGTCTCCGCGGCGTTCGCGCTGTGGATCCAGACTTGCAGGTAGGCCGTGCCCGGCATCGGCTCGAAGCGCCAGGCGAACGGCGTCCACTGGTCCTTCGGGCCGGTGGCCGTGCCGAGGGCCGTCAGCCAGCCGGGCCGCTCATACGGCCCGATGACCTTGCGGTCGCCATCGAGGTAGCGCACGTACATCCCGACGCCACCACCGGAGGCGAGGCGGACCTTGCCGCGCAGCTCGTACTTGCCCGGCTTCGGCAGCGCGAAGACGCCGGAGCTGACGTTCGAGCCCGACTTGGTGCTGCCGTCGGTGATCTTCAGCGAGCGCTGGCCCGAGGCCGCCTGCTCCTCGGTCAGTTCGGCGAAGCCGTCCGCCGGGATGTCCCAGCCATAGTCGCCCAACTCGAAGTCACCGTTCTTGACCAGGCCCGCGCCCGGTATGGCCAACGGCTTGATGCGCACGGTGATGGACGCCTTGGTCACCGGTTCGACGAAGTCCAGACCAAGGCGCGTCGGCAAGGTGCGCGCGTGGACCTTCTCGTGCAGCACCTCGGCGGTCAGCTTCAGCGTGCCGCCGGTGGCCTCGTAGTCGACCTGCAGGGCCTGGTCCGTCGCCCAGACCATCAGCGTCGACGGCCCCGTCTGCCGCCACGAGCCCATGGTCACCAGCGCCGTGCCGAACGTCTTCGCCGCGGAGAACTCGACCTCGTCGGTCACCGTCAGTCCACCGGCACCGGCGCGCGAGTAAGTGAACGTGCGCACCAGCGACTTCAGCTCGGGCACCGGATAGGCCGAGGCGAGGTCCAGTCGGTAGAGGTCGCGCTCGTCGCTGAACTCGGTCTTGAGCACCTTGCCTTCAGACTGCCGGCCCTCTTTCTGCAACACGCCGGCCACCACCGGCACCGGGTGACCGTAGCTGTTGAGCACCTTGCTCTCGTAACGCCGCGCGCTGAAGGTGCGCGCGGTGTACTCCTCCGAGCCTGGATCGAGCAGCACCGGCCGGTCGCCCGAGACCACGACATACGAGCCCACATCGTTGTGGTTGTGGTGCTCGGCGTTGTGGCCGCCTTTGAGCGCCACCGCCAGTTGGCACGGGCTGTTCGGCTGCGGCCGGCCGATCAGGATGCCGGCTTGCTGGAACCACGAGCGCAGGCCGACACCGAGGTCCATCACTCGCGGCAGCTCCGGCGCACTCGGGTTGATGAACGTGCCGATGAGCGGCTCGTAGGCGGAACCGGGCCCGGCGTAGACCGGCACTTCGGCGGGCGCGCCGGCCAGTTGGTAGCGGCGCGCCACCAGGGCGCGAATCGCCTCGCTGGGCCGGGCGTTGACGCCGCAGTCGGCAAAGGCGGGGCAGACGCCGTTGATGATCTGGATGCGCTCGCCGAAGAGCGCCGGCATCTTGGCTTCGGGCAGCGCCATCAGGTCGAGCCCGCCGCCGGTCGCCGCGCGCACCGTCTCGCTCAGCAGCACGAAGTGCCCGAAGCCGTAGTCCCAGTAGCCAACGCCTTCGCTGCAGTAGCCGTCGGCGGTGAAGCCCTTGAGGAAGTTGCGGATGTAGTACTCGGCGGCGGCGACGAAGAACGCGCGGTCCTCGCGGCTGTCGAGCGTCGCCAGCGCCGTGCCGGTGACCCCGGCCACACAGACGGCGTTCCAGTTGCTGGTGGTCAGGAACCACCAGTTGACCGGCCGCTCGCCTTTGACCATGGCCCGGGCCGGCTCAATGATACGCCGCATGGTCTGCGCGCGGATGAGTTGGCGCGTGGCGGGTGACAGTTGACCCTGAAGAAGCTGGTCCACGGTGCCGAAACACCACCCGGTGTGCGCCGAGAACAGGTCGATGTCGACAACCTTGCCCTCGAAGTTGGTCAGCTTGGCGTCGTGCGCCGGCATCACCCAGGTGCGCTCGGCGCTGACCGCCTGGAGCGCCTGTTCGAGCGCCGGCACGAACCGCCCTTTGCCCTCCAGCGCCTCGGCCAGCGCGTACAACCCGAGCCGGCTGCGGCGCTCGAAGGCGACGTTCTGCCAGCGCGTGCGGTTGCCGTTGCGACTGAACTCCAGGTACAGGTCGTCGGGCTGCTCCGGCCACGGCGTCTTCAGCACCTGCTCGGCCCGCGCGACGACGCCCTGCCAGGCCGGCCTGGTCGCGACCCGGGCCCAGGCCGCGCGGTCGCTCGCGGGCACGCCGACGCCGGTGGGGTGCTCGGGCAGCATGGCCGCCAGGGCCTTGATGCGCGCCGGGTCGAGCGGCGCCGGCGCGGCGCAGACCGCCTCGGTGGCCACCAACGCCAGGGCGGACAGCAACAGGACCATCATCCAGACGTTCGACATGGGCTCTCTCACCTGCGCGCCATTCGCGGCCGGCGCGCTAACACCTTTGTCACATGGCGGCCCCGCCGGGCCGGAACCGGACTGTGGCGACCCGCGTCGTAGGCGTGGGTTGCCGTAAGGGAGACCACTCGTTCGCGGTAAACGCGAACGTCGCTTGCGGAGGAGTGACCAACATGCGGAAAGCGATCTTGTGCTTGAGTTGCGCAGTAGTGTTGGGTGGGGCCGGCCTCGCCTGGGCCAAGTTGCCCGCCACGGTGGATGAGTTCAAGACGCGGATGGAGACCGAGGGCAAGGAGCCGAAGACCGCCGCGAAGCTGTGGCTCGAGGCGCTCTATGTGTATTTGAACAAGGACGATGACGTCAAGGCGAAGGGCCGCGAGATGGTCGGCCTGATGACCTCGCGCGAGAATGAGGACTGGGAGCGCGAGATGCTCAGCCGCGGCACGGTCCAGAAGCAGCCGTATCTGTACCGGAGCTACGCCAAGGGCGCCACTCCGGCCAACGACTACAAGATGGACCCGGACAACTTCGAGCTCGAGTTCACCCGCGAAGTGCTCGAGAAGGAAGGCAAACAGGTCTACCTGATGATCAAGTGCGGCGGCGCCGACAACCCGCGCCCGTTCCGCATGATCAAGACCAAGTCCGGTGTCTGGAAGATGAAGGAGTGGTCCAGCCTCCAGGTCGGCATCAAGAAGCCGGCCGCCGACGAGGAGTAGGACCGCTGCGGCAGGCGCGAAAGACCGCGGTGACGGCTGGGCCGTTACCGCGGTCTTTCGCCCTTCGCGCGAGGCGCGCGCGAGTTGTTGAAGCTGCTTGACTCAGGCGTAACATTGGCACCAACCAGAGGGGCGTGGTTGTCCAACTTGGGTCAAGTGGGCCGCCAACCAGCCGATAGGTCTATCGATGGGCTGACCGAGTCAGTCACCCGACGGCGGGGCCAACGACAGACCAACTGCCCACTCACCGCAACGGGCCAACACGCATATGCCGGCGTTCGACGCGACGTTAGGTGCCGGTCCAGCCGGCCCCCAGCCGAGGGAGCCGGCTGGGGCGTGGTGCGACCTGCCCGTCTGGGCCCGCGTGTCGGTGTTTGGCGTGGCCTACCTGGCGGCGGCCGCAGCGGGCAACTGCCTCGTCTTCAAGCCCACTCACTTCGTCACCTTCTGGCCGCCGAGCGGCCTGTTCGTGGCCAGCTTGCTGCTCAGCCGGCGGCGACACTGGCCGTGGTTCGTGCTGGCCGCCATCGTGGCCAATGTGAGCTTCGATCTGCTGAACGGCCAGGTGCTGCACGTCACGCTCCTGTTCTCGTGCGGGAACACCATCGAGGCCCTGACGGGCGCCTGGCTGGTGCGACGCCACCTCGGGCCACGGCCGGCCCTGTCGTCGGCTCGGGCCGTGGTCGCGCTGATCGGCTACTCGGCGCTGCTGAGCACGATGCTGAGCGCCACGGTGGGCGCCGCCGTGGTCACCCGGCTGCTCGGCGGCACCTCTTTTGGGGCCACTTGGCTGCTCTGGTGGAGTGGCGACATCGTCGGCATTCTCCTCGTGGCGCCACTCCTGCTGACTTGGCTCGGCGCGCCGCCGGCCGTGCAACAGCCCACCTGGCGCGGCCGGCCGGTGGAAGCCGCAGCGCTCTGGGGCTGTCTGGGACTGGCCGGACTGATCGTCTTCCGGATCGACTGGCACCCCAACTTCGACCTCGACTACGCGCTGCTGCCGGTGCTGATCTGGTCGGCGCTGCGGTTCGGCCCCCGGTGTACCACGGCCGCCTCGGTCGCGGCGGCCGTCCTGGCCGCTTGGCTGACCACGCACGGCTACGGGCAGCCGGCGATCCCCGCCGGGCTGGCCCGCAGCCCGGCCACGGCCCTGCAGCTCTACTTGTCGGTCATGTCGGCCACGGCCTTGCTCCTGGCCGTCACGCTCGACGAACGGGCCCGGGCCGTGGCGGCGCTGCAGCGGAGCGAGGACCGTTTGCGCGCCATCACCGCCCACACCCCCGACCATGTGGTCATGCACGATTGCGACCTGCGCTACACGCTGGTGCTCAACCCGCAGCTCGGGCTCACTGAGCAGGACATGCTGGGCCGGACGGATGCCGAGATCCTCGGCGCCGACGAGGCCCGACAGCTCACCGCCGCCAAGCAGCGCGTCCTGGCCACCGGTCAGCCGCAGGCCCTGACCCCCTCGCTGACGAACCGCGACGGCGGCACCGAGTACTTCGATGGGACCTACGTGCCGCAGCACGACGAGGCCGGTCGGGTCACTGGGCTGATCGGCTACTTCCGCAACGTGACCACCGCCCAGACGGCCGCCGAGGCCCTGCGGGTGAGCGAGCGGAAGTTCCGGGCGCTGATCGAGCAGGCCGGCGACGGCTTCGAGCTGCTCGACGCGGATGGCCGCTACCTCGAGGTCAATGCCGCCACTTGCCGGATGCTCGGCTACACCCGAGAGGAGATGCTCCAGCTCACGCTCTTCCAGGTCGACCTGACGCGTGACCCGGCCACCTTTGGGCAGGACATTGCCCGACGACTGGGCCGGCCGCCACTGACCTTGCAGACCGTGCACCGGCGTAAGGACGGTACGGAGTTCGCCGCCGAGGTGTCCGTCTCGGCCATCGAACTCGGCGGCGAACTGCGGGCGCTGGCGCTGGTCCGCGATGTCACCGAGCGCAAGCGCGCCGAGGATGCCGTGCGCGAGAGCGAGGCGCGGTTCCGGCTGCTCTTCGACGGCGCCGCCGACGCCGTGTTCATCCACGATGGGCAGGGGCAGATCGTCGATGCCAACCAGGTCGCCTGCGACAGCCTGGGCTACTCCCGTGAAGTCCTGCTGGCGATGAACGTACTGGCGGTGGCCGCCGACGCGCGAGCCGCCGACCTGGCCGCCGTGCTCGACCGCCTCAGCTCGGGGCAGCCCGTCACCATCGAGGCCCGGCACCGCCGTTGCGACGGCTCCACCTTCCCCGTCGAGGTACACGTCGCGCCGCTGGTGACCAGCGAGCGTGCCCTCTACTTCGCCGCGGCGCGCGACATCACCGAACGGCGGCGCATCGAGGCGTCGCTTCAGGAGCAGAGTCAGTGGCTCCAGGAGTCGCAGCGCCAAGCCAGCGTCGGCACCTACCGCTTCGACATCGTTGCCGGCGAGTGGCAGTGCACCGCCGTCATGGACGACATCTTCGGGATCACCAGTGGGTACCCGAAGACGGTGGCTGGCTGGGCCGGGATCATCCACCCAGACGACCGCGAGGCCATGGTCGACTACCTGCGGCACGAGGTGATCGGCGCCAAGGGCGTGTTCGATCGCGAGTACCGCATCGTCCGGGCCTCGGACGGCGAGACTCGGTGGGTCTACGGGCGCGGCGGGCTGACTTTCGCGCCCGATGGTCAGCCCCTGGCCATGGTGGGCACCCTCCAAGACATCACCGACCGCAAGCAGGCCGAGGCCGCGCTGCGCGAGAGCGAAGCGCGGTTCGCCGCCTTCATGGCGCACCTGCCCGCGGCGGCCTTCCTGAAGGACGCCGCCGGTCGGACGGTGTTCATCAACCGGTACCTGGAGGAGTTGCTCGGCGTGCCGCAATGGCAGGACCGCACCACGCCGGAGCTGATCGCCGGCGACGACGGCCTGCGGATGGCCGATGACGACCGGCGCGCTCTGGAGGCCGGACCGGTCGAGGTCGAGGAGACGCTGGCCGACGCCCAAGGCATCGAGCGCACCTACCAGACCGTCAAGTTCCGCCTGCAGGTGGCCGAGCAACCGCCGATGCTGGGCGGCATCTCACTGGAGATCACCGAACGGAAGCAGGCCGAAGAGGCGCTCCGCCACTCGCTCTCGCTGCTCCGGGCCACGTTGGAGGCCACCGCCGACGGGATACTCGTCGTCGACCTGGGGGGACGGATCGTCGACTTCAACGAGCAGTTCACCCGCGTCTGGGGCGTGTCGCCCAACCTGCTCGAGGCCGGCCGCGACCGGCCGGTGATGCTGACCGGGCCTGACAGCCAACCACCGCAGGACATCCTCGACCAACTGACTGACCCAGGCGGCTTCGTCGCCAAGGTCCGCGAGTTGCACGCCCGGCCCGAACTGGCCAGCTTCGGCGGCCTGCGCTTCCAGGACGGCCGCACCATTGAGTGGTACTCCAGGCCGCAGCTTCAGGATGCGGTGCCGGTCGGCCGAGTCTGGAGCTTCCGCGATGTGACCGAGCGCGAGAAGCTGCACGGACAGTTGGCGCAGGCCCAACGGATGGAGTCCATCGGCCGGCTGGCCGGCGGGGTGGCGCACGACTTCAACAACATGCTCCAGGTCGTCCTGGGCAACACGGCGCTGGCTCTCGACGCGGCACCCGCCGGCGGCCTGCTGCACGATTGCCTGCAGGAGATCCACAAGTCGGCCGCGCGCTCGGCTGAACTGACCCGCCAACTGCTTGGCTTTGCGCGCAAGCAGACCATCGCACCGCGAGTGCTCGACCTCAATGACACCGTGTCCGGCATGCTCAAGATGCTGCTGCGGCTCATCGGCGAGGACGTGCGGCTGGTCTGGGAACCCGCTGCCGAGGCGTGTCCAGTGACCATGGATCCCAGCCAGATCGACCAGATCCTGGTGAACCTGTGCCTCAACGCCCGCGATGCCATCAGTGGTGTCGGCACGATCCGCATTCAGACCGCCCACCAGACCATCGACGCGGCCGCCGCCGAGACGCTCGAGTGCGCTCCCGGCGAGTACGTGCAGATGGCCGTCACCGACACCGGCGTGGGCATGTCGGCCGAGACTCGCGCCCACGTCTTCGAACCGTTCTTCACCACCAAGGACTTCGGCCAGGGCACCGGACTCGGACTGGCCACGGTCTACGGTATCGTCAAGCAGAACAGCGGCGCCATCGGCCTGCAGAGCGAACTCGGCCAAGGCACGGCCTTCCGCATCTACCTGCCCCGCGCCGCAGGCCCGGCCGACGCGGTCCGCCCGTTGCCCGAAGAGCCCGCGCCGGGCGGCACCGAGACCGTGCTGCTCGTCGAAGACGAACCGCAGGTGCTCGGCCTGGCCCAGCGCGTGCTGGACCAGCGCGGCTACCGGGTCCTGACCGCACACACGCCGGAAGAGGCGCTGCGGCAAGCCGAGGAGTACACCGGGCCGATCCATCTGCTCGTCACGGACGTCGTCATGCCGCAGATGAACGGACGCGAACTGCGCGACCGCCTGATGGGCCAACGCCGCGGCCTGCGGTGCCTGTTCATCTCTGGGTACAGCGCCGACGTCATCGCCCGTCTGGGCGTGGTCGAGAGCGATATCGCGTTCCTGCCCAAGCCCTTCGGCCCCGACGAGCTGGCGAGCAGCGTGCGCGCGCTACTCGACTCCGGCTAGCCGCTCGGCCCTCAGCACAGCCAGAAGGGCACCGGCCAGTTGGCCGCCGCCAGCGGGCGACGGCCGCTTTCCACCGCCGCCAGGTACTCGGTCAACGCCCCCGGCACCAGCTCGAAGGCCAGGCAGTACGGCGCCACCGGACGCGGTCCGTGGGTGACCCAGGCCGGCTCGAGCACCTCGCGCGCCAGCCAGCCGTTCGGGTGATGCGCCAGCGTCACCGCGCCAAGGCGACGCAGCGCCGCGACGGCCAGGTCCGGCTCGTCAGCCAGCACCAGCGCGTCTTTCGGCGGCTCGAACGGCGTGTTTGGCCGCGCCAGCGTGTAGGCGGCTCGGCGACCGTCGGCGGTGCGCCAGATAACCGCGTTGACCCCGGGCAGACTCCAGCAGTCGAGGACCTCGGGCCACAACCACCCCAAGTCGACTTCGGCCACCTCCGCCGCCAGCCGCTCGGCGAGCCAGGGCAGGTCGGCTGCGGCCACCGGCGTGGCCGTCAGTGCCGGGCCGCCGGCCGGTAGCGCGTCCAGTGACAGCCGCAGGTCGGCAAGTGCCCAGCACGGTCGGTACCCGAGCTGGGGGTAATACGACGGCACGCCCTCCAGCAGGACGAACCCCGCTCCAGCCAGACGGCCCAACTCATGGGTCCGAGCCATCAACTGCTTGCCGAGGCCCCGGCGCTGGTAGTCGGGATCAACGCAGACCGGCGCAATCGCCATGGCCAACTGCGTCCGGCCCATCATCCGCACGCGTGCGGTCAACCCGAGCACGTGGCCCACGCAGCGCCCCCCGTCCCACGCCGTCACCGAGAGCCCGCGGTCGTAGCCCGGCCAGTGGCGCCGCAGCAAGCGTACCAGCCCGGCCACCGACGAGCCGTCGAAGGCGCGGGTCAGCAACAGGTCGAGGTCCGGCTCGTCGCCGGGCCGTTCGGTGCGAATCGCGATGGCCATGGGATCTCCTGGCGCCGCGTCAGCGGCGGTACACCTCGACGCGAGCGAACTCGCACTGGCCGACGTCGCCCGGCTCACTATGGTCGTGGGCCTGGGCATCGTAGGCGAGTTTGCCGACCAGCAACTCGGCGGTCGGCGAGCCGAACTTGCCCCCGTGCCGGAACCGGCTGACCTGCGTCCACTGCTGGCCGTCGCTGCTCTGCTCGACGATGCCGAAGGTCGGCGACCAACGCGCGCGCAGCCACACCCACTGCTGCGCGTCGTGCGTGCCGAACAGCGTCTGCACGCCCAGGATGTCGGACTGCAGTTTGCCGTCGCTACGCACGCCGATGCGCAAGGTGCCGCCGCTGGGCCAACGCAAGGCCACCGCCGGGCCCCACGACATGCCGCCGTCGGTGCCGCCGCGCAGCTTCACCATCACGCCGCCAGCGTCGAGTTTGAGCGGTAGCTGCCACTGCGCGTAGGTGTGCGCCGGCGCGCGGACGGTCAGCACGCCGTTCGCCACGGTGAACGGTGACGCTCCCTTGTTGGCCGGCGAGACCTTGGTCTCGTGGGCGGGCGCCGCGGCGAAGTCCAGTGTGAAGGCCGGCGCGCCCCAGGTCGGCGGCGCGGTGAGCACCGCCCACTCGGCCTGCCGCGCCTTCAGCCGCGCGGGCACCTCAACCTGTCGTCGGTCCACCGCCTGGTCGGTACTCGCGGGCAGCGCCGGCGTCAGCTTCGCGGCGTACTCGCGCTCGTAGAGCTCACGACTGTGCGGCTCGCGCAGCCAGCCGGCCAGGAAGTGCAGCCGGGCGTTGGCCCGCAACGTCCGCGCGGCCAGTTCCGCCTGCAGGCCGGGCGGGCCATTCAGACACAGCACGCCGATGCTGTTGTGCAGGTTGTAGCCCGACACGAAGTAGCGCAGGTAGTCGAAGTCCTCGTAGATGTCGCCGCGTCCCTCGCCGCGCAGAACGTAGTCCACGTAGGCGTCGGCCTGCGGCAGATAACAGTGCGCCGGGCCGAGTGCATCGGTGGAGTGCCACTCCAAGATGCCGTCCTCGCCGAGCAGCTCGCGCGTGGCCCGCGCCAGCGCATAGAGCGCGGCGGGGTTGTCCAGGTACTGGCCGTCGAAGTACAGGCCGTCCGGCTGGAACTCGCGCATCACGCGCTCGATCTGCGGCATGAACAGGCCCATGTTCTCGCCCGTGCTGGTGCCGGGCGGCCAGCCGGTCTGGTCGAAGTGGTCGAAGCTGTTCATGGCCTTCGACTCGAGCGCCGTGCCTTTGAGGAAGTAGTACGGACTGGTGTAGACGATGAACCGTTGGCCCTGCGCGTGGAGCGTCTGGCGCACCCGCGCGAACTCCTCGCGCCCGAGCCGCGGCTCGAAGGCCAAGTTCCAGTCCTTCCAGAGCATGACCTCGCTTTGCAGCAGCACGGTGTTCCCGGTCGGTGCCCAGGTGCGCAACTCGGCGTCGGGCGGGTAGCTGGTCTGGTTCGACCAGTGCCAGAACACGCGGTCGCGCAACGACCGCTGCCAGTCATACGGCTTGGGCGGGCAGACGCCCACCCACAGCACCTCGCCGGCCGGCAGGCGATAGGTGGCCACCTGCGTCGCGTCGGCATCGAAGCCGTCGGGCAGGTCCTTCCGCGAGCAGTAGAGGCCAAACCCGCCCCACTCGTCGGCCAGCAGGTGGTTGGCGCCGTGCGAGGCGCTCCAGGCCGGCACAATCAGCCGGTCCACCGCGATCTCGACCGGCTCGTGCGCCTGCAACATGAACAGCGAGTCGCCGTTGAGCCGCACCGACAGCTTCGGCTGGGCCACGCTCACCAGAGCGAAGCCGTCGGTCTGCTGCCCGAGCTGCACGCCGGCCAGCGGTCGGCCGAACCGCAACCGGACCATCGGCCGCCGGTGCCCGATTCGCTGCTCGAACCGCACCTCGCCGCTGCCACCGATGAAGTCGACCACGGCGCCGGTGGTCAGCAACTGGAGACCGCCGCCGTAGGTCACCGGCGACCGCTCGACTCTCATGCCGCGCATCGGCCGCGGGTAGAGCGCCGGGTTCATCAGTTCCTGGAACGTCGGCGCGGCCGGCGGCGCCGCCAGCGTCGTGAGTAACAGGCAGGTGGTGGTCAGCATGGCGCGACTCCCCAGTTGCTGCGGGGTCAGGCGCCAGTACGGACCGGCGCCTGACCCGGACGAGAGCTACACCCCCGCCGGCAGGATCTCCGCCAGCTCGACCGGCGCGTGCCCGCGCTTCACCGACTCGTAGCCGGCGAGCGAGACCGCTAGCGACTTGATGCCTTCGACATACGGGATCGTGGCTTGGCCCTGGCCCATCACGGCATGGACGAACTCGACCAGCACCGCGTTGGGCCAGTCGCTGGCCGCCTTCTGTTCGTAGGCGCCGTCTTCATTGGTCCAGCGCACGTTCGGCCCGTCGATGGTCAGCAGGGCGTTCTCGGCCACGACCTTGAAGCCGTTGTCCCAGGCCACCTGCGGAATCAGCGAGCAAGACAACGTGCCCATCGCGCCGCTGGCATACTCCAGGATCAGCGCCGTGGTATCGGGGATCTCGAAGCCGGGCCAGTAGCCCACCAGCCCGTCGCTCTTCTCCCAGCCCGCGGGGGGCGTCCAGTCGCGCACCTGCGAGGTCTTGCCGATGACCGACTTGACCTCACCAGCCAGGAAGCGCCCCAGGTCGAGCATGTGCGTGGCCTGCTCGACGAGCTGGCCGCCGCCCATGTCGATCTTCGCCCACCAGTTCTTGCCCGGCATGCCCGGCATGTAGTAGTGGGCCTGCACCATGGCCACCGCGCGCGAGGACAGCATCTGCTGCGCCTTGATGACCGGCTCGGCCAGGCGGAACATGTAGCCCACCTGCGTGATCACCCGGTGCTCGCCGATGGCGTGCAGCACACGGCCGGCCATGTCCATGGTGATGGCCACCGGCTTCTCGACGAAGAAGTGGATGCCGCGCTTGGCGGCCTCTTCCTCAATGTCGCCGTGGGCGAACGGTGGCGTGCAGATGACGATGGCGTCGGGCTTGACCTCGTCATACATCTTGACGAAGTCGGTGTAGGCCACGCCGCCATACTTCTCGGCCGACGCCTTGGCCAACTCGGGCACGACGTCGACGCTGGCGACGACCTCCATGTCGGGGTGCGCCTGCGCACAGGAGAGATGGCGGTGAGCGATGCCGCCGGTACCGACGAAACCGAGACGAACGGGCATGGTTACCTCCTCAGGGCTTGTCCACCGAGGAGGTTCGACAACGGCTGCCGGGGGCCTTCGCGAATCGGCAGTGAAGGCCCCCGCGCAACACTCAGGCCGGCACGGCGTCCTCGGCCAGGATGTCCTCGACGAAGCGGACGTTCTCTTCGACCATGTCGTCCTTGTCGCCGCGGTGCATACCCACATTCACCACGTCGCCCGGCTTGATGTTGTCGAAGGCGAACTGGAAGGCCATCTTCGCGTCGATGCGGCCGGCGCCCATGATCTTGTAGCCGATGCACGGCTTGCGGATCTTCTGGATGGCCGCCACGGCCTTGTACGGGTCATCGAGGTGGAACCGCTCGCCGCGGCCGGCGTGCAGGCTGCCGCAGTTGAAGAAGCAGACCGTGTGGAAGTCGAGCAGGTCGAGGCTGTCCAGCCAGAGGTGCGCGTCGGCCGAGTGCGCCGCACAGCCGACCGGCACCTCGTACCGGCGGGCGTGCGCCACCCAACTCCGCAGCGTGGCCTCATCGCGGTTCTTGTAGAACTCGTCGCCGTAGCCGCCGTGGAAGTAGAACGCCGAGCAGCCGATCTCGACGGCGCGGTCAATGGCGTTCTCCATGCTGCCGAACGGCCGCCAACTGATCTGGCCGATCCACTGCAGCCGGCCGCCGTTGGCCAGGTAGTCGCTCACCGTCTCAATGACGTGCGGCGTCTCGTTGTTGGTGATCATCGTGTTGATGCCGGCCGCCTCGGCGCGCGCCCAGGTCTCCTTGATGCGCTCCGGCGTGCTCCACGCGACCATCTCCTCGTCGCGCTCACGGTTCTGGTGGCTGAAGCCACCGAACGGGTTGGCCCCGATGATCAGCCGGGTCACCTTCAGACCGCAGAAATCCACCACAGGTAGCATTGCCATCACCTCACAGCCGCGCCTTGGCATCGGCACCAGGGCATTATAACGCCACCGACTCGCCGGAGCGCACCGCCTGTTTGACCGCCAGGCACAGACGCACCGCCTCCAGTCCTTCTTCGCCGTTGGTCAGCGGCGTCCTACCGCTCGCGATGCACTCCAGGAAGTGCGCCATCTCGGCCGCGAAGGCATTGGAATCGGGGAAGGACTCGGTATGCAGTTCCTGCGGCGCTGACCGGTACGCATAGCGCAGGACCTCGGGGCTGTCGAAACGGCCGCTCAACTCGGCCACGCCGTCGGCGCAAGCCAGGTACAGGTCCTCGAAGTTCAGCGCCGGCAGACCGACCATGCCGGTGTTGACGCAGCCGATGGCCCCGCCGGCGAAGCGCACCGTGTAGCAGGCATCGTTGATCTGCGGCGCGCGGTGTTCGGCGAAGTGACTGTCGCCCTCGGCCTGCACCCGCATCACCGGCCCGGCCAGATGCCGCAGCAGATCGGCGGTGTGCACGGCATTCTCGAGTTGCGTGCCGCCACCGTCCTCTTCAGACCAGTACCAGTCCTTGTTGGACATCCACGGATGCGGGTACCGGCAGTTGAGGTGTCGGATCGGCCCCAGGGCACCGGCCAGCAGCTCCTTCAGTCGCCGCACCGCCGGCAGATAGCGCTTCTTGTGGCCGATCATCAGCACCACGCCGGCCTCGCGGCAGACCTCGATCATCGCCCGGCAGTTGGCCACGGTGTTGGCCATCGGCTTCTCGGCCAGCACGTGTACGCCGCGGGCGGCCGCCAGGGCGGTCAGCGGCAGGTGACTGGCCGGCGGCGTGCACAGACTCACGGCCTGCGGGCGCTCGGTGGTGAGCAACTCGGCGAAGTCGGTGTAGGCCGGCACACCGGCTTCCTGGCCGGCCGCCTCGGCCGCCGGCGGCACGATGTCGCAGACCGCGCACAACTCGGCACCGTCGAGTTGCGCGAACTGCTGGATGTGCAGGCGGCCAATGCCCGCCACGCCGACGACTGCCACGCGCACGCTCATGTCCAACTCTCCGGCGAACCGTTCGGCGTTCCGGCGCGGTGGCCTTCCGGTGGCGGCTACTCGGGCCAGGCCGCGGCGACCAGTTCGGGCAGGATGCGCCCGGCCGGCCCTTGGAACGAGCTGCGGGCGATGTCGGTGAGCGGCGTCTCCTCGAGGTTCACCTCGACCACCGAGGTCCGGCGCCGCGCCGCCACCAGCGGCAAGGCGGCCGCCGGATAGACCACCGCGGAGGTGCCGATCGAGAAGAACAGGTCGCACTCGCGAGCGGCGCGTTCGGCCGCTGCCAGCGCCTCGTCGGGCAGCATCTCACCGAACCAGACCACATCGGGGCGCAACGGGCCGCCACAGTCCGGGCAGCGCGGTGGCCGCTCAGCGGTCTCCGGCCAGGTGTCGACCAGCGTGTGCTCGCGGTAGCAGCGCGAGCGGTGGATGTTGCCGTGCAGCTCGATCACCTCGCTGCTGCCGGCGCGTTGGTGCAGCCCGTCGATGTTCTGGGTCAGAATCGACACGCGCGCGCCGTGCTGCTCCATCTGCGCCAAGGCAAAGTGGCCCGGGTTCGGCTCGACTGAGTCCATCTGGACGCGGCGCTCGACGTACCAGTCCCAGACCCGTTGCGGGTTGCGCAGATAGCCGTCGACCGACGCGTAGTCGCGGATATCGAAGTCCTTCCAGAGGCTGTTCTGACCGTCACGGAAGGTCGGAATGCCGCTCTCGGTGGAGATGCCGGAGCCGGTCAGGATCGCGATATGCCGCGCGGCACGCAGTTGCTCGATCAGCCAGGTTGGAAACGACGTCATGGCAGCCAGGCCCCAGGGGCAGACACGCTTGGCAGTGGCGCCAAACGGTGGTCCCATCATACCACCAGGCTCCGCGAGCGCCCAACGCCAACGGACCGCCGCCGGCTGGTCGGCTTGACACGCCGCCGACCATGGGGTATGAAGACGTTGGCTCTGCTGTGGTTGGCAGGCCGCCGAGGAGACACGGTATGGTGAAGCGGTTGTTCGCCGAAGAAGAAGGCCAGACCCTCATTGAGTATGGTCTGCTCACGGCCCTGATTGCTGTCGTGGCCATCGCGATCTTGACGGTTCTCGGCCGCAAGACGAGCGATGTCTACAGCACCGTGCAGGACAGCATGGTGACCCGCGCGAGCTGACCTCACGCGGACTGGAGTGACGGCGCGGCGACCGGCCGGTCGCCGCGCCGTCTCGTTTGGGGCCAGCTACGGGCCGCGGTGTAGCACGCTGGCCAAGTAGAACGGCCGCCAGCGCTCGCGTCGCCGCTGCCAGTCGGCCGCCGCCTGTACCACGCGGTGCATGTGGCGGGTCTGGCGCGACTCGGCATCCCAGCCGAAGAAGCAGTGGTTGGCCAGCAGCAGCACGCCGCCAGGCGCCAGCAGGCGCGCGACTTCCTGGGCAATCGTCGTCACCACCTCGTCGGACAGCGGCGACAGGTAGTAGAGCACGTCGGCGATCACCACCAGATCGAAGCCGCCGTCGGGCAGCGCCTCCAGGTGCAGGATGTCGCCCTCCTCGAACGTGACGTTCGGCACCTCGACCGACGCCTGCCGCGCCTGCTCCACGGCGGCGGCGGCGAAGTCGAAGCCCAGCACCCGGTCGGCATGGGCCGCCAGCAGCCGGCTGAACACACCCAGGCCGCACCCGATGTCGAGGACGCTGGCGAACCGTCGTCGCGGCAGCAGGCCGATCAGGCGGCGGTACTTCAGGCCCTGGTAGCGGAACTGGTCACTGGCCGCGCCCCAGGGATCGGGCTGATCGCGGTACAGCAGGTCGAACGCCGCCTGGTCGCCATGCTCCTTGCGCAGCCGCGCCAGCCGCGCATCGGCGCGGGCGCTACGCCACCAGAAGGCGAGGTCGCGCAACGACATGAAGAACTGCGCCGGCGGCGCATCGAGCGTCTCGTCGGTCTGGCCTGAAGGCACGCGCTACTCCTGTAGATAGGGCCGCGACCGCTTAGCGGGGGCGCCAGGCCGGCTGATCGGCCGGGCCGCCCAGCGTCCGCTCGGTCTTGGTGACCAAGTCGAGGAAGTGCAACAACGGTAGCTTGGCCGCGTCGGGCCGGATGAACACCAGTTGGTTGCCCGTGGGTGCGAACGCCGGCCAACGGAAGGCCCGCGGCCCGGCAGCGTTGCGCCAGATGGTGCCCTTGCCGGCCACGGTATCGAAGCGCTCCAGCACGCTGTCGGTCGCGCCCTCGGCCCCGCGCCGGTCGCGCGGATAGGCCAGGACCGGCTTGTGCGGATGCCACACCGGCGTATCGACGGTGCGGGCCTGATTCTCCACGGCCGGATTGGGATCGGCCGCCTGGACGCCCTTGCCGTTGACGAACACCGGCTCCAGGCCCTTCGGCCCCGAGACGGTCAAGACCGCCGCAGCGCCGTCGGCACGCCAGCTCAGCCGGTACGCCTTGCGCGTGGCGGCGCCCTTCTCGACCACGGCCAGCATGGAGGGGCCGCCCTCTTCGGTCAGGCCGATGCGCCACAGCTCCAGCCGCGTCTCCTCGGGCTTGCCCTTGGTGACGAACAGCCGTGTGTACCAGCAAGCCTTGCCGCCCGGATGGACCGCCGGCGTGCCGGCGTTGCCGCTCTTGTCGAGCACCCGAGTGCGTTTGGTCTGCATGTCCAGCACGAAGAGGTTCCCCGCCGACGCATAGACCAGGCTCTGGCCGTCCGGCGTCCACGAGGGATGGGAAACGCCGGTGCGGCTGGTCAGCACCACCGAGCTCTCGGTCTCGAAGCTGTACTGCATCAGCGTCGCCTTGGCGCCCACACCGCGCACGAAGGCCACGTCGGGCAGCAGCACCTCGGGCACCGGCAGTGCGCCCTGCTTCTCGCCCTGGGTCAGCACGGCGCGGCGCGCGGCGCTGTCCCAGGTGATCTTGGCGCCGGTCACCTCGGCGGCGAAGCGCAGCGGCACAAACGGCGTGCGGCGCCGGATGACCGCCGGGCGCACCAGTTCGGCCGGCTTGCCATCGACGGTGGCGGTGCCGCGCAGGAACGAGACCTCGAACGTGCGCGGCTCACCGGCGAAGGTGCCTTGCCCGGTGAGTTTGCGCGCGGCGGCGTCGAAGGCCACACTGTAGCCGAGCCATTCGAACACCGGCACGGCCGGCGCCATGGTGGTGCCCGCCGCCACATAGGCCGGGACCGGTGAGGCAATGTCGGGCACGGCCGGGACCGCCGGGGCCGGAGCCGGCGTGCCCTCGGCCGGCGGCGTGGCCGGCGCCGGCGCCGGTGTGCCTTCAGCCGGAGCCGGGGCAGGCATCGGCGCCGGGGCACCGCCCTGCGCCCAGACGGCCATGGCCGTCACCAGAACGACCAGCAGTAGCCAGTTCCCGGCTGTGCCCTGTCTCATCTATCTCGACCTCCCGATGGCGGCGGACGCCCGTCGCACCTATCCGATCGTCGCGGCGATGCGACGCACATTCTCGCCCGAGACAACGGCGTTGCGGCAGACCGTGCCGAAATCGATCCCGGTGCGGCCCGCGGCGCCGTCATACCGCTCAATCACCATCGGCCCGGTGAACCCAGCGCCGTGCAGCTTCTCGAACAAGGCCGGGTGGTCCACGCCACCGTCGCCGATGATCGGGAAGTTGGCGTTGCCGCGGGCGCCACTGTGGTCCTTCAGGCACATCGTCCGCGCGTGCGGCAGAATCGGCTCCACGTCGGCCACCGGATCGATGCCTTCGTAGAAACGAACGTTGCCGGCATCGACGCTGGCCTGGAAGGCCGGCGAACCGACGTCGTCGATGGTCGCCTTCAGGATGGGTCCGGTAGCGCTGTTGCCGCCGTGCGGCTTCAGCGTCACCACCACGCCCGCCTGTTCAGCATGCGGCATCACCTGCTGCCAGGCCGCCACGAACTCACGGTGCTCGGCCTGCAGCGTCTCCGCCGGCTTGCGCTCCTCCAGGAACTTGGCCCACTCCCAAGTGCCCGTGGCGCAGAGGAACGGTACACCCATGCGCTGCGCCATGTCGATCCGCCGCTTAGCCTCGTCGATCTTGCCCACCGGGTTGACCGCCATCAGCATGACACAGGTCAACCCGCAGTCGTCCAGGCGCTGCTTCAGCGCGTCGATCTGCTCGTCGGTCATGTCCTCGGTGTAGCACGGCCCGTCCTGCTGCGCCGGGTACAGGCTGAGCAGTTGGTAGCCGGTAGCCCTCACGCCGGCCAGGGCTTCCTCAAACGTGAAATGCGACCAGGGGAGATTCCAGATGCCGAGTTGGATGTCCATCGCAGTCCTTCGCCGTCCGGCAGAGCATTCGCACGGCCGCGATGGGCTCCTTCCGCCCGGCCGGCATTTCGCGGTCAGCCGAGGCCGGCGCCCGTCTCGCGGGTCCGCTGATAGCCCGCGTTCCCTTCGGGCCCGCCACAAATCGACCATTCGCGCGACTGCACGAGGCCGTCGCCATACCCGCAGATGGCCGTCGTGGTCGGCACCGCGGCGTAGATGCGGGCGAGCAGTTCGCCCGCCGGCAGCTCGTCGCCCGGCAGCAGGCCCAGCCGGCAGAACAGGTCCAGGTCCTTCTTCAGGTCGCGGATCTGGCCGCAGTCGTGCACACAGCCGCCGGTCGGCTCGTGGAAGCCGTCACAGCACCAGCAGGCTTCGCACTGCCCTTCGACCAGCACCACCGGCACCGTGGGGTCGCGCCGCAGCCGCTGGTAGATCTCGGCCAGCGTGTCCTCGCCACGCAGCTCGTCGCCCGGGTCGCGCCCGGCCAACCAGCACGACAGGCACATCAGGTGGTGCGGCCGCAGGTGCAACTTGCCACCGGTTGCCACCCGGGCCGCGCTCAGGGCCCGCGCGGCGTCCTTCTCAGCCGGCGGCCGCAACCGCACCAATTGCGGCCAGCCCTTGGCTCGCACGCGCTCGTAGGCGCCGCTGCGCGCGTGCGGGCAACCGCTCCAGCCCGGTGTGTCGTGACCGCACAGGCCGGCGGTGGTGGCGACTCGCTCGAACAGCAGTGCGTAGAGGTAGCGCGCACCGCGCGTGTCGCCGTTGGCCAGACCCAGGCGCTGGAGCACGTCCAGGTCGCGCTTGCGGTCCAGCGCGCTCTGGCGCAGCCGCTGCCGGTCCGCCGCGGTCAGGCGGCTGTAGTGCGGAACGCGGTCGGCGTCGGTCAGCAAGCGGATCGGCACCGTCGGGTCGCGCTGCGTGGCGGCCATGGCCGTGGCGCTGTGGGTGGCGTCCAACAGCGGGCAGGCCACCCCCGCCGCCCGGCAGACCGTGCCGACCAGTTGGCCCGGCGTCAGCGTCAGGCCGCACCGGTGTTCCGTCTCCATCGCTCACCTCGTCTCGGCAGGCCGCACCGGCGCCGGTGCGTCACAGCTTGCGGCGCTGGATCTCGAACACCTCGTCGGCGAAGTACGAGAGCGCCTGCGGCAGTTTGGCGTCCAGCGTCAGCGAGCTGTCCTCCAGCACGCCCTCGTCGGCCTTCTCGATGGTCAGCGCCCAGGCCTTGCCGCCGCCGTCACCAACCTTCACCGTGACCTGCAGGTCGTTCTGCTTCAGCGTCGCCTGGCCCATCGCCGCTTCGGTGCCCTGCGGGTTGAAGACGCGCAGCCGCAGCAGTTCGACCCCACCCCCGCCGCGACCGCTCAACCAGAACGCGGGCAACTCGGCCGGCACGGGGAAGTAGAGCTTGGCCACGCCGTCGATGAACCGCGCGCCGCCCTCGGCATAGATGGCCAGCGGCGCAGTGGAGTCCTTGACGGCGTAGGCGGTGCCGCCGGCTTCGAGCGTCAGCACGAAGATGCCGTCGGCCGGTGGCGTGAACTGGATGGCGCCCCGGCTGGCCACGCTGACTTCGCCCTTGCGCAGGTCCTCCCAGTGCGGTCCCTTGACCGTCCAGACCAGCGGCAACTCGGTCTTGCCGATGCGGTAGGTCTGGACGTTGATGGTCACCTCGCGACCTTGCTGCGCGGAGACCAGCAGCGCGTTGGCGCCACGGAGCTTGATCAGCGGGTAGTCGCGGCGTGTGCTGCGCTTCAGCACGGTGCCGCTGACCGCTACGCGCGGCGCGCCCCAGGGATCCTCGGTCTCACGCGGCTGCCGGGCGGCCGCGAAGTCGGCGGCCTCGATGCGGCGGTTGGCCCAGGTGAACCACTTGAAGTACGCGGGATGGTCCTGGTTGTACACCGGGCCCTCGTAGAAGACCCAGTACCCATCGCTGAGGCCCGATAGGAGCACCGCGTTCTTGCCGCAGAACTCCGGATCGGCGCCCGTCACGACCGGGTCGATGCCACCGAGGTAGATGCGGTTGATGCCCTTCTCGCGCGCCTCGCGCAGGCCGCGTTCGAGGATCTGCTGGTTGCCCTTGATGGCCATGTCGTGCGACGTATGGCGACCCGGCCGCCCATACGTCCACGGGTCGGCCAGGATCAGCGGCGCCGCCTTGGTCGCCCACTCGGGGTAGCAGGCTTCGAGCATGAACATCGTGCCCGGCGCCGGGTAGATGTTGAACATGAAGCGCGGGTTGTGCCGATCCACGGCCTGGCGCAGCTCACGGCACTTCTGCCGCCACCAGGCGATCTGGAAGGTCCGGAACTCGTCGTGCAGCCCCTGTTGGTCCAGCCAGGGCTGGCGCTCCTTGAGGCCGAGCTTGGGCAGGGCGACTCCCTTGGACGCGGCGAACTTGCCGAGGATGACGTCGTCGTACGACAGCTCGTAGAGGTTGCCCATCTTGCCGGGCCAGTAGTTCTCATAGTCCAGGAAGACGCCCATCAGCGTGTCGTCGCGCGCGCTGAGCTGCGCGTAGGGCACGATGTGGCTGGCCATCCAGGCCCACAGCTCGTCGGAGTTGGGGCTCCAGATCGCCTGTTCGACGCCGTTGGCCCAGACCACGCGTTTGCCCTCGCTGAGCGCCGGGTCTTTCGGCACATCCTGCACGCCGCGCATCCAGGGCTGATGGTAGAGGCCGTGCTGGCGGCACCATTCGGTCACCTGTGCGACGGCCTGCAGATCCTCGTAGCCGCGGCGCGGCGAGAAGACGTTGAAGCCGGCCTCGGCCGCCTCCTTGACCATCCACTCCTCGGTCTTCCAGCCGCGAGTGGGCTGCATGACCTTGTCGACCAGGATGCGCATCTTGACCTTGCGGCCGAGATCCGGCAGCGCCGGTCGCTCGGCGGCCTGACCGCCGGCCACCGCCACCACGGCCAGACACCACGCCACGAGCCGTCCGCGTCCACCCGTCATCGCTTGCTCCGAGCACGACGTGGCGCACTTCGCCGGCCGCGGGCGGCCGCCTCCCGCCAGGTCAGCGCCGCTGCACCAGCACCGCAAAGTCGTGGGTCGACCGCCCCAGCGCGAGCGTCTTCAGGGCGCTGAGCGGCCCCTGCTGCACCACCTCGCCGGTATCCACATCCCACACGGTCACCTGCCCGGCGGCCACCGGCGCCCGCAGTTCCAACGTCACCTCGCGCGCGGCCGTACGCTGGCGATGCAGTTCCTTGACGTCATCGCCGTAGCCCGGTCCAAGCCGGTGCTCGCCCACGTTCCGCACGTAAGCCAGCAGCATGGTCCCGGCCGCGTCGGTCAGGATCGTGGCGCCGTTGCCAGGCGAGAGGCGCAGCAGCGAGCGGTCGCGCACCGCCGCGGGCAGGTCCACAGAGGCCGTCGGCGCGCTGAGGTCGATGACCCCGGCGTAACCGGCCAGATCGGTGCCCGGCGCCACAATGTCATAGGTGACACCGGCGGCCGAGCAGGCCTCATCCAACTGCGTCAGCCGCGGCAGGCGCGCGACGTTGGCGGCCGGCACCACCACGGCCAGCAAGCCCTTCGCGCGCTGGAAGCCGCGCCAGTCGAGGCGCTCGGCGATCAGCGTGGGCAGGCGCCGCTCGCGCTCGATGAAGCAGACCGACCAGTACAGCGACAGCGTCTGCGGCGCACAAAGCGACGCCCACAGGCTGTCGCGGAACTGCGTGCGGAAGTCCGGCGCCAGCCAGGTGATCCGGTCGCGGTACCAGCCAGGCCCATCGGAACACGCCTCGGCCAGGAACGCCGGCTGATGCTGCGCGTACCAGCGCGCGTTGACGTTGAGGTAGGCATCGGTCGGCGTGCCTTGGCTGTAGTAGGTGCGGTAGCCCACCCCACCATCGCGGGCGGCGACGAACCCGTCCCACCGGTCAGGCTTCAGATCGCGGTGGTTCTGCAGGCCACCGCCTTGCTCGAACACGACCAACTGCCGGCAGCGCTGCTTGGTGTAGGTCGCCATCGAGTTGGCCCACGCGGCGCCCGGCAGGTCGTCGTTCTCGCCGAACAGCGAGTAGCCCAGCACCGCCGGATCCTGCCCGATGGCCGCCAGCAGCTCATCCAGGTAGGCTCGCTCCAGCGCCACCGCGGCCGGCTTGGTGAAGTCGGCGGGACCGCGGTAGCCGGCGTCGAGGTAGGCGTTCAGCGGCGGGAAGAACCCGGTGGCACCGCTGCCGTACTGGTAGTGGAACAGGTTGATCAGCGCGTGGACGCGGTGTCGCTCGAACACCGTGAGCAGCCGCTGCAACTGCTCCAGACCGTGCGGGGCGACATGCCCGCCGGCGTCGAGCAGCGACTCGAACGGCGTGGTGTTCGGCACCAGACGGAGCGCGCGCGCGCCACACTCGTCGGCCTGCCAGGCGATCCGCTCGTCCAGTTCGCGCGCCGTCATCCAGCGCCATTTGGCCACCTGCGGCCGGCCCGGTTGGGCCCAGGTCTCCGGCCCGCGCACGATGCGCCGCTCAAGACTGGTCGGGTTGTCCCACAACGTCCAGGCGAACAGGTCGCCCAGCAACGGCGGCAGCCGCGTGCCGTCGGCCAGCGAGTAGGTCGCCTCGCCCGGCCTGGCCACCACGAACGGTTGACCACTGACGCGCACCTCGACGGGTTGGCGCAGCTCCTGCTCACCCACCCGCGCGACCACTTCACCGGCATGGATCCCGGCCGGCAGGTTGAGCGCGCCGCTCCAGAGGCCGTCACGCCGGATCAGCGGCGTCGCCGGCTGCGTGTGGGTCGCCCAGACGCGCTCGGGCACCGCGCCGCCGGCAACCACCAAGGCCGCGATGGGCACGGCACCGCCGGCCGGTCGCACGACGTGCGTCGGCGCCACCACAGCGGACTGCCGTGGCAAGCTGAGCGTGGCGCGCACGCTGCCGTCACCGTCCTTGATGCCCTCGGGCGCAGCCAGCTCCAGGATGAAATCCAGTTCGGCATAGACCCGCTGCTCGCGCCAGCGGGCGAGACCGGCCACCAGGTCCAACTCACCGCTCTGCGCCGCGGTGAACCACGGCGTCTCCGCGACCACCATCGAGTGGCGGATGTTCGGGCAGGTGAACGTCGCCCGCAGCCGCACGCGGGCGTTCGACGGCGTCAGGGCGTAACGGAGCCGTGGGTGCTGGCCCAGGTGGAACTGGAGCTGCCGCAGGACGATCTGGTCGGCACCGCGCGCCGCCAGGTGCGAGCGCGCGAAGGTGGTGGCCTCGCCGTCGTGACGGACGCGCACCGCGCCTCCGTGAGCCCAGTTCGACACCGGCGTCGCGCCGGTCAGCGGCAGGTCGCCCTCCGACCAGACCAGCGGCCCGGCCGGCGTGGCCCGCCAGCGCATGGCCCGGTTGAACACCACGGGCTCGCGCAGGTCATACGGCTCGCCGCCGCGGGCCAGCGACGCCTCCACGGCGGCGACCGCCAGGTTGTCGAACTCGTGCCGGCCGCGGCTCTGCGCATAGGCGTCGCCGTCGGGCAGCTCGTCGGGCGTGGCATTGGCGAAGAAGCGCAGTCGCACCGGCGGCTGCGGACTGGGCACGCGGCGCACGGTCTCGCCGATGAGCTGGCCAGTGTCGCGCCGGCTGGCCCGCAGGCGCTGGCCGCCACGCTCCAGGTGCAGCTCGAAATGCACCCAGGTGCCCGGCGGCACGGCGGTCGGCAGCGGCGCGAGGCCCTCCAGGCCCACCTGGTGCCGGCAGGGCTCGCCACCCAGATGGGCCGCCACCGACGTCCCATAGCTGCCGCGGACCTGCAGCCCGCTCCAGTAGGCGTGCGGCGAGTCGGCCGCCAGGCGCTGGTCCCAGGTGATGCGGCAGGGCACCGGCAGGTCACGCGCCAGGTCGGCGCCGGCCAGCTTGCCCGCTTCGGCGGCGGTCAGGTCGAGCACCAGTACGCCACCGCGCACCGCCGCCACACCCGGCGGGCGGGCGACCAGACGCAGATCGGCCGGCGAGGTGCTGAAGTCGGTCTCGAACAGGTTCGCCTGCAGCGCCACGGCGAGCAACGGCCACAGCATCGGCATGTCCTCCAGCGGACACGCCGGTGGCCCTCGACCAGCGCGCCGCTACTCGGCTTCTGATTCGCCTTCCGGCTCGACCACCTTCAAGATGCCGACCTCGGTGAGCTGCGCCTCGTCGATGCGCGTCGGGGCGCCGAGCATCAGGTCGCGGCCGGTGGAAGTCTTCGGGAAGGCGATCACCTCGCGGATGTCCAGCTCGTGGGTCTCTTGACCGACCAGCAGCGAGACGATGCGGTCGAAGCCCAGACCCACGCCACCGTGCGGCGGCGCACCATAGCTGAACACGTCGAGCAGGAAGCCGAACCGCTCGTAGGCCTCGTCGCGGTCGATGCCGATGACCTCGAGGATCTTGAGCTGCACGTCGGTGCGGTGGCAGCGGATGCTGCCGGAGCAGAGCTCGGCGCCGTTGACCACCAGGTCGTACAACTGCGCCGTCACCGCCAGCGGGTCGGTGTCCAGGAGCGGCAGGTCCTCCGGGCGCGGCATGCTGAACGGGTGGTGCATCGGCTGCAGGCCACCGGTCTCGGCGTTCTTCTCGAACAGCGGGAAGTCGACCACCCAGAGGAAGTCGTAGCGCCCGTGCTCGGCCAGGCCGAACTGGTAGCCCAGCTTGCAGCGCAACCGCCCGAGCACGTCGGCCACCACCGCCGGCTGGTCGGCCACGAACAGCAGCACGTCACCGGGCTGGCCGCCCATGCGCTCGTTCAGCGCCTGCTGCACGTCCTCCGGGATGAACTTCAGGATGCTGCTGCGCAGACCATCTTCCTCGACCGCGATCCAGGCCAGACCCTTGGCGCCGAACTCGCGGGCGAAGCTGGTCAGGTCGTCCAGGTCCTTGCGCGACAGGCCGCCCTGGGCCGGCACGCAGATGCCCTTGACCTGCCCGCCCGACTTCAGCGCGTCGCTGAAGACGCGGAACTCGACGCCGGCGAGGATATCGCCCACGTCGACCAGTTCGACGCCGAACCGGGTGTCGGGCTTGTCGCTGCCGTAGCGGTCCATCGCCTCGCGGTAGCTCAACCGGCGGAAGGGCGCGGAGATCTCGATGCCGCTGGAGGCGAACACCGCCTGCATCAGGCCCTCGACCGCCGCGAACACCTCGTCCTGCTCGACGAAGCTCATCTCGATGTCGATTTGCGTGTGTTCCGGCTGCCGGTCGGCGCGCAGGTCCTCATCGCGCAGACAGCGGGCCAACTGGAAGTAGCGGTCGCAGCCGGCGGCCATCAGCGTCTGCTTCATCAACTGCGGCGACTGCGGCAGCACATAAAAGCTGCCGGGCACCAGCCGGCACGGCACCAGGAAGTCGCGCGCCCCCTCCGGCGTGGCCTTGAGGAGCAGCGGCGTCTCGATCTCCAGGAAGCCCTGGTCGCTGAGATAGCGGCGGGCGGCCTGCGCGGCGTGGTGGCGGATCTCCAGGTTGCGCTGCATCACCGGCCGGCGCAGGTCGATGAACCGGTAGCGCATGCGCTGCTCGAGGCTGATCTGCTCGTCGTCGATCTCGAACGGCGGATGCAGCGCCGTGTTCAGGACGGAGATCTCACCAGCGACGATCTCGATGGCGCCGGTCTCGATGCGCGGGTTGACCAGGTCGGCGTCGCGCGGACAGACCTGCCCGGTCACCGCCACGACGTACTCCGCCCGCACGCCGTCGGCCACCGCGTGGGCCGCCTCGCCGCCCCGCTGCGGATCGGCCACGATCTGCACCAGGCCGGTCCGGTCACGCAGGTCCAGGAAGATCACGCCGCCATGGTCGCGCCGGCTGTGTACCCAGCCCATGACACACACGGTCTGCCCGGCATGATCGGCCCGCAGCACGCCACAATGATGAGTTCGTCGCATCTTGAGTTCGCCCTTGAGCCGCCCATTAAACCACAGACTCGGCCAACCGGGCACCCCGAGTTGCGCTGGCCTCACGGGCGCGGGCCGGGCACCAGGACCAGACGGCCGAACTGACGCAGCGCGCAGCGCTTGTCCTTCTCACCCGCCCACCAGTCCTCGTGATGGAACCCGTACTGGTTGTCCCGCCCGTCGCGCGGCTCGTCGAGGTCACCCACGGCGATGTTCAGCCCCATGGTCACCTCGCCGGCCGCCGGGCTCCAGAACCGGCCAGGCTGGACCTCCAGGCACGGCTTGGCCCGGATCCGCCACTCGATCACGTAGGTACCACCGCGGCGGAGCACCGAGAGGGGCCAGCATAGCGGCGGCTCGCAGAGCCAGTCGCGCGCGGTCCGTTCCAGTCCGACCACCGCCTGCATGTCGCCGTCCAGGATCCACTTCTGGTAGGTGCCCCAGGCCACCGGCCGCGACCGGGGTTCGCCTTCCAGCAGGCCACCCACCCCGACGCCACCCAGGCGCGACTTGGCCAGATTGCAGACCATCTGCCAACTCGAGCCGTTGCCGGCCACGCCCTCGTAACCGCTGCGGCTCCACCGCCCGGCAGCGTTGACCAGCAACTCCATCTCATCGCCGAACCACGGATAGCCAGCCGGGGTCAGCTCGTGCGAGCGCGGATTGTCGCGCGCCGGCCACAGATCGGTGTCGATACCGTAGAGGCAGTCATCGGTGACGCGGAAGGCGAAGTAGAGATCGCGGCCGTCATGCTTGACCCAGCCCTGCAGCGACAGGTCGGCCTCATCGGTCGTGCGCGAGAACTGCGGCGTCCAGTCGCCCACGCCGCGGATGGGCGTGGCATCGGCGTACTCGCCCGGACGGATCTCGCCGTCGAGCGTCGGCGTGCGTCCCTGGTAGGCCCGCAGCTCGCGCGGCCACTCACCCGCCCACGCCGCCGCTCCCACCACCGCCACCACGGCCACCAGCCACCCTCGCATGGCCACGCTCCCAGATCAGAGCGTAACCAGCCGCCGGCCGCCCGGTCAAGCGACGGTTGACACGCCTCGCGGCAGTGCCCACCCAAAGACACAGCCACCCACGCGCGGCCAGGGCCGTGCGGTGGGTGGCTGCTGAGCAATGTGCCGTCTACTTGTCGAACTGCGCGTCGAAAACGATCTGGCTCGGCGCGAAGTCGAGCTTGCGCACGAACTCCGCCGCCTCGCGCGCGCCCTCTTCACGGTCCATGCCGCTGTCCTCCCACTCGACGCTGAGCGGGCCGGCGTAGCCAACGCGGTTGAGCGCCCGGATGATCTCTTCGAAGTTGACGCCACCCCGGCCGGGCGAGCGGAAGTCCCAGCCGCGCCGGTGGTCGCCGAACGCCAGGTGGCTGGCCAGAATGCCGCTGTTGCCGTCGAGCGTGACGATGGCGTCCTTCACGTGCACGTGGAAGATGCGCTCACCGAACTTGTCCAGGAACTTGACCGGGTCGACCAACTGCCAGTGCAAGTGCGACGGGTCGAAGTTGAAGCCGAAGGCCGGGTGGTTGTCGACGGCATCCAGCGCCCGTTCGCTACTCCAGATGTCATAGGCGATCTCGGTGGGATGCACCTCGAGCGCGAACTTCACGCCGACTTCTTCGAACACGTCGAGGATCGGCTTGAAGCGATCGCCGAAGTCGCGGTAGCCGGCATCGACGTCGGCCTGGCTGGTCGGCGGGAAGAAGTACAGCTTCGACCAGATACTGCTGCCGGTGAAGCCGTTGACCACCTTGACGCCGAACTTCGCCGCAGCGCGGGCGGTGGCCTTCATCTCTTCGGCCGCCCGCTGCCGGACGCCCTCGGGATCGCCGTCGCCCCAGACGTACGGCGGCACGATCGACTTGTGCCGCTCGTCAATCAGGTCGCAGACCGCCTGGCCAACCAGGTGGTTCGAGATGGCGTAGGCGGTCAGGCCGTGCTTCTTCAACTGCGCCCACTTGGCGTCGCAGTACGCCTGGTCGCTGGCCGCCTTCTGGACGTCGAAGAAGTCACCCCAACAGGCCAACTCCACTCCGTCGTAGCCAAAGCTCTTCGCCTTGGCGAACATGGTCTCGGAGTCGAGATCGGCCCATTGCCCCAAGAACAGCGTCACCGGTCGTGCCATGGATCCCTCACCTTCCGTCCAAATCGTCGGGCGACCGTCCCTCGCCACGGTGCGGAACTTAGCATATCGGCTCCACTGCGTCAAGGTCGCCGCGGCCCGCCGGGCGCGCGCGTCGACTATGGTACAATGCCGCCATGACGGCGCCCGGCCGCCGCCCGGCCGCCGCCACGGAGGCCCTGTTGGGTAGCAGCACCACACCGTCCAGCCGCCGGCTCAGCTTCGCGCTCGGTGCGGCCATCCTGGTCGTCTTCGTCATCGCCGGCGGCTTCGCCCTCAGCGCCTGGTCGCGCCACCGCTACCAGCAACTGCTGCTGCCGGTGGGGCCGGGCGAGACACGGCCGTTCGAGGTCAAGCGCGGTGACACGGTGGGCCGCCTCGGCGAGCGCCTCCAGGCCGCGCACCTGGTGCGCGACGCGCGGGCCTTCCGGCGCCGGGCGCGCGAGCGCCGCCTCGGCGGCCAACTGAAGGCCGGCTGGTACCAGCTCTCGCCGGCCTCCAGCGTCGACCAGATTCTCGACGAGGTGGTCAGCGGCAAGGTCAGCACCCGGCGAGTCACCTTGCCCGAAGGGCTCGACCTCAAGGGCATGGCCGAACGCTGCGCCGACGCCGGCATCGGCGACGCCGCCGAGTACGTCCGTCTCGCCACCAGTGAAGCCGCGTCCTTCGGCCTGAAGGACCTGCCCGCCGGAGCGACGCTGGAGGGCTACCTCTATCCGGCCACCTACCACCTGCCGCTGGACGCCGGGCCGCGCGAACTCATCGAGGCGCAGGTCAAACGCTTCACGTCCATCTGGCGCGAGCTGTCCAGCCAGCGTCAGCCGGCCCGCCCGCGCCATGAGGTGGTCACCATCGCCTCACTGGTGGAGCGCGAGGTGAAGGTGGCCGAAGAGCGCGCCCGCGTCGCCGGGGTCATCGAGAACCGCCTGCGCCAGGGACTCAAGCTGGAGCTGTGCTCCACGGTGCAGTACGCGCTCGGCGTCCACAAAGAGCGCCTGCTCCTGCGCGACCTGCAGGTCGATTCGCCGTACAATACGTACCGTCAGAAGGGCCTGCCGCCCGGCCCGATTGCCTCGCCCGGGCGCGCGTCGCTGGCGGCGGCGGCGCGACCGGCGCGGCACGACTACCTGTTCTTCGTCCTGGCGGGCGATGGCCGACACGTGTTCAGCCGGACGGCGGCCGAGCACCGGCGGGCCAAGGCCGAAGCCGAGAAGGTGCGCTGACCATGATGCGTCGCTGGCTGGCTCCCCGGCTGGTCCTGCCCTCGGTCTGCGAGGTCACCCCCGCGCTGCTGGACCAGTACGGCATCACCGGCGTCATCCTCGACGCCGACAACACGCTCGTGCCGCGCAAGGACTATCAGCTCGACCCGCCCGTGGCCGCCTGGATCGAACTGATGCAGGCCAGCGGCCGGCGCCTCTGCGTGCTGTCCAACTCGCAGCACATCCGACGCGTGGCCGCGATGGTGGCGCCGTACCAGATGCCGGCCTTCTCCTTGGCCCGCAAGCCGTTCCGCTCCGGCTTCCGCCGCGCCATGAAGGCGCTGGCGACCACCCCCGAGCAGACTGTGATGATCGGTGACCAGATCCTCACCGACATCCTCGGCGGCAACCTCGCCGGCATGCTGACCATCTTCGTGCCGCCGATGACCGGCAACGACTTCGTGCTCTACCGGTTGATGCGGCCGATGGAGCGACGGATGCTCCGCCATTGGGCCCGCCATCGCGTCTTCGAAGAGCCGTCGGGAGACCGCTAGATGCCAGCAGTCTGGGGCACCACGCGCGTGATCGGCGTGATCGGCTACCCGGTCCGCCACAGCTTCTCGCCACCGATGCACAACGCGGTGATCGAGGCCCTCGGCCTCGACCTGGTCTACGTGCCTTTCGAGGTGGCACCCGACGACCTGGCCGACGCGGTGCGCGGCTTCCGGGCAGCGGGCCTGCTGGGCTTCAACGCCACCATCCCGCACAAGGAAGGCCTGCTGACGCTGGTCGACGTGGCCACCCCCGCGGCCAGGCTGACGGGCACGGTGAACACCGTCCACTTCGACGGCGACCGCATCATCGGCGACAGCACCGACGGGCCCGGCTTCGTGGCCGGTCTGGCCGCGGCGGGCTGCGAGGTGGCCGGACGCCGCGTGGTCCTACTGGGCGCCGGCGGCAGCGCGCGCGCCGTCTCGCTGGCGCTCGTCCGCCATGGCGTCGCGGCGGTACACATCCTCAATCGCACCGCCGCCCGCGCCGACACACTGGTCGAGCTGCTCTGCCGCCAGCGCGCCGGCGTGGCTCAGGCGGGGCCACTGGACGCGGGCCTCGCCGCCGAGGCCGACCTGGTGGTCAACACCACGTCGGTGGGCATGGCACCGCGCGTCGATGAGGAGCCGCTGCACCTCGAGCGCCTGCGACCCGACGCCTGGGTGGTCGATATCATCTACAACCCGTTGCGCACTCGGTTCCTCGCCCGTGCGGCCGAACTGGGCGCGCACTGCCTCAACGGAGTCGACATGCTCGTCCACCAGGGCGCGCTGTCGTTTCGCCGCTGGACCGGCGTCGAGCCGCCGGTCGACATCATGCGCACCGTGCTCCAGACCGAGCTGGAGCGCCGCGCCCAGGCGAGTTGACACCGTGGCCGCCCTGGCCTGCCGGCCCGGCTGCGCCGCCTGCTGCATCGCCCCGTCCATCTCGTCGGCGATTCCCGGCCTGCCTGGTGGCAAACCGGCCGGCGTGCCTTGCGTGCAGTTGACGGCCGACGGGCGGTGCCGCCTGTTCGGACGGCCCGAACGGCCCGCCGTCTGCGTGCGCCTGCGGCCAACGGCCGACATGTGCGGCACCAGCGCGGCCGAAGCGCTCGCCACGCTGGCCGCCCTGGAACGGGCAACCCAACCTGAGCCTTGACAACAGCGGATCCGTCGGCTATCGTTCGCAGTGCGGGTCGCCGCCCGACGGGCTAGCCCTGTCCCTGCGGTTGAGCAGCGTCCGGTGTCGGTCGACACCGGTTCCACACCAGACCTAACGAGGACCCACAGCTTTGAGCAGCGACAAGAAGAAGCACCGTCGGAAAGTTCGCAAGCACCTGGCCAAGAAGCGCCGGCGCCGAAACCGCTTCAAGACCCGCCGCTGACGTGGTCGGCCATCTGACCGCGCCGTCCCTCAATGAGGCGATGGCGCGGTCAGGTGCTTACTGTCTCGCGGACGGACCGCAGGTCGCCCACCGCGCGTGGGTGCGTTTCGCGGTAGACACGCTCCAGCCGTTCTTTCCCCACGTGGGTGTAGATCTGCGTCGTGCCGACATCGGCGTGCCCGAGCAACTCCTGAATGGCGCGCAGGTCGGCGCCGTGGTTGAGCAGGTGCGTGGCGAAGCTGTGGCGTAGCGTGTGCGGCCCCACCGGCGGGATCCGCTGGCCGAGTCCTGCGCGGTCGGCCACACGCCGCACGATCTTGTAGAAAGCCACGCGCGTCAGCCCCATGCCGCGCGAGGTGATGAACAGCGTGTCGCCGGTGCTCCGACCGGCCCAGACCGTGCGGGCGTCGCGCAGGTAGAGCTCGATGGCCTCGACCGCCGGAACGCCGATCGGCACCACCCGCTCGCGATTGCCCTTCCCGCAGACGCGGAGCCAGCGGTGGCGTAGCTGTACGTCGCCGTTCCGCAAGCCGATCAGCTCACTGACGCGCAGACCGCCGGCATAGGCCGTTTCGAGCATCGCCGTGTCGCGCAGCGCCCGGCGCAGCTCGTCCTCGCTACTCACCTGCACCGGCATCGCGGCGGCGAGCAGCGCCTGGACATCCTCTTCCGACAGCACCTCGGGCAGGTAGCGCCCGCTCCGCGGCACCGGGATCCGCTCCGCCAGGTCCACCGGCACGGTGCCCTCACGCTCGAGGAACAAGAAGAACCGCCGTAGCGCGGTCGCCTTGCGGGCCACGCTGCGCGTCTTCAGCCCGCGCGCCCAGAGGCTGCTGAGGAAGAGATCGATCGTCTCGAGGCTGACCTCCGCCGGCGTGGAGATGCCGGCGTCGCTGAGGAACGCCGTGAACTGGTCCAGGTCGGAGGCATACGCCTCCAGCGTGTTGGTGCTCAGCCCACGCTCGACGCTGAGCTGGTCCAGAAACTCGGTCACCCCGGTCGCAATGGGCTGCATACTGGTTTCGGACAACCGCGTCCGGCCCAGGTTGCGAAGCGGGCCGGGGTATGCCCCGGCCCGCCGGCGTTCAGCCCAGTTCGCGCAGCTTCGCCGCCAAGGCCGCGTAGTGCTCCAACGGCGTCTTGGTGTCGAGCACCAGGTGCAGCGTCCGGTCGAGAATGTCCAGGGTCCGCGGCAGCATGTCCGGCGTCACCGTCTTGCGGCAACCCTCGTTCTCCGGTCGCCGATAGGCGTCGTGCGCCGGATGGTACGAGCCGCGCTGCTCGATGATGGGCTGCCAGCGGCTGTACACGTGGATCCCGCTGTCGATGGGCGAGCCGGCGGCAAAGCCTTGGCCGGCCGACGCCAGATGGCGCTCAGCCGCCTGGCGCTGCGCCGCGGTCTCGAAGAGCAGGCCCACCACGGCGCCCAGGTCGCCCTCGACGTCGTTCACCGGGCTCAGTTCGAACGCGGACGATCCGTCCAGCCGCTCGCGCAACAGGTCGCGCCGCTCGCGCAGGCGCGTGCGAATCCCGGCCAGGCGCGACAACTGCACGTTGAGCACCGCGCCGAGGAGTTCGTTGCAGCGGAAGTTGGTGCCGCAGAACAGCGGGATGGTCATCTCGCCAGCGTGGCCGCGGAAGGCCGTGCCGCTGTCGTGATGGGTCAGCGCCCGCTCGAACACCTCGCGTGAGGCCGTGGTCACGCCGCCGCCTTCGCCGCACGAGATGGTCTTGAAGTGGTTGAAGCTGTAGGCGCCGGCATCGCCGATGGCGCCCAGCCAGCGCCCGTGGTACTGACCGCCGAAGCCCTGGCAGGCGTCTTCGAGCAGCTTCAGGCCATGCCGGCGACAGACCGCCTGAATGCCGTCCAGGTCGCACGGGAGCCCGCGCATGTGGACCGGGATCACCGCCTTGGTGCGCGGCCCGATGGCCCGCTCCAGCGCCACCGGGTCCAGACAACAGCTCTCGTCGATGTCGACCACCACGGGAATGGCACCCACGGCCACCACCGCCGAAGCGGTGGCCATGAAGGTGTACCCGGGCACGATCACCTCGTCGCCCGGGCCGATCTCCAGACCCACCAGCCCGCAGATCAGCGCTGCCGTGCCGCTGGTCACCGTCACGAAGTACGGCTGGTCCAGCATCGCACACAGACTCCGCTCGAAGGTGTCCACCTCGCCGCCTTCACCACCGCGGTACCGGAAGAGCTGGCCCGAGTTGATGACCCGCGCCACCGCATCGATCTCTGCCTGTCCGATCTCGTACATGGCTGTCCGCCTCCTGCCTCTCGCAACCCCTACCCGCCCGGCGCCAACCGCGCCGAACGTCGCTCGACCAACCGCACCGGTCGAATCGCCACGCCGCGGCGCGGCTCACCAGCGCGCACGCCCGCGCACAACACGCGCACCGCGTCGGCCGCCAGTCCGGCGATGCCCGTGTCCACCGTGGTCAACGGTGGGAACAGATACTCGCTGTCGCGCACGCCGTCGATGCCCACCAGGCTCACCTGCTCGGGAACCGCTAGACCGGCCTCGCCGGCCGCGCGGTAGAGCCCGAGCATGGCACCGTCACTGGCCACCACGGCGTCGAACGGCCGCATGACACCGCTGAACAGGCGGCGGCCCATGGCGTAGCCCTGCGCGGCGCTGCCGGCCGCCCCCACGGGCACCACCTCGACACCCGCCAGGCCGGCCGCCGCCAGCCCGTCCTGGCCGCCGGCCCGCACCTGCTGGTGGAAGCCCAGCCCCTCGCCGGTCGGCGCGTCGATGCCCAGCGCCACGCGCCGCGCACCACCGGCCACCAGCCGCCGCACCACCTCGGCCACGCCCTGGCGGTAGTCGGGTACCACCCCGTACGCGCCCAGCGCCGGGTCGTAGGAGTCGACCGTCACCGTCGGCACCGCCGCCGCCAACGCGGCCACCACCGGACCGGACCCGCAGACCACCACGCCATCGACCTCGCCGCCGGCCACCTCGGCCGGCAGGTCGCCCTGCGGATGGCTGGTCATCACGCGCAAGCCGAAGCCCAGCGTCCGCAGGGCGTGCTCCACCGCCGCCGCCAACTCGCCGGCGAACGGATCGGCGCGGAAGACCTCGCCGCTCAGCAGCACCAGTCCCGCCGTGTAGGTCAGCCCCGGCGCGTCCTGCGCCCGCCGACGGAGATTGCGCGCGGCCCGATCCGGCTGGTAGTTCAGCCGCCGCGCCGCCTCCAGCACGCGCTCGCGCGTCTCCTGGCGCACCTCCGCGCTGCCGCTGAACACCCGCGACACCGTCGCTGGCGAAACCGCCGCCGCCGCCGCGATGTCCCGTATGCCCGCCATTCGCACTCCTGCACCAGACGTTACCGGTAACGTTTTCATGATGATGGCAGAACGGCCTGGCGGAGTCAAGCCTGAAGTGCAGCTGGCCTGCCCCGTCCCGTTCGCGCCCCACCATCGTCATGATGGGGCAGACCGTGAAGATACCAAGTGCGGCGGTTGGGCGGCTCACCTCTCGCCGCGCTTCGAGACGGGGCCTGACGGCCCCTCCTCAGCGCTCGCGGTGCTGGTGCGACGGGCTGGGGGCGCGACTGTGAACTGGCCCTGGGCGAGACGTGGCCCTGGTGGGCAATAGCCCACCCGACGCCCTGGTGGGCAATAGCCCCTACGAATCGACGGTCTGCCTCAACGGCGTCTCGACCGGGAAGACCATCCGCTCGCGGCCGCGACCGGCCATGTGCTCGGCAAGCTGTGCGCGGAAGTCAGCGGCATCGCTGTCGGCTGCAGTGTGCGGGATGATGAATGCCTGGTTCGCGCCCACGTAGATGAAGGTGTGCGAGTCGGTGACCTCGACGCGTTCGATGGCCTCGTAGGCGTAGAATAGCCGACTGACGGCGGTGCGCACCTCGAACCCGTCGGCGCCGAAGTCCAGCGCGTGGTCACCCAGCAAGGCCAGATTGCGGCCCTCCCGGTACGCCCGGACCACGGCCCGCGAGATCGCCTGGCGCAGGCGCGCCGGATAGGTCAGCGCCGCCCAGGCGGCCACCGCCGCCGCTGCGAGTAGCGGCACCGCGCTCTGCATCGCCAGCGCCATGCCAAGGCCGCACAGCAGCGGCAGACCAGCCAGCAGCCGCTGCCCCTGCCGCTGTCGCTGCCGCGACGCCGCGGACGACTGGTGGTACTGGAGGTTGAAGGCCACCAGATCGTCGATGGTGACCGTGTACGAGATGGTCATCGTGCTGACCCGCTCGATGGCGGGGCCCGGCCATGGCAGCCGGGCCCCGCCGTCAACGTTCGCTACGGCAGCTCGACCTGGGTCCCCCACGGATCCATGCCGAAGTCGCCCATGACCTTGACCGGCTTGAAGTCCTTGGCGTCGAAGCCCGGCTTCTCCCAGTCCTTGACCTCTTTGTTGTGCGCCTTCCAGTCCTTGTCGGTCGCCACAACCTGCGGGTCGCCTTGCTCGAACTCGATCTTCAGCGCCGCGATCAGCCCGGCCGGACCGTCTTCGTTAGTGCCTTGCACGGCCAGCACGTTGGCGCCCTTGGCCAGCTTGTCCTTGACGTCGTAGCCCTGGGCCCTCTGCCAGTCGCTACCGTCGCCGACCATCTTGCCGTTGAGGTAGACGGTGTACTTGTTGTCGCAGGTGATGGTCAGCGTCGCCTTCTTGATCGGCTTGTCGGCCACGTCGAAGCTGCGCAGGAAGAACCGCGCCTCGGCCGGCGCTTCGGTGACCGGATCACCTTCGTCGTACCAGACCCACTTGGCCTTCTCGAAGGCGCCTTCGGCCCAGGCCGCCTGCACGGTCAGCAACCCGACCGCCATCGCCAACAGCCCGGTCATGAGGACCACACGCTTGCTCTGCATCATCCGCACTCCTCTGCTTGGGTTTCGCAACTGGTCCGGCACACCGACGGTCCGGCCAACGTGGCTCAGCCCGGGTCGGGGCTGTGACGCCCGCCGATGGCATGCGTCGTCCTGGCGTCCCTACCCGCTCTGTAACACATGGCGCAGGTGATGCACAAACGTGGCGTTGTCGGCCTGCACGTAGTGCATCGCGCCACCCATGCGACTGTAGCTCTTGCAGAACCGCAGGTAGTACGCCGCGCTGTCCTTCGGCGGCTCACCGGTCGTCCAGTCCCAGTTGCCGCCGTCCTGCAGGTCGACCACGTAGAGGCTGTGCCCGCTCACCACCGGCCGCCCGTCGCGCAGGCGCAGGTTGTTGACGCAGCTCAGGCTCTTCTCGAAGACCTGCGGACCCATGATGGCCGTGCCGATCGACAGCACCACGCCGCCGTCGAGCGTGTCGACCGTGGCGCAGAACCCGGCGAAGTCGAGGGCCGCGGCCCGACCCACCGCGGCGCCGGTGTACCAGGGGTGGCAGGCGATGATGTCGTAGCCGATGCCGGGATGCACGGTCCACGGCACGCCCTGGCGGAACGCCTCGCCGGCCACCGATGACGCCTTCCAGCGATGCGCCACCGCGTGGCGGCCGGGCGCCAGTTCGTGGCGCTGCACGGCGACCAGCAACTCGGCGGTGGCGGCGAACAGCGGGTCGGCGTCGTCCAGTTCGCGCAGCCGCGCGCGCAGCTCGTCGGCCGACGGCACCTCGACGCCGTCTTCGGTGATGAAGCGACCGAGTGAGCGACCATAGCCGTCGCCACGCGCTCCACCCACCAGCAACGACAAGTTGATGGCGTTGCCGGTCTCCCGCCAGGTGCCGAAGGTGCCGGTGGCCACGTTGTCGCGCACGCTCTCGGAGGTCTGCGCCTGGTAGGCGAACTCCCAGTCGTGGATGGAGCCGGCGCCGTTGGTCGCCAGGTGGGTCAACCAGCCGCCCTCCATCAGCCCCGCCAGCAAGCGGCCGGCGCCGTTGCGGATGAGATGCGCGCCATAGATGAGCAGCACGCCGGCGCCCCGCTCGCGGGCCGCGCGGATGTCGGTGGCGCAGCGCGCCACCGCGGCGGCCACCGGATCGGGCACCGGCGGCGGCGGCGACGCCGGGGCGATCAGGACGTCGTCGAGTCGAGCCAAGTTGCGCCGCTGGGCCAGCGGCCACGCTTGTAAGCGCCGCAGGTCCAGTCCGTCACCCATCGTGTTCGTGGTTCTGCTCCCGCGCCGAGCGGCGGCGCAGAGCAGTTCGGCATCGCGGCGCGCCGGCCTTCCTCAGCGCCCGGCCCGCGCCGCGATTTTGGCGAACAGCGCCCAGGCCGCGAACGCCTTGCGGTTGGCGTTGACCGGCTGCGTGTGGGCCGCGTCGCACTGGTACCAGTCGCGACCGACCTGGTGCTTCGCCTGCCAGTCGCGGGCCCAGTTGCGGCCACCGGCGTAGTCGCACCCGTCGGTGGCGTTCTTTGAGAGCACTTCGACGCCGTCGGGATCATAGCTCTCGATGTCGGCGAAGTCGTACAGCCACCGGCCCTGCTCGCGACAGGCCGCGCGCACCGCCTCGTTGTTGCGGTGCAGCTTGCCCGCCAGGCCGCTGCCGTCGAGGTGCCCGGTCATGCGCACGAACGTGACGCCCGGGTAGTCCTTGTCCAGCCGCGCCATGCCGTCGAGGTACCAGCGCACCTGGCGCTCGACCTCGAAGCTGCTCATCTGGCCGCAGAACGACCACATGATGACGTTCATGTCCGGCCGGCTGGAACCGCGCCCGTCACCGTTCGGGGCACCCAGGAACTTGCGTGTCTCGTCCTCGAACCGCAGTCGGCCGGTCACTCCGTCGATGGCCCAGCCGCAGTCGCCGACCAGGCCGCCGCGCTCGTTGTAGCCGGCGCCATCCATCAGGTGCAGCGCGCCGCCCGCGCCGGTCGCGTTGAACGTGTAGAGCCCGCGCCCGCCCATGAAGGCGTCGAGTTTGGCCATGCCCGAGACCAACTGGCTGCCGTGCGAGGTGTGCCCGTAGGCCACCTGCAGGTCGCGCTTGGCCTGCTGAATGGCCGCCTCCGGGATGCTCTTCAGGTGGGCCAGACTGGCCTGCTCGTGGCCGATGACCGTGCCCCCCGACGACTCGGCCTCGGCGCACGCCGAAAGGACCACCAATCCCGGCACCAGGCCGGCTGCCAACAGCGACGCGAACTTCGACATGCCACATTCTCCCTGGCCGCAACCAACACCGGCTCGATCGAGTCGGGCGCCCGCGCGGAGCACCACGCTTGCCGGTCAGGTTTGTTCCCGCCCGGCTGCCCTGGCCAAACACGTCGGCCCGGCGAGCGCTTTCACTGACCAGCGCCCGCCGAGTATGATAGCCTCGGCGGTGCCACGGAGAGGCGCATGGCCCGATCATCGTCGCGGCTGGCCGGCTGGACCGTTGCAGTATTGTGGGTGTTCGCGCGTCCCATGGCAGCGGCCGAACGCGCGCAACCGCTGTTCCGCATCGGCCAGCCAGACGGCTCCCCGCTGGAGTTCGGCCTGGTGGACGACCGCTGGCCGGCCTACGCCGCCACCTATCGGCGGCCGATCGTGTACACCATCGGCCGCAGCAGGCCCGCCGAGTGGCCCTACATCCACCCCAGCACGCGCGACGTGTGGGCCGGCGGCCAGCCGCACATCTTCACCATCCGCTTCACCGCCACCGCGCCGGTGCCGGCCGGGCTGCACCTGATCATCGGCGCGCTGAGCATCTGGGAACCGAGCCTCATCACGGTGCGCGTCAACGGGCAGGAAGTGGCCACGCGCCGGCTGCCCAGCACCGCGCCGTTGGTGGAACTCGCCTTCACGCCCGAGGGCGAAGGCCGCCCGACCCCACTCGTGTTCGCGCTGCCCGACGGCGCGATCCGCACCGGCGACAACGAGTTGGCCATCGAGCTGAAGGACGGTAGCTGGCTCATCTACGACTACGTGGAGTTGGGCACCAACCGCGAGCCGCCGCCGCTGGTGGTGCCGCCCGGACCCGACCTGGTCAGCGAGTTCCGCGCCGGGCCGCTCAAAGGCGTGCCGGCCATTGTGTTCGCCGTGCGGCAGGTGCTCGGCGAGCATTGGTACGCCAACATCGGCTACTACTCGACCAACGAGCGCGCGCCGCTCTATCGGCAAGGCGGCCGGCTGTGCAAGCTGGACCCGCACACCGGCCAGGTGACCGTGCTGCTCGACGATGCCAAGGGCGGCGTGCGCGACCCGTGCGTCGATTACGACGGGCGCCGCATCCTGTTCAGCTACCGGCGGGCCGGCACCGCGTTCTATCACCTGTACACGGTCAACGCCGACGGCAGCGACCTGCGGCAGTTGACCAGCGGCGACTGGGACGACTACGAGCCGTGCTGGCTGCCCGACGGCGGCATCGCGTTCGTCACCACGCGCGCCAAACGCTGGGTCAACTGCTGGCTGACGCAGGTGGGCACCATCTGGCGCTGCGCGGCCGACGGCTCGGCGATGCGGCCGCTGTCGGCCAACCTGGAGCACGACAACACGCCCTGGGTGTTGCCCGATGGCCGGCTACTCTACATGCGCTGGGAGTATGTCGACCGCTCGCAGGTCCACTATCACCACCTCTGGACGATGAACCCGGACGGCACCAACCAGGCGGTCTACTACGGCAATCTGCTGCCCGGCGGCGTGTTCATCGACGCCCGGCCGATTCCCGGCAGCGACCAGGTCGTGCTGATCAACTCGCCCGGTCACGGCCAGACCGAGCATGCGGGCTACCTGGCCACACTGCGGGCCCGGCTCGGCCCCGACGCGCCGCGGGCACTGCGCCACGTCAGCCGCGGTTCGAGCTTCCGCGATCCCTGGGCGTTCGGTGAAGAGGCCTTCATGTGCGCGCAGGAGCGCAGCCTGGTGCTGATGAACGGCAAAGGCCAGACCTCGCCGCTGTTCAAGCTCCCGGCCGAGTACGGTGACGCCTGGCTGCACGAGCCGCGCCCGCTGGTGGCGCGCCCGCGCGAGCCGGTGGCCGCGGCGCGGACCGACCTGTCGCAGCGGACCGGCCGCTTCTACCTGGCCGACGTCAACCACGGCCGCAACCTGCCCGGCGTGCGGCCCGGCGAGATCAAGCGGTTGATGATCGCCGAGAGCCTGCCGAAGCCGATCAACTTCACCGGCGGCATGGACCCGCTGAGCTACAAAGGCACCTTCACACTGGAGCGCGCGCTGGGCACAGTGCCGGTGGAGCCGGATGGCTCGGCGTACTTCGAGGCCCCGGCGCTCCGCAGCCTGTTCTTCGTGGCCCTCGACGCCGACGGCCGCGCGGTGAAGCGCATGCAGAGCTTCACCACGGTGCAGCCGGGCGAGACACTGGCCTGCCTGGGCTGCCACGAGGAGCGCACGGCGTCGCGCCTCAGCGGGCAGACGGCCCCGCGCGCGGCCAATCGGCGGGTGGCCAGTGCCATCGAGCCCTTTGCCGGCGTGCCCGCGTTGCCCGACTTCCCGCGCGACGTGCAGCCGGTGTTCGACCGTCACTGCGCCCGCTGCCACAGCGCCGAGCAGCGGACGGCCGGCGTCGACCTGAGCGGTGACCGCGGGCCGATGTTCTCGCACAGCTACTACACGCTGACCGTGTTCAAGCAGTTGGCCGACGGGCGCAACTACGCGCGCAGCAACTACCCGCCGCGCACCCTCGGCAGCGGCGGCTCGCCGTTGGTGGATAAGCTCGCTGGCCGCCACCACGACGTCAACGCCGACGCGCATGACCAACTGCTGGTGCGCCTGTGGCTCGACCTGGGTGCGCCCTACCCCGGCACCTACGCCGCGCTCGGCACCGGCACCATCGGCGGCTACATCCAGAACGAGCAGGTGCTGAACAACGACCGCGCCTGGCCCGAAACCCGCGCAGCGCAGCCGGTGTACGCCGGACGCTGCGTGAAGTGCCACCAGCCGGCGCAGCATCCGGTGGCCCGCACTCTCTCCGACGAGATCGGCCTCAGCTTCTGGGACCCGGACATGAATGACCGGCGCCTGAAGTACAGCCGGCATCTGGTGTACAACCTGACGCGGCCCGAGCTGTCGCTGATCTTGCGCGCACCGCTGGCCCGGGCGGCCGGCGGCCTGGGACTCTGCCGGGCGCCGGGCGCGACCGACAGTGCCGTGTTCACCGGCCGCGACGATCCGGGCTACCGGCTGCTCCTGGCCCAGTGCGAGGCCGGTCGGCGCCAGCTCGACGAGGTGAAGCGCTTCGACATGCCGGGCTTCCGCCCGCGGTCGGAGTACGTCCGCGAGATGAAGCGCTTCGGCATTCTGCCGGCCTCGTTCGATCTGGCGCGCGACACGCTGGATGTCTACGAGACCGACCGGCGCTACTGGGAGTCGCTCTGGTACCGGCCGTAGGCACCGTCACTCAGCTCTCGGGTTGGCTCGAGGCCGTTCGCACGTCGTCGGCCGGCGGGTCGTCTTCCTTCAGCAACGCGTTGTAGACCGCGGTGGTGAGCTGAGTGGCCGTCTTCTTGCCCTCGTAGCCGAGGACCCGTGTGAAGATGCGGCCCTGCCGATCGATGACCACGTACTGGGGGATCTCGCGAATGCCGTAGGCATCGCAGACACGGCCGTCGCCGTCCAGCAGGGCGCGGAAGTCATGCCGCTGCTGCTCCAGGTAGCGGGTGACGTCGGCGTGGTCTTCGCCGGCGTTGATGCCCAGCACGACCAGCTTGCCCGCCTGCGCCCAGGGCGAGTGGGCCAGCCGCTGCACATAGGGCAGGCTCGTCCGGCACTCGGGACACCAACTCGTCCAGAACTCGACCAGGACCACCTTGCCGGCCAGGCACTCGAGTGCCACCGTCTCGCCGCTGAGGTCGCGCAACGCGAACCCCGGCGCGCGGTCGCCTTTCTGCGGCCGGCCCGCCGCGAGCGCCGGCGCCAGCGCCGACGCGATGAGCAACCAGCACGCCACACTCCACCGCCATCGAATGACCATCGGGCCGATCCTTGCTGCGAACGTACTCACCGACCGCGCGGTACCCCTTACGCGGGCGCTGTTGACGCATCCTAAGTACGGCCGGCCGGTCCGGTCAAGGGCCAGCCCGGCGCCGGTTGCCTCTTGACTCCACCGCCTGGCCGGCGCTACACCCACAGCTAACCCTCGGAGCGAAGCGGTGCCGACTCGACGCGCCCTGCCGTGCCTGCTGGTCTGGCTGGCCACCGGCGCTAGTTACGGGGCGACGCTGTCGCCCGCGGCCCGCGCGCAGATTGAGACCGATTGGCAGCAGCAGGAACGCACCACCCGCGGCCAGGAGCCCGACACGCCCGCCGCGGTGACCGGCGTCCTGCACCGTGGGCAAGCGCTGGCTGCCGACCTGCGGCAACTGGGCGCCGCCGCGGCCGTGGCCGCCGCCCGTGAGCGACTGCGCGAAGTGGAGTCCGCGCACCAGCGCCTGAGCGCCGCCGGCACCCCACCGCGAGCAGCCTGGCTCGCCCTGTACCTGTCCGCGCGCTGGGCCGTGCGCGAGCTGGCCTTCAGCAACCCGCGGCTCGACTTCGACCGCCTGCTGTTCGTCAAGCGGCAGTGGCCGTACTTCAACCACCAGTGCGCCCATCGCGTCGGCGAGGCGCAGATCCCCGGCGCCAACCTCTGCGTGCTGAGCGGTCTGAGTCCGGATGGCACCGTGCGCGAAGTGCTGACCGGCGACCTGGCCGCCGGCGGCATCGGCCGGCCCGACCTGTCGTTCGACGCCCGGCGCGTGGTGTTTCCCTACGCGCGGCCGCGCCGGCCGCCGACGGGCTACCCGTCCGGTGGCGGGCACGCCGGCTATGACCCGGCCGACCCGACCAACAGCGACTCGTACCGGGGCGGCGGCTGCCACATGTACAAGCTGTGGGAAGTGGGTCTGGACGGTCAGGGCTTGCGGCAACTGACTCACGACGACCGCGCCGAAGACACTGAGCCGTGCTACCTGCCCGGCGGGCGCCTCTGCTTCACCTCGTCGCGCCAGGGCCGGCTGGTGCAGTGCGGCGACTGGGCGCTCGTCTTCGGGCTCTGGTCGATGGCCGCCGATGGCAGCGACCTGCGGCGGGTCGGCGAACCGCAGGACAGCGAGTTCTATCCCGCCGTCCTGCCCGACGGTCGCATCCTCTACACGCGCTGGGACTACGTGATGAAGCCGTACAACGTGATGCAGCCGCTGTGGAGCGTCTACCCCGACGGCCGCCGGGCCGAGCTGGCCTTCGGCGAGTGGTTCACCTTCTCGCGCGGCCCGATCGCCCTGTTCGAGGCCCGGCCGATTCCCGGCACGCGCCAGGTGCTGGCCGTCGGCGCCGCCCACCACAACACCGGCGTCGGACCCATCATGAGGCTCGACCTCGACCGCAACCGGCAAGGGCCGGACGGCATGGTCAACCTGACGCCGGAGGTGGGCTATCCCGAGTGCGGTCCGCTGCTCGACGAGCGCACCGTGCGCGCCGGGCAGGATATCGCGCCGATCTCCAACGTCGAGAGTGCCACCGGCTGGTACGCCTCGCCCTACCCGTTGAGCGCCGGCCAGTACCTGGTCTGCTACAGCTTCCAGCGCGCCACCACCGTGCGCGACGGGTTCGGGCTCTACCTGCAGGACCAGCACGGCAACAAAGAGCTGATCCACCGCGGCCAGGGCTACTCGTGCTACGCGCCCATCCCGATCCGCCCGCGGCCCGAGCCACCGGCGCTGCCCGACGAGGTGCGCCAGGTGCCGCCCGACACGCCCGGTCGCCTGCTGGTTCAGGATGTGTACCGCGGCCTCGACGGCGTGCCGCGCGGCGCGGTCAAGTACCTGCGGGTCCTGGAGGTCTACACCAAGGGCCGGCACACCAACCCACACCGCTGTGACGTCGGCGTCAACTCGGGCTGGGACCTTCGCGGCGTGCTCGGCACCGTGCCGGTGGCCGCCGACGGTTCGGCCTGGTTCACCGCGCCCAGTGGCCGGCTGCTCATGCTCGAGGCGCTCGACGCCGACCATCTCGAGCTGAAGCGGATGCGCAACTACCTGAACCTGATGCCCGGCGAGACGCAGAGCTGCGTCGGCTGTCACGACACGCCGAACCGCGCACCGGCCGCCACCGGACGCACGCCGCTGGCCTTCCAGCGCGCGCCCGAGGCCATCCGGCCACCACCGTGGGGCGCCGGACCGATGAAGTTCGCCACCGTGGTGCAACCGGTGCTCGACCGGCACTGCCTCACCTGCCACGACGGCTCGGCCGCGGCGGGCCACGCCTTCGACCTGCGCCCGGGACCGCCGGTGACGGCGCCGCCCGGCCTGGATGGCGATGAGGGTCCGCAACACTCGGTCAGCGGTGCGTTTCTGGCGTTGTTGCCACACGTCAGCTATGTCCGCCTGGGCGGCTACCACGGCGAGAAGCTGCCGCTGCCAACCGGCCGCTCGGGCTCCTCGGCCAGCCGGTTGATGGCGCTCTTGCGCGCCGGCCATCACCAAGTCAAGCTGCCGCCAGCCGACTGGCAGGCGCTGGCCGCCTGGATCGACTGCAACGCGCCCTACTATGGCAGCTACGACGACCTGGCCTACCTGCGCGTGGCGGGTCTGCTGCGGCAGCCGAACGCGGCCGACCTAGCCGCGATCGATGCGCGGCGCCGCGAGTTGCAGCCCGCCGACGGGCACCTCGTCGCCTATCTGGCCGGTGGCCTGCAGACCCGGTGCGGACCCGAGCGCGGCGTCGAGTTGGAGCAACTCTCCGGGCAAGGCTGGAACTGCCCGGGCATGGAGCAGGTGCCGGGCATCCCGCGCCCGCAGAGCGTGCTCACTTTCGAGCACCGGCAACTGGAGTTCGCGCTGAAGGGCCTGCACCCGCAACGGCGCTACACGCTCGGGCTGACCTGGTGGGACTATGACCACGGCGGCCGGCGCCAGAGCGTCTGGGCCACCGCCACCAAAGGGCGGCCGGCCCGACGGCTGCTGCCAACTCAGGAACTGCCGAGCTGGCTGCCACACCAGCAGCGCCCGGCCACCGTGACCGTGCCGCTGCCCGCGGAGCTGGTGCGCGAGCGCGAGTTCGAGCTGACCATCGCGCGCGAGGGCGGCGCCAACGCCGTGCTCTCGGAAATCTGGCTGATTGAGCGCTGAAGCTCAGCGCTGCACGCCCTCGACGCCCAGCAGGAACACGCTGGCGATGGTCTTGAACTGCTGGTGGTCGTCCTGCCGCCAGACCACCCGTTTGCTGGGCGTGAGCTCAATCAGGTGTGGGCCATGGCCGATGTGGCCGTGCCCGAGCCAGTTGCAGACCAGCGTGTTGCCGTTCGGCAGGCGTTCGAGGCCGGCCACGAAACGCAGCGGCACCACCGATTCGCGGCCCTGCTCGTCCACCCACACCGCCTCGTGCTCGCCGACCTGCCAGACCACCTTGCCGCTGGCGTCCAGCTCCACGATCTGGTGACCGTCGCCACAGGCGACCAGCGTGTTGCCGTTAGCCAAGCGGCTGGCGCCGAACGGCTGGCCCGGCACCTTCACCGACCAGACCAGCTTGCCGTCGCCGTCGACCTCTTTGACCGTGCTCTCGTTGATGGCGCCGAACAGGTAGTGCCCGTTGGCCAGCTTACGCAGGTTGCGGAAGCGGCCGTGCTGCGCGCCGCCCACCGGCAGCTTGACTTCCTTGTGGACGGTGCGACCGTCGGGTGCCACCTCGATGGCGCGGCACGAGGCCAGCTCACCAATCAGCGTGTCGCCGTTGTCGAGCCGCTGGCAACTGTAGATCTCCTCGTTCGCCGCCGCCTGGTACTCCCAGACCACCTGGCGCTCACGCGTCGCCTCGCGCACGCCGCGCGTCCACGAGTAGAGCACGTTGCCGTTCGGCAGCCCCCACACCTCGCAGGCGGCCGGCGCGGGCATGTCCCACTCGACGCGGCCGTCACGGTTAACCAGGGCGACGCGGTTGCCGCTGTAGTCAGCCGCCAGGTACGTGCGCTGGGCCGGCTCCGCGCCGGCCATGGCGCCGCTCAACGCGAAGAGCACGCAGATGAGTTGCCGCATGATGGCCACCCTCCGTCCATGGCACCGCGGGCGGTGGACCAAGCCACCGCCCGCGGCCGGTCTGGCTCAGCCGCGCTCGAGGCGCAGCGTGATGGTCGGCTGCTCGCAGACTTCGGCCGGCCCGAAGAGCTGAATCGGACCCGGCGTGCGGAAGTCGTCGGCGACGGACCAGCCATCGCGCTCGGCGGCGAGCTTCTGGAACGGGCCGCCCTCGAGGTCGACCAGGAACTTGCGGATGACCGGCGTCAGCTTGCCCTTCCGCTTTTCCAGGTTGAGCATCATGGTCACCGGCAGGCCGCCCGGCTGCCAGTCCTCGGGCTTGGCCAGCAGGTTCTTCAGGTAGACCGTGTAGCCGGTCAGCCCCGCGCGCACGAACTGCGCGGCCGTGGCGCCCAGCGAGTAGGCGTAGTCGGCGTCGAAGCGCGTCGGGAAGCCGCAGCGGCCCTCGTAGCCCAGGAAGTGCGTCAGCACGCTGAACTTGTAGTCGCTGCCGCTCTCGGCCGCCCACTCGCGAATGCGGTCGCCGACCAGGTCGGCCAGCAGCCGGTCGGTCTCAATCTGGCTGACCAGCACGTAGCCGTGCTTGTCGCGGCGCAGCAGCACCTGCTGCGCGTCGACCGGCAGCGAGCCGTAGACCTTCGCGTTGACCGCCGACATCTTCGAGATGACGTACTCGACCCGCTCGGCTTCGCTGTCGATGGTCTTGAGGTAGTCGCCGTGCGCCTTGAGGATGTCCTCCAGTTCGCCGATGACCGCCTTGATGTCGGGCATGAACTCGATCAGGCCCTCCGGCAGCAGCACCAGACCGTAACGGCGGTTCTGCTTCACGCGCTCGATGACCACGTGGGCGATCTGTTCGACCACGTCGGCCAGACCCAGGCCGCGCTGCCCGATCTCTTCGCTCACCAGGCAGACGTTCGGGTGCGTCTGCAGCGCGCACTCCAGCGCCACATGACTGGCGGCGCGGCCCATCAGGCGGACGAAGTGCCAGTACTTCGCCGCCGAGCGGCAGTCGCGCGCGATGTTGCCGATCAGTTCGGCGTAGGTCTTGCAGGCCGTGTCGAAGCCGAAGCTGGCCTCGATGTAGTCGTTGCGCATGTCGCCGTCGATGGTCTTCGGCACACCGACGACCACCGTGCTGCTGCCCTGCGCCTTGAGGTACTCGGCCAGGACCGCGGCGTTGGTGTTGGAGTCGTCACCGCCGATGACCACCAGCGCGTTGAGCTTCAGCTCGGTCAGGTGGGCATGGCAGGACTTGAGCTGCTCGGGCTTCTCAATCTTGTCGCGGCCAGTGCGCAGCATGTCGAAGCCACCGGTGTTGCGGTGGGCGTCGATGATGGCCTCGGTCAACTCGATGTACTGGCCATCGATGACGCCAATGGGGCCGTCGGTAAAGCCCAGCAGCACGCTCTCGGGGTGCGCGGCCTTCAGCGCGTCGTAGAGCCCGGCAATGACGTTGTGGCCGCCCGGAGCAGGACCGCCCGACAGCACCACGCCGACGCGCAGCGGCTCGGTGGCTACAGCCGGCGTGCCAGCGACCACCGTGGCCATCTGCTGGCCGAAAGTGCTCGGGAACATCTCGCGGATCGCCTCGACGTCGTCGGTCGGCTCGACCCGCTCGCCCAACTCGATCACGCCGCCGCGGAGCACCTCCGGCACGCGCGGGCGGTAAGCAGCCAGGGCATGCTTCAGAGCCCCACTGACCTCTTCCATTGGACAACCTCTCTATGGGTGGGATAGACGAGCTCACGACGGTGGCAAGGGTGCCGATCCCCGACTCGCCAGCCCTCTATGATACGCCCATCTGGCGTTAGCCGCGACCACCGTTCTGTGACCGCCACGCCGCCCGACGACGCCTCAGTAGCGCGGCGGCGAGTAGACGGTCAACAGGCGGGCCGGCTCGTCGCCGGTGGCGTAGCCGCGGTGCGCGGTGTCCTTGGCGATGTAGAACGCGTCGCCCGGTCGCAGCGTCCGTTTGGGCTGACCGGCCACCTCCAGCACCAGCGCGCCCGAGAGCATGTAGCCGGCCACGTCGCAGCTCAGTCGCTCGAGCGGCGGCAGCGGCTCGCCGGGCGAGATGTGCTCGTCGAGCATCTCCACCTGGATACCGGCCCGCCGCGGGAAGACGATCGTGTAGCTGCGCTGGTCATCGCTGATCAGACGCATCCCCTCGCGCTGGTACACCGGACCCTCCTGCGCGGCCGGCTCGGCGCCGAAGAACGAGGCCAGATCGGTGTCCAAGGCCGCCAGGATCCGCTGTAGGGTGGCGATGCTGGGCGAGTTGGCGCCGCGCTCGATGCACGAGATCATGCCCGCGGTGACGCCCGACAATTCGGCCAGCTTGCGGATGGACCAGCCGCACCGCTTGCGCAGCATCTGGATGCGCGGGCCCGGCTCCTCACCGGCCGGCGCGCGCGATGGACGATCTGTGGCCATGCCCGGTCGAGTACCTCTTGCTGACGTGGTGTGTGGTTGACAACCAAACACCCGTATGATATTTTGCGCGGCGGTATCGGTCAAGCCCGGAGCAGTGGTGGCGCCCGCTGGGCGGCGAAGGAGCGGATGATGCTGAGCAGGAAGCGGTTGGAGCACGGCTGGCGTCTGCAAACGTCGGCCGTGGCGGGCGTGGACGGCGCGGCCATCGCTCAAGCCGGCTACGACCCGGCGGGTTGGCACGCGGTGCGCGTGCCGCAGACGGCGCTGTCGGCCCTCGTGGCCGATGGCACCTACCCCGACCCGCGCGTCTGGCCGCAGTCCTTCCGCGTGCCCGATGCGTCGGACAAGTTCAACGCCGACCAGGATCTCGCCCGCTACAGCCACCTCGCCGGCGGCCGCAATCCCTGGCGCGACCCGTGGTGGTACCGGACGGAGGTCGAACTGCCGCCGCTCGTGCCCGACCAGCGCGTCTGGCTCAACCTGGACTGCCTGAACTATCGCGCCGACGTCTGGGTGAACGGCCGCCGGGTGGCCGACCGCGAGCAGTTGGTCGGCATGTTCCAGCGCTTCCGCCTGGACATCACCGCGCAGGCGGTGGCCGGAACCAACGCCGTCGCCATTCTGGTCCATCCGGTGGACCACCCCGGCGATCCGGACGCACAGACGACGGTCTACGGGCCGGTGCGGCAATTCCACCAGGACATCTGCCACGACGTCACGGAGATCATGACCGTCGGCTACGACTGCTTTCCGACCGTGCCCGACCGCAACCTGGGGCTGATCCAGGAGGTCTGGGTCGACGTCACCGGACCCGTCGATCTGCGGCACCCGTTCGTGCGCTGTGACCTCGACCTGCCGGCGCTGAACCCGGCGCGGCTGACGGTCTCGACCGAAGCGGTGAACACGACGGCGCAGGTGCTCCGCGGCACGCTCTCGGGCACGGTCACCGCGCCCGACGGCACGGTGGTGGCCCGGTTCGCTCGCCCGACCACGCTGGCGGCGCACGAGACGCGCCTGCTGACCATCGCCACTACCGACGCGCCAGAACTGGTCCTCGCCGACCCGCAGCTCTGGTGGCCCAACACCTATGGCGACCAACCGCTCTACACACTCACGCTCCGGTTCGAGCTGGGCGACGAGGTCTCGTCCGAAGTGGCCACCCACTTCGGCATCCGGCGCATCGACCGCGAGCTGTACGAACTGGACGGCGCGCACGGCTTCCGTCTGCTGGTCAACGGCCGGCGCATCTTCCAGCGCGGCGGCTACATCCAGCCCGAGATGACCTTCGACTGGGACCGCACACGCGTCGAAGCCGAACTGCGCTACTTCGCGCACGCCAACCTGAACTACGTGGTCTTCGAGGACATTCCGAACCCGCCGGACTGGTACCTCGACCTGTGCGACCGCTACGGGCTGCTGTTCTGGAACTGCTTCTACTGCTGCTACTGGCTGCAGTACAACCGGCCGTGGTCGGTGGACCTGGCGGTGCTGGACGATTGCACCGTCGACCTGGTCAAGCGCTACCGCAACCATCCCTCGCTGGTCATCTACCTGGCGCAGAACGAGGGCGAGACGCGCGAGGACGTCTACGAGCTGTGGCGGCGCACGGTGCTGGCGCTCGATGACACGCGCTTCCTGGTGCCCTCGGGCTCGTTCCCCGACTACCGCACCGGCACGCCGGCCTGGTTCGACCGCGAGCTGCCGGTGGGCCTGAACGACTACAACCCGAAGACGTACAGTTGGCAGATGCCCTGGGTCTACTTCGACTTCGTTCGCCGGCATCGCAACTGGATGTTCATGATCGAGAGCTGCTCGGCCTCGGTCCCGCCGGTCGAAAGCCTGCTGCGGTTCATGCCCCACCTGGCCGACCTGGGCGACAACCCGGGTGGCGACCCGACCTGGCCGCTCGACGAGGCCTGGGCACACTACGGCGCCAACTCGTACTACGAGTGGTTCGACCGCGGCCTGCGGCTGCTCTACGGTGAACCAAAGGACCTGCGCGACTACGTTTGGAAGGCGCACCTGGTCGCCTACGACCAGCACCGCGCCTTCTTCGAAGCGGTCCACCACCGGATGTGGTCCATCACCAGCGGCTTCGGCCATTGGAAGCTCAACAGCGCGTTCCCCGACGTGCAGTGGCAGTTGCACGACTGGTACCTGCGGCCGATGGTCAGTTCGTACGCCGTCCGCCGCGCCTGCGCCGCGCTGGCCGTGCAGTTCTGCCCGCTCGACCGCCTGGTCAGCGTGGTCAACAACCGCGCCGACGACCTGGCCGAACTGCACGTGCAGGCCCGCGTGTTCGACCGCGCGGCGAGGCTGCTGGGCGAGCAGGCCGCCTCGGTCGCAGTGGCGGCCAACAGCGCTCAGGAGGTCCTCGAACTCGCGCTGCCCACCGAACCGCTCTACTTCGTGAAGCTCGCACTGCGCGACCGTTCCGGAGCCTTGCTGGCTGACAACTTCTACTGGTTGTCACCACGGCTGGACGACTGCGAGACCGTTTGGACGGGTGACGACTTCCGCAGCTTCCCGGCCAACCGGCCCCTGGCCGTGCCGCGGCAGACGCCGTGCTTCCCAGAGCTGGCCGAGCTGCCACCGGTGGCGCTCGCCGTGTCGGCGGTGGCCGAGGGCGCCCAAGTGACGGTCCGGCTGGCGAACCCGACAGACCAACTCGCCTTCTTCATCCGCGCGCGACTGCTGCGCGCCGACGACGGCGAAGAGCTGCTGCCGGTCTACTGGAGCGACAACTACCTGTCGCTGCTGCCCGGCGAGAGCTGTCAGTTGACCGCCGACCTGCCGGTCGCTGATGCCGCCCTGCGGCTGGCGGTCGACGGCTGGAACCTCGTACCGCAGGCCGTGCCTGTAGCGAGTGCTCGCGCATGAGCCCCGCTATCGAGGCGCTGCGCTCCGGTGTGCTGCGGTTCGTGGAGGCCTGCCGCCTGCCCGATGTCGGTCCGGGCCGCCACCGCTACTCGGCCAGCGTGGCGCAGGCCACGCTCTACTCGTCGAGCTACGCCGCCATGGTGCGCGGCTTGCTGCGTGAGATGGCCGACGTCGACACCGCCGGCTGGGCCGCCTACCTGAACGCGCATCAGGACGCCGACGGCCTCTACCGCGACCCGGTCATCTACGGCCAGGGCTGGTACGCCGACGATCCGCTGTGGTGCGGGCGGGCCCATCTGACCTGTCACGTCATCACCGCGCTGGCCTGCCTGGGCGCCGTGGCCGCCCGGCCGTTCGGCTTCATCGCGCCCTGGCGCGACCCGGACCGGCTGACGGCCTGGCTGGCCGCGCGAGACTGGGGTGAACGCGTCGGCTGGACCGGCAACGAGATCATGAACGTGGGCACATTGCTGCAGTATGCCCACTACTTCCACAACGACGACCGGGCCGGCCGGGCCGGCGAGTGCTTGCTCGACTGGCTGGAGCAGCACCACCTGAACCCCGCCACCGGCGTCTGGGGCAGTCTGGACGCCAGCCAGCCGGTGCCGCGCTCGCACCTGGTGCAGGCGGCGTACCACTGGTGGCCGCTGTTCGCCTACGATGGCCGACCGTTCCCGCACCCAGCGCGGGCCGTCGAGACGGTACTGGCCACGCAGAACTCGCGCGGCGGCTTCGGCTGGGGCGTCCACAATCCGGCGGCGCCGCTCGACAGCAGTGCCTGCGAAGACATCGACTCCCTCGACCCGCTGGCGCGCCTGTTGCACCAGACGGCACATCGCCGCACCGACGTCGAGCAGGCGCTCCGCCGCGGCGGCGACTGGGTGCTGCGCAACCAGATGCCCGACGGCGGCTTCGTCTTCGTACTCGGCCGGCCGTTCGAGTACGGCCATCCGCAGCTTCGCGGCGAGGCCGGCCAGGGCGCCCTGTTCCCGACCTGGTTCCGCCTCCTGTCGCTGGCGCTGATCGGGCGCGCCCTGCCCGACAGCCCGTTCGGTGAGATCGACTGGCAGTTCACCCGTTGCCCCGGCATGCAGTTCTGGGGCGCGTTCGGCGGCGAGGGCTGACCATGGAGCGCCTCTTCCCGACAGACCAGATGACCAAGCGCGAGCGCGTCGAGGCAGCGCTCGACCTGCAAGCCGTGGACCGCGTGCCCATCCTCGAGCAGCTCTCCTACAACCCGCGCGTCATCGCCGACTGGACCGGCCAGGACATCCAGGGCTTCGACTACACCATCGAGGACATCTGCGCGGTCATCCGTCAGGCCACCGACCTGGTCATGCCGCCGGTCGCGCCGTGCGGCACCGACCGCGTCACCACCGCCGACGGCTTTGTCTACCAGCACGACAACTGGACGAGTTGGCGCGTCAGCCGGCCCTTCTCCACCGTCGAGGGCGCGCGCGACTGGCTGGTGCGGCGCACTGCGGCCCTGGAGGCCCAGACCGTCGACCCGGCCACGGCCCGCGCCGAGTACCACGCCGCCATGACCGGCCTGCAGGCCCAAGTCGGCGAGACGGTCATCCTCAAGTACCACGACGTCGGCTTCTGCGCCGCCTATGACACCATGGGGCTGGAGCTGTTCTCGTACCTGGTCTGCGACTTCCCCGAGGTGTTCGCCCGCTACCTGGCGGTCAGCGCCGCACGGCGGCTGGAGTGGGTCCGCGCGGTGGCGGATCCGGCCCTGTCGCCGGTCGTCCTGATCGCCGAGGACTTCGCCACCAAACAGGGCCCCATCTTCCCGCCCGAGTTCCTCGCCCGGTACCACTACCCCCACGTGGAGCCCTGCGTCGCCGCCTGGCATCAGGCCGGCGTCAAGGTGCTCTATCACAGCGACGGCAACTACCAGAAGGCCATACCCGACCTGATGGCCTGCGGTGTCGACGGGTTCTACTGCCTGGAGCCGAGCGTCGGCATGGACATCGTCGAACTCAAGCGCACCTGGCCGCGAATGGTCTGGTCGGGCGGCGTGGACGGCGTGGACCTGATGGAGCGCGGCACGCCCGACCAGGTGCGCGCCGAGGTGCGCCGTCACATCCGCGAGACCGACGCACTCCGCACCGGCGGCATGTTCATCGCCAGCTCCAGCGAGATCAACCCGCCCATTCCGCCGGGGAACTTCCGAGCCATGGTGGCGGCCGTCGGCGAGCTGCACCACGACCTGAGCCGGACCCCTGGAGGCCAGCCTTGAGCCAGACACCCGTCATCGGCACGGTCACGCCCACGGTGCTCCTGACCGGCGAGCCCGGAGCGTTGCGGCAGTTGGTCCGGATCAGCGTCGGCAACGTCGGCCCGCCGACGCCAGTCACGCTGGCAGTAACCGGGCCAGGCACCACGGCTCGCCTCGAGCTGGCGCTGCCGACCGGCGACAGCGAGCAGGAGGTCACACTGCCGGAGCCGAGCGAACCGGCCGAGCTGACGTTCGCGCTGCTGGCCGGCGGACGCGAGGTGGACCGCCGCACCGTGGCCTGGCAACCGCCGCCGCACCTGAGCGTACACGTGGTGCAGCACTCGCACCACGATGTCGGCTACACCAACCTGGCTTCCACGGTGCTCCGCGAACACTGCCAGTTCCTCGACGACGCCCTCGACCTGGCCGACGGCACCGCCGACTACCCGGACGACGCGCGGTTCCGGCTGGTCATCGAGCAGGCGTGGTCGCTGCAGGAGTACGCGCGCCAGGCCTCCCCTGCGCGGCTGGAGCGCCTGGGCGAACTGCTGCGCCGCGGCGACTTCGAGCTGACGGCACTGTTCGGCAACCTGACCACGGAGATCTGCGGCGCCGAAGAGTTGCTGCGCGCGCTCTACCCCTCGCAGCGCCTGGCGCGACGGTTCGGCTGCGCGGTCACCACCGCCGAGCACAACGATGTGCCCGGGCTGAGCTGGGGTGTAGCGCAGGTGCTGACCGAAGCCGGCATCGAGTTCTTCTGCCCGCAGTTGCCGCGCTACTGGAATTGGTGCGACCCGCCCATGCAGACGTTCTGGGACGAGCGCGTGCTCTTCCCGACCAGCCGGCCCGGCGGGTTCTGGTGGCAGGCGCCCTCGGGCCGCCGCGTGCTGCTCTGGGACTGCGGCGGCACCGGCGGCGACGTGCGACCCGACTTGCCCGACCTGGCCGGTCGCCTGGAGCGGCTGGTGGCCGGCGGCTACCCGTACCAGAGCGTCTACTGGCTGGTGCGCGGCGGCGCCCGCGACAACTCGCCGTACCAGGGCGGCTTCTGCGACACCGTGCGCGCCTGGAACCAGCGCTGGGCCTGGCCGCGCCTGCGCGTCAGCACCAACGCCGCGTTCTGGGCCGAGCTGTCGCGCGAGCTGCCGGCGGACCTGCCGGTCTTCGCCGGCGAGTTGCCCGGCCAGGACTATCCAGTGGGCAGCGCCTCGACGGCGGCGGCCACGGCGGCCAACCGCGCCACGCAAGGGCAGTTGCCGGTGGCCGAGCAACTAGCCACGCTGGCCGACGCCTGCACCGCGCTGCCCTACCCCAGCGAGGCGCTCGACGACGCCTGGCTCGATCTGCTGTGGTACGACGAGCACACTTGGGGCCATCACTTCCCGGCCGGGCCGACGGCCGCGGCCGCGGAGCTGGAGAAGCAGGTTCACGCCTATCGGGCCGCCGCGCTCGCGCACGACGTGACCGCTCGCGCCCTGGCCCGGCTGGCCGACCATGTGGACCTGCCCGAGGACGGCTTGCACCTGGTGGTGTACAACCCGCTGCCCCAGGCGCGCACGGCGCCCGTGGCCACGCCGCTGCGGGAGTTGGAGAACGCCGGCAGCCAGATGGTGCTCGTCGGCGATCCGGCGGCACCAGACCAGCCCGGCTACCTGCGCGGCGTGCCGCTGACCGACCGCTGGCACCTGCACCCCTCCGCCGAGATCACCGCCGGACGGTTCGACCTGATCGACCTGAGCAGCGGGCAGGTGGTGCCGCACCAGATCGTCCCGGTGGCGGCCGATTCGCCCGCGCCCTACGCCCCGCAGCGCGAGGGCCTGGCCGCCGGCGGCCGCCGCTATGGTTTCTTCGAGGTGGCTCGCGGCCTGGCGCGCGAACTGCACTTCGTGGCGACCGCTCTGCCGGCCTGCGGTTGGCGCACCTACCAACTGCGCCCACGCACCGACCTGCCGCCGGACTGGGCCGCACCAAGTGGCCTGGTCATCGAGAACGCGTACTACCGCGTCGAGGTGGACCACGCCAGCGGCGCGGTGACCAGCCTCATCGACCGCGAGCTGGACTGCGAACTGCTCGATCGCGCCGCGCCGCACGGTCTCGGCGACCTGGTGGTGCGGACGCCCGACGGCGAACAGCCGCGACCTGAGGTGTCGGCCGACCTCGGCCCCTACGGCGCGGTCTACCGCAGCCTGGAGCGCCGCTTCGCGGTCTGCGGCCATCCGCAGGTGACCCAGCGGCTGGCCCTCCACGAGGGCGTCAAGCAACTGGAGCTGAGTCTGCGCCTGCTCAAGTCGCCCGCACCACTGCTCGATGTCCACCTGGCCTTCCCCTTCGCGGTGCCGTCGCCGTGCTTCCGCCACGACAGCCCGCTGGCCGTCGAGACGCCGCTTGACGACTACCTGCCCGGCGCCTACTGGGACGAGGTGGCCATCGGCCGCTGGCTACAGGTCAGCGGCGGCGGCCGGGCGGTGCTGCTGTCCAGCCTGGACGCGCCGCTGATGGCCTTCGGCGAGCTGACCGCGGGCTACACCTCGCCGGCGCACAGTTCGGTGGTGCCCGACCGCTACCACCACGCGCCGGGCACCGCTGAGCAGTTGCGACACGGATGGGCCTACGCGCTGCTCTGCGCCAACAACTTCGGCACCAACTTCGCGGTCAGTCAGTGCGGCAGTCTGCTGTTCCGTTTGGTGCTGACCAGCGGCGCGCCGCTCCACGACGCCGCGGCGGCCGAGTTGGGTTGGTCGCAGACCACGCCGGTCGAGACCATCTACGCCGACCGTCGCCGCGCGGGCCCGCTGCCGCGCGAGCACAGCCTGCTGCGCCTGGACGGCGATACGCTGACGCTCCTGACCGCCAAGCGCGCCGCAGCCGGCGGGGGCTGGGTGTTGCGCTTCCAGAACCCATCCGGCCAGTCCGCGCGGACGCTCGTTCACGTCGGCTTCGCCGCCGCCGACGCCGCACGGCTGGTGGCGGTGACCGAGGGCGAACCGGTCCACACGCTCGCCGAGTTGGAGCGCCGTGACGGCACGTCGTTCGAGCTGCGCCTGGCGCCCCGCGCGCTGGCCACGGTCTGGTTGCCGCGTAACCCGGAGAGCGAGTGATGGCCGACTTGACCCCGCGCGAACGCCTCTTGGCGCCACTTCGCCAACTGACGCCCGACCGGCCGTGTTGGACCGCCGACCTGACTTGGTGGTATGGCGCCACCCAGCAGGCCGGCCGCCTCGACGCGCGCTACGAAGGCCCCGCGGGCATTCTGCGCCTGCACGAGGACCTGGGGGTGTGCGACTACTACCACTACGGCGCCAGCGTCTTCTCCACGCACCAGGACGGCGTGGAGGTGGTCGACCGCGTCGATGGTGACCGGCGCGAACGCCGCTGGCGCACGCCCGCCGGTGAACTGAGTGAGCGCTGGGAGTACCTGCCCGCCTCGTACTGCTGGGCGCACACGGCGTACGCGGCGAAGACGGCGGCCGACCTGGCCGTGGTGCAGGACATCTTCCAGCGGACGCGGCACACGCCGAACGCGGCCGGCTTCCTGGAGCGCGACGCTTATCTGGGCGATGCCGGCGTGCCCATCGCCGCCGTGCCGCGCAGCCCGTTACCGGCGCTGCTGGCCGACTGGTGCGGCATCATGGGCACCATCTACCTGGTCGCCGACGAACCGGCGGCCGTCGAGGACACGCTGGCCGTCATCGATCAGGCCAACGACGCCGCGTTCGACGCGCTGGTGGCCGGCCCGGCGGAACTGGTCCACTTCTGCGACAACCTGGACAGCAACAACTGCGCCTCGTACTGGTCGGCCTACCTGGGCAACTACTACGACCGTCGCCTGCGCCAACTGCACGCGGCCGGCAAGGTGGCCGCGGTCCACCTCGATGGGACCGTGCGCGGTCTGTTGCCGAAGCTCGCGGCCTGCGGCTTCGACGCCGTCGAATCGGTCACGCCCGGTCCGGTGGGCGATGTCGAGATCGAGGACCTGCGCGCGGTGGCCGGCAGCGACACCGTGACGCTGTGGGGCGGCGTGCCCGGGGCGATGTTCGCCGCGCCGTGGACTGCCGCCGACCTGCGGGCCCACGTGCGCCGCCTGCTCGACGCGCTCTGGCCGGGCCGCCTGATCGTCGCCAGCGCCGACCAGGTGCCGCCCGACGGCGACGTCAGCCTGTGCCGGGTGGTCGCCGAGACCATCGCGGAGTACTGCCCATGACCTCCCGCGAACGCATTCTGGCCGCCTGCGAGGGCCGCACGGTCGACCATCCGCCGCTGACCACCTGGTGCTTCGGCCTGCCGGCCCCGGAGCACCTGCGCTGGTCGGGCAACGGTGGGCCGCGCGAGTGGTGGTACTCCCTGCGCATGGAGCACCTGCACACGCTCACCGTACCGTGGACGCTCGAGGACGACTGCCAACGCGTCCGCGCCTGGCGCTCGCTGGGCGTGGACGACCTGCTCGATGTCTCGGTGCCCTGGAGCCTCGACCCGGCGGTGCGGGTCACCGAGGACCTGGTCCCCGCGGGGTCTGGAGCGGCGTACCCAGTGCGGGTACGCGAGTACCAGACGCCCGCGGGCACGCTGCGCCATGCCGTGAGCCAGACGGCACCCGAACCGCCGGGCTGGCCGGTGCAGCCGGACCACGTGCCGCTGTTCGAGGACTTCAACATCCCGCGCGCCACCGAGCACGCCGTGAGCAGCGCCGCCGACGTGCCGCTCATCCGGCACCTCTACGCGCCGCCGGACGCCGCGCAACAAGCCCGGTTCGCCGATCGCCTGGCAGCCGTGGGCGAGCGTGCCCGGGCCGAAGGCGTAGCAGTGCAAGCCTGGTCGGCGTTCGGCCTCGACGCCGCCGTCTGGCTGACCGGCACCGAGTCAGCGGTGCTCCTGGCCATGGACCAACCCGCGGCGTTCGGCGAGCTGGTCGACCTCATCGCCGCCACCGATGCCGCGCGGACCGCCCTGGCGCTGGCCTCACCCGAGGTGGACATCGTCGTCCAGCGCGGCTGGTACTCGTCCACCGACTTCTGGTCGCCGGCGCTGTTCGACCGCTACGTGGTACCGCACCTGCGCGCCATGGCCGACCTGGTCCACCGGCATGGCCGCAAGCTGGCCTACGTGATGACCACCGGCGTGCGGACGCTCGGGCCACGGCTGGCCGACGCGGGGGTCGATGTGCTCTACTTCGTCGACCCGCTGATGGACGGTCTCGACCTCGCCTGGGCCCGCGACGAGCTGGCCTCGCGAATGACCTTGGTCGGCGGCGTCAACGCGCTGAGCCTGGACGGCGATCCACGGGTCCTGCGCACGGCTGTACACCAAGCGGTGGCGACGTTGGCCCCGACCGGCCGCTTCATCCTCCATCCCGTCGACGCCCTGTTCCCGGACACGCCATGGGTGGGCGTCGAGGCGCTGATTGCCGCCTGGCGCGAGACCTGGGCCTGAGGACCGACGCCATGACCATCATCGACCTGGCCGGCGACTGGGCCTTCCACATCGACCAGGACCCCGAATACCATCGCCACCTGGACTACTCGCAGCCGACGCCGCTGCACCACTGGGAGCGCGTGCCGGTACCCGGTTGCTGGAACCGGTACGCCGAGCGCTACGACCTGTTCGAAGGCGTGGCCTGGTTCGTCCGCGAGTTCGACGTCGAGGCCCTGCCCACCGATCTGGTCGCCACGCTGCACTTCGGCGCGGTGAACTACTTGGCCGACGTGTTCCTCAACGGCTGCCACCTGGGCCGGCACGAGGGCGGCTACACGGCGTTCGCCATGGACGCCGCCGCGGCTCTGCGGCCCGGCGCCAACCGCCTGGCGGTGCGCGTGGACAACCGTCATCTGCGCCTGCGACTGCCCGCGGTGCTGGGCTGGTACAACTACGGTGGCCTGCACCGCGGCGTCCGCCTGCACCTGACCCGCCGCGGTCGCCTGACCGACGTGCGCGTGTCCGCGGCGCCCGCTGGCGCCGGCGCCACCGGACGCCTGAGCGTCGCGGCGTCCGCGCCCGGTCTGCGCCTGCACGCGGTCATCCGCGATCCCGCCGGCCACGCGGTCTGGAGCGGCGAGAGCGACTTGGGCCAGTGGCAGACCGACTTCTCGCTGCCGCAGGCCGAGCCGTGGTCGCCCGACTGCCCGCGGCGGTACCACCTGGACGTGCGGCTGAGTGATGCCGAGGGCGACATCGACCGGCACGACTGCCGCTTCGGCATCCGCCGGCTGGAGGCCGTCGGCCAGCAACTGCGGCTCAACGGCGAGCCGGTGCAGTTGCGCGGCCTGTGCTATCTCTACGACCATCCGGCCTGCGGCGTGGCCTGGGATCCCGGCGTTGCCGCCGCCGATCTGGACGACCTGCAGGCGCTGGGCGTCAACTGCCTGCGCAGCCACTTCCCGCTGCCCGAGCCGTTCCTGGACGCCTGCGACGAGCGCGGCCTGATGCTCTGGCTGGAGGTGCCGATCTACTGCCTGCACCCCGCGGCGGATCAGGCGGGCAGCGCCTTCGCCGACACCGACCTGGCCGCGCTGGCCCGTCAGATGGTCGGCGAGATGGTGCAGCAGGCACACAACCACCCGAGCGTGGTCATCTGGAGCGTCGGCAACGAGTGCAACACCGACCACCCGGAATCGGTGGCCTTCTTCCGCGACTGCGTCGCCGCGGCCCGGGCGCTGGATCCCGACCGGCTGATCAGCTACGCGGCGCTCTACGGTGGCGTCGGCCACCTCGGCGACCTGATCGACGTGGTCAGCCTCAACGAGTACTGGGGCTGGTACGACCGCATCCGCCAGGACGGCACCGACGCGGCCGACGCGCGGCCGAGCCTGCCGCTGGAGCTGCCGCAACTTGAAGCCTGCCTGCGCGAGAAGGCCGCGCTGGGCAAGCCGGTGCTGCTGTCGGAGTTCGGCGCCGACGCAGAGCCCGGCTTCCGCAGCGACGACCTGGCGCTCTGGTCCGAGGACTACCAGGCGGCCCTGATCGCGCGCCAACTGGCCATCGCCGGCGCCTGCCCGGCCGTCTGTGGCACGTTCCCGTTCCTGTACAACGACTACCGCGACCCCTCGAAGCCGGTCAACCACCACTGGCACGGCGTCAACCTCAAAGGCGTGGTCGGCTACGACCGCCGGCCCAAGCTGGCGTGGCAGGCGCTGCAGGCAGCCTACGGCGGTGACCGGCGCCGCCCGGAGTGACCCATGGCAGACCAGACTCCCCTACCGCGTGCCCGTCCGCTCAGCCCGCGGGTCGGCGTGATCGGCTTGTGCAGCCCGCTCGAAGTGGGCGCCGGCGAGGCCCCGGCCGCGGCGGCGCGGTTGGCCGCGTTGCTGCGCGGGTCCGGCTGCGAGGTGGTCGAGGCCGGCACGCCCGAGAACGCTGACGCGGCGGCTGCCGCCGGTCGCCGCCTGGCCGAGGCTCATGTCGATGCGGTGGCCGGCGTCGCCGCGAGCTGGTTTGAGGACTACCTGGCGCTCGACCTGCTCGAGGAGTGCGCGGTGCCCTTGATTCTCTGGTCGCTGCCCGGTATGGAGACCGGCGCCCTGTGCGGCACACAACAGCTCACCTGCTACCTCAAGCAACTCGGCTGGCCCTACGCCTGCACGTTCGGCCCGCTCGATGGCGCCGACTGCCTCCAGGTGACGCTGGACGCCTTGCGGGCAGCGGCCTTGAGGAGCCGGCTGCGCCGCGCGCGGATCGGCGTGGCCGGCGCCCGCGTGCGTGGCATGAGCCACACGGCGCCGAACGAGTTCGCGCTGAAGCGGGCCATCGGCGCCCGCGTCGTGCCGCTCGACCTGCCGTCGCTCATCCGGCGCGCGGAAGCGGTCGCTGCGGCCGACACCGAGGCGCTATGGCAGGCGCTACGCGCCCGGGCTGGTCACTGTCGGGTGTCCGCAGCCGCTGGCCGCGACTCGATGGGCTTCGCCATCGCGCTGCGCGAGCAGGTGGTGGCCAACGGCCTCGACGCCTTGACCGTCGGCTGCTATCCCGACCTGATGGGCCGGGTCTGCCTGGCCGCCTCGCTCCTGGCCGACGAGGGCGTGCCGCTGGCCTGCGAGGGTGACGTCCACGGCGCCGTCGCCCAGCTCATGCTGCAACTGCTCACTGGCGCCCCGACACACAACACCGACTGGCTCAACCCGCTGGACGACGGCACGGTGATCTTCACGCACTGCGGCTCGGGATCACTTGGCCTGGCCGAGCGGCGCGAGGACATCGTGCTGGGCGGCGTGCGGTTGATGCACCAGGGCGCCTGCGCCCTGTTCCCGGCGCGTCCCGGTCCGGTGACCCTCCTCAGCCTGAGCGCCGACGGCGCCGGCTACCAGTGCGCGGTGCTCGAGGGCGAGGCCATGAGCACCGAGATGGTGTTCCCTGGCCAGCCGCTGCGCGTGCGCTTCGCGCAGCCGACCGCAGTGCTCATCGACTGGATCCACGACGCCGGCGTGGCGCATCACTGGATGGCCGGATATGGACACCAGGCGGCCGCGCTGCGCCGTTGGGCACAGTTCGCCGGGCCGTCCGTCCGGTGGATCGAGGCGCCGTGAAGCGCGGGCGGCCTCGGCCCGTGGACCGCGGCCGTCTCGGCCTCCTCACCAACGACGCCCGATGGCCGCCGCACGACCGGGCCAGGCAGGACCGCGAGCCATGCGGCCGGGACGGCCGCGGTCCGGGCGCCGCCTATTCTGCGAACCGACGTGCCGCGCTGCTCGCGTCAACCGTTTGGTACGCGCAGCAGGCAGCACGCCACGGGGCCGACGGCTACACCTCGCTGTCGCTAATGCGGGAACGCCAGGTACATCTGCTGCCCGGTAAGCACGCCGACAATCGCCCACAGCACCGGCACCACCAGGTCGCCCAACACCAGCCCGAGCGCGCAGGGCAGGCTCTGCCGATAGAGCCGTATGCCGCCCACGCGCAGCACCGACCACTTGACCAGCCAGCCCACCAGGAACGGAAACCACTGCTCGTTCATCGCCCAGTTGGCCGCCACGGCGTAGCCGATGGGGTGGACCGGCCAGCCGACGAAGCGGGCGCGCAGGTAGACCAGCCCGGCCATCACCACGGCCCCCGCGGCCATGCCACGCAGCTTGGTTGGGTCGGCTGTGCCCGGCCGGTCCAGCAGGCCCTGCAGGAAGCGCCAGGGCATGATCGCCACGTCCTTGGCCGGCCATTGCCGCGTCGTGGCCGTGGCCAGCCCGTAGGTGAAGTAGAGGTGGAGCAGCGCCCACGTGCCGCCGACAATGCCCACCACCGCGCCCACCGCCAGTGCCACATGCATCGGGCGCCAGCCGCGGTGCAGGTCGCTCCACAGGCGGAAGCCGCTCAACTGGTGCATGATCGGCGTGTCGGCGTAGCGCTCGTCGAAGTTGCGCAGCCAGGTGAAAGCAACCAGTTGGCGCCGATTGAGTACGGTGCTGCCGGTGAACGCGTAGAGGATCTCCTGTGGGGGGAACGGCCACATCGCGGTGGGTATGCCGGTCTCGGCCACCAGGCGGCCCAGGGTCAGCGCCACCAGCAGGTAGAGCACCAGCCAGATGGCCGTGATCGTCACCGGGATGCCGGCGTTGGCCGCCAGCCAGCAGACGCCGACGGCACCGCCGAGCAAGGCCAGCAGCGCCAGGCGGTGGTTGCGGTCACGCCCCGTCACGCCACGCCACAGGTCGCCGCGGACGCGCCACAGCAGCAGCAGCGCCAGCATCAGCACCGCGCCGCTGTTCTGCGCGCCGTGGTACGGCGGCTGCGTGAGCGACCAGCCGCCGCTGTCGCGGTAGCCCAGCAGCACCGCCGCCATGTCCTGCACGCGGGTCAGCACGAAGAACAGCCACAGGCTGAGGCTGACATCGAGCGGCAGCAGGAAGGCAATGCCGATCATGAACGGGTAGAGCGCCGTCCAGATGCTGCCCAGGCCGCTGAACGGCAGGCCGGCGGCCCGCGGCCACTGGATGACCTTGACCGGCAGCGTGGGCAAGGCGGGCACCAGCCAGGCGATGCTGTTGTGCGACTCGATGGCCGCGGCCAGCAGAAAGCCCGCCCACATTGGCCGGTCGCGCCAGAACGCCGGCTGGTCCAGGCGCGTCATGGCCAGCGGCAGCGCGGTCAACGGAAAGGTCAGCCGCTCGCGCTCGATCCACGGCCGCGCCACCAGCTCCGACAGGCCGTGGTGGGCGGCCACCAGACACAGCATGAACGCCGTCCAGGTCAGCGCCGGTGGCAGGATCGCCCGCCAGGCGCGGACCGTGTACAAGCTGGCCTGCCCGTAGTGCAGTTGGTCGATGATCACCGGGTCATGGATCATGAACCAGGCGGGCACCAGATCGAGCCAGCTCTTCCACGACGCGTTGCCGGCGCCGTAGAAGGCCGGCGCGCCGGACATCGACGGCACCACGAACATCGCCCAACCGGTGCCACACATGGCGGTGCCGAGCGAGACCATGGCGAAGATCAGCAGCAACTCGCCTTGGCTGAATCCCCACCTCGGCCCGAGTCGGCGCAGCGCCAGCGACAGGAGACACAGCCCGAACAGCAGCAGTAGCGGACCACGCAGCAGCGAGTCACCCATCCAGGTGGCGGTCTGGACGATGATGTAGGCCACCATGCCGAAGTAGGTGAACGGCGGCAGGATGACCGCGCCGAAGAGAATGGCCCGCCACGGGAAGCGCGCGGGCGGGTCGGTGCTGGGCATGGGGCGACCAGTTCGCCGACGCCAGCGAGTGACCTCTGCCGGGGGGCGGAGCGACGTTGGCCGCTGATGCCGGCGTCGGCGATGGTGGCGGGCAGTGGCTCGCCGCACTCGCTCAGCTACTCGTACCGGAGACGCGCCGTGAGGGCGCCGAAGTGAGCCGCCCAAAGTCGCCGTGGCACGGATACTTGCTATCGGAAGCGGCACCTGCTAGGCTGCGCGCAGAGGGCCGCCGGACAGGCTTGACCACCGGTGCGAAGGCTGGCGTCGGACACCCACTGTGCGGGATCGCCTGGGAGGGACCACGATGTCCATCGAGTTCACGTGCGCGAGCTGTGGCGCTCGGCATTCGGTGCCGGATGACAAGGCAGGTGCCAAGGGGCGCTGTGCGTGTGGCGAGGTGATCGTGGTGCCGGCGGTGGCCACCGCACCGCCGTCGCCCCCGGCGACGCAGGCGCCTGACGCAGCGCCAGTGGAGCCGGAGCCGCAGCCGGCTGCCAGCCACCTGCCGGCCGAGCCGCAGGCCGCTGCGGAGGAGACCGCTGAGCGTCCCGCGGCGCCACCCACCCGTGCCCGATGGGCGGTTGGTCTGGCCGCCGTGGTGGTGCTTCTGGTCCTGCTGGTTGGGGCCACCAGACTCGGCCGGCACGGCCCGCGCCACAGGCCGGCCACACCGGCGGCCCGCCAAGCCGGGACGACGTCGGCCGGTGCCACCAGCGGCGTTGAGGCGACGGGCGCGGACGACGCCACCGAAGGGCTCACCGATCGTCGCCTGGCGGAGGTCACCGTCGAGGCTACTCTGCTGGACCTGCGGTACAGCAACAGCAGTAGCAAGGAACGGCTCCGAAGCTGGGTGGCACCGCGAGTGGCGGCACTCCCGTGCGCCAAGGCCCTTCAGTGGGGCATCTGCGACGCCGTCATTAACGGTTGGGCGCAGGAGTCGGGCAACCGGAAGGTCCTCGAGATGGTCAACAAGATGGTCGGCGGCGAGGTCGAGAGCACGATGAAGGCGCTGACCAAGGATGCGCCAGTCCACGCGCCATATGGTATTGGCTTTGTCGGCGTCCTCGACCCCACCGGGAAGCCGGTGATCGACGGGGAGACGCTCTACGTCGCGGCGAACAACGACGAGACCAAGTGGCTGGCCAGGCAGGACGACCACCAGGTGGCCCTGGTTGTCAGTCGCGCCAAGGTGATTGCGCCCCACCTGGCCAAGCCTGCTTTCGTGGCGGGCTGGGCCAAGCTGTTGACGGCCGCCGATAGGGGCTTGGCGGCCGACCCGGCGGCCAGGGACAAGATGCGGCGAGCGTTGACTCTGCCCGCCAGCCTGTCACGAGCCGAGCAGCAGTACTGCCAACGGCTGACCGAGGCGTACGGTGACGGCCCGTAGCGCCACTTGGCCACCGGTGACATGGCGCAAGCAATGCTGGTCCTGGCCAGTCCTGTGCCCGCTGTCCGGCCCTCGCTGAAGCACCCAGCCACAGCGACACCACACACGGGGACGGCAACCTGGGGACGCGATACGAACGGCGCCTCCAACAGCGACCGCCACCCGCTTGGCCGAGGGTAGCACAGGCTTCCAGCCGGTGCCTGCGTGTGGAGCTTGCGTGGGCGCCGGCCGCCCACTTGGCCGAGGGTAGCACAGGCTTCCAGCCGGTGCCTGCGTGTCGAGCTTGCGTGGGCGCCGGCCATCGCACAGGCTGGAAGCCTGTGCTACCCGGAGGCGGCGAGCCGACCCGACGTGCCATTCGGGACGCGATACTGGCTTCTGGCCTGAGCGCCCGGCCGCAGCGACAGGCCGTACCGAAATAGCAGTATCGCGTCCCCTGGTTTGGCGCGGTCAGTTCAGGTCGAAGTACTTGTCCGCCGGGCTCTGCCCGTAGTAGGGGTTCGCAAACATGGGGACGCGGTACTGGTATAGACCAGTCCCGCGCCCCTGTCACCTGCCCGGCCCTGGCTTCAGCGCCCGGCCACGGCCACAGGCCGCGCCGAAACTAGTATCGCGTCCCCTGGTTTCGCACGAAACTAGTATCGCGTCCCCTGGTTTCACGTCCCCTGGTTTCGCAGCCACGCCGGCACCAAACACGGGCGCGGCAACCTGGGGACGCGGTACGAACGGCGCCTCCAGCAGCACCTGTCACCCACTTGGCCGAGGGTAGCACAGGCTTCCAGCCTGTGCCTGCGTGTCGAGCTTGCGTGGGCGCCGGCCATCGCACAGGCTTCCAGCCTGTGCTACCCGGAGGCGGCGAGCCGACCGGAAGTGGCATTCGGGACGCGATACTGGCTTCTGGCTTGAGCGCCCGGCCGCCGCGACAGGCCGCGCGAAAACCAGTATCGCGTCCCCTGGTTTTCCAGGCCGCACCGCAGACCGGTGTCGCGTCCCCTGGTTTCGTGCGGTCAGTTCAGGTCGAAGTACTTGTCCGCCGGGCTCTGCCCGTAGTAGAAGTTGGTGGTGGTCTGCCACTTCATGTGGCCGTCGACCCAGCCGACGTTGGCGCCGCGGTTGTGAATGCCGCGGGCGCGCGCCCATTCCAGATTCGGGTCGCCGGTCACCGGCTGAGCGTCTTCGTCGTTCGTCGGCACCACCGGTGCAGCGCCGGCGCCGACGGTCGACGGCTTGCGGACCAGGCGCGGGTAGTAGGCCGTGCCGTCGTTGCCGTACGAGAGCTTCACGTCGCACAGCGTCACCGTCTCCGCCGGCGACACGATCTGCGCCATGGGCTTCCATTCGAGGTAGTCGACGTTGTACCCGTAGCACATCGCCTTTTCGCTCGGGCAGTAGACCACCTGCATGTTCTTGGTGTACGGCTGGACCAGATGGTCCCAGATGTTCGGGCCGCCCGGCACCGCTATGTTGGTCCGGTAGTAGCGTGGCGGCATGACCTCGTCGTAGTCCTGGGCATACTGCATACAGCCCAGCGCCAACTGCTTCACGTTGCTGCCGCAGGATGACTGCCGCGCCTTTTCGCGCGCCTTGGCAAACACCGGGAACAGGATCGCGGCCAGAATGGCGATGATGGCAATGACCACCAGCAGCTCGATGAGGGTGAAGGCGCGTCCGTTCGCGCACGATCTCATGGCACTTCTCCGCAGGACATGGCCGGCCGCCCGCAGTGGCGGCCTACCCATACCCCAGTATAGCCAAGTCGCCCCAGCGTGGCCACGTTGTCGTTGGCCCGGACTTCGCTTGGCCAAGCCCAGCCTCAGAAGTGGCCCCACAGGTCCTGCGCGGCGGTGGCGTTGCGGTTGTTGAACACTGTCACGCTGTACCACTTGGTGTGCCCGTCGACGAAGCCGGCGTTGAGGCCCTCGTTGTGGCGCCTGGAGCTGGCCGTCGGATAGGTGAAGTGCGTGCAGCCACCGCAGATGGGGCAGTAGCCGGCCATGAAGCCCGCCGACTCCACGCCGGTGCGCTCCGTGTTGCAGCTCCCGTCGCTGGCGGCGTCCTCGACGCAGAACGCCTGCGACGGCTGCGTGATATCGGCCAGGGCCTTGCCCGGCACCGGCGTGGTGTTCGGCCCATTGTTGCAGATCGACACGTGTCCGTTGTTGCACCCATAGCAGACGGTGCCGGCGCCGGCATTGGCGCTGGGACAGGTCAGGATCTGGGTGTTCTTCAGGTACGGGCTGATCTGCACGTGCCAGAACATGTTGCAGAACGGGTCCACTGTGCCCAGGCGGTACTTGGCCATGCGCTCGTCGTAGTCCTGAGCGTACTGCACGAAGCCGAGCGTCAACTGCTTGACGTTGCTCGCACAGGAGCTTTGCCGCGCCTTCTCGCGGGCCTTGGCGAACACAGGGAACAGGATCGCCGCCAGAATGGCGATGATAGCAATGACCACCAACAACTCAATGAGCGTGAACGCGCGCTTCTTCATAACAACGCCCTTCCCGGACCGCCGTTCGGCCGGATGAGCCCCTGCGCTGCCCCGGCACCCCAGCGACCGCTGGTTTCCCGCGTCTCTACCACAACCGTTACGGACGTGTCAAATGCGCCGGTCCACAGAGGTGCGCGGTGCTCTGTGTGCGCCATCCAGCTGCCCGTGGGACCGGCCGCTCGCCGGTCTGGGCGAGCCACGCAGGCGGGAGGCGGAGCGCCACCAGCTTGAGCACGCCAGACGCCCATGCACGCCGGGCCGGAGCGGGCCGGGAGACAGGCCAGCGAGGGTCGCGGCAACGCAGACCGGATCGACGGCAGCGGGCTTGACAACGACTGGCCGCAGCAGGTAGACGTCGGACAGCGGGGGCAGCCCGAGGCAACCGGTGAGGCAGACGATGGCGAGGCTGAGCGGCGTGATGCTGCTGTTGCTCCTGCTGGCCGCCGCGCTGGTGGCGGACACGCCCGCGCTGACCGCGGATCTGCTGGCCGGCAAGCAGTTCCGCTTCAGTTGGCGCGAGGGCCAGCACAGTGGCCAGAACGGCATCGCCACGCTGGACAAGAGCGGGCGCATCGGCGGCATCAGCAGTCCGAACGAGACCTACTGGCTGGTCGACGAGCAAGGCCGCCTGGTCTTCAAGCACCGCGACGGTCGTGTGTCCACCATCTTCGACCACGCCGAACAGCGGGACGGCAAGTGGATCCTGTCCGGACCGTTCCAGTTCAGCCGTGGTGTCGACCATGTGCTCGAAGAGATCGGGACCGCCCCGACCGAGTCCGGCGAAGACGTGCTCAACCGTATCGTCCGGCCCTACTCCACCCAGCGCATCGTCTGCCTCGACCCCGGCGAAAGCACGCGCTACACGCTTCGCAACGGCCAGACCCGCACCGTGCGCCTGGTGGCGGTGCAGGAGGAGCGGGACCGCGTCATCAACCACATCCGGCGCGCCGCAGTGCGCGTGGAGATCGACGGCCAGCCGCTGCGACTGGACTGCACGCCCTACGTGATGCCGACGGAGACCGCCGGCCTGCGCCTCCAGGCCGACACCACCTCGGGCTGGACGCCGCTGCCCAAACGGGTCCAGTTCTCACTGTGGGACGCGAGCCTGCCCATCGTCGACGTCAACCGCTTCCGGTTCCCGCTGCGCCGGTTCCGGTTGTTCTCGCACGGCACGCAGGCGTTCAACGAGCCAGTGCATCTCGGCCTCACCGATGGCGATCCCGCGGGCAACAAGTTCTACCACAACTACGGCTTCGACCTGGCGGGCTACGAAGGCGCCGAGGAAGTGCTCAGCGCCATCGACGGCAAGGTGGTGCTGTTCTGGCCGAGCCGCGAGAACCTGTGCTCAGTGGGCATCGACGACAGCGAGGGGTTCCACTGGGAATTCGCGCATCTGTCGGCGGTCGAGCCGCACATCGTCCTCGGCGCCCGCGTAGCCGCGGGGCAGCGGATCGGCACGCTGGGCCGCACCGGCCCGTCGGGCAACTTCTCGCACCTGCACCTGGCCTCGTGTCTGCCGCGCGACGCGAGCGGTCGCGACTGGGGCAACAACACGCGTCTGAACCTCTATCCGTGGGTGGTCACCGCCTACCAGGCCGAGCGGCCGAAGGGTCTGTTCGCGGTGGCTCGTCCGCACCAGACCGTCCAGACCGGTGAAACGGTCGTGCTCGACGCCTCGCGTTCGCTGGCCTTCGGTGGCCGGCGCATCGTCGATTGGCGCTGGACACTCGACACGGGCGAGGAGTACCGTCAAGCACGCGCCGAAGTGACCTTCAACCGGCCCGGCGCCTATGTCGCCACGTTGTGGGTGAAGGACGATACCGGCGCCGCGGACGTGGACTTCTGCCAAGTCAAGGTCTACTCGGCCGGCAACCGCGAGCACGGTCTGCCGCATATCTTCATGACTTCGACGCCGACCGAGGAAGTGCGGCCCGGGCAGCCGGTACGGCTGCGCTGCTGGTTCCAGGGACGCAGCCGGCCGCCCTTTGCCGTCGACTTCGGCGATGGCGAACACCTGGCCGACTGCCGCTCGTACACCGAGTTGTCGCACCAGTACGCGCAGCCCGGCGTCTACGTCGTGACGGCGCGGGCCGAGAGCGACGGGAAGCCGGTCTGCAGCAAGCTGAAGGTCGTCGTAACGACGCCATGATAGAGACGTCGGGCAAAGCAGTGCCGGCCCGTGCAGAGGGAGCAACGGATGCTGTGGCGACTGGTGATCACCGTCGGCGTGCTGAGCGCGAGTGCGCTCGCCGCCGCCAACGACCTGCCGTGGCGGCCGTTCTACGAGGCCGGGCAGTGGGACCCCTATGTGACCGCCTGGATCGGTGACGGCACACGTTCGGCCGCGGTGGACGACGGCCTGCTCATCGTCGATGAATCGACGCGCGCGGGGAGCGGGCGGCTCTATCAACTGGCCTGGCAAGCCGATCCCACGATCGGCGCCCGGCTCGCCGCCAAGCTGCGCGTCAAGGCCTGCGGTGCGCCCTGGGGCGTCTGTCTGGCCGTGGCCGACGGCGTGCACGAAGAGGGCCTGACCATCTATCCGGACCGCCTCCAACTCGAGCATGCCCGCCGGAGCGTGCCGTTCAACGCGGCCGACGGCGACCATGTCTACTGCCTGCAGATCGTCCGCACAGACCTGCGTTTGTGGGTGGACGACCGCCTGGTCATCGACGCCGCCGGTCAGTTCACGCATCCGGCCTATGGCCAGCCACCGCGGAACCAGTGCAGCTTCGGCAGCGGTTCGTCAACCGCCACCGGTGAAGCGGTCTGGCGCTGGGTGCGCTTCGAGAGTAGCCGACCGCTGGCGGTCAAGCCGGCCAGCCGGCCCCTACCGGGCCTGACCGTTACCATGGGCGAGACCATCGATCTGGTACCCGGTGCCACCTACGGCAGCCTGTTCCGTTACCGCGACGGCCGGCTCGCCGTGCAGAACCGCCTGTCCACCGACGGTGGCCGCACCTGGGGCCGCGGCGCCGGACCCCACACCGGCGCGTTCGAGTTCGCCGATGGCGAGGTGATCGCGCCTGGGTTCAACACCAAGCGCGTCAGCGACGGCGTGTTCTCGGTGCCACTGCGACGCTCCAAGGACGGCGGCCGCAGCTTCCCAACGGAGCAGGCGACTCTGCGGATCCCCAACGGCACCGGCGGCACCGGCGACGATGGCCAGCACTACGAAGGCCCCTGCGTGGACCACGCTGTCGTGCAGCGGCGCGACGGCTCGCTGCTGATGGCCATGTACGGCTACTTCACCGGTGACACGGTGCTCTGTCCGGCGTTCCCGCCCGAGTGGAAACTGTACAAGTACCGCACCTGGGTCATGCGCTCAGTAGACCGGGGCCGCACCTGGGACTACCTGGCTACCGTCGCCTACGACCCGCAGATCGGCGCCGAGAGCTTCTGCGAGGCCGATCTGCTGGCGCTGCCGGGCGGCGAGATCCTCTGCTTCATGCGCACGGGCGGCGAGCCGCCGAAGCACATCACACCACTCTACCTGTGTCGCTCGCGCGACGATGGCGCGACCTGGACCAGGCCGGAGCCTATCGCCGACCGCGGCGTCTGGCCGAACGCCTGCCGCCTGAGCGACGGCACCTTGGCGCTCACCTACGGCCGCCCCGGCAACTGGCTGGCGTTCAGCCGCGACGGCGGCCGTACCTGGGGCGGTCAGCTCTGCTACTACGAGGGCGCCACGACCAGCTACAACACGGTCGAGGAAGTGGCCCCCGGCCGCCTGCTGGTCGTCTACGACCGGACGCGACTGGATCGCGACGGACAGTGGGCCAAGGGCCTGGTCGGCACGTTCTTTACCGTCCAGCCGACCGCGCCCTGACGGCGGCGCCCGGTCGCGCGCCGGCATGGGCCGGGCTGCTGCCTGCGTGGAGCGTCGCCCGGAGCGTGGTCCGATGGGCTGGCCATCGTCTGGCCACGCCCGCGTCGGGCCGTTCGGCTGGCGGCGGAGGAACTGGCCGGTCCGCGGCCAAGGCCACACGGCCCTGGTCGGCAGCCGGCCCGGGCCGCGTCCTGGAGGCCGGACATGCTCGCTCGCCTGTTCCGCTCGCGCTGTCGCGTCGGGTTGGCACTGCCGGCCCTCCTGGTCGCCACCGGAGTAGACGCCATGACCGACCGCGATCTGCCGCTGGCGCCGCCGCGTGATGCCGTGATGGCCACGCCACAGGAACTGGGCGAGATGGCCGCCTGGTTCAGTGTGGCCTTCGCCGGCCGGCAACCGGGCGGCGCGCTGCCGCTGACCGTGCGGCGCCAAGACCACAGCGTCCTGCGCTACGGCCGGTCGTGCATCGACACGCCGCTGCGCATCGGCGGGCAGTCCTACGAGCACGGGCTCGGCACGCACGCCGTGAGCGAGATCGCCGTGGCGCTGCCCGCCGGCGCGCGGCGGTTCGAGGCGGCGGTCGGCATCGACCACAACGACGACACCGGCGGCGCGCGCGGCTCGGTGGTGTTCAGCGTCGAGGCCGACGGTCGCGAGCTGTTCCGCTCCGACGTCTGCCGCGGCGGCATGGCCCCGGTCGAGGTGAGAGTCGAGCTGCCGGCGGGCGCCAAGGAACTGCTCCTCAAGGTCGGTGACGCCGGCGACGGCCCGTCGCACGACCAGGCCGACTGGGCCGCAGCACGCGTCGTGCTGGCCGACGGCCACGTACAGCGGCTCGACGAGGGCCAGGCCGACACGCTCAGCCTGCCGGCCGGGCCGCCGTTCTCGTTTGTCTACGGCGGCCGGCCGTCGGCCGAACTGCTGCCCGGCTGGCAGCGCGTGGTCGGTGAGCCGCGCGAGGAAGGCGGCTGGACAGCACGCACGGTGAGTTGGCAGGACCCGGCCACCGGCCTCAAGGTGACCGCCGAGGCGCGGCTCTACCGCGAGTATCCCGCTGCCGAATGGACCGTCTACCTGGAGAACACCGGCGCCAAGGACACGCCGATCATCGAGCAGTTGCAGGGCCTCGACCTGACGCTGCGTAGCGGTTACCAACGCACGCCGTTGCGCATCCGCCAACTGCACGGCGACGCCTGCGCCGAATCCTCCTGGCTGCCGTTCACCACCGAACTGGCAGCCGGGAAGAGCTATCGGATGGCCCCGGCCGGCGGGCGCCCGGCATCGGTCAGCGCGTCCCCCTGGTTCAACCTGGAGTACGCGGAACTGGGTCTGATCGTCGCCGTCGGCTGGACCGGGCAGTGGGCCGCGCACTTTGATCGCGCCGGCACCGGACCCACCCGGCTGCGCGTGGGCCAGGAGCAGACGCACTTCGTGCTGCACCCGGGCGAGCGCGTGCGCACCCCGCGCCTGCTGGTTCACCACTGGCGGCAGCACCGCCTCCGCGCGCACCAGCAGTTCCGCCGGCTGATGCTGTTCCAGATTATGCCCAAGGCGAACGGCAGGCCGGTGCGGCTGCCACTGGCCATCCAGTGCTTCGACCGCTACGTGGGCCGGCCCGAATGGTCCACCGAGGCCGGGCAACTGGCCTATGTCGAGGCCGCCAGCAAACTCGGCTTCGATGCCGTCTGGCTCGACGCGGCCTGGTTCCCCGGCGGCTTCCCGAACGGCGTGGGCAGTTGGCGCGCCGAGCCCAAGCAGTTCCCGCGTGGCCTCAAGCCCGTCGCCGACGCCTGCCACGCCAAGGGCCTGCAGTTCATCGTCTGGTTCGAGCCCGAACGAGTGGCACCCGACAGCGACATCACGCGCGAGCACCCCGAGTTCGTCCACGGCGGCGCCAAGGGCGGGCTGTTCAAGCTGGACGATCCGGCGGCCCGGGCCTGGCTGACCGACCTGCTGTCGCAGCGGATCCGCGAGTACGGCATCGACGTCTACCGCAACGACTTCAACACCGACCCGCTCGGCTGGTGGCGGCAGGCGGACGCGCCGGACCGGCAAGGCATCACCGAGATCCGCTATGTCGAGGGTCTCTACGCGCTGTGGGACGAACTGTTGCGCCGGCATCCGGGCCTGGTGATCGACAACTGCGCCAGCGGCGGCCGGCGGATCGACCTGGAGATGTGCGCGCGGAGCGTGCCGCTCTGGCGGAGCGACACCGGTTGCTCGCCCGGACATCCTGAGTACAACCAGATGCAGTCGTGCGCGCTGGGCCTCTACGTGCCGATGTTCACCATCGGGCTGTGGGATCCGGTGGCCTATCAGGGCCGCAGCACCGCCACCGGCGGCGCGCCGATCGAGGCGGCCTACCTCGAGCCGACCTTCGACTGGGACCAGGCTAGGGCGGGCATCGCCGAGATCGACGCCAACCGCAAGTACTGGTACGGTGACCTCTACCCGCTGACGCCGGTCAACACCGACCTGGAGCAGTTCGCCGCCTGGCAACTGCACCGCGCCGATCTGGATGCCGGCATCGTGCTGGCCTTCCGCCGCCGCGAGTCGAGCTACGCTGGTCTGATCCTGGCGCTGCAAGGCATTCGGCCCGACCGACGTTACGAGGTCACCTGGCTTGACGACGAGCGCCGCGAGCGCCGCGAGACGCTCGCCGGCCACGACCTGGGCGAGGGTCTGACGCTGAAGCTGCCGCGGCCCGACACGAGCCTGCTGGTGCGGTACCAACTCGCGCCATAGCCGGGTGGCGCGCCGTCAGGCCCGGGCACGGACGAACATCGCGCTGTCGGCGTCAAAGCCCACGCAGTACCAGGTCGGTGCGTCCGCCTGGGCCACCAGGTACGCCAGCGCCGCCACCTTGTCGTCGCCGTAGGCCCTCGCCAGCGAGGGCAGCGACCAGTCGCGCCACCGCCAGACCGGGTAGAGCTCGCGCAGCGGTGCTGACGCTGGCCAACGGCCATCCAGGGCGTAGTAGACGCCCAGCGGGCAGCCGCAGAGCGTCAGCGGATGCAGGTCGCCCTCGGCCAGCCCACGCAGTTCGACCACCGGTGCCTGGCCCTCGTGCCGCACCTCGCCGCGGCCGACCCAACTGCCCCACTGTTCGACGGCCGCGGCGGCCGCAAACACCGCACTGCCGCCCCAGACGGCTTGCCACAGCACCGGCCAGACCTGCCGACTGAACGACGGCCAGCCGTCGTCGCGCCCGGCCTCATCGCGCTCGAACCCTCCGACGCGCACGAGAGCAGCGCTCATCGGCTCGCTCCTGGCCCACGCCAGCACCGACCTTCACCGGCCACGTCGGCGCGCGGCCGGCTCAAGATCCGGTGTAGCCGGTGGGACCGGGCGAGTCAACCCGGACCTCCCGCGGCTTGTGCCCACTGGGGCTCACGGTCTCGCGGGCACGGCAGCCATCTCTTTGATGGCCTGCTCACAGGCCGCCTGGTGCCCACGGGGTATGTCCGGTACCTGCAACGCGGCGCGGTACCGGGCCAGCGCCTCGTCGGTGCGGCCTTGCTGCCGGAGCACCGTGCCGTAGCCCATGAGCAGCGAGACCCGCCAGAAGGCAACCGTGATCTCGGCCAACGGCACCCGCTCCAGCTCGGCCAAAGCCTCCGGCAGCCGGCCCTGACGGCGCAGCAACTCCGACGCGCCGAGCGCGGCTTCACAGCGCTTGTAGACGTTGCTCGTGCGGTGTACCTGGCGGTAGGCGGCGAGAGCCCGCGGATCGTCGTGCAGCAGGTCACGACAGGCGTGGCCAAGGGCAATCAGGGCCAGACCGAGCGCGTTCGCCTCAGTCAGGAGCTGCGTCGCCGCCTCGAGGTCGGCGGCGGCGCGGGCTCCGTCACGAACGGCAGCGTGCGCCTGCCCGCGCAGAAAGTGCGCCTCGGCGGCCAGGTACTCGGGCCAAGTGGCGAAGTCGTCGGCGCCGAACTGGCCGATCACGGCCGGCCATTGGCGCTGGCCGGCCAGCAGCCGCATCTGGCAGGTGCGCGCCACGGGCGGTGACGGGATCCGCCGCGCCAGTTCGAGCGCCTGCGCCTCCTGCTTCAGCGTTGCCGCGCAGCGCGCGGCCAGGTCGAGCGCATCCGAGCGCTGCCCCTCGCTCAAGTTCGCCTCGGCCAGCTTGAGCAAGGCGGCCAGCGCCTCGGGCAACCGGCCGGCGTCCAGGAGCGCCACGGCCGCGCGACGCGACGCCGGATAGTCGGCCGGCGTGGCCGCCAGGCCACCCGAGAGCAGCCACAGCAGCAGCGCCACAGGCCATCGCCGCATGGTCGGCCTCCTCGGCGTCGTGCTCACGGCACCCAGAGCAACGCGAACGAGAGCGGATGGTGGAACTCTGGCCGGCCGGTGGGCGCAAAGGCGGTCAACTCCGGCGGCCGGCCGCTGCGCACGCGCTGCCGGCAGACGTTGATGAACCACGGGTAGGTGCGCGTCGGCCGCCGGCCCGCCAGGCCCCGCACCGGGTCGGGGTTGGGGTCGGCCTCGCCGTTCACCGGCAGGCGCAGCTCGATGGTCCAGCCGTCGTCGTCCTGAGTCGCGGCGACCTCGGCGCCCGCCACCCAGCTCGTGTCGAGGCCACGCTTGCGGTCGGCGCTGACCACTGCGCCGGTCGGACCGACCGCCAACTGGTAGTACCGATGCGTCTGCGTCTCCACGAGGATGTCCACGTTGTCGCCCAGCCAGATGGCCGGATCGCCGTGTTGGCGCGAGCCAATAGCGACGTGCGCCATGTCGCGGTCCTGGCAACGGATGCCGAGGCAGAGCGCGTTGTCGGCCCAGACGGCCCGGAACCAGGTGCCTTGGTGCGCCGGGCGCCCGGTCTCCACCTCGCAGAGCGCGTAGCCGGCCAACTGCTGCCAGAACTGCTCGTTCAGCGTGCCGTCGATGTGCAGGTCACCGCGCTCGCGCGGCACCGTGCGCACCTCGGCCGTGGTCTCGCGCCCGCGGGCCAGGCGCTCGCGGAGTTGCTGCAGCCGCGCCACGTAGGCTGTCTGCACGGCCACGCGCTGCCCGTAGACACCGTCACCGGCGGCCCGCCGCGCCGATTCCAGCAGGGCGAACAACCGGTCGATGACCGCCACCTCGGTGTTCGCGCGTGTCCAGTTGGCTTCGGCGTAGTCGACATACGCCTGCATCTCGCGCCGCGCCGGGCCGTAGTAGCGCTGGTAGTAGTCGGCCAGCAGCGCGTCGACGTCCTGGCTGGCGTCCCAGTACAGGCGCGCCGACACATAGCAGTTGAGGTGGTTGGCCGCCAGCGCGTCCCACGGCCGCTTCTCCGGCGCCCAGTTGCGGTAGACCTCGACGAAGTCGCCACGGGAGACGCCCTTGAGCGCCCGCAGGTCGGCGGCGATGGTGTGCGGGTAGTAGACCGGGACACCCGCCGTGGCCGTGTCGGGGCGCGCGTGGAGGTAGTAGTCCCAGATGTATAGCTCACCCGACGGCAGCTTGGCCTGCCAGGCCTGCATCAGCGCGCGGGCACGGTCGCGTGCCGCCGCGTCGCCGAGGGCGCTGCGGTTCTGGCAGACGACCACCGCCAGGTTGGGGCTGAACCGAGCGATCCGCTCGGGTGGCAGTGTGTAGGCGCTGTAGGCCGTGCTGTACACCTTGCGGTCGGGGCAGCGCCGATACAGCTCACGCGCCACCTGCTCGACGTAGTCCCAAACGTAGTCGGACAGCCGGCCCTGCGGCCCGCGGTCGGGCGTGGCCCGGCCGGCGCAGAGCGGGCACTCGCACAGGTAGACGTACCCGTCGGAGGGCGACAGGTTGACCATCGGCTCGTGGTAGTGGTCGAACAGCGCCCCGGCGAACCTGACCATCTGCGCCCGGAAGCCGGGCGACGAGAGGCACGGCGCGCCCAGCGTCAGGTGCTCGGTCTGCCGCCGGCCGGCCCAGAGGGCGAAGTACTCGGGATGGGCCTGCTTCACCTCCGGCCGGCAGAGGGTCAGCACCGACGCGTCACCGATGGTGTGACCCAGGACTTCGGGATAGGCGAACAGCCCGAGCCGCAGTTGCCAGAGCACGTCGTCGATGGCCGCCTGATCACCCTTGCGCGCAGTCCAGAACTCATGGAAGTAGTGGAACTGGTGTCGCACCGCCAGGTCGGGCCGCACCGTACGGTTGACCGCCGGCAGCGCGATCGTGGGCAACTGGGGCACCACCTCGCCCAAGTCACCCGGCGCGTACCAGCGCACGCCCAGGCCGCGCAGGAACTCGTTGACGGCGTTGAACGAGCCGCGCTCGTCGCCTTCCCAGATGCCGAGCGCCGGGCTGTAGCGGCGGTGCAGCGACTGGAAGGGGTTGCCCCAGCGCTCACCGGTCAACGCGTCCCATTCGCGGGTGACGCGATGGCGGTCGTCGTAGCTGCGCGCCCAGGGCTCGGGCGGCACGAAGTCACGGTCGCGGCCCAGCAGGACCAGCCAGTTGGGTCCGGACACCATGCGGAACGCGCCGTAGAGGAGACCGTCGTCGGTCACTCGCAGCCGGTCGGTGTGCTCGCTGCGCCCGACGTAGACCTGCACCGGGCAGCCGGCAGTGGGCGCGGTGACCACCGGCAGCGTCGCGCCGCTGAGCTTGGCCACGTAGTGCTGGAGCTCGCTCGCAGCCAGCTTGGCCAGGCGGGCCGGAGCCGGCGCAATCACGATCTCCGCCTCGGCGCGGCCATTCCGCACCAGGCACGGCTCGGCGCCGGCCGGCAGCGCCCAGAGCAGACCGCACCACACCAACCAGGCCCCGGCGCTCGGCCCGAGCGATGTGCGCTGGGTGGTCATGGCAGCTCTCCAGGTCACGCGCCGGCGCGTCTCACAGCTCCATCACGAAGTGGACCTGCCGCACCAGCTCTTCGAAGCCCATCGACGGGTACAGGTGGTTACCCACTTCGTTGGTCGCCAGGGTCTCGATCTTGGCGGTGGTCATGCCTGCGGCGCGGAAGTACTCCAGGGCCACGGCGATCAGCTTGCGGCCGATGCCCTGGCCCTGGCAGGCCGGCGTCACCGCGAGATTGGGGATCCAGCCCATCTTCGTCTCGGCCACCAGGCGCGTGGTGATGTAGGCGACGATCGCGCCGCGCTCGTCGGTCGCGACGAAAATGCCCGCCGGGTTGGCATCGCAGTCGGCGTCGATCTGCGCGCACTTGCGGTGCCACCAGGGCGTGTCATGGCGCACGCCGTAGCGGTCCTCGATCAGCTTGTCGATGCTCGCCTTCGGGAACGCCTCGGTGGTGATGCGTTTCATCGCCTCGCGGTCGGTCGCTGCGTACTTGCGGATCTCAATCGCCATCCTGTCGCCTCCGCGAAGCACTTCGCCGCCGATGGCCGGCAACCTTGGAGCGCTTCGGGTATACTGCGCTGCGAGGTAAGCCCAGTTCCGATGACCGCCGGCCGGCTCAGCAGTGCCTTCGCGCCACGCGCCTTGACCATCGTCCTGCTGACCAGCGGGCTGGTCGGCGCGCTCTGGGCCTATGCGCCGGTGCTGGACAACGCGTTCGTCTGCGACGACTACGCTTACCTACTGGTCGGCCGCACCCTCGCCTCGCGGCCCTCGCTGCTGTGGCACCAGCACGACGTCTACCGCCTCTACCTGGGCGCCATGCGCCGGCCGTTGGGCAACGCCGTGTGGGCCGGTCTGGTCAGCGTCTGCGGCACCGACCCGGCGCCGTACTACGTCTGCCTGCTGCTGCTGCACGTGCTCAACGGCGCGCTGGTCTTCGCGCTGTTCCGCCGGCAACTGGGCCAGGCACCCACCGCGGCCGTCGGGGCGGCGCTGTTCTGGTGCGCTTACGGCGGGCGCAACGCCGTCTGCTGGATCTCCAACCTCAACGAGTCGCTGCTGCTGGCGGTGGCCCTGCTGCTACTCCTGGCGCAGCCGCGGCCGTGGCTGGCCGCGCTGGCCGTGGCGGCCGGTTGCCTCATCAAGGAGAGCCTGGCGCCCATCTTCCTGGTCCTGCTGGCCGCCGACCGGCTCGGTCCCGCGCCGGCGCGCCATCGTGACCGCGACTGGGCCGCCGGAGCCGCGCTCCTGGCCCTCTACGTGTTGTGGCGCGTGCTCGGCAAGGCGCCGGGCGACTACCAACAGGCGGCACTGGGCGGGCACCTGCTGCGCAGTTGGCCGGCGTTGGTGGCGGCCGCGTTCGGCAGCGACATCGTGCCGGTGTTCCTCGACCGCGTGGTGCAGGCACCGGCCGCCTGGCTGCCGCTGGCCTGGCTGGTGACCGCCGCGGTGGCGCTCACCGCCGTGGCGGCGCGCGGCCCGGCACGCTGGCTGGCGGTGTGGGTGCTGGTGCAGCCGCTGCCCTACACGCTCCTGCCGTCCACCACGCCACGGTGCCTGCCGTCACACTACCTCTACGCCGCCACGGTGCCCGCGATGGGCCTGGTGGCCGTGGGCCTGGCGGCGCTGTTCCGCCGCTATCGCGGGCAACCGCTGGTGCTGACGCCGGTGCTGCTCGCGGCGCTACTGGTGCTCTGGTGCGGCTGGTGCGTCCAGCGCATCCAGTTCGACGAGCGCACCCACTGGCAGGATGCCTCGGAGCGCCTGCGGCGCGATTTCGCGGTGTTCGACCGCGCGGCGCTGCCGCCGGGCACGCACCTCGTGCTGGTCATCACCCCGGAGGAGACGCCGGCGGGCGGCACCTGGTGGGGCTGGGAAGGCTACCCGCAGGTCAGCCGCACGCCGGTGACGCTGACACGGCTCAACGCCTGGCCGGCGGATCCGGCGGCACTACCGGCGCCGGTGGCGCTGTTCGGTTACGATAAGGCACGCGGGCCGTGGCTGGCGGCTCGCCGGGACCGGTGAACGTCGCCATGGCGCTGCGCCCACGCAACAGCCTGGTCTGGGTCTACCTCGGGTTCGCGCTCGCCGCGAGCTGGGTGGCCTGGGAACTGGAGAAGCCGGTCTGGGCGCCGCCCAGCGTGGCCGAGACGATCCATCAGCAGGTCGTTGGCGGCACGGCCGCCTATCCGCATCAGTTCCGGCCGCTGGTGCCCTGGCTGTGCGAGGCGGCGCACCGTTGCGGCGTGCCGCTGAAGGTGGCCTACCTGGCTCAGCGGGCCGCGTGCTGGTACCTGGCGCTGCTGGTGCTCCACCAGTTCCTGCGGGCCTGGCTGACCGAAGCGGCCTGCCTGATCGGCGGGCTCGCCTTGGCCGCGGTGCTGCCGTTCTCGATGATCGGCACCGGCTTCCAGCCGACCGATCCGCTCAACTTGCTGCTGTTCGTGGCCGCGGGCGAACTGCTGCGCAGCCGCCGCGACGGCTGGCTCGTGCTGCTGGTCGCCGTCGGCATGCTCAACCGCGAGACCATCGGCCTGGTGGCGTTGCTGGCCGCGATGGTGCGCCTCGACGAGCGCCGGGAACGCTCGTACGGGCTTTGCGTCGGTGGGCTGGTGGCCGTGACGGTGCTGGTCTACGCCGGCCTGCACGGCTGGTACGGGCCGCGGGAGTCGTTCACCGACCTGGTCACGCCCGCGGTGAACGTGCCGGCCAACCTGACGCGCGCCGGCTCGTTCCGCGCCGTGCTGGTGTTCGGCGCGCTGTGGCCGCTGGCGCTCGGTGGCCTGCGTGCGCAACCGGCGTTCCTGCGCCGCAGTGTGGTCTTGGTGCCGGTCTTCCTGGTCGTCCACCTCGGCGTCGGCCTGCTGGGCGAGACACGCTACTTCCTGCCGCTGGCGCCGACCATCCTGGCGCTGGCGTTGCGCCGGCTGTTCCCCGACCTTGCGTTGCCCGACGCCGGCAACGGTGGTGTGCCCGTATGACCGCCGGTCACCGGCTGGCCGCCAAGGCCGGGCTCGGGCTGTGGCTCGGACTGTGCCTGGCGCTCGGCGTCGCTGGTCTCGACTGGTCGCCGCTGAGCTGGTACCTGCTGGTCCTCGGCGTGCTGGGCGTGATGGCCACTGGTGTGGCTCGCCGCACCTCGGGCGTTGCCGCGGTGCGCTGGTTTGCCGGTCTGGCCGGGGCCACCTGCCTGGTCTGGTTCCACCACCTGAACTACACGGCCCTGGCGCAGCGGCCCGGCTGGGTCGTGGGCTTGTCGCTGGGGTTCGGCGCGGCCTGTGCCGCGGCACTGCCCGCGGCGCGCGGACCTTGGTTGGCGCGCGTCTGGGCGCAACTGCGCGGCTGGCCGGCGGCGGTGCTGGCGCTGGCCTGGCTGTACGCCACGGCACGCTGGTGCAACGGCGCTGAATGGCACGGTGACCCGCAGTTCGTCTTCCGCGGACTGTGGCCGCTGCTGGCCACCCCGCTGGCCGGCCTGCTGCTGGTGGCCGCGGCGAAGCAGCTGCCGCCGCGCACGTGGCCAGAGGCGCCGCCCTGGCTGCCACTGGCCCTGGTCCTCGCCGGCGCGGCGTTGACCGCGGCGATCGCTCGTTACGCCATCGGCCCGCTGCCCCACGTGGAAGACGAGATTGCCTACCTGTTCCAGGCCAAGACGCTCTCACTCGGCCGGCTGACGCTGCCGGCACCGCCGGTGCCCGGCGCGTTCGATGCGCGGTTCGCCTGGGTGTTCATGGACGACGGTGGCCGCACCTACGGCCTCTTCCCGCCCGGTTGGCCGCTGTTGCTGGCCATCGGCGTCAAGGCCGGCGCGCCGTGGCTGGTCAACACCATCGTCTCGGCCCTCGCCGCCTGGCTGTGGTGGCGGCAGACCAGCGCCGAGGAGGACCGCGGCGTGGCCATCGCCGCCCTGGCGCTCCTGGTCGCCTCGCCGTTCTACCTCATCCAGGGCGCCGCGTTCTTCGCGCACCCGGCCACGCTCTTGTGGATCGTCATCGCGCTGGGCGCCAGTCTGAAGTGCGCCCGAGCGCCCTCGGCCGGCGCCGCACTGCTCGCCGGCTTGGCTGTCGGCGCCTGCTGCGCCACGCGGTATGTCGAGGGCGTGCTGCTCGGCCTGGTCGTCGCCGGACACCTGGGCGCCGCCGTGGCGCGCCGCCGAGTGCCGGCCTGGCTGCCGCTGCTGGTGGTCCTCGGCGCGGTGCCCGGCCTTGGTCTAGCGACCGTCGACAACCTCACCAAGACCGGTTCGGCGCGGGTGACGCCCGTCGAGCGCTGGTACACCCAGGTCTACGGCGCGCCGGTCAACCGACCCGGCTTCGGTCCGGACCGCGGGCTGGTCTGGGACCACTCGCTCGGGCCCGGCCACAGCGTGCTCGAAGGGCTGTGGAACGTCAACTACAATGCTTGGGAGCTCAATCGCTACGGCCTCGGCTGGGCCTGCGGTTCGCTGTTGCTGGCACTGGTGTTCGGCGTGCGTGGCCGCTGGAGTGAGGCCGACCGGCTGTGGGGCGCCTACGGCGCACTGCTGCTGGCGGCCTACGTCGCCTACTGGTACCACTGCGTGGCCTATGGTCCGCGAGTGCTGCACCCGCTGCTGCCGGCGCTGGCGCTGTTCACCGCCAAGGGCGCGCACCTGGTGGCCGCTTGGGTCGGCCCGCACGGCGGGCCGCGCGTGCGCGACACCATGCTGCTGGCGGCGCTCACCGCCGGGCTGGCCTGGCTGCCGCTGGAGTTGCAGACCACCTACTATGATGCGCGCGGGCGCGAGGCCGCCGAGGCGCGGATCGTGCCGATGGCGCGGTCGGTGTCCGGCGGGCGACCGTGCGTGGTGGTGCGCCACATGCAGGTGACGGGGCCGGGTCAGGTCGTGCCCGACTACGGCATTTCGTTCTCGCTCAATCCGCCGGGTCTGGACGGGCCGGTGTTGGTGGTCCGTGAACTGGACCAGAACGGCCGGTCGCAGTTGGCGGCGATCCGCCGGGCGTACCCCGAGCGCCTTCTGCTACTATGGTACAGAGAAGCTGGGGCCGATCGGCTGGTGCCGCTGCCCGAAGATGAGTGAGCGAGTGCGTCCTTGAGCGAGAGCACACCGGCAACGACCGCCCGCCGACTGGCCACGCCCGTGGTCCGGCGGCGCGTGCTCGACCGCGCGCTGACCATCTGCGGTGTGCTCGGCGACGTCGCCCTTTTGCAGTTGGCCATGACGCTGGCCTACTGGGTCCGGTTCCGCAGCGGCTGGATCCCGGTCACCAAGGGTGAGCCACTCAGTCGCGACGCCTATCTGGCGGCGCTGCCGGCGGTGACCGCGGTCTGGGTGGTCGTGTTCGCCTGGCTGGACATGTACCGGCCGCAACGTTGGGCGCAGGTGCTCGACGAAGCCTACAACGTGCTGATTGCCGCGGTGGTCGTGCTGATGGTCTGTCTGGCCCTCAGCTTCACCTACCGCGCGGCGGAGTTCTCGCGCCTGACCGTGGCGCTCGGGTTCGGCATCGCCGTCGTGCTAGCGGTGCTGGCCCGCGCGGTGGGCTTGCGGCTGGCCGCGAGCCTGCGGCGACGCCCGGAGCTGCGGCGGCGCGTGGCCTTGCTCGGCGTCGACGATCTGGCCGCCACGCTGGCCGGCGAGGACCGCGAGATCGCATTCCAGGGTCCCGCGGCAGCGGACGCGCTCGCGGCGGCGCGCGAACTGATGGCACAAGGCCGCGTCGATGAACTGGTTCTGCGGCGGAGCGCCATGGGTGGCGACGAGCTGATCGAGCTGCTGCGCGAGTGCGAAGTGGCCGGTGCCGAGGTGGTGGTCGTCGCCGAGCCGGTCGATCTGCTGCTCCGCCGCGGCGGCCGCGAGGACGCCGGCGGTTGGCCGCTGGTGCGCGTGCGCGATGTGCCGCTGAGCGGCACGCAGCGGCTCATCAAGCGGCTGCTCGACGTGGTGGTCTCGGCGGCCCTGCTGATCATCCTGTCGCCCTTGCTGGCGGTCGTGGCGCTGCTGGTGCGCCTGACCTCGCCCGGGCCGGCGCTATTCCGCCAAGTCCGCGTCACCGAAGGCGGACGCGAGTTCGAGATGCTGAAGTTCCGCAGCATGGTGCAGGACGCCGAGGCCCAGACCGGGCCCATCTGGGCGCGCAAGGGCGATCCGCGCACCACGCCAGTGGGCCGGCTGCTGCGCCGCACCAGCCTGGACGAGCTGCCCCAGTTCTGGAACGTGCTGGTCGGCGACATGAGCCTGATCGGGCCGCGCCCGGAGCGGCCGGTGTTCGTGGAGCAGTTCGCCGCGCAACTGCCGCGGTACCGCGACCGGCACCGCATGAAGACCGGCATCACCGGCTGGGCGCAGGTCACCGGCGAGCGCGGTGGCGACAGCGGCATCGAAGAGCGCACGCGCTACGACCTGTTCTACATCGACAACTGGTCGCTGATGCTCGATCTGCGCATCCTGGTGAAGACGCTGTTCGAAGTGCTGTTCCACCGAGGTGCGGGCTGATGGCGTCGTGGCGCGAACGGGCCCGAGATGAACTGCCGCTCGTCGTGGCGCTGTTCGCCGCCGCGCTGCTGATCAGCGTCAGCGGCCTGTGCGGCACCTACTACTTCAACGACGTCGAGCACTACAACCTGCCGGTGCGCGCGTTCTTCGCCCAGGGCTGGCGCGCGGGCATCCTGCGCTGGTGGTGCCCGGAGTTGGGCGCCGGCTACCCGCTGTTCGCCGAAGGCCAAGGCGGCCCGGCCTATCCGGGGAACCTGCTGTTCCTGCTGGTGCGGCCGCTCTGGCTGGCCTTCACCGCCAGCGTCATCACGCACCTCTTCTGGGCCGGGCTGGGCGTGGCGGCCTGCCTCCGTCAGCTCGGCTGCTCGCGGTCGGCGGCCCTGGTCGGCGGCTTCTGCTACATGCTCTCGGGGCCGGTCTACTTCCGTGTGGTCCACCTCAACTTCCTGCACGGGCTGGCCTGGCTGCCGTGGGTCATGTGGGGGCTCGAGCGCGGCGTGCGCGGCCTGCGCGGCGGGTTTGTGACCGCCGGCGTGGCGCTGGCCATGCAGATGCTCGCCGGCCACGCGCACCCGTTGATGCTGTCGCTGCTGCTCTCGGCGCCCTACGTGCTGGTCCGCGCCTGGGTGCGCTGGCAGCCGGGGCTCTACGCCGCCTGGCAGGTCTTCTCGGTCTACCTCGGCTTCGCGGTGCTGGTGGTGGCCGCGCTCAAGGCCCCGTTGGCCGCCGTAGTCCTGGCGCCGGGTCTGCTGGGCGGTCTGGTGTGGCTACGCGACACCGGCCGCGACGCCAGCCGGGCGGGCTTCGCGCGGAGCCTCGGCGGCCTGGCGACCACCGGCGGCCTGGCGGTGCTGCTGGCCGCGGTGCAAGTGCTCCCGCTGCTGGAGCTGATCCGGCACTCCGAGCGCGCCGACGGCCTCAGCGTCACCGCAGCCACCGAGATCGCACTGCAACCGGCGCAGCTCTACGCGTTGCTGCTGCCGCAGTTGCACGGCTCGCCGTGCAACGAGGACCTGGCCTTCAAGCTCCAGTGGGGCATCGGCATCCACTGGGAGTGGGCCGCGCATGTGGGCGTGGTGCCCCTGCTGCTGTTCGTGCTGGCCCCGGTACTCGGGCGGCGGCGCGAGCGCTGGGTGTTCCTGCTGCTGGGCGTGGTGGCGCTCCTGCTGGCCATGGGCGAGACGCTGCCGTTCTACCGCTGGCTGCTGCGGCTGCCCGGGTGGCACAGCGTGCGCGGCCCGGCGCGCATGTTGGGCCTGTTCGCGCTGGCGGCGGCGATGGTGGCCGGATTTACCGTCGATGACCTGCGCCAACACGGCTGGCCCGAGCGGCGGCGCGGCCTGGTGGTGCTGGCGCTCCTGGCGGCGGTGGCGATGCTCTGCGCGGCGGCGGTGATGCACCTGCGCGCCGCGCTGCCGTTCGTGCCGCTGGGGCACAAAGTGTCGCTGACGCTGGCCTGGTTTCGCGCGGTGGCCCTGGCGTTGGCGGGCGCAGCACTGCTGCTCCGCGCTCGCGCCGCCGCCGACGCGCACTGGGGCCCGGCGCTGGCCTTGCTGGTCGCCATCGACATGTTCAGCGGCAGCGCCGGGTACCACTACACCCGCCCGGCGAGCACTTTGGCGCCGCCGGCCGAGATGGCCCAGGTCACCGCGCAACGCGGGCGACGCATCCTGGTCGATGTCTACCAGCCGAGCCCGATGCAGGCCAACCGGCACCTGCTCTATCCGGGTGTCGACAACCTGGCCATCTACACGCCGCTCAAGCTGAAGCGCTACAACGAGGCGCTCGGCATGGTCGGCGACCTGGTCCGGGACGAGAACATCGTGGCCCGCCGATGGTTGGCCATGCTCCGCGTGACCCTGGCGCAACACCGGCTGTTCGACCGGTTCAGCCGGACCCCGGGCGAACTGGTCGAGACCGGTCTGCGCCCGTTCCCGCGGGCCTGGGTGACGCCGCGCTGGGAGGTGGCGCGTACGCCGGCCGACGCCTGGAAGATGGTCGCCTGGGGCTACTGGCGCCCCGAAGCCTACAGCGTGCTGGAAACACCGGCGGCGCCGGCACCACGGCGCGGCTCGCTGAGCGAAGTGCTCTGGACCGAGTACGGCCGGCACCGGGTCACTTGTCGGGTCAGTGGCGATTCGCCACGGGTGCTGGTGCTCGGCCAGACCTGGTACCCCGGCTGGCGCGTGCGCGTGGAGCCGGCGGTAACCGGCGGCGCCTGGTCGCCGTCCGAGCCGGTCGACTACCTGTTGTGCGGCAAGCTGCTGGGGCCGGGGGTGCAACGCGTCGACTTCGTGTTCATGCCGCTGAGCATACGCCTGGGCCTGTTCGGCAGCCTGCTCGGGCTGGCCGCAGTGGTCGCCTGGACCGTCGCGCTCGGGTGCGGACACGCGGGAGTTGGTGCCGATGAGTGAGCGCCGCCGGCGGTACCTGGAGGTGGGCGCGGTCCTCGCCGGCCTGCTGCTGCTCGCCGGCTTGCGGTGGTGGCGCGAGTTGGCCGGCTGGGCCGCCTTCGGCGCCGAAGACATCCCGGTGCTCAACCTGCCGGTCCGCGCCTATTTCGGCGACTACCTGCGCCGCGGTGTGCTGGTGCTGTTCACCCCGCTGTTGCAGGGCGGCTTCCCGGTCTTCGCCGAGAGCCAGGCCGGACCGACCTATCCGCTCAAGGTGCTCCACGCGCTGCCGGTGGCCCACTGGACCATCCTGGCCTGGACCGTGGTCATCCACTTGGCCTGGGCCGGCACCGGGCTGTACGCCTATCTGCGCACGGTCGGCGTGCGGCCGCAGGCGGCGCTGCTGCCGGCGATCGGGCTGGCCCTGGGCGCACATCTGGTGGTCCGGCACCAGCACACCAACGTGCTGGAGGCGCTGAGCTGGTGGCCGTGGGTCCTGACCGGCGTCGAGCTGACCGTGCGCTGGGGCGGCTCGCGCCGCTGGCTCGGCTGCGGCCTCGCCATCGGCCTGATGGCCATGTGCGGCCACGTGCAGTTCGTGTTCTATGGCGGGTTGCTGGGCATCGGCTATGGCCTGACGCGACTGGCCACCATCGACGATCCGCAGGGCTGGCGGCACCTGGGCGAGTTGGCGCTGGCCTTGCTCACCGCGGGCGGCCTGGCGGCGGCACAGTACGTGCCGTTGCTGGAACTGACCGGCAACTCGTTGCGCGCGCAGGGCTCCGGCGAGCAGTTGGTCAGCTTCGGTCTGCGGCATGTGCCGCTGTTCTGCTCGCCCAACTTCTGGGGGCCGATGTTCGACCCGCGGTACTTCAAGCCCGCGCTACGCTGGGAAGCCACCGGCTACGTTGGGCTGTTGACCTTGCTGCTGGCCTACCTGGGCAGCCGGCAAGCCCGCCCCCTCGCGCGCACTTGGCTGGCCATTGGCGGGCTCGGCCTGCTCTGCGCCTGCGGCCATGAACTCGGTGTCTACACGGTGCTGTCCACGTTTGTCGGCGGCAACTCGTTCCGCGTGCCGGCGCGGCTCCTGTCCTGGGCGGTGATGGCCCTGGCGGTGCTGGCCGGGCTGGGTGCCGAGGCCGTGTACGACCGCCGGATCCGCTGGAGCCCGGCCTGGACCGTAGCCGCGGTGGCCGGCCCGGCCGCCCTGCTCCTGGCGGCCATCGCGGTGCCGGTGGTGGCCGAGAAGGTGCTGCCGGGCGCGGGCGCTCCGGCCCGCGCCGCGCTGCTCATCGCCGCCGGGCTGGCCATGGGCTCTTTCCTCTGGCTCTGGCAGGCCACCAGCGACGCGGGCTGGCGGCCGGTGCTGTTCGGCATCTGCCTGATGGTCTGCGACGTCATAGTGACCTCGCTGCCGCTGACGCCGTCGCAGTCACCGCCGAAGTACTTGGACCCACCCACGCCGCCCACCGGACGAGTGGCGGTGGGCGCCTGGCGCTACAGCGACCTGTGGTGGTTCCAGCCGGTCACCAACCTGATGACCCGAGCGGACAACCTGCACAACATGTCGCCTCTCTCTTTGCGCCTGCTGGTCGAGTTGCAGGAGCAGGCGGCCTTGCGGTCCTCCTGGGCCTACTGGCGCGTCATGGCGCTCCTCGGCGTGGACGCCTACGCGCCGACGTTGGAGAGCGCGCGACTGGAGCCGACGCCGCTGCCGCCCCTGCCGCGGGCCTGGGCGCCGAACTGGGTGGAGACGCACACCACCGTCGAACACGTCACCGAGGGCGTGCTCGATCCTCTGTTCGACCCGCGGCACACGGCCCTGATCATCGGGCCACCGGCCACCCGCCCGGCCGGCGACGGCGCCGCCAGCATCCGCCTGACCGCCTCCGGTCCGAACCGCCAGGTCTACACCTGCCAGGCCACGGGTGACCGCTTCTGGGTGCTCAACACGACGCCCTACCCCGGCCGGGTCGCGGCGGCGGACGGTCGGCTGACCCGCGTCGTGCCGACCAACCTGGTCCACTGCGGAGTCTGGACCCGCGGCGCCGGCCAGCACCGGATCGTCCTCACCTTCGATTCGCTGAGCATCCGTGTGGGGCGGTTCGTGACCCTCCTGACGCTCGCCGCGATGGCGGCGGTCATCGCCGCCGGTTGGGGACGCCACCGTGACTGAGCGCCGCACGGCCCTGGTCTTCGCGGTCGCGCTGGCCGGCCTGCTGGCCGGCTACCTGGCGCTCGGCGCGGTCTACGCCCGCTGCGAGCGGCCCAACCAGGACGAAGGCTGGTACCTTTACGCCGCGCGCCTGGTGCGCTCCGGCCAGCGGCCGTGCGTCGACTTCGCCTATGTCCAGCCGCCGCTGCTGCCCTATGTCTACGGCGCGGTCGGCGCCGACCGCAGCGTGGCCGCCGGTCGCACCACCAGCGTCGTCTGCGGTAGCCTGGCCGTGCTGCTGGTCGGCCTGGCCGGCTGGCGCGGCGCCGGACCGGTGGGCGGCCTGGTCGCTGCGGGGGCCTTCGCGCTAGTCCCGTTCGTGCTCTCGCAGCAGAGCATCGTCAAGGCGTATGCGCTCACCGACCTCTGGCTCGCCGCCACGCTGGCCTGCGCCGTTGGCGGCAGCCGGCGCGGGCGCACGGTCGCAGCCGTGCCGCTGGCCCTGGCCTGTCTCACGCGCAGCAGCGCGGCTCCGGCCGCCGTCGCCTACGGCCTCTGGTTGCTCTACGGCGGCCGGCGGCGCGACCTGCCCGGCGCGCTGTTCGCCGGACTGGCCGTGCTGAGCCTGGCGCTGGGGCCGTTGCTGGTCGCCGATGCGGCGGCGGTGCGCCACGACCTGCTGTCGCACCACGCCGCCAACGCGCCCGACCGCGACTTGCTACTGTTGCTGATCCGACTGGAGGTCGCCGTCGGCTTGATGCTCCAGGCGTGCCCGGCGTTGGCCTTGCTCAGTCTGGCCGGGCTGATCGGACTGCGCCGCCAGGCGCCGGACAGCCCGGCCTGGTCGGACATCGAGTTGTGCTTCCTGGTCACGGCGCTCGTGTTCCTCGGCCACTTCGTATCGGGGCACCCATACCAGGAGTACCAGGTCATCGCCCTGCCCTCGGCCGCCGTACTGGCCGGTCTGTGCTGGGGCGAACTGCACCGCAGGCTACCACGGCCGGCACTGACCGTCGCGGGGCCGACGGTGCTGGTGCTGGTGGCGGCCGCGGTGCAGCTCCCGCCAGCCATGCGCCGCTTGCCCGGCCAGGCCGATGGACCCGCGGGCGTACACGGACCGCTGCGCCAGGTGGCGCAGCTCGTGGCCGCCAACAGCCGCGCTGAGGAGCCGATCTTCTCGTTCCAGACCGATGTCGCCGTCGAGGCCGGCCGGCGGCTGACGCCCGGGCTGACGCTGGCCTCGTTCAGCTTCACCGACGACCCGGCCGCGGCGCAGCACCACTTGGTCAACCCAGCGCTCATCACGCAGGCGTTCTCCAGCCGGCAGCCCGCGGTCGTGGTGCTCTCCGAAGGCGACCTGACCGCGCTGCTGCACGGCCGGTGGACCGCCGATCACCGCGTGGTGGTACAGCCGGAGCTGACCGGGGCGTCGCGCGACACCTACCAGCCCTTGCTCGAGGCCCTCGATGGCAACTACCGTTGGTTGGCCGAGGTGCCTCGCGTGGGGCAGTTCCGCGAGGTCTTCAGCGTCCTGGTGCGGAGGTGACCGTGAAGCTGGCCCTAGTCCACGAGTGGCTCACCAACTACGCCGGCAGCGAGCACGTCATTCTGGCCATGCACGACCTGTGGCCGGAAGCACCCATCTACACCAGCCTCTACGCGCCCGAGGCGCTCCCGCCGGAGTTCGGCCCCGACCGCCTCGACGTGCGGACGTCGTCCCTGCAGCGCGTGCCGGGCGCCACGCGCCGCTGGCGGCACTTGCTGCCCTTCATGCCCGCCGCCTTCGAGGGCTTCGATCTGAGCGACGCCGAGGTGGTGCTTTCCAGCAGCCACGCCTGCGCCAAGGGCGTGCTGACGCGTGCCGACTGCTGCCACATCTGCTACTGCTACACGCCCATCCGCTACGTCTGGGAGATGCCGCACCAGTACCTGGCCGAAGCCGGCGGCCTCAAGCGGCGCTTGCTGCAGCCGGTGCTCCGCCGTGTGCGCCTTTGGGATTACTGCGCGGCGCAGCGAGTCGACCGCTTCGTCGCCATCTCCGAGGCCGTGCGCCAACGCATCGCCAAGCACTACCGGCGCGAGGCCGTGGTCATCCACCCGCCGGTGACGACCAGCCTGTTCACACCGGCCGCCGAACGAAACGACCGCTACCTCGTCGTCTCGCGGCTGGTCGGCTACAAACGCGTCGATCTGGCCATCGAGGCTTGTACGCAACTCGGCCGGCCGCTCGACGTGATCGGCGGCGGGCCCGACCTGGAACGGCTGCGGCGCCTCGCCGGGCCGACGGTCTCGTTCCTCGGCCAACTGAGCGACGAGGCGGTGCGCCGGCACTACGCCGCCGCGCGCGGCTTCTTGTTCTGTGGCGAAGAGGACTTCGGCCTGACGCCGGTGGAAGCGCAGGCCGCCGGCTGTCCGGTGATCGCCTACGGTCGCGGCGGCGCCACCGAGACCGTCGTGGACGGCGACACCGGCGTGCTGTTCGCCGAACAGAGCACCGCTGCCGTGGTCGCCGCGATGGCGCGGTTCGAGCAGGGGACCTGGTCCGCGGCGCGCTGCGTGGCCAGCGCCCGCCGCTTCGACCTGAGCGTCTTCCGCGACAAGCTGACGGCGTTTGTCGCGCAAGCCGTGGCGGAGCACCCGGAGCGCCTGCGGCAGGAGGCCCGCTAGATGCCCGAGCGCTGGCGGCCAACGCCCGACACCTGGTGCGTCACTGCCTACGCGGTGCTGGCGGCCGTGTTCTGGGCACCCCTCCTGTGCGGTGGCGCGACGCTCTACTTCGACGACACGAACCACTGGTACTACCCGATCCGCGCCCTGTGCTACACGAGCGTGCAGGCCGGCCGGTTGCCGCTGTGGACGCCGCTCATCCAGGCCGGCTACCCGCTGCCGGCCGAAGGCCAGAGCGGCCTGTGGTATCCGCCGCAACTGCTCTGCTGGGTCCTGCCCACGGCGACGGCGCTGAGCTGGACCGTCTGGCTGCACACGGCCCTGGCCGGCGTGATGCTGCACGGGCTGGCCCGGTGCCATGGTGCTCGCCCGCAGGCCGCGTTGATCGGCGGGCTGGCCTACATGTTCTCCGGCGCGTTCATCGGCCACCTGGTCTACCTGCCCATGGCCTTCGGCCTGGTCTGGCTGCCGGCGGCCTGCTGGGGCGTCGAAGCGGCGCTTCAGACCGGTCGCGGGCGCGGGTTCGTCGCCGCGGGCGTCGCCTTGGCGCTGGCGCTGACCGCGGTGCACGCGCAACTGGCCGCCTACACCGTGCTGGTCACGCTCACCTATGGCCTGCTGCGGCTGGTCGCGCTGCCACGGCGCCGCCGGTGGGCCTTGGCCGGGCTGACCGGCGCGGTGCTGCTGGCCATCGCGCTGGCCGCGGTGCAACTGCTGCCGCTGGCGGAGTTGCTCGGCCAGACCGAACGCGGTGCGGGGCTCGACCGGTCGCTGCTCACCGAGTTCGGGCTGTCGCCCCTGTGGCTGCTGTTCCTGTTCATGCCGCGCTTCTTCGGCCATCCCACACTACCGCCGCTCCACTGGGCCGACGTGACGGTGACCTGGGAGCTGAACGCGTTCTGCGGCGTGACCGCGGTGGTCCTGGCGCTGCTGGCACCGCTGCTCCACCGGGGTGCCGCGGTGCGAGCCCTGGCGGCCATCTGGTGGCTCACCTTCGTGCTGGCCTGGGGCCGCGCCACGCCGCTGTTCGGCTGGCTGCACTCGCTACCCATCATGCAGTCGTTCCGCATCCCGGCCCGTTGGCTGATGCCCGGCACCTTCGCCGGCGCGGCGCTGGCCGCGCTGGCCGCCGAAGGCTGGCTGCGTGACCCGTCCGCCGGCGCGCGCCAGGTCCGCCGGGCCGCACCAGCGCTGCTGGCCACCCTGGTGCTGCTGCTCATGGCCGCCTGGCTGGCCTACGACTGGGGCCGCCTGCGCGGCAAGGTGGGCAGCGCCGAGGGTCGGCAGGCGGCGCTCGCCGCCGCCTGGTTCGCGGTCTGCTGGCTGGCCGGCCTGCTGACCTTGAGCAGCAGCACCCGCGCAGCGCGACGCCTCGGTGGGCTGGCCGCGCTGCTGGCGGTCGAGCTGTTCGCAGCCCAGCGCACCTTCAACCCCGTGGCCGCGCCGAATGTCTTCCAGCCCGACCCCGTGGCGATGCGCGTGGCCGCCGAGTTGGCACCGGGCGAGCGGGTGTTCGTGCCGCCCTACGCCTCCGAGTTGCCGTTCCTCAAACCGAGCAGCAACGTGCTGGCCGGCGTACCCTCCATCGAGAACTTCGCGCCGTTGCGCCTGGCGAAGATCGACCGCTGGCTGAACCGCTGGAAGGACGACTTCGAGCCGCGCCCGTCACCGAACCGGCGCGCGGCCTGGTTGATGGCCGTGCGGCGCAGCATCGTGCAGTCGAGCGAGCCGCTGGCGCGGCAGCGGCTGGAGGTCTTGCGCCGCCTGCGCGTGCGGCTTATCCTGCCGGCGTATGGCCTGCCGGACGCGGCGGCGCGTCCCGACGGTCTGTGGCCGGTACCGGGCGAACCAGCGCCGGCAGCGTGGCAGCCCGGCCGCGCGGCGCAGCCGGCGCTGACCACCGTCACCGGCGCCCGCGAGGTGGTCGCGCCGGTGGCGGCCGGCGTGGTCGCGATCAACGGCACGGCGTACCCGGGCTGGCACGTTTACCGGCCCGACGGCGCGCGGGTGCGGACGCTGGTGGTCGACGACCTGTTCCGAGCGGCGCGCGTGGACCAACCGGTCGCGCGGTTGACCTTCGTCTTCGAGCCGATCAGCCTGCGCCTGGGGCTGTTCGGCTCGCTGCTGGCGCTGGCCGGCCTGAGCGCCGGATGGGTGGCGAGGCGGCAATGACCTACAGCCTGGTGGTCCCCGCGTACAACGAAGCCGAGGTGCTGCCGCTGCTGCACCAGCGCCTGACCAGCGTCATGGCCCCACTCGGTGAGCCGTACGAGCTCATCGTGGTCAACGACGGCAGCACTGACCGCACCGCCGAGGTGCTGGGCGAGTTGGCCGCGGCCGACAGTCACGTGCGGTACCTTACGCTGGCGCGCAACTTCGGCCACCAGGTGGCGCTCACCGCCGGGCTGGAGTATGCCGGCGGCGACGCCGTGATCACCCTCGACGCCGACCTGCAGCACCCGCCCGAACTGATCCCCGAACTGGTCCGCCGCTGGCGCGAAGGCTTCGAGATCGTCTACACCGAGCGCCGAGACACCGCCGGCGTGGGCTGGTCGAAGAAGCTCACCTCGCGGCTGTTCTACACGCTGATCAACCGCGCGTCAGCCACGCGGATTCCGCTCGGCGCCGCTGATTTCCGCCTGCTCGACCGGCGGGTCGTCCTCGCCCTGCGCCACCTGCCCGAGCGCGCCCGGTTCCTGCGGGGCCTGATCGCCTGGCTCGGCTACCGGCAGACCGTGGTGCCGTTCGACGCCGCCGAGCGCGCGGCCGGCCAGACCAAGTACACCCTCGGACGCATGCTGCGCTTCGCCGTCGACGCCATCACCAGCTTCTCGTCGCTGCCGCTACGACTGGCCTCCTATGTCGGCTTCGCCGTCTCGGCGGCCGGCTTCCTGCTGGGCGCGGCCACCGTCTTCGACTACCTGTTCCGGCCCGCGCGCAACGTGCCGGGCTACACCACCATCGTCGTGCTGATCCTCTTCCTCGGCGGGCTGCAACTCATCAGCCTGGGCATCATCGGCGAGTACATCGCGCGCATCTACGAGGAGGTGAAGGGCCGCCCGCTCTACCTGGTGCGCGACGCGGTGGGGTTCGAGCCGGCCGAGGACGCACCGTGACCGCGCGCCCGATGCTGGCCACCGACGCCGCGGCCGTGGCCGCTCTGCACCAGGCGCACCTGGCCGGTCTGCTGCACGACCTGGGCCCGGCCGTCGCCGCTCGGTTCTACCGGCAGGCACTGGCGCTGCCCGAGACGGTGGCCCTGGTCGTGGGCGAGCCGGCGCAAGGCTATGTCTTCGGCACCACCGAGGCCGACCAATTCTACCGCCGCGTGTTGCGCCGGTCGCCCTGGTCTCTGGTCCCGAGCGTGGCGCTGCGGCTGCTGGGCCGGCCGGGCCTGTGGCGTTCGGTCCTGGCGCCGACGCGTCCGGCCGCGGGCCCGGAGTTGCTGTTCGTGGCGCTGGCGCCCGAGCTGCGCGGCGCCGGCCATGGCGGCCGCCTCCTGCGCGCCTTCGAGACCGAGTTGGTGCGCCGCGGCTGCGCCGGCTACGAACTGAGCGTCGAGGCCGACAACGCGGCCGCCATCGCCGTCTACGAGCATCTCGGCCTGGAGCTGCTGGCCGAGTTCAGCGAGTACGGGCTCGGCCGCCGTCGCTACGGCAAACGGCTCGCGGCCGGCTGAGCAGAGGAGCCCCGTCGCCGGAGGCGAACCACGGCCCGCGGAGAGGCCATCGTGGGTACTCGTCCCAACTACGCCACGCAACGCGAGGCCGCCGGGTTCGGTTGGTGGGTCGGCAGTTCGCAGGATGCGCTCCGAGCCCTGACCGACACCCCGATCCGCGAGTTCAACCTGGACCCGAGCGTCTGTGCCGACTGCTACCGGCGAGGGCGCGCGCTGCACCGCGAGCTGTTCGGCCCCGAGGTGCCACTGCCCGCGCTGAGCACGCCGGCGGTGAGCTATGGCCACGCCAACGGCCTCGGCTGCGAGTTGCTCTTCCCTGAGGGGGGCGAGGTCAACCTGCTGCCGGTCTACGGCTCGCTCGAGGAGGGTCTCCGCCGGCTGGCGCAGCCGGTGGACTTCGCCGGCGCCGGGATGGCGCCGTTCTACCTCGACTTCCGCGAGCGGCTGCGCGCGGCCTTCCCCGGCGAGGCGGTCGGCTTCGGCTATGGGTGGGAAGGTCCGCTGACCACCGCCTACGAGGTCCGCGAGATCGGCTTCTTCTGCGACCTGCTCGACCGCCCCGAACTGGCGGCGGTGTTCCTCGAGCGACTGACCGACAGCATCCTCGAGTTCCATCGCTTCCATTGCCGGGTGCTCGGCACGCCGGAGATCAACCCGCACTCCGCCGGCCTGTGCGACGACCTGGCCAGCTTCGTGCCGGCCCGGTTGTTCGGCCGCCTGGTGGTACCGTTCTGGGAGCAGTACTTCGCCGGGCTCACCAGTGGCGCCCGCCATGCCCATGTCGAGGACCTGCGCGCCGAGCAGTTGCCCTGGCTCGAGGAGATCGGGCTGTCGTCGTACGACCCGTCGATCTCGGCCCGGCTCGACCCGTGCCTGATCGCGGCCGGCTGCCGCGTGCCGTTCACCTGGCGCATCGGCGAGATCCACACGCCGCATCTGTCCGCGGACGACATCGCCCAGACGGTCTTCATGGCCGCCGCCGACGGCGCCACCAGCGTCCACCTGGTGGTCAGCACGCCGCTGTGTAACGAACGCGGCGCGGGCCACGTGGCCGCGTTCCGGCAGGCCGGAACCGAGGTCAAGGAGCTGCTCGCCGCGGGCTGCGCCCGCTCGGAGCTGGCGCAGCGCGTGCCACCCGAGCGTCGGCGGCACTTCTGGCAGAGCTGGCCCCATCTGGGCTCGGCCGCCCAAGCGCCAGCCGAGTCGCGGTGAGCGGCCCGTCCGACCTCACGGTTGGCTGCAACCACACACCATACCCGGGTATCCAAACCAAAGGCTACGCCAGGGTTTAGTGGCCGCCCTTGACACGCGGGGTCGCGGCACAGAGAATGGCCGGTGGGATGCGCGCGGTAGCGGCATGGCGGGACCGTTGGTGGTGGCGTTACGGTAGGTCCCGCTTAGGTAACGGCGACGGCTTAACGTCTGGTGCACGAGCGTCGATGGACACACCAGCACGCGGCAGGCCCTCCCCGCTGGCCGCGGGGGCGGATTGCCGGCGACTGCAGCCGCGTCTGGAGCGCGAGAGCGAGATGTGGGTCGTATCGCAGCGGAAAGGTCAACCGATGAACCGGGTGTTGGTCATCGACGATGACGAGCAGGTACGCGAGATGCTCCGGCGGATGCTGGAGTACGATGGTTTCGAGGTGGTCGAGGCCGAAGACGGCGATCAAGGGTTGCGACTCGCCGAGCAGGCTCCGGTCGATCTGGTCATCACCGACATCCTGATGCCGAACAAAGAGGGGCTCGAGACCATCATGGGCCTGCGGCGGCATCAGCGTGACCTGCCGATCATCGCCATTTCCGGCGGTGGCTTCAGCGGGTCACTGGACTACCTGACCACGGCGGACAAGCTTGGCGCCACGATGACCGTGGCCAAACCGTTCACGCGCCAGCAGATGATTGCGGCCGTGCGGAAGGCCTTGCAGCAGACGGTCTGAGTGCGCCATCGGGCGCGACTAGGGCTGCCCCGCCAGGCGCGGCTCCGACCATGGTCGCGCCCGACCGCTGAGGGCCACGGCACAACGCCAGTGGTGCAGGCCGAGGTCGGCCAACCAGGCGTCACGCTCGTCGGGCTCGGTGGGCAGCGCTCGCCACGAGGCCCCGGCACAGCAGAAGCCCGCGGCCCCGGCTGCGGCCGCCGCGGGCAGTGTAGCCAGCCAGTCGTCCGCAGCGCCCGCGCCCGCGGCGATCCACGGCAGCCCGCCCGCCGCGTCGAGTTGCTCGCGCAGCCCCAGCGCGTCAGCCGCAGTCGACGGACCGGGCAGGATCAGCAGGTCGGCCTGCAACTCGTCACTGGACCACCGCGCCGCCGCCGTCACAACGTCGGCGGCGTCGGCCGGATCGACCCAGATGGCCAGCGGCAACTCGTGCTTGGCGCACTCATCGCCCAGTTGGGCCAGCGCCGCGCCCACCGCCGCGTCCTCATCGGCGGCCAGCGGCCAGCCGACCCTGACCACCACGCCGCTCGCACCGGCCCGGGCCGCGCGCGCCACCGACCACTCGCCGACCGCCGCCACGTCACCGTCGGCCGGCCCGGCGAGTTCGATCAGAAACGCCGCCCCACGGTCGATGACCGCCACCGCGCCGGCCACATCGTCGGCGGCCGACAGCAGCACCGCGCTGGCCTGCGTCGACAGAGCCGCAGCCACCGCCACCGCCGCTTCGCCGGTGGCCGACAGCAGTTGGATGCGACCATCGTAGTCGGCCAGGAGCGCCATGCGGCGCTGCTTGCCCAGGCTCAGTTCGCCCATGGCCGGTTCTCCTATCGGCGGTACTCGTCGCGCTGGGCCCAGTAGTGCGGCGTGGCCAGCGCCCGCTCGGCGATCTCGCCCATGGTCACGAACTCGGCGTTGTACTCGCCGCGCGCCACCGCAATCACCTCGCGGTAAGCCGCGTAGCCGGTCTGGCGCCACTCGGCCGGGTCACCCGCGCAGGCCAGGCCCGGTTGGTGGGCCGTCGCCACGAATGGCGCCTTGGCTTCGTCGCACACCGCCAGGTGCCGCCGCGCCAGATCGACCCAGGCCGGTTTCTCGTGCGGCGCGATGTGGCTGCCGTAGTCGGCCAGATGCGGGATCTCCAGGATGTTGCCGACCCAGTACGGCAGCAGGCCCACCCACGGCACCACCTCGTCGGCCGCGCTGGTCACCTGCGGCGCGAAGGCGCTGGGCACGGCCGTACGACTCGAACTCCAGCGCACCTGGCAGGTCTCCAACGCGAAGTACATCTCGCGACAGAACTCGTGGTAGCCCGAGCGGAAACCGGCCGGCCGGTAGCCCTCGAACACAGCCTGCATGATGCGGAGCGACCGGCTGACCCGGGCGCCGATCATGCCGCGCGTGTGCGTGTGGCGGAGCTGGAACTCCTCGCGCGACAAGGTCCTGGCAATGCGCGCCAGCATCTGCTCGTCGCGGACGCACATCAGGTCGGGCAGACCACACTCGAACAGCTCGTGGTCGTAGCCGTGCGGGTGGAACTCGTGCCCCGCCTCGGCCGCCTCGTGTAGCGCCGTGACCAGTTCGCGGTCCTCCGTCAGCGGCGCCTGGTTGCCCACGCTGAACGGGATCACGAAGAACGTGGCCCGGACCTGCTGTTCGTCGAGCCAGTCGAGGAGCCGTCGCACCCGGACGCCGTCGCCCGCCGACACATCGTCGATGGTCAGACAGGCCAACAGCCCGGTGTCCGATGGGTGTGCCAACTGGCTGCTTGACGACATGCGCACAGCTCCTGCCCCGGCGACGCGCCCACCCATCGCTGTCCGGCAGGCTCGATGGTAGAGGAAACCGCCGCTCCCGTCCAGTGGTCGCGTGGTCGCGTGGCATCGTCGCCGGGAGGCCGACCGCCCACCGTGGCGAACTGCGGCCTCGTGGTCGAGGCTGGCCGCGGAGGTAGACATGAGGCGGAACACCTGGCTCGCGACGCTGCTGTGGGGCCTCTGCGCCACCGGCGCTCACGCGGCACTGTCGGCCAAGGCGTTGCCCGACGGCGGTCTGGCCTTGTCCGACGGCGCGCCGCTCGGCACGCTGCGCGTCATGGCCTGGGACCGTGACTGGAACTACGCCAACGCGCTGTCCGGCGTGTCGGGTCAGGTGCCTGGCACGCTGCGTGGCACGCTGAAGCTGCCCGGCAAGTGCGTTGGCGAGGTCACCGTGGCCCTCGACGTCACGGCCCGCGCCGATGGCTGCCAGATCGACCTGTCAGCCCGCTTCAGCCAGGCCACCTTGGTGAACACGCTGGCGCTGCAGCTCGATGTGCCGCTGGCTCGCCTCCAGGGCCGACAGATCCGCGCCTGCCCCCGCGGCGAGGCGGTCTCAGTCGGCGCCGACCCGTTCGGCACCACCTTCAGCGCCGCCGGGATCGCGGCCGGGATCGCGCCGGAGCAGGTGCTGCTGCTGACGCCCAACGGTCGACCGGTCATGCTGCAGGACAACCGGCGCTTCGGCGCCGAGACCGCCTCGTTCCGGTTCGTCCTGGCCAGCGGGCAGGTCAAGGCGGGCCAGCGCGTACGACAACTGCTCGGCCTGCAGCTCTGCGGAGCGGCCGAAGCCGATGCCCGGAGTCGCGACCTCATGCCCGAGACCAACTACGACACCTCGCGCCCGGCCCTGCTGGTCGCTCCCGAGGGCACGCTGACGTTGATGGGTCCGGCGCGGACCGTGCTCGCCCGCGCCGAGCTGGCCGTCCACGGCCGCGGCTGGGCGCTGCGACGCCAGACCGAAGGTGACGTACCCGACGGCGCCCTGACCCGTGAGTCCCGGACCTTCGCCGGGCACCTCAGCGTCCCCGGCACCGAGCCGCGCCACATCGAGTACGCCGAGACTGTGCGCGGCACCGCCGGCGGCTTCGCGGCCGACTACCGGCTCACCCGCGCCGAGGCCAGCGCCGTCAACTCGCTGCACCTGTCCTGGCACCTGCCCATTGCCCCGCTGCTCGGGCGCAGCGTGGAACTGGTCGGCGAGCGGACCCAGACCGTGGCGCTCCCCGAGAAGCACGGTGAGCTGCACCTGGCCCGTCAGGTGTGCCGCGAGGTGCGGCTGTGGCCCGAGCGGCCCGACGGCCTGGTCATCCGCCTCGATCCGGCGACGCCCGTCCTGGTGCAGGACAACCGCCGGTTCGGCATGGACGAGCTCGAAGTGCGCTTCGAGTTGGCCGGCGATATGGATCGTGACCTGCCGGCCGGCGAGGTGGCCCTGACACTGGATGTGCGCCTCACCACGCCGCCCCAGGTGCTCCTCGCGGCGGAGATGGTGCAGCAACGGACCAACACGGACGGCTGGTTCGCCTATCCGTTGCCCTGGGACTCCTGCCCCGTCGACGTCTCGTTTCTCAACGACGGCCCCGCGGGCCAGCATGGCTTCCTCACCTGCCGCGACGGGCGCTTCGTCTTCGCCGACGGCACACCGGCGCGCTTCTGGGGCACCTGCTTCAGCGCCGGCGAGAACTTCCCCACGCACGAGCAGTCGGAGAAGATCGCGCGGCGTCTGGCCCGCTTCGGCGTGAACATCGTGCGCACCCACCATGCCGATGCCGACTGGGCGCAACCGAACCTGTTCGCCTTTGGCGGCAAGTCCACCGGCAACACCACCACCTTCATGCCCGAGAGTCTGGACCGGTTCGACTACCTCATCGCGTGCCTCAAGCGCGAGGGCATCTACATCTACCTCGACCAGTTGGTCAACCGGCAGTTCACCGCCGCGGACGGCGTCGATGTGCCGGACCAACTCGAACGCGCCGGCAAGCCGTACAGCAACTTCGACCCGCAGCTCATCGCCGTGCAGCAGAAGTTCAGCCGCGCGCTGCTCACTCATGTGAACCCCTACACCAAGCTGGCTTACAAGGACGAGCCGGCGGTCGCGTTGCTGGAGTTCGCCAACGAGAACGACCTGATGACCCAGCCCGTCACCTTGGAGCCGTACCGGTCACGCCTGGAGGTGCGCTACCGCGCCTGGGCCGCGGGCAAAGGCTACGCGGTGCCGCCGGGCAAGGTCTCGTTCGGCCTCCGCGAGCCGCACATCACCGAGTTCCTGGTGGCGGTGCAGCGCGACTACTACGAACTGATGACGCGGTTCATGCACGACCTGGGCGTCAAGATCCCGCTGACCGGCAGCAACTGGAGCATCAATGCCGGGCTGCTGGCGGCGCTGGAGCCGATGCCCTACACCGATAGCCACGCCTACCACGACCATCCCTCGGGCAACCGGTTCACCAACCGCCCGGCCATCGGCTCGCGGAGCAACATGACCGCGTGGCTGAGCTTCAACCGCGTGACGGGCAAGCCGTTCTTCGTCAGCGAGTGGGACACGCCCTGGCCGAACGAGTGGCGCGCCGAACTGCCCTTGTGGCTGGCCGCGGTAGCGTCATTGCAGGATTGGGGCGGCTTGACCGTCTACACCTACCGGCACACCGCGGAGGTGCCCTGCACCTGGCTGAGTGGCGCCTTCGAGACCTTCAACGACCCGTGCCGGTTCGGGCTGTTCCCGGCCGCCGCGCTCATCTACCGTCGCGGCGATGTCAGCGCTGCGCGCGAACGCGTGGTGGTCGACATCCCCCGTGACCGCGCCCTCGGACAGTCCAGTCCCGGTCCGTGGCACACGCCCGCGCTGGAACTGACACCCGAAGTACACCGCACCGAGGTCGCCCTGGGCGGCACCCGCGGCGTCGACTACGCCAAACGCGTCGTCACCGATGAGCGCCAGGTGGTCTCCGACACCGGCCAGGTCCGGCGCCGACTGGGCCCCGACGGCTACGGCAGCATCGACACCCCGCTGACCCAGGCGGCCTATGGCCACCTGGCCGCCGCCGGCGAACTGAAGCTAGGCGACGTGACACTGCGCGTCACCACCCCGTTCGCGGCGGTGGCCGTGTCGTCGCTGTCGCCGACGCCGCTGCGGAGCGCCGAGCGGATCCTGGTCACGGCGGTGGCGCGCGCCGAGAACACGGGCTTTGCCTACACCGCCGAGCGCACCGGCACCGCGGCGAAGGGCACCGGCCCGATCCTGACCGAGCCGGTGCGCGGCACGCTGGCGCTGCGGAGCAACCGGCGGACTTGGCGCGCGGTGCCGGTGCGGGCCGATGGCAGTCACGGCGAGCCGGTGCCGTTGGTGGCGGCCAACGGACAGGTGACCCTCGAACTCGGCCGGTCCGCGACCATCTACTGGCTACTGGAGGCGCAGTAGCCGTGGCCGGCGCCGTCGGCGGTGTCCCATCGGGTGCCTGGACGCTCGCTCGTGGGACCGGCGTCTCGCCGGTCTGTTGACCGACGGACCCCGGCCCGGCGCGAGTGTTCGGCCGGCCCAGGCTGGTAGCGCTCCGTCTGCCGCTTGGCTGGCTCGTTGAGACCGGCGGGACGCCGGTCCCACAGGCATCTGGGTCGTGCCCACGATCAGGCCCGCGGCGGCGTCAGGCTGCCCCTGGACACCACAGACCGGCCATGCGATCATGCCGGCCAGGAGCCGTTGGATGCCTCGTCTGGTCGCGCTGCTTGCCCTCGGTCTCGTCACCATGGCCTCTGGCGCCGTGGTGGAGGACTTCGAGCGTCCCGGCACCTGGCAGGTCCACCGGGGTGACGAACGGGGCGGCAGCTTCGCCGCCGTCGCGGCGCCGGCGCCGCGCGGTCGGTCCGGCCGTCTCTCCTGGACCGTGCCACACCATGCGTTTCTGGAGCTCCACTTGGCGCGGCCGGTGCCCTTGCCCGCGCTGGATGGCGGGTTCAACGGCACGCTGACCGTGCAGGTGGCCAGCGGCCAGCCGAGCATGATCAACCGCATCGCGCTGCGGCTGATCGACCGCGACGGCGAGGTGTTCCAGTTCGGCCAGACCGTCGACCTGCGCGATGGCGCCTGGCATCAGCTCAGCTTCCGCCTGTCGCCGGAGACGGTGGCCGAGAGTTGGGGCGACCAGCTCAACCACCGCGTGGATCTACCGGTCCGCCTGCTCGGCTTCGCCGTCTCGTTCAGTGCCACGGCCACCGCGCCGGGCGCGCTCCACTTCGACGACATCGCCCTGAGCACGCCGGGCCAACAGGTCGACACCGTGCGGCCGTTGTGGCGGTTCGACGACCAGGAGAGATGGACGGTCCATCCGAACTGGCGCCAGGTGGCGCAGTTGGTGCCGGTCGACGGTGGCCTGACCCTCGAGGTGTCGCCGGTGGCCAAGGAGACCGGCCTGCCGCTGACCGAACGCGGCTTCGGTGTGCGGACACTCGGCACGCCGGCATCACTGACGCTGCGCGTGGAGCTGCTCGCCGGCGCCGGCGCCTCGTTCTCGCTGCGGTTGCGTGACGCCCGCGGCGAGATCCATCCGTTCCCCTCGCGCCCGCTCAAGCCGGGGCTGAACGAGGTGACCTGGCGCTTCCCCGAGGACCGGCGCACGCCCACCTGGGGGCAGAACCGTGACGGCGTGCTCGATGCGCCCTACTGGCTCCATGAGCTGTGGTACTCGCAGGCGCCAACCACCCAGCCCGTGCGCGTCAGACTGATCAGCGCCGAGACGCGCTGCCGCCAACCGCTCCTGGAGGCGGTCAAGGTGGACGTGGAGACCGGCAATCCCATCCACGTGCTCAAGCGCGGCGAGGAGGCCACGCTGGCGCTGCGCCTGACCAACCAGGCGACCACTGCGCTGCCGGTGTCGCTGCACGTCGAACTGGAGAACTACGCCGGCCGGCGCGTCGCCAGCGACCTGGCGGCGACCATCCCGGCCCAGGGCAGCACGACAGCCAAGCTGCCGCACGGGCCGGACGCACAGGGCATCTGGTGGGTCCACTACCTGCTGCGGGATCCGGCCAGCGGCGCCGAACTGCCGGGGCGCACCTCGTTCGCGCTGATGCAGCCGGCCGGACCCACGCCGGGGCGCGCGCCGGGCTTCCTGTTCAGCATCTGCACCCACACCGAACGCTGGCCCGAAGCCGACCAGGAGAAGGAGATCCTCGCCGCGGGCCTGTGCGGCGCGAAGGTGATGCGCACCGGTGAGGGCTGGGGCACGCTGCAGCCGACGTCCGACCGTTGGGAGTGGTCGCGCCTCGACAAGCTGGTCCAGCGGTACGGTGAGCAGGGCATGGAGTTGCAGCTCCTGCTCGGGTTCAACCCACGCTGGGCCGTGGACGGCGACGTCGCCGCCGGCGACTGGCTGCTGTGGAGCCGCAAGATGCCCCGGCTCGAACCGTGGCGCGCGTACTGCACCGCCATGGCCCAGCGCTACGGCGACCGCGTCCGGTACTGGGAAGTCTGGAACGAGCCGGACATCGACTTCTGGCGCGGCACGCTCGACGAGTACCTGCAACTGCTGCAGGCGTCCTACGAGTCGATCAAGGCGGTGGACCCGAAGCTGCAGGTGATGACCGGCGGCTTCGCCTGCTACGACCGCAACCCGCGGTTCGTCGAAGGCGTGGTCGACCGCGGCCAGCAGTGGTTCGACATCTTCGCCTACCACCGGCACGGTGACTTCGCGGGGTTCCGGCAGGAGGTGGATGGCCCGGTGGCGGCCATGCGCGCCCGCCTGCAGCCGCCGAAGCCGCTCTACTTCAACGAGACCGCCATCGCCTCGCTGGCCGGCGGTGAGCGCGTGCAGGCCGAGACGCTGGTGAAGAAGCTCACCTTCGCCTGGAGCCGCGGCTCCATCGGCTACACCTGGTACGACCTGCGCAACGACGGCTTCGACCCGAAGGACTGGGAGCACCACTACGGCCTGCTCACCAACGACTTCTACCCCAAAGCCGTCTACCCGACCTTCAACACGCTCGCCTTGCTGCTGACCGACAAGCGCTACGAGCAGGAACTCGCGCTCGGCGACCACCGCTTCGGCTTTGTGTTCGGCAGCGAGCGTGAGCAAGTCGTGGCCACCTGGAGCGAGCCGGTGGCCGGGCCGGCGCGCCACTACATCCTGCAGACCGATGCCTCGACCGCCGCCACGGTGGACCTGATGGGCAACCGCACCGCCGTGCCCGTGTTGCCCGGCGGGCGCGTCATCCTGGTCAACGAGGCCACGCCGGCCTACCTGGTGCTGACCGGCGCCAAGGCCCGACCGACGATCGCTGGCCCGTTGGCCAACCTGGGCGGCCCGTATGTGGCCGTGCCCGGCCGCAAGCTGCCGCTGGAGGCGGCGTTTGCCAACCCGCTGGCGCGAGCCGGTCGCCTGCACCTGAGCTGGACCGCGCCGGCCGGCTGGCAGGTCGAGCCCGCCGTAGACACGGTATCGCTGCCGGCCGAGGGCCGCGCACGCGTGGCACCGACGCTGCTGGTACGCCGTCCGAGTGATCGCCGCCGCCGCACCGGTGAACTGGGCCTGCGCTACGAGGTGCCGGGCACGCCACTGGCTGGGACAGTCAGTGTGCCGGTGGAGGTCGCCACGATCGTTGACGACCGGCGCGCCGACCGGCCGGCCGACTTCGAGCTGGCTGATTCGCGCGATGTCGTCAACCTGTACGGCAACGACCCGATGAAGGGCCACCTGACCTGGCAGGGCCCGCTGGACCTGAGCGCGCGCATCTGGCTCAGCCGCTCGGCCGACGCGCTGCACCTGCGCGTGGCCGTGCGCGACGACGTACACGTGCAGCGCGAGCCGGCGCCGTTCTGGTGGCGCGGCGACAGTGTCCAGTGCGGCCTGGTCGTGCCGGGGCAGGACGGCTACTGGGAGCTGATGCTCGCCCGTGGTGACGATGGCCGGCCGCTCGTCGGCACGACGGCCCGGCCGCGCGGCGCGGCTGACCCCGCCGCGGCCGTCACGCTGGCCACCCGCGCGGCGACGGGCGAGGTGGTCTACGACGCGACCTTGCCGTACCGCGTCTTCGGCCTGACGCCGGCGTCGCTGCGGCAAGGCGTCCGCTTCAATCTGCTGGTCAACGACAACGATGGCGAGGGGCGCGAGAGCTGGGTCGAGATAGCGCCGGGCATCGGCCGCAGCAAGGACCCGACGCGGTTCGGCGTGGTGGTCTTCGAGTAGGCGGATCACCAGCCTCGGTGCCGAAGGAAGCGACCAGTTCGAGGCCAACCCGCCGGTACGGGAGACGGGCGATGGCCCTCCGGATTGGCGTCTGTCTGCAGATCATGGGCGTCTGCGCGCTGGTCGCGCCGAGTGGTGCGGCCGAACCACCGGCACGTGGACTGGTGCTGCACCTGGACGCCACGCGCACGGGCAGCGCGGTCGGGCAGCGCCTGGCCCGCTGGCCCGACCTGTCGGGCCGCGACCGCCACGTGGCGCAGGCCGACGCCGCGCGCCAGCCGCTGCTGGTGCCCAACGCGCTGAACGAGCGGCCCGTGGTGCGGTACACGGGCCACGAGTACCTCGATGGCCCGGCCGTTCTGCCCGAGGGTGCCGCCGACTTCACCTTCGCGGCGGTCTGGCGGCGGACCGACACCGACGGGGCGCAGGTGATCTGTGAGCAGGCCGACGACGGCGTCGGCCGCCGGGCTAGTCTGCTGACGGTCGGCGAAGCCTACGGCTTCAACGGTCAGAACAACGACCAGCATGACCTGCTCAAGCTCCGCGCCAACCTGGCCACGGCGTCGGTGATGACGCTGTCGCACAACGAGCTGGTGCGACTGTGGCACAACGACGAGCACGGCGGCACCGGCGCGCGGGGCTTGGTCGCCCGCAACCTGCAGAGGACCGGTGCGCGGCGGTTCCGCGTGGCCGCCAAGGTGACCGCGCTCAGCGAGTTCCTACGTGGCGACATCGCCGAGATCCTGGTCTGGGACCGCGTGCTGGCCTTCGACGAGATCCGCGCGGTCAACGAGTACCTGGGCACCAAGTGGGGCCTCGGCCGGCCGGCCGGCCACGGGCTGCGGAAGGTGGAGACGATGTCGCTGGAGCGCATGGATCAGGGCCCCGACTACACCTCGAAGGTGCCGCAGTTCACCTTCGCGGGCACGCTCGCCGAGCAGGAAGCCCAACTCCGCGAGAATCCGCTCCTGGCGCGGTTCCGCGAGTCGCGCGCCAAGCTGGCCACCGACCGCTACCGCCCGTTCTACCACTTCACCAGCCCCGAGAGCAGCCTCAATGACCCCAACGGCCTGTGCTTCTGGCAAGGCCGCTGGCACCTGTTCTACCAGGGCTACCCGCCCGAGGACCGGCGGCAGCACTGGGGGCACGCGGTCAGCGACGACCTGCTCCACTGGCGCGATCTGCCCTATGCCATCTACCCGAACCCCGAGGAGTGCTGCTTCTCCGGCGCCACGCTGGTGGAGGCCGACCGCGTCATCGCCATGTACCACGGCACCAAGGTGGGCAACATGGTGGCCGTCTCGACCGACCCGCTGCTGCTCAACTGGACCAAGGTCACCGGCCAGGCCGTGATCCCGATCCGCCCGGCCGACGGCTCGACGCCCCCATACAGCGTGTTCGACCCGTGCATCTGGAAGCAGGGCGACACCTACTACTCGCTGTCGGGCGGAACGCTGCCCGGACCGGGCAACGGGCGGGTCCGCGCCGATTTCCTGTTCCGGTCGAAGGACCTGGCCACCTGGGAGTACCTGCACCCGTTGGCCGAGGGCGACGCCTACACGCTGGTCGGCGACGACGGCGCCTGCCCATACTTCTGGCCCATCGGCGACCGGCACATCCTGCTGCACTTCAGCCACATGAGCGGCGGGCGCTACCTGCTGGGCCGCTACGACACCGAGCGCCAGAAGCTCGTCGTGACCGGCGGCGGCGCCTTCAACTTCGGCGCCGCCTGGCCGTCGGGCATGCACGCACCGTCGGCGGCGCCGGACGGCAAGGGCGGCGTGATCGCCATCTTCAACATGAACGCCGGCAAGCCGACGCCCGGCTGGGACCAGATCATGTCGCTGCCGCGCCGCCTGACGCTGGGACCCGAAGGCGACCTGCTGCAAGAACCGGCCGGCGACATCGCGTCGCTCCGTGGCGAGCGCGTGCAACTGGGCGAGACGCCGCTGCCGGCCAACCGCGAAGTGGTCTTGGAGCCGGTACACGGCAACAGCCTCGAGTTGACCGCCGAGATCGATCCGCGGGGCGCGCCGACAGTAGAGCTGAACGTGCTCCGCTCACCCAACAAGGAGGAGTACACGCGCATCGCCGTGTACCCGCAGCGCGGGTTCCACCACTGGAACCGCGGCGGCCGCAAAGGGCACGACACGTTGGTCTCCATCGATACCTCGTACAGCTCGCTGGCCCCCAACGTGGCCTCGCGCGCGCCCGAGACGGCGCCGGTCTGGATTCCCGACGGCGAGCCGATCCGGCTCCGCGTGTTCGTCGACCGGAGCGTGGTGGAGGTGTTCGTCAACGGCCGCCAGTGCCTCGGTGTGCGCGTCTACCCCGAACGCGAGGACAGCGTCGGTGTCTCACTCCTGTCGCACGGCCGCGACGCCACGTTGCGGTCGCTACAGGCGTGGCCTATGAAGAGCTGTCTCGGCGAGACACGTTAGGAGCAGGACCTCAGGATGGACCAGTCTATTCTCGTCCCGGCCCACTGGGATCCGGTGGCGGCCGGCCAGCAGGTGATGCAGCGCCTGGTCCGCGTCACCGCGCCGCCGGTCAAGGGCGCCCACGATGCGGAATTCGTCTGCGTCGGCGACCACGCCTACATCGTGGAGCACGACAACGACCGCGAGCCCGGCCACAACGCCGGTGCCGCGATGTACTGCGTGCTGTCGGTGGTCGACCTGGCCACGCTGGCCGTCGAGGCCACCATTCCGTTCGCGCGGTCGCGGCAGGTGTTCGCCAATGTGACGCTGCCCGAGGGCATGTGCTTCGTGCCGCGGATCCTCCAGGCCGGCGAACACACGCTGCGCTGCTACTTCGCCAGCCAGCCGGCCACCGGTGAAGCGCTGACCTGGTACCGCGACTTCGACCTGCGCACCCGCGAGTTCGCCGCCGACCTCCACAAGGCGCGGCTCCAGACGGCGGCGGGCGTGTTCGACATGGAGCCGCGGCACTTCCACGCCGACGCGGCGGCGCGAGGCTTCGGCCGACCGCCGATCAACCACGGGCTCTACCTCTTCGACTCGTTCAAGTGGTTCGACGGCCGCTGCTATGTGGCGCTGAACAACTTCCCCGGCAAGCAAAACGCCCTGGCGCTGGTGCACGACGACCTGGCCACCTTCGAGGTCATCGGTCACTACCACGAGCCGCAGGCCGAGGAACTGAGCGAATCGGCGGTGAACCGACTGCCCGACGGCACCTGGCTGGCCATCTGCCGCAACGACCGCGGCAACTACCACTTCACCACCAGCCCAGACGGCCGTACCTGGAGCGTCGGCGCGCCCAGACCATGCGTGCCCAACGGTCTGAACTCGAAGCCGACGTTCGACCGCTTCGGCGAGGTCTACTACCTCGGCTGGCAGGAGAACACGGTCGTCGGCGGTTGCGGCCGGAGCGTGTTCAACCTCGACGTCTCGCGCGACGGCGAGACCTGGACGCGGAAGTACCACTTCGAGACGCCGCACTCGTTCCAGTACCCGACGTTCCACGCCCACGCGGGCGCCATCTGGCTGACCGTGACGCAGAGCGACCACGGCGGCAGCACCGACCGCATCATGTTCGGCAAGCTTGAGGATCAGGAGGCGTAACCATGCAGCAATCTGACAGCGCGGCAACCTGGGCCACCGCGGCCAGCTTGGCCGAGTTCCTCGGCGAGCCGCTGTACGTCCCGATGCAGGAGCTGTGGTCGGGCCGCGGCGGCTGGGGCGGCATCATCGCCGCCACCGACGGCACCGTGGTGGCGTTCCGCTCGCCCGGCGGCAGCACCTGCCGCCGCAGCCGCGACGGCGGACTGACCTGGGGCCCGGACATCGAGATCGGCTCGGGCGCGGTGGAGGGCAATGCGCTCGTCGACGAGGTGACCGGCGACTTGCTCTATGTCAACCCGCCCGCCGGCTGGCTGTACCGCAGTCGCGACGGCGGCGCCACCTGGCTGCACAAAGAGGTGGAGTTGCGCTCCGACAGCTTCGGCCACCGGCCGACCACCGAAGGCGTGGCGGCCATGCAGTGTGGTCTGACGCTGGCCTGCGGCGAGCACCGCGGCCGGCTGCTCATGCCCGCGCGCGTCATGGGGCCGCGCGGCTCCAACGACGTGGAGTGGCGGCCCTACCACTACAGCACGGCGCTCTACAGCGACGACCGCGGCGCCACCTGGCAGACCAGCCACCCGTTCCCGGTCATGGGGACCGGCGAGGGCACCTTGGCCGAGCTGTCCGACGGCCGCATCCTCTACAACTCGCGCGAGCACATGAGCCGCGGCAACCGCTTCTTCGCCTGGAGCCACGACGGCGGCGAGCTGTGGCTCGATGCCCACCGCAGTGCCGACCTGCCCGACGGCGCGCGCGGCACGTCCTATGGCCTGATGGGCGGCATGGTCCGCCTGCCCGTGGCCGGGCACGACATCCTGCTCTACAGCAACGTCGACACCGACGGCGGCGTCATGCCCAACCAGGTCGGCGGCTCCATCGCCACCGCGCGCGAGCGCTCGACCGTCTGGGCCAGCTTCGACGGCGGCCGCACCTGGCCGGTCAAGCGGCTGGTCTATGAGGGTCCCAGCGCCTACTCGCACCTCGGCGTCGGCCGCCTGGGCACGCCGAGCCAGGGACGCATCTACCTCATCTTCGAGGGCGGCCCGCGCGGCCCGCACGAGGCGGTGCAGGTGGTCTCGTTCAACCTGAGCTGGCTGCTCGACGGGCGCGACGTCGCCGAGTATCTGGGCGACGACTGAGCCGGCCGACGGTCAGGCCAAACCGGGCAGATCGCTGGCCACACACTGTCTCGCGCAGCTCGCCAGCAGGTTCATGCGAGCGTCCGCCGTCGCAAGGCTGTGGCCCTGCCGTGCAAGGAGGCCGCGCGCGATTGCCGAAGGTCACGTAACGCCCATTTGCGCCACTCGGTGCCGTGGAATGAGGTGTAGAGGTTCACGCCGCACAACAAGTACGGCGGAGCGGGGCGACCCACACCAGCGACGTGCTGCGCGCAGGCGCACCCCGTCATGCACGAGCGCCAAGGAGCAGTGCTGGTGTGCAGGGCACCTTTACGGCGCGCAGGAAGGAACGCCCTTCCGCGCGCCAAAGACCAGCAAGTTTGGCGCAGGTACGTAGCGCCAGTCGAATCCGGCGCGGGCAGTCGTGCCGTCCTTTGAACAGTGCTACTGCACGGCTCGCTGCAAGACAGGAGGGCGGGGTGCCAATAGAGATCTCACGGCTCGTCGACAGGATCAGTCCAGAGACTACCGTCTTGCTGTTCGGCGCAGGCTCTTCGGCGCCATCTGGCGTGCCGGCGGCGGCGCAGGTCGCGCGTCGGCTAGCGGCACTGATTGGCCTGGGCGCGGAGGATTACTCGCTTTCCGAACTGGCAAGCTTGGTCGAGCAACGACGCACCCGCCGGGAGTTGGTAAACGCACTCCGGCAACTGCTGAGCGGTGCAAAGCCGACTGGGGGTCTCCTCAACCTGCCCCTCTACGAGTGGAAGTCCCTATACACAACCAATTTCGACGACCTGATCGAGCAGTGCTACAAGCGACAGAGTCGCGACCTGACGGTGTACTCTTCCGATTTCGACTTCACGGCCCACGATCACCCCGAGGCAACCAAGCTGTTCAAGCTCCACGGAAGCATCGAGAAGGACATTGTCGACGGCAGCGTGGCGCGGCTGATAGTCACAGAGGCCGACTACGACCAGACAGGCAACTTCAGGGAGGCCCTCTATGACCGGCTCAGAGGTGACATGGTCGGAAGTGAGCTTGTCATCATTGGGCAGTCCCTGCAAGACGCCGACATCAGGAGCATAGTGAACCGTGCCGCTGATTTGGGCTCAAAAGCTCAAGGCGCTTGGCGGCTGTCGCTCCTGCTATACACGCGCGACGACAACAGGGCCGCGCTGTTTGAGAAGCGCGGCTTCACCGTGTGCTTTGGCGGCGTGGATGACTTCTTCGCCGAACTGGCTGCCAAGAAACCGGCGGCGCCGTCGCCGCGCGATGCCACGGATCCACTGGACGCAGAAGCTGCGCTCAGGCCGGTCACCGTCGACGTCGCCCACGTATCTGAGGCCGCACCTGACTTCGGCTCGATGTTCAACGGCTGGCCAGCCACTCACGCCGACGTCGTAGCCGGGTTCACCTTCGAGCGAAACGTTGCAGAGCAGATCAGCCATGAACTGCGTACATCGGACGCGCTCTGCGCCGTACTACTGGGGGCGAGCGGGGTCGGCAAGACAACAGCCGCACGCCAAGCGCTGCAGTTGCTCCGACAGCACGGCTACCTGTGTTGGGAACACCAACCTGACCACGTCGTGAACGTCGCCGCGTGGATGAGAGTGGCGAACGATCTGGCCAACAACAGACGAGTAGCAGCCTTGCTGCTCGATGACGCGCACATGCATCTCCCTCAGATCAACGACTTGGTTGACGCCTACGCGCGCAATGCGCTGACATCGATCAGGCTGATCTGCGTCTCAACTAGGAACCACTGGAATCCGCGAGCCAAGCACCCCAGTCTGTTCCGCACGAGCAGAATCTACGTACTAGGGCTGCTTCAGCCAAACGAGATCGACTGCCTACTCCAACTTGTGGACTCAAGCGCCACGATCCGCGCACTGGTCGAGAAAACGTTCAGCGGGTTCTCGCGTCACGAACGGAGAAGGCGACTGACCGAGCGTTGCGCCTCTGAACTGTTCGTATGTCTCAAGAACATATTTGCATCCGAAAAGTTTGATGACATCATACTGCGCGAGTATGCAGACCTTGATGTAGCATGCCAGGAGATATATCGCTTTGTGGCGGCGGCCGAGAGCGCCGGCATCAAGGTCCACAGACAACTTGTAATGCGCTTGCTGGGGATACGCGCAGACGATATCTGCGTGGCACTTCAGCGCCTTGCAGATATTGTCCACGAGTACCCCATTTCCGAGAAACAGGGCATCTACGGTTGGCGCTCGCGCCACAGCGTGATTGCCCAGATAGTCGCACGCTACAAGTACCCAGACTCCACCCAGGTCGCTGAACTATTGTCGACCGTGATCGAGAACACTTCCCCTACCTACGATGTGGAAGTGTCAAGCATGAGGGAGTTGTGCAATATCGAGACCGGCATCCCTAGTATACCCGACAAATCTGTTCAGAACACACTGCTTCGCAAGATAATCTCCATAGTCCCGGGCGAGCGCGTGCCGCGCCACAGACTCATCCGCAACCTGATCGACATGGGCGAGTTCGAGAAGGCAGAGGTGGAGATCCGCATCTTCGAGCAGGACTTCCGCCGCGATGGGCCTGTCGCCCGGTACCGGGTATCGCTGCTTGCAGCGCGGGCCAAGACCACGCCGGGGATCATGGAAGAGGACAGACTCGCGATCCTGGAACAGGCGGGCTCGCTCGCTAAGGCATCTATACAGCAGTTCCCCTACAACGCTAGTCTGCTGTCGGCTTACTGCGACGTCGCGATAGAGGTCTACAGGCGAACAGCGAACGGCAATGTGTATGAAGATGCCATCAGCGAACTCAGGGCGGCGGTGGAACGTATCGGGGATCCCAACCTCCAGCGTGTTGTGGAACGCTACGAGAGCCGATTCGGCGGGCTCTCGTCTGAGGCGCACGAGCCCGCCGAGCCGGTTGGTGACGCCTACGACGATCCATAGGTAGCTTGTCGCAGAGCCGCCCCGGGCGGCATGTGCAGCAGGTTCCGAAGGCGTGGCGGGCCGGCCTACCGCACTGGCAGTCGGCCGACAAGAGGCAACCTTGACGCACCCACCTGGGCGGCGGCCATGGCAGGGCGGCTTGCGTCAGTACCGCAGCACCAACGTTGGCCCGGCCCGTATCCGAGACGACCTGACTCCATCGACCCATGTTGTGTTCGGGCAGCACTTTGCTGCGCCGGCGCAGTAAAGTGCCAAGGGCGCGGAGGTGTCGGCCTACCCCCGCGGCCCGCACGAGGCGGTGCAGGTGGTCTCGTTCAACCTGAGCTGGCTGCTCGACGGGCGGGACGTCGCCGAGTACCTGGGCGACGACTGAGCAGGTCGCCGGTCAGGCCAAGCCGGGCAGATCGCTGGCCACGGCGATCTGCCCCGGCCCCGGCTCCACCGCCGCGGTGAAGCCCTCGCCGAGTACCGTGCTGTGCGCCGTGCGCAACGTCACCTGCTTGCCGGCCACGCTGTTGGTCACCAGATCCAGCCGGCCCGCGTGGGTGAACGTGTTGCCGATCAGGTTGAGCTGCGTGGGCTGGTAGTCCGGCATGGCCTGGTTGCCATGGAAGCGGCACGGCGTGTTGCCGATGGTCGAGTTGACAATCGTCAACGCATCGACCGGCGTGCCGATGGCCACCAGGTCGGTGCGCTGGTCGTGCAGGACGCGCACGTTGTCCAGGAGCACGCGCTCCTGCCGCGGAATGGCCGCACCGGGATAGTACGACCGGCTGAAGCGGTCGTTGTCGAAGTGGACCGAGAAGCCGACCCGCGGCTTGCGCAGGAAGATGTCGCGGAAGACCACGTTGCGCACACCGGCGGTGTAGGTCACGTCGTCCTGCACGGCCACCCAGGTGATGCCGTCGAGCACGGCGCTGCCCTGGGCGTGAGTGGGCGGTGTGGTGGAGGCGAACCGCTGGCCGTCGGCATCGGCACGGACGCGATAGAGGCGGCCGTCACTGACCACGGTGTCCGACTTCTGCACCGACATGCCGGGCGTCCAGTCGAGCCAGGCACCGGCCAGGATGCGGCAGAAGAAACCGATGGGTCGCTTGCCATCGTCGAGGTCGTGGCAGTTCTCCACGACGCCGTCCTCAATCCAGCCGAGCTCCGGGTTGCCGACGTCGTAGTCGTGCGCGTTGAGCGCCACGGCGTCGTCGTAGGTCTCGAAGACACCGTTGCTGACGCGGAACCGCCGCCCGCGCCCGAAATGGACGCCGTCCTTGTCGCCGCGGATCCAGACGTCGTTGATCAGCACGTCCTCGAACGTGCAGATGTGGATGCCGTACTGAGCCTGACCCAGATCGAGGCAACGGAACCGGTCGATGCGCAGGTCGCGCACGTAGTGAAACGCCAACTGGCCGTGCAGGCCGAAGACGTCGGCGAAGGTGCGGTGGTCCTGGCCGTTGACCGCGATGGTCAGCCCCTCCACCAGGATGTCCTCGTCCCAGGTTTTGGTGCGCGCGCCCTGGTTGAGCAGCACGTGGCTGAACGGACCGGCTTCGTCGGTCTTCTGAAAGACCACTCCGGCGCCGCAGCGTAGCGCGGTGTGGCTGCCCAGGTAGACGGTACCGGCCACCCGGTACACGCCCGGCCGCGTGATCCACACGGTGCCGCCACCGGCCACGGCGGCTTGCAGCGCGGCCGTGTTGGCCGGGCCCGTGGCCGCGGGATCGAAACGGAACTGGGCGGCGTCGCGCATCGAGGACTCCTCGCTGGGACAATGCCGCGCCGCGCGGCCGTTTCCTGCCTACCGGCGCCGCCGGAAGGTGCTCGCCGCGACGCCGGGAATGCTGGCGGCTGTAGGACCAACCATGCCCACCCCTGCTCTCCAGCGTTGCGCCGACCTGACCATGCTGCTCGCGCTGAGCAGTTCCGCCCAGAGCACACCAGCGTCACCGGTGCCCCTGCTCGGTGGCCGGTACCTCACCTTCATCGGGCTGATCCGCGTCAACCAGATCGAGGTGACGCGCACGCAGAACCTGGGGCAGGACGAGGCCGCGCTGCACACCCCCGAGGCCGTGCGCGCCATGCGGGAGCACTTGGCGCAGGCGTTCCCCGGCGCGCGGATGACCTGGGCGTTCAGTTGGCTCGCCCTGCAGGACCCGCGGCCCAACTACCAGGCGATCCGCGCCCAGGTGGTCGCCTGCCACCGCGAACTGGGCGACGAGATCACCTTCATCCCCGGGGCCTTCTTCTCACCGATGCACAACCCGCGTGAGCAGACCAACCGCGATCTGCACGACGGGCTGAAGCGGGTCAGCGCGATGGTCGGCGGCGGCTATCGGCCCCGAAGCGTGGTCGCCGGCTTCCTGGCCGCCGAGAACCTGCGCTATCTGGCCGAGGAAGAAGGCATCCACGTCTGCCAGGGCACCATTTGGAGCCAGTTCGGCATCGACAACGGCGATGGCGACGGCTCGCTCTCCTACCCCTACTATCCCAGCCGCGAACACTACTGCAAGCCGGCGCAGGGGCCGGCCGACTTCATCGATTGCGTCTGCCTGGACGGCTGGACCTGCGACTTCCTGGCCGCCCGGCGCCTCGGCTTCGCCGACGGGCACAACAGCCGGCTCGGGCTGGGACCGATTGAGACCATCCTGCGCCTGGGCGCCGAGACCGGGCTGCGCGAGCAGGTGTTCACCACCGGCCTGCACTTCGACGACGGCTTCGCGCGCAACGGCTTCGGCTGGGTGACGGTGATCTGGGAGGTGGCCATCGGCGGCACGCAGCACCTGCCGGCCTACGGTGCCGAGGTGCGCCGGCGCTGGCCCGATGTACGCGCGGTCACCGAGGGCGAGTTCGGTGAGGCGTTCCGCGCGCAGTTCGCCGACAACAGCCGCCTGGACTACCGGTTCGTCGAACGCGGTAGCGGCATCGATGGCTCGGACGCGAACCTGGAGATCCGCTGGTTCATGAACCGTGACTTCCGCCTGGCGCTCCTGCGCGACTGGCAGCGCCACAGCCCCGAGCAGGTGATCGACTTCACGCGTTACGACCTGCCGGCGGCCGAGCCGCGCGCGATCACGCGGAACTGGAGCCTGCTCAACGTGCTCAACCAGAAAGGCACGCGCCCGCAGGACCAGCCAAGACCGCTCAGCGCGCTGTCGGCCGACGACCAGGCACTGATCCGGCGGCGGTTGCCGGAGCTGTGAGCCGCCTGCCCGAGTGCCCCGCCCGCCACCGGTGTGCCACTGGCGGCTAGTCCGCCAGTGCTGGGGCGGCTTGGCAGCGTACTGGTGGACAAGCCACCAGTGCCACCCAGAGGTGCTTCAGCGGCCGTGCGCCGACGCTCAGCGGCCGCCCAGCGCGCTCAGGCGTTGCGAGGCGTAGGTGGCCATCTCGCCGCCCAGACCCAGCTTCAGCGCCTGCTGATACAGTTCCACCGCGCGCGGCGCGTTGGTCAGGGCGTCTTCGGCCGTGGCCAGCGAGAACACCGCGTCGGCCCACTGCGGGCGGAGGCTCACCGCCGCCGCGTAGTCGTAGCGCGCGCGGGCCACGTCGCCCCGGCGGAAGCGGAGCTGACCCAGCGCCAGGCAGGCTTCGGGCAACGGGCTCATCCGCACCGAACTGGCCAGCGCCGCCTCGGCTTCGGCCAGGCAGCCGTTCGCGATGAGGCGCAGCGCGGCTTGGTAGGCTTGCGCCGCCTGCGTCGACAGGGCGCGCGTGTCGATGCCGCTCGGGCCTTCTTCCTTGGCCGGCTCACCGGATGCTTGGTCGCCACCGGGCTTCGCCGCCGGCGCTTCGGGGGCGCCCGGCGCGGCCGGCGCACCACCACCACCGGCCGGCGCCTTGGGCTTCTCCACCAGCGGCGCCGGGGGCGGCGGTGGCGTCACGGCCGGGGCCTTCGACAGCCCACCGGCGCTGTAGCCGTTGACGGTCAGCCAGTACTTCGGCTCGGCCAGCGCGGCCCGAGCGCGGGCGGCATCCGGCCGCGCGAGAAGGTCGTTCAGGATCACCTGGTAGTGCGTCGGTGCGTAGCGCATTCGGGCCCGGATCTCGCCCGCGGCCTGGCTGTCCTGTCCGGCTGCCAGGTTGACCAGGGCCAACAGCACAGTCGTCGGCCGGAAGCGGCCGTACTCGCGCGACGAACCCTCGGTGAACTTGATGCGGGCGCCCTCGATGGAGCCGCTGGCGGCCTCGGCCAGACCGGTGGCCAGGTACCACAACGGCAGGTAGCCCACCTCGCGCTTGGTCACCTGACCTTGCAGGTAGTTCGACGCTTCGGGCACGCGCTTGACGCACAGCGCCGCCACGCCGGCGGCGAGCGAGGTCCAGCCCGGCAGACTGCCCCGCCCGAGCCAAGGCCGTAGCATGCTGAGTGCGCCTGCGGCGTCGCCGCGCTCGACGGCCGTCATCGCGGCCATGGCCGGCGCGATGCCCTGCTGGTCGATGCCGCGGGCTCGGCGCTCGTAGCCCTCGGCGGTGCCATAGTCACCCACCACCGCCGACGCCAGCCCCTGGCTGGCGATGGCCATGGCCTTCAGATCTTTGGGCACCTCCATCGACTCGACCCGGCGCCATTGCGACATGGCCTGACGCGTCTGGCCCAGCGCCGCCTGCATGTTGCCGCCCAGGCCGGTGAAGATGGCCGACAGGATCGCGCGCGCCGCGATGTCCTCGCGCACGACGGCCAGGTTCATCACCTCAACCGCCGACTTGTCGGCCATGGCCAGGGCGCCCTTGAAGTTGCCGTCGCCGGCCATCTGCGCGATGGAGTCGATGCGTGGTATGAACGCCCGGAGCTTGTCGCCCTTGATCTGGCCAACGATGCCTTCGGTGCTGTCGGGCGCCGGCTCTCTCTTGGCCGGGGCCTTGCCCCGCGGCGGCGCCGCCGTCCAGCCCGCCGCCACGGTGACCAACAGCGCCAGCGCCGCCCAGACCGTTCGCTTCTTCCACATCACGCCGTCTCCCGTTGGTCTGCCGGCTACCCGCGCCGCTCAGGTGCGGCAGACATAGAACACGCGGTCGCTCCGCTTCCGCGGCAGGTTGAACGTATAGGCGTCATAGACCGCCAAGGTGCGCAGCCCCGCCGCCTCGACGGCGCCGCGCAGCTCGTCGAACGAGTAGGCCCGTTCGCGGTGCGTCTCGTGGACCACCCGGCCGTCGTCCAGGTGGAACTCCATGTCCACCGTGCTGATCCGAGCGGCCCGGTCATACCGGCTCTTCCAGCGCAGACGCACCGGTGCGTCGGGCTCCATCTCCTCCTGCGTGAACAGCTCCAGTTCGAGCGCCAGTTCGGTGTTCACATCGAAGATGAACAACGCGCCGGGCACCATCGCCTGCCGCACACCGCAGAAGGCCGCCTCCAGTTCTGACAACTCCAACAGGTAGTTGAGGCTGTCGAACAGGCAAACCACCAGATCGAACGCCGGCGCCAGCGCCAGCGAGGCCATGTTCTGGCGCACCCAGTGGACCGACAGCCCGGCCGCGGCGGCCTTGGCCTCGGCCACCGCCAGCATCGGTGCCGACAGGTCCACGCCGACCACCTCGCTGCCCCGCCGGGCCAGTTCCAGCGCCACCGTGCCGGTACCACAGGCCAGATCGAGCACGCGGCGGCGCGAGCCATCCCAGTGTCGCACCAGCAGATCGACGTAGTCGGCCCACTGCTGGTACGGCACTCGCTCCATCACGCGGTCGTAGAACGGCGCGATGGCACCAAAAGAGTCACCGGCCATCCACGCGCTCCGTGAACCACCATTGGTAGAAGTCGCGCATGGTCACCTGGTACGTGGCCTCGAACGCCGCCTCGATCGTCTGACCCAGACCCAGCGCGCGCAGGTACGCGCGCAGCTTCATCGGGCCGTGGACCAGCAACAGATCCTCGGCCATGGCCTTGCTTTGCAGATAGGCCAACCGGGCCATCTGCCGCTCGTAAGCGCCGAAGCTGTCCACCAGCAGGGCCTCCAGGCTGAGCAGGCCCCGCGTCGCCCGCAGCTCGTCGCGGTACGAGGGGAACTGGCCGCTGAGCAGCACCGCCAGACCCTCGTCGAGCCAGCACGGCAGGGCGCGGTCGTCGGCGTAGGCGCGCAGGGCCACGTGCGTGTACTCGTGCGCCAGCGTGGCCTTGAACCCGTCGCGGGCACCCGCCGCCGGATAGGTGAAGATGCGGCCGTTCACCGTACACGCCGTGCTCCACTCCGGCCGCGGCAGCTTGCGCGCGCTGAGGTAGCGGCGGTACTCGTCGGCGTCGGCCAGCAGCACCACCTCGACCGGCTCGGTGACCTCGACCTGCAGCCGCTCGGACAACTGCTGCCGCGCCGCGGCCAACGCTTCGCGGATGGCCACCACGAACGGCTCGCCGAGGTGGTAGCGCACCAGGCCGCCCGGTACCGACATGGTCGCCGCCGGCTCGGTGGCGGTCACGGGCACCGGCTCGTGCAGCGCCTCCAACCACTCGGTGGACGACTTGCGCACCGCCTCATCGGTGTCGGGGCTCTGCCGCAACGCCTTGAACAGCCGCGCCGCGTGCGTGGGCCGGCCGTCGAGGAAGTAGGCGTAGCCCAGCCACAGCCGGTACTCGGCCAGCTTCGGCTCGGCCTCCACCGCGCTGCGGAGCGCCGTCACGGCCACCAGGCTCTGCTTGGCATCGTAGGCGGCGCGCCCGCGCAGGAACTGCACCTCGCCCTGCCGGCGCGGCGGACAGCCGCGTTGCAGCGCCTGCTCGCACAGCGCCACCACCATCTCCAGGTCAGTGGCGTCATTCGCGTTCTGGTAGACACGCCGGGCCGTCTCGTAGGAGTCGGCCCAGGGCGCGGCGGCCGCGAGCGTGCCGGCCGTGGCCAACACGCTCACCACCAGCACCAGCCAGGATCGGTTGCTGCGATTCATGCTTGCGCCGCCGAGTCGCCACGGTCACGCCGGTCGAGGTAGTCCTCCAGGATCACCCGCGCCGCTTCGGCGTCCAGCCGCTGCCGTAGCGGCTCGCCGCTGTAGCCGCGCTGCCGCAGGCGTTCCTCGGCCTCAAAGCTGGACAAGTGCTCGTCCTGATAGACCACCGGGCGACCAGTCTGCGCCGCCACCATGTCGCCAATGCACCGCGCCCGGCGGGCGCTCTCGCCTTCCTGGCCATCGGCCAGACAGGCCAGACCGACCACCACGGTGGCCACCTGCCGCCGTTCCACCTCGGCCGCTACCGCGGCGACGTCGCGCCGGCGACTGACGCGGCCCACGGTGTAGAGCGCCGTCACCTGCGTCTCGTCCGCGTCGCAGACCGCCAGACCAATCGTCCGTTGCCCCACGTCGAGCGCCAGATGCACCGCCATGACCGTTGCTCAGCCAAGCTGCTCCCGCAGCTTCGCCAGTCCCGCGGCCACCGCCTCGGCCAGCTTGGCCGCATCGCGCCCACCGGCCTGGGCGAAGTTCGGCCGCCCGCCGCCACCGCCGCCGGCCGCCTGCGCCGCCGCCTTGACCACGTCGCCGCAGTGGACGCCCTGCGCCACGGCGCTGTCGGCCGCCTTGCAGACCACCACCACCTTGCCACCAGCCGCGGTGCCCAGGAGCGCCACGCCGTCGGCCAGCCGGTCGCAGAGATCATCGGCCAGGGCCTTGACCGCATCGACCTCGGTCTCGCCCAGCGCCGCGGCCACCACCGGCACGCCGCCGAGCGACTCGGCCTGCGCGATGAGCGACTCGGCCACGCCGGCGGCGCTCTGCTGCTGCTGCGCCGCCAGTTCGCGCTCCAGGTGCCGGACTTGCGCCAACAGTGCCTGCACGCGGTCGGCCGCTTCGGTCGGCGTCGCTTTCACCACCGCCGCCACGTCGCGCAGCCGAGCTTCGTGCTCACGGGCGTAGTCCAGCGCGGCGGCGCCGGTCAGCGCCTCGACGCGCCGCACGCCGCTGCCCACGCTGCCCTCGGTGACCAGCCGCAACTGGCCGATGTCCCCGGTGCGCGCCACGTGGCAGCCGCCGCACAATTCAGTACTGATCTGCCCGTACGCCTCGCCGACGTTGACCACGCGCACCACGCTGCCGTACTTTTCACCGAAGAACATCAGCGCGCCGAGTTTGCGCGCCTCGTCCAGCGCCTTCTCGGCGATCAGCAGCGGCTCGTTGGCCATGATCCGCTCGTTGACGCGCTGCTCGATGGCCGCGATGTCCTCAGGCGACAGCGCCGCGAAGTGCGAGAAGTCGAACCGCAAGCGGTCCGGCTCGACCAGCGAGCCGGCCTGCGCCACATGCTGTCCGAGCCGCTCGCGCAGCGCGGCGTGCAGCAGGTGCGTCGCCGTGTGCGCGCGTTGCACCGGCTGGCGCCGCGCCGGGTCGATCTGGCCGCTGACCGTCGCGCCCAGGTGGAGCGTGCCGGCGACCAGCCGGCCGGCGTGCAGCCAACGGCCGTTCTTGTCCTTGTGCGTCTCGGCCACTTCGAACCGGGCCTCGCCCGCGGTGATCTGCCCGTGGTCGCCCACCTGGCCGCCCGATTCGGCGTAGAACGGCGTCCGGGCCAGCACCAACGTCGCCTCGGCCGGCGCGACCAACTGCTCGAGGCGCTCGCCGCCGACCACCAGCCCACGGGTCGGATCGACCTCGGGTGCGGTCAGGATGGCCAGCAGGGCGCTGTCGGCCTGGGGCTGGCCATAGCCCACGAACTCCGTCGCCGGCAGGTCGGCCAGCAGGTCGTCGCCAAAGTCGCCGTGGCCTTCGAAGTCCTTGGCGATGGCGACGCGTTCGCGGTTGGTGCGGATGTCCTCGAACTGCGCCACGTCGACCGTGCAGCCCTGCTCGGCGGCGACCTCCACCTGGACCTCAATCGGCACGCCGAAGGTCTCGTAGAGGAAGAACGCCGACTGCCCGGCCAACTGCGTGCCGCCCTGGTCGCGCAGCGCCGCCAACTGCTCTTCCAGCCGCGGAATGCCGTTGTCGAGCGCCTCGGCGAACCGCTCCTCTTCCTGCTTGATGATGGCCTGCACCGCCGCCAGGCCCTGGCGCACCTCGGGGTAGACGGCCTCGTAGCGCTGTGCCACGTCCTCGGTCAGCCGCCACACGAACGGCTGCTCCAGGCCCAAGCGCAGCCGGCCGAACCGCGCCGCGCGGCGGACCACCTGGCGGAGCGTGTAGCCGCCGGCCTTGTTCGACGGGAAGATGCCGTCGCAGATGGCGAAGGTGAGCGCACGGGCGTGGTCGGCGATGCGGTTGACCGCCGCGGTCACGTCGCGGTCGACCAGGTACTCATAGCGCCCGCCGTGCTCGTTGGCCAGGCGGATCACGGCGTCACACAGCGGTCGCAGCAGGTCGCTCTCGAACACGGTCGAGACGCCCTGCATGGCGGCGGCGATGCGCTCCAGGCCGGCCCCGGTGTCGATACCGGGCGCCGGCAGCGGCGTCGGCACCTCGCCGGTCTTCATCAGGTCCTTCTTCGACATGCTCGAGTTGTACTGCTGGAAGACCAGGTTCCACAGCTCGACGTAGCGGTCGCCGCCCTCGTCCTCGACGGGCGAGGCCGCGTCGCCCCAGTCGGGTCCGCGGTCGAGGAAGATCTCGCTGCACGGCCCGCACGGACCGGAGTTGCCCACCGGGCCCCACCAGTTGTCGGCCATGCCGAACCGGACGATGCGCTCCTTCGGCACCCCGACGTGGCGATGCCAGATCTCGGCGGCCTCATCGTCCTTCTCGTAGACACTGACCCACAGCAGCGCCGGATCCAGTTCGAGCCCCTGCAGCACGAACTCCCAGCCCCACTCGATGGCTTCCTTCTTGAAGTAGTCGCCGAAGCTGAAGTTGCCCAGCATCTCGAAGAAGGTCAGGTGGCGCGAGGTCTCGCCGACCTCGTCCAGGTCGTCGGCCCGCAGGCACTTCTGGCAGGTCGCCACGCGCGGTTGCGGCGGGCGCTCGTTGCCCAGGAAGTAGGGCACGAACGGCTGCATCCCGGCCGAGGTGAAGTAGGTGGTCGGGTCGTCGGGCAGTAGTTTGGCGCTGGGCAGCACCAGATGCTCGCGCGCTTCGAAGAACTCCAGGAAGCGGCGGCGGATTTCGTCACCGGTCATGCGTCTACGTCCTTTCCAAGGTCGGAATCCGTGTTGTCCAGCGCCGCGGGGGCGCCGCCGGCCGTGGCTTCCGGCGTCTCATCGGCAGGGATGGGGGCGGTCAGCCGCGGGAAGAAGTGCTCCAGCACGATCTTGATGCAGACGGTCACGGGCGTCGCCAGGATCACGCCCAGCAACCCGAACTCCGCGCCGCCGACCATCAGGGCGAACATCACCCAGAGCGGGTGCAGACCGGTGCTCTCACCGATCACGCGCGGCGTGATGAAGCTGTCGAAGCAGGTGTTCACGCCCTGCATCACCACCAGCGTGATGCCGGCCTCGGCCAGGCTGTGGCCACCGGTCAAGTAGGCGCTCAGGGCCGACAGGAACACGCAAGTCAGGCTGCCCACGTACGGAATGATGTAGGTGCAGCCGGCCACCAGCCCAATCAGCAGCGCGTAGCGGAAGCCGAAGAAGTGGCTCAGGATGAGCAGCGTGGTGGTGGCGGCGACACCAACGGCCAGCGACAGCACCGCGTAGCCGCGGAGGTAGCTGCCCATGGCACGGTTGATGCTCCCGGCCAGTGCCGCCACCTCGGAGCGTCGCTGCAGCGGCACCATGAAGTAGAGGCGATGGCGTAGGGCGTCGTAGTCCAGCAGGAAGTAGAACAGCGTGAAGGGCAACAGGGCCACCCAGAGCAGGCCCGACAACTGCGTCGCCACCCAGCCGACGGTGGCGCGGAGCTGCTCGGCCACCCACTGGGCCGCCTGCGTGGCGCGCTCCTTGAGGTCGAACGTGGCCAGGTTGTCCTCTAGTTGGAGCACCCACTCCTGCCGCACGCCGAGTTCCAGGGCTTTCTTGGCCAGGCCCTTGCGCAGCTTCTCCTGGTTGGCCACCAGTTCCTGAACGGCGCCCATGTCGAGGCCGCCGCCCTTGGTCAGCGGCGAGACCAGTTCGGCCACTTCGCGGCTGACCGGCGGAATCACCAGCACCGCGGCCACACCCAGAGCGAGCAGCAGCACCGCATAGACCATGACGATCGAAACGATGCGCCGCACGCCGTTGCGCTCCAGGCGGTCGAGCAGCGGATCGCAGAGATAGGCGCAGAGCAGTGGCAGCACGAACGGCGGCAGCAGCGAGCGGTAGCGGTGGATGGCCGCCAACGCGAGCAGCACCCCCACGCCGAAGCCCAACGCCCGCCGGACGCGCGCGGTCTGCGGGGTGTCCGGAGCGGCGTAGCTGAAGGCAATCAGCACCCCAATGACGACCACCAGCAAGATGCCGCTGTTCATAATCTCACCCCTGCAGGTACCTGCGGAGCTTCAGTTTGGCGCGGCTGAGCAGCCGTGAGACATGCATCTGCGAGATGCCCTCCCGGGTGGCGATGTCGGTCTGCGATAGTTCCTCATAGTAGTATAGCCGGACAATCCGGCGTTCGCGGTCGTCGAGGATGCTGGCCATGGCCTGATCGACCTCGACTCGCCGCACCACGTTCAGCAGACCCTCGTCCTCCTCACCCGGTCCCTCATGCGTCGTGCCCTCGTCGGTACTGCCGAGCTGGTCCATCGAGACCAGATCGTACCCCCGGCCGCTCTCAATCGCCTCAATCACCTGCTCTTCGGTGGCGTCCAGTTCGGCCGCGATCTCCGCGTAACTCGGCGTGCGCCCGAGTCGCTGCGTCAGCGCCTCGCGGGCCTGGCTGGCGGCGCGGTTCAACTCCTGCATACGGCGGGGCACCTTCATGGCCCACGACTTGTCGCGGAAGTAGCGTCGCAGTTCGCCGATGATGGTCGGCGTGGCGAAGGTGCTGAACTTGGTGCCCAGCGTCGGATCGAACCGGTCGACGGCGTTGATCAGGGCCAGCGTACCGGTGCTGACCAGGTCGTCGAGCGGCTCGCCGCGGTTGGCAAACCGGCGGGCCAAGCCGCGCACCAGCGGCAGGTGGTCCTGAATCAGCCGGTCACGCAACGCCGCGTCGCGGGTCCGCCGTAGTTCGCGGAACCGCCGGACCACGCTGTCTTCGGGCTGCGTGGCTTCGGCCGCGCGGTCGCTGTCGCTCACCGGGACACCTTGCTCATACCGACGCGCGCGCCTTGCTCAGCCGCACACACGGGCGGTCCGCCAACGGCTCCAAACGCGCTTCATCCATCATGGCTTCCATCACCATCATCGCGATGGCCGCCTCTTCGCGCTCCAGCGACACCGCCGAGCCCCCGCGGCTGACCGCAATGTCCAGCCGGCCGTCGTCCCACTGCGCCGACAACTGGATCGCGCCGCCGCCATCACCGGCGCCGAGCAGCAGCGTCATCGCCTCGGCCACGGCGACCTTGACATCCTCCACCTGCTGGATATCGAGCCCCAGACGGCTGGCCAGACCGGCCAGCGTCAGCCGCGCCACACCGACAAACTCGGGCCGCGCCGGCACCGTCAGGTCCAGTTGCTGCGTGACGCTCACCCGCTGTGCTCCCCCAACTGCTGCAGTGCGTCAGCCGGCTGGGCGCAGATGGTGAACACCTGGTCCAGGCCGGTGATGGTGAACAAGCGCAGGATGCGCTCGCGGGTGCAGACCAGGACCAGGTCGCCGCCGAGGTCACGGGCCTTCCGCCGCGCCGCGGTGACGCAACCGAGGCCGGTACTGTCGAGGTAGTCCAGGCCCTCCAGGTTGACCACCAGACGCGTGGCGCCACCGTCGAGCTGCTGGTCGAGCACATCTCGTAACACCGCTACCGACGCGATATCGACTTCGCCCACCGGTGAGACCACCGGCAGCCCGTCGACCATTGCCACGTCCACACTCAGGGGCTGCGAGCTGTTGGCCATGTCACCACCCGTCCGGCGCCTGTCGACACGCCACCGCGCCGCCGCGGTCGAGTCTAGCAGAGTCTCCGGATGGTGGTCAAGGCGACGTCGCCGGCCACCCACGGTTGAGTCAGGCGTCGTCGTCCGGCGGCCGCCACCGCGGACCCGCCGGGCGATGCAACCGTTCGGCCCGTGACGGTCAAGGGCTCGGGCAGACCAGATACAGTGGCTCGGCGGTAACGGTCGCCTGCGCGCTGACGCGACGTGGATTGCCATAGACGTCGAGCACCGTTGTGTTTGCCGGCACGGCCAGGTTGTGCGGCTCGCCGTCGTAGCTCCAGACGACGGTCACCTGCCGACCGGCCACGGGCGCGAACCGGTAGGCATCGACACCGGCCGTGGGCTCCGCGCGCTCCGGTCGGCCGGCACCGTCGACGAGCCAGGCCAGCACGGCCCGCGCCGCCAGCGCCGGCTTGGGCGTCAGATCCCACTCGGTCAGCATGAACTGCCGCGTACCCATCAGCGGGTCGGCATGCACCGCGTAGGCAAAGAACCGGCTGACACCCGCGGCCAGGTAGGTCACCTGATAGCGCACCGACCAGGCGACCTGCCGCGCGGCCGACATACCGCCGGCCTCGGGCAACGCCAGAGAGCCCAGGTCCAGCCCGCCGCCCTCGGTGTTCCACTGCGGACGCGCGGCGCCGACAACCTGTTGCAGGTCGCGATAGTGGGCGACATAGGCGCTGGGCTTCGGCTGTGGCCCGCCGTACAGCTCATCGCTGTAGTCGTGGAAGCTGAACACGTCGTAGCAAGCGGTGCCGGCCGCGGCCAGCACGGGCCGGGTCCACCGATCGTCCTGCCCGGCGTAGGTGTCGACGCCGACGACCAGCGCCGACGGGTTGGCGGCCTTGGCCTCGCGCCAGGCCGCCTTCATCAACTCGGCGAACCGTTCGGGCGTGCCGCCGGCCTCCAGGTACCACCGGCCCCAGGGCTCGTTCCACACCTCCCACTGGTCGATGCGGCCGCGGTAGTGGCTCACCACGGTGCGCACGTAGTTCGACCAGCGCTCCGTGCCGTCCGGCCGATCCGGGATGTTGAACCAGGACCAGTAGTACTCCGGACGCGGCTTGGTGGCAATCCAGCCCGGCGCGCCATCCAACATGCCGAGCACGGCCAGGCCGGCGGCGCGAGCGTCGTTGATGTCCTGGTCGTGGAACTCCCACCGGTCGCGCTCCGGCTCGGCGACGGCCCACTTGCCCACCACGGACACGTCGTGCAAGCGCACCCAGGTGGCGCCGACGGCCCGCGCCAGTTCCAGATAACGAGGTTCCAGTGGCACGTGGAGGCCGTAGAACGAGCTCTCGGCCGGTACCGTGCGCGGGCTGGGCAGCCGGGCGAACGTCAGCGTCACCGCGGACGACACCGGCCGGCCGCTCGCGTCGGTGACCGTGCCGACCAGTCGGAACACCCCGTGTGGCCGCTCGGGATCGAGCGGCAGCGGCATGATGGTCGCCGGCAGGACCACCGGCGGCAGCTCGCGCCGGTGCCCCCAGGTGTCGAGCACGACGGTCTGCAGGCGCGCCCCCGCGGGCAGGTCGCCGGCCGTGCCCACCTCGACCTGGACCGGCTCGTCACCGAACGCGATGTTGCCGGTGCGCCGCGTCGCCAGCACCAGTTCGACCGGCGCCGCGCCCTGGTAGCTGGCCGACGGCTCACCAGCCTCCTCCAGCATGACACCGTCGAACCAGAACACCCGCGGCTGCGGGGCGGTATTGCGCACGGCCAGGTGCAGCCGGGTGTGCCGATTGAAGCCGACGTTGCCCGTCAGCGCCACGCGTTGCCACTGTGGCCCGGCGGTGACCGCCTGCTTGGCCGGCGTCTCGGCCAGCTCGAGTTCCACGCGAACGTCGGGATGGCTGGCCCGTAGCCACACACTGGCCACATGGGCGCGATTGAGGCGGACCGGCACCAACGGCGATGCGATCCGCACCAGTTGCCCAGGCGCCATCCAACACCGCATCGACCGCCGTCCCACCGCGGCCTGACCGGCGTCGACTCCCGCGAGATCGCCGCGCACGTACGGGTACCGGATGCTCCAGCCGGAGCTCCAACCGGCTTCGAACGACCCGTTCGGCATCAGGTTGCCCGCGGCGGGCGGTTCGGCACTGACGCGGTTGGTCACATCGGTCAGGCGCGCATCGTCCAGCCAGACGACCATCGGGCTCTCGATGCGGACCATCAGGTAGACCTCGGCGTCGGCCGGCATGACCGCGGTCAACTCCACCGGCTGCCAGGCCGCGCTCAGTTCGGTGGTTTGCTCGGCGAAGGACGTGTAGGGCGCGCCGACCAAACGGATCTGCACGGTCACCGCAGCGCCCGGCCGCCCACGCAGCCAGAGGCCGAACTGGTAGGCCCGGCCCCGAGCCAACGAGCGCTGCTGGCTGAATTGCACCGCGCCGCTGCTGACGGCGGCCACCGTGATCCGCTGGCAGGCGCTCCCGCGGTGCGGGTTGCGCGTCTCGCGGCCGTACTCGACGCGCACATCGGCCCACGAGGAGTTGTCCGACCAGCCGCGCGCCACCTCGCCGCTCACCTTGCGGTCCGCTGGTCCGGAGGCCGGGCCGTAGCCCCGCTCAAAACCGGGCTCAGCCAGCGGCAGTTCAGTCTGGGCAGTTGCCGGCAGCACCAGCAGCAACAGGAATGCGCCACGCCACATGACACCCAGTCCCCCGACCGGTGGCGCGCCGCCACGGCCGACGGCCGTGCGTTCGTGTCGTGGCGCCGCCATCCTCCTGCGCTGGTCGCCGGCTCTTCCGCGTCGGCCAGACCGCTGTTACTCTGTGGTCTCACGAAGGAGTGCCCATTGAACTTGTTCCCCCACGCGGCCTGTCTGCTCGCCTTGGGCGTCACCGCCGCCGATGAGCCGGCCAAGCCGGCCAACCCCACCCCGCCCGGCGCCCGGCCGCCCTGGACCACCACCGCCTCCGGCCTCAAGCACCGCCAGCTCCGTGCCGGTCAGAACGGTGCCCGTCCGCTCGCCGGCGACAAGGTGCAGGTCCACTACGTCGGCACCTTGGCCAATGGCCGCAAGTTCGACTCGTCGCGCGACCGCGGCGAACCGTTCGCGTTCGTCGTCGGCCAGGGCCAAGTGATCAAGGGCTGGGATGAGGGCCTCGCCCTGATGACCGTCGGTTCGGTCTTCGAGTTCGACATCCCCGCCGCTCTGGCCTATGGCGAGGAGGGCCATCCGCCGGTCATCCCCGCGCGCGCGAACCTCATCTTCGAGGTGGAGCTGCTGCGCATCACCTCCAGCCCGAAGTTCCAGCCGCTCGAGCCGCAGCACACCGTCACCACCGCTTCGGGCCTCAAGTACCAGGTCGTCACGCCCGGCGATACCGGTTCGCCCACACCGGCAGCCGCCCAAGGCGCGACCCTTGACTTCGCGCTCTGGAACACCAGCGGCGAACTCATCGCCTCCACGCAGACCAACGACTTCCAGCTCTCCGGTGTCGTCGGCAACCTGCGCCTGGCCCGCTTGCCCATGGCCTTTCTCACCGAGGCCGTGCCGCTGATGCACACCGGTGGCGAGTTGCGGCTCGAGGTGCCGGCGCGGCTGGCTTTCGGCGCCCAGGCCGTCGATCCGCGCCTGCCGGGCAACTCGACCACGATCTGGCAACTGAAGCTGGTGCGCGTCAATCAGGTGCCCGCGTTCAGGCAGCCGGACACCAAGCGCCAGCAGACCACCGCCAGCGGGCTCCTGATCGAGACCATCGCGGAAGGCACCGGCGCCCGGCCGGCGGCGGCGGATCGCGTCCAGGTCCACTACACCGGCTGGCTGGCCGATGGGCAGGTGTTCGACTCGTCCGATGCACGCGGCGAACCGACCACCTTCGGCGTGGGTGACGTGATTGCCGGTTGGCAGGAAGGTCTCCAACTGATGAAGGAAGGCGGCACCTGCCGGCTGACCATTCCGGCCGCGCTGGCCTATGGCGACACGCCACCGCGCGGCAGTGGCATTCCGAAGGGCGCCACGCTCATCTTCCAGGTGCGCCTGCTGAAGATCGAGCGCTAGTCGTCGGGCCCGCGCGGTCAGCCGCCGCCCAGGCGACGGATCGCGCGGGTCAGCGCCTCGAACTGCCGCTCGGCGCGGTCGCGTGGGTAATTGGTGCGCAACTGCAGCAGGCGCGGCTGCAACCGCTCGGTGACCGGGCACAGCCCGGCCTCGTACCGCGGCGCCGGACCGCCGTGGTGCGGACACTGCACCGGGCAGCCCCGGCCGTAGAAGCGGCCCTCGCGGAACGCGGGCTCCAGGTGGACCGGTCGCCAGGCGCCGTAGACCGGCTCGCCTCCGCAGGCGACGATCTCGTCGCGAAGCTGGTGCCAGGTCACGTCCTCGGTCGCCACGGCGATGGTGTAGCACCAGTAGCTGTGCTCCAGCCCGTCGGGCACGGCTTGTGGCTGCAACCAGTCGCAACCGGCCACTACCTGCCGATAGCCGTCGGCGACGGCACGGCGCCAGGAGACCAGGTCGTCGAGCCGCTCGAGCTGCGCCAGCGCCACGGCGGCACACAGTTCGGGCAGGCGGTAGTTCCAGCCCAGGCGCTCGTGCCGCTCGAAGGCCGGGTCCTGACGCACCTCCTTCGGCACCGTCGTGGCGCCGGGCTTGGCGGACAGCGAGGCATAGCCCAGCACCGCCGCCTTGCGCACCGCCTCGGCCAGCCGCTCGTCGCTGCAGATGACCATGCCGCCATCGCCGCAGGTCATGTGCTTGGAGCCCTGGAAGCTGAAGCTGGCCAGCTCGCCCAGCGTGCCGACCAGCCGTCCATGGTAGCGGCCCAGGAAGCACTGCGCGTTGTCCTCGATGACCACCGCGCCATGCTCGCGCGCCAGCGCCACAATCGGGTCCAGGTCGGGGCTGAGCCCGTACAACGCCACGGTGATGATGGCCTTGGTACGCTCGGTGAGCCGCTCGCGCACCGACTGCGCGTCGATCTCGAACGTGTCCGGGTCGATGTCGGCGAACACCGGCACCGCGTTTTGGTGCAGCGCCACATACGCCGTGCTGGCCATGGTCAGCGCCGGTACGATGACCTCATCGCCAGGCCCGACGCCCGCCGCCATCAAGCACGAGTGCATCGTCGCCGTGCCGTTGCTGTGGCCGATGGCATATCCGGCGCCGAACCGCTGGGCGAAGGCTGCCTCCAGCCGGCCGCTGAACCCGGCGCCGCGCGTGTTGTGCCAGCCGTAGTCGAGCACCTCGCGCACGTAGTCGTACTCGCGGTGACGCGCGGCGTTCAGTTCCGCTTCGTCCTGGGGCCACCAAGTCATGTTCGCCACTCCCACGCATGCCCTACCAGGCGGTGAATCCGCCGTCGACCACCAGGTTGTGGCCGGTCACGTAGCTCGACGCCTCGGCCGCCAGGAAGACCACCGCGCCCTTCAGGTCGCGGCCGTCGGTGCCCATGCGGCCGAGCATGGTCTGGGCGCTGTAACGCCGGATGAACTCCGCCGGCTGTCCGCGCTCGAACCCGCCCGGTGAGATGCAGTTGACCCGAATGCCGTGCCGCCCGACCTCGGCCGCCAGGTCACGGGTGAACGCGATCACCGCGCCCTTGGCGGCGCTGTAGTCGACGATGTTCGGGATCATCTGCGGCGAGCCATCGTACACCGACCGGTCGCGGCCGACCAGGCCGCTGATGGAGCCGATGGTGATGATGGACCCGCGCCCGGCCGGCTGCATCAGGCGGCAGGCCGCGCGGCAGCAGAGGAACGTGCCGCGCAGGTTGACCCGGGCCACGTAGTCGAAGTCGTCCGCCGACCGCTCGGCGGTGGTCACGCCGCCACTGGTCAGCCGCGCGCCGCCGGCGTTGCAGACCAGCACGTCGAGCCGGCCGAACGCCTCGGCCACACGCCCGAAAGCGGCGGACACCGAGTCTTCGTCCGTCACCTCCAGCGGCAGGCCCAACACGCTGCGGCCAAGCTGCGCGCCGAGTTGTTCGGCCGCCGCGACCGCCTTGGCGCCCTCGCGCGAGGTGATGACCACCTGCGCGCCGGCCTCACCCAGAGCTTCGGCCATGTCGCGGCCCAGGTTCTGGGTGCCACCGGTGACCATGGCCACCCGCCCCGACAGGTCGAACAGTTCGCTCACGCGCAAATGGGATGCAGCCATGCTCAGGCCCTCGGCGACGCTCGCCCGCGGCTGCGTTCGGTAACCCGCCGGACAGTCCTGCCGCGGCGTCAAGGCCAGCGCTGACGCGACGCGCCGACCTCGCGTCCCTCACGCCACGGACAGGCGTCGGGCAGCGGCACCGCACCGGCCAGTTCCTTGCTCGGCAGCAACTCGAAGCCGTAGCCACGGAGCCGCATCGACACGGGCAACAGGCGCGAGTGCCGGTCCTCACCGAAGCGCCGCTGCCAGGTCTCCAGCGTGTTGTCCGGATTCCAGTGCTCGCGCACGGTGGGCTGCCAGGCGGCGTTCGAGAACACGTTGTAGTCCGAATGGCAGTTGAGCACCGTTCGCTGGTTGCGCTGCGGGTCGACGCCCATGAACAGCGTCAGGTCGCAGCCGCGCGGCGGGCCCTGCGCGGCGAGGTAGTTGCCGATCAGCAGGTTGCCGTAGATCATGACCTCGGCCAGCTTGAACGGGTCCTCGCGCGGCATGGCCACAATGCCCGCGCCGTTGGCGGCCACGGTGTTGTGCACCACCCAGGTCTTCTGCGAGCCCGAGATGTAGATGCCACGGCCGCGGTTGCCGTAGACCAGGTTGTTGGCGATGACGCCGCCGCCCGGGTTGATCTCGTAGAAGATGCCGCAACTGTCGTTGTGGTGGGCGACGTTGTCGACAATGCGGATCTGCTCGTTGGCAGCGTCGAACCAGATGCCGTCGGAGTTGAGGTTGTACGCCGCCTCGCAGCGCCTGACGACGCAGCGCTTGTTCTCAGGGATGCACTTCATGCCGCCGCAGTGCCAGCCCGGATGGAACCGCCGGTAGTTGTTGGCCAGCAGGCGGCAGTCCTCAATCACGCACTCCTCGCACTGGCCCATGCCCAAGCCGGTGTTGCCGTTGTTGACCAGATCGCAGTCGCGCACCGTGCAGGCGCGGCTGCGACCCAGGCCCAGGCCGCAGAAGTCGGCCAACTCGAACGAGCACTGCTCGATGACCACCCGCTCGCAACCACCGACGCTCGCCATGGGCCACTGGCCGCCCGGCTGCCGATTGTGCCGCGCCTCGAAGCCGCGCACCACCACGTCGTGGACCTGGTTCAAGGTGAGCACCCAGCCGCGCACGCCGACTTCGATGCAGAACCAGCCCGGTTCACCTTCCAGGCGCACGTAGAGCGTCTGCGTCGCCGCGTCGAAGTAGAACGAGCCGTCGATCAGATCGGCCAGGCCGCGACCCACCTGGCGCAGCTTGGCATACGGCGTGTTCGGGTAGATCGGGTCGTCGCCGATGCGCTGCAGCGGCTCGTGGTCCTGGCGGATGACCTGTGAGACCCAGCGCCGATTGCGGTCGCGGTAGGACGCCGCGAAGTCCGGATCGGTGAAGAACTCGTCGCCGAGCTTGACCATCCACACGCTGGTGAACGCGTTCGGATAGGGTTCCTTGAGGCCCGGCTCGGCGCTCAGCTTCCGCCACGGCCCGCGCACGATCTCCGAGCCCTTGATCACCACCCGCGCGCCGGGTGCGGCCGCGAAGGTAATCGGCTGGCCCGGCTCGCCCGAGACCCTGATGGCAAAGTGCTCACGGTAGGTGCCGCCAGCCACCACCACCGTGTCGCCCGGGCGCAGCTCCTTGGCTGCGCCGGCGCGAGCGAGCGTCTTCCAGGGCTGCTTGGGGCTACCCGGGTTGTCGTCCGACGCGCCGGGCACCTGGGGATCGACGACATAGGTGGCCGCCACCACCGGCCCGACGAGGAGCACGAACAGCGCGAGCGCCCACGGCCAACGCATGGCAGACTCCTGGTCCCGCTCGCAGCGGATCAGGACTCCGGGAACAACTCGGCGCCATCCACCAGAGCGTGTCGCAGCACCTCGTCCATGTGCCGCACGAAGTGCAGCGTCAGGTTACGCCGCACTCGCGCCGGTACCTCTTGCAGGTCGCGCTGGTTCTCCAGCGGCAGGATGACCTCTTCCATCTCGTTGCGATAGGCGGCCAGCACCTTGTCGCGGACGCCGCCCACCGGCAACACGCGGCCGCGCAAGGTGATCTCGCCGGTCATCGCGACCTGGCGGCGGACCGGCCGGCGCGACAGCGCCGACGACAGCGCCACTGCCATGGTCACCCCGGCCGACGGGCCGTCCTTGGGCGTAGCGCCCTCGGGCACGTGGATGTGGATGTCCGACTTCTTCACGTCGACGCCGACGCCGATCTGCTCGGCACGGCTGCGCACGTAGGTCAAGGCGGCCTGGGCCGACTCCTTCATGACCTCGCCGAGCCGACCGGTGAGTTGCAGGTCACCCGACCCAGGCACCACACCGACCTCGATGGCCAGCAGGTTGCCACCGGTCGAGGTGTAGGCCAGCCCGGCCGCCACGCCGATCTGGTCGATCTCTTCCTTCTCGGCGCCCGTCAGGTAGCGCGGCGGGCCAATCAGCTTCTCCACCGCCGCGGGCGTTACCCGACGCCCGCGGTCACGCCCGCCCGCCACCTCGCGGGCCACCTTGCGGCAGACCGAGGCGATCGTGCGATCGAGGTTGCGGACCCCGGCCTCCCGCGTGTAGTGCCGCACCATCTCGACAATGGCGGGCTCGGAGAACGCCGCCTGCTCGGCCGCCAGGCCGTGCTCGCGAAGTTGCTTGGGCACGAGGTAGTCACGCGCGATGGTGAGCTTCTCGTCTTCGATGTAGCCGGCGAACTCGATGACTTCCATGCGGTCGAGCAGGGCCGGCG